>NZ_CP047176.1:1969434-2625912 GCF_009834225.1 Rathayibacter sp. VKM Ac-2759
GCACCCACGGCAGAGCCCACCGCCGCACCCACGGCTGTACCCACGGCAGAGCCCACCGCAGAGCCCACTGTCACACCCACCGCAGAGCCCACCGTCGCGCCCACAGCAGTGCCGACCGCCGCACCCACGGCAGTGCCCACCGTCGCACCGACCGCTGCACCGGTCGACCGCGCCGCTCCGACCGTCGCGATCGTCTCGCCGACGTCCGGATCCTCGGTCGCCGGCGCGGTGACGCTCGAGGCCTCGGCCTCCGACGACGTCGCGGTGACGGGAGTGGGCTTCTGGGTCGGCACGACGCGACTCGGCGCCGCCTCCCTCGCCTCGGACGGCACCTGGACGCTCCCGCTGAACACCGCGACGTTCGCCAAGGGCACCTACGTCCTGACCGCGAAGGCGGCCGACGCCGCCGGCAACACCACCACGAGCGCACCGATCCGGCTGACGGTCGCAGCCGCTGCGACGCCTGCGCCGACGGCGACCGCCACTCCGACGGCGGCGCCCACCGCGACCCCGACTCCGACCGCGACCCCGATTCCGACGGCGACGCCCACCGCGACCGCGACTCCGACGCCCACCGCGACGCCGACGCCGACGGAGACCCCGACCGCGACGCCGACGCCCACCGCGACCCCGACCGCCGAGCCGTCGCCCGTCCCGACCGTGACGCCGACCCTCGCGCCGACGCCCGAGCCGTCCGGCGCTCCGGCTCCGGTCGACCCCGCGGCTCCGACCGTCGCCATCGTCTCGCCGAGCTCCGGCTCATCGGTGACCGGCATCGTCACCCTCGTCGCCACCGTCTCGGGCGACACGGAGACCGCCGGCGTCGCCTTCTGGGCCGGGACCACCAGGATCGGCGACGCGACCCTCGGCGAGGACGGCACCTACTCCCTCGCCGTGAACACCTCGGCCTTCCCGCGGGGGACGTACTCGGTGACCGCGGTGGCCGTGGACACCCGGGGCGGCACGACCACGAGCGCACCGGTCCTGCTGAGACGGGTCTGATCCGGTCGGGGGTCGAGGAGCGCCGGCTCCGCGACCCCGCACTCCGGGTCGCGGGCATCGTGCACGGTGCCGATTCCCGCCCCGGCTCGGCGTGGCGTCGTCCCGGAACCGGCGGAAACGCTCGCGGCATGAGGGGATGGAGTCGGCGGGATCGGACCCGCTCCCCCGCACTCGACTCAGAAAGCCAGGCCATGTCACTCAGCGTGCTGTTCATCGGCGGGACGGGCATCATCAGCTCGGCCTGCGTCGTCCGCTCCCTCGCGCTCGGATTCGAGGTCACCGTCCTGAACCGCGGCACGACCGCGATCCGCCCGCTGCCCGACGGCGTGCGGCAGGTCCGCGGCGACATCCGCGACCCCGACTCCGTCCGCGCCGCGCTCGGGGACGAGAGCTTCGACGTCGTCGTCGAGTTCGCCGCCTTCACCCCGGAGCACGTGCAGCAGGACATCGACCTGTTCGCCGGCCGCACCGCCCAGTACGTCTTCATCAGCTCGGCCTCGGCCTACCAGACGCCGCCGACCCGGCTCCCGATCACGGAGTCGACACCGCTGCGGAACCCCTTCTGGGAGTACTCGCGGGACAAGATCGCCTGCGAGGACCTCCTGGTGGCGGAGTACCGCCGCAGCGGCTTCCCGATCACCATCGTCCGCCCCTCGCACACCTACGACCGCACCGCGCTTCCCGTCGACGGCGGCTGGACCGTCATCGATCGGATGCGCCGCGGAGACGAGGTCGTCGTGCTGGGAGACGGCACCTCGCTGTGGACGCTCACGCACACCGACGACGTCGCCGTCGGCCTCGTCGGGCTGTTCGGCGCGTCCGCGGCGATCGGCGAGGCGTTCCACATCACGGGCGACGAGACGCCGACGTGGGATCAGATCCACCGCGCACTCGCGGCGGCGGCCGGAGTCGAGGCGCGCCTCGTGCACGTGACCTCGGACGCGATCGCGGCGGCCGACCCGGCGCTCGGTGCGGGGATCGTGGGCGACAAGGCCCACTCGATGGTCTTCGACAACGCGAAGATCCGCAGCGTGGTGCCCGCCTTCTCCCCCTCCGTGCGCTTCACCGCCGGCGCCCGGGAGATCATCGAGTGGTACGACGCCGACCCGGCGCGCCAGGTGGTCGATGCGCGCCTGGACGCGCTGTTCGACTCTCTGATCGAGACCTACCGGCCCCGCCCGCTCTGACGCCGGGTCAGCCGCGCGCGGATCTCAGCGCGTCGGCCGACTGCTGCGCGACCCGGCGCACGTCTCGGTCGGGATCGCGCAGCATCGCGGTCAGCGTCTGCTCGACGCTGGCGGCGAACTCGCCCTTCTCGTCGCGACCCGACGTGGTTCCCGCCACCGCGACGGCCGAGAGGGCGCGCGCGCCGGCCGCTCGGACGCGGGGGTGCTCGTCGGTGGTGAGACGGGCGAGCTTCTTCTGCCCGCCGAGGAGGCGCTCGGCGCAGACCCGCGCGCACATCTCGCGCACGCGCCACGACGCGTTCGCGAGGCCCGCGGTCACGGCCTCCGCCGCGTCGTCGTCCCAGACGTAGAGCAGAGCGCGGGCGCCCCACAGCTCGGGCCAGTAGAGCGACGGCGCGCCCTTCAGGATGCCGTCCGCGTGCTCACCGCCCACGGTGAGGAGGAAGGACTCGCCCTCGTAGCCCCCCGTGAGCAGCGCCGCGGAGCGCAGGGCGACCGTCCGCTCGCCCTCGCGGGCGACCTGGGCGCGCAGGCGGTCCTCGAGGGAGTCGGACAGGGTGACGGGTGGTTCGCTGTCGGGAGTCATGTGGCCTCCAGGGTATCCGGACGCCGGCCGGGACCGCCCCTGGTGAGCGGCCCCGGCCGGTCGGCGTCAGAGGATGAAGAGCATCTCCTGGTAGGTCGGCAGCGGCCACAGGTCGTCGGCGATGATGCCCTCGATCGCGTCCGCTGCGGTACGCACCGCCGTCATCGCGGGCAGCAGCGCGTCCTTCGCGTGCTGGGCCTCGGCGAGTGCGTCGTGCCCCACCTCGTCGCCGAGCGCCGCCGCGAGCGTCGCCAGGGCGGCACGCAGCTCGGCGACCGCGTCGCTCACCTCGGTGAGCGGTGCGAGGTCGGCCTCGACCCCGGCGGCCTTCAGCGCCCCGACGTTCACGGCGAGCTCGGTCTGGTGCCGGACGGCCGCGGGCAGGATCGACGTGCGCCCCATCTCGAGCGTCAGCCGCGCCTCGACGCCGATGCTCAGGCTGTACTGCTCGAGCCCGATCTCGTAGCGGCTGTGCATCTCGCGGTGGTTGAAGACCCGGTACTTCTCGAAGAGCGCGAGCGCCTCGTCGGTGATCAGCTCGGGCAGGGCGTCGAGCGTGGTGCGGAGGTTCGCGAGCCCGCGGCGCTCCGCCTCGACGGGCCAGGCGTCGGCGTAGCCGTCCCCGTTGAAGACGACGGCGCCGTGCTCGGTGATGATCCGGGTCAGCAGCTCCTGGACCGCGGCGTCGAAGTCGGCGCCGCCGGCGATCGCGGTCTCGAGCTCGGTCGCGGCGTAGTCGAGCGAGTCGGCCATGATCGTGTTGATGGTGACCATCGGCCCGCTCACCGACTGCATCGAGCCCGGAGCGCGGAACTCGAAGCGGTTGCCGGTGAAGGCGAACGGGCTGGTGCGGTTGCGGTCGCCCGGGTCCGTCGGCAGGACGGGCAGGGTGTCGACTCCGATCTGCATCGTGCCCTTGCCCTTCGACGAGGTCGCCGGACCCTTCGCGAGCTGCTCGAAGACGTCGCCGAGCTGGTCGCCGAGGAAGATCGAGATGATCGCCGGCGGAGCCTCGTTCGCGCCGAGCCGGTGGTCGTTCGACGCCGACGCGACGGAGGCGCGCAGCAGCCCGCCGTAGAGGTGCACCGCGCGGATCACCGCGGCGCAGAACACGAGGAACTGCGCGTTCTCGTGCGGGGTGTCCCCGGGGACGAGGAGGGACCCGAGCTCGCTGTTGCCCAGCGAGAAGTTGACGTGCTTGCCCGACCCGTTGACGCCCTGGAACGGCTTCTCGTGGAAGAGGCACTCCATCCCGTGCTTCTTCGCGATCGTCTTGAAGGTCGTCATCAGCAGCTGCTGGTGGTCGGCCGCGATGTTGCCGCGCTCGAACATCGGCGCGATCTCGAACTGGCCGGGCGCGACCTCGTTGTGCCGGGTCTTCGCCGGGATGCCGAGCTTGAACAGCTCCCGCTCGGTGTCCATCATGAAGCCGAGGACGCGCTCGGGGATGGCGCCGAAGTAGTGGTCGTCGAACTCCTGGCCCTTCGGCGGCGTGGTGCCGAACAGGGTGCGGCCGGCGTTCAGCAGGTCGGGGCGCGCGAGGAAGAAGTGCCGGTCGATCAGGAAGTACTCCTGCTCCGGGCCGCAGAACGACACGATCCTGGCCGGGTCGGTGTGCCCGAAGAGCCGGAGGATCCGCTCCGCGTGCTCGCCCATGGCCTGCTGGGAGCGCAGCAGCGGCGTCTTGTGGTCGAGGGCCTCCCCTGTCATCGAGACGAAGACGGTGGGGATGCAGAGGGTGTTGCCGTTCGGGTTCTCGAGCACGTACGCCGGGCTGGTGACGTCCCAGCCGGTGTACCCGCGGGCCTCGAAGGTGTTGCGCAGGCCGCCGTTGGGGAAGCTCGACGCGTCCGGCTCGCCCTGGACGAGGGTCTTGCCGGCGAACTCGGCGAGCGCGGAGCCGTCGCCGACGGGCTCGAAGAACGAGTCGTGCTTCTCGGCGGTCAGGCCGGTGAGGGGGTAGAACACGTGCGCGTAGTGGGTCGCGCCCTTCTCGAGCGCCCAGTCCTTCATCGCCGAGGCGACGGCGTCGGCGACCAGCGGGTCGAGCTTCGCCCCGTGCTCGATCGTGGCCATGACGGACTTGAAGACCGACTTCGGCAGGCGCTGGCGCATCACGATGGTGCTGAAGACGTTCTCGCCGAAGATCTGCCCCGGTGCCTCTGCCTCCGTGAAACTGACGGCGGGGGGCACGTACGCCTCGACGTCCTTGATCGCATCACGACGGACGGTATTTCCACTCATTGCAGCCCCTTTGCGCGGCGGTCTGCGGCCCGTCGGGTCGCGGGACGCTGAGGCCCAAGCTACGGACGGGGTGTGGCGAGGGCGTTTCAGCGGTGTGACGGTCTCCGCATCCCGAAAGGCACCTGGCTGGTCGCCGGTGCGCCTCCTCGATCACCTCGCCGGCGACCGCACCTCCGGCGTCATCCGCGCAGGCGGGACAGCTCCGCGGCCAGGACGCCGACCGCCCACTCCCCTTCTCCGTCGCGGAGGAGCAGGTGCACGGCGAGGCCGTCGACGAGCGCGTGCAGGCGCTTCGCCGCATCGACCAGCGCGGTGTCGGCCGGCCGGCCGGAGACGCTCTGGGCCAGGGTGAGGCACAGCTCGGCGAGCTGTCGGTGCGCCTCGTCGCGGATCTCGCGGAGGACCGGGAGCGCCGGCGTCTCGGCGATCAGGGCGATGTTCACCTCGAGCTCGGCACGACTGTCGGGCTCCAGCGGGAGCAGGTGGCGCAGGAAGGCGACCGCATCGGCGAGGGCGTCTCCGGTGCGGGGCGTGGCGATGATCCGCTCCGTGGCGCGCAGCACCATCAGCTCGGCCGAGAAGGCCAGCAGCTCGGCGCGGGAGGGGAACACGTGCCGGAGCGAGCCGACGACGACGCCCGCCTCCTCGGCGACGGTGCGGACCGACACGGCGCCGATGCCGCGCTCGCGCACCACACGCCAGACGGCCTCGGCGAGCTGCTCCTTGCGGGCGTCGCGATCGATGGTCCGGGGCACGACGCGACCGTAGCACGGCCATGCTAGCTTCATGGGAAGAAGCACAGCCGTGCTACCAAGGAGGAAGCATGATCCTGGCCGTCGTCATCGCCTGCGAGGTCGGGTTCTGGGTGGTCATCGCGCTCGGACTCCTGGCGCGCTACGTCCTGCGGTAGCAGCGGGCCGGAGCCGTCCTCCTCGCCCTGACCCCGGTGGTCGACCTCGTGCTGCTCGTCGCGACCGCGATCGATCTGAGGAGCGGAGCGACGGCCTCCTTCGCGCACGGGCTCGCTGCCCTCTATCTCGGCTTCTCGATCGCGTACGGTCACGCGCTGATCCGCGCCGCGGATGTCAGGTTCGCCCACCGCTTCGCAGGAGGCCCCGCTCCGCGGAAGCTCTTCGGCGGCGCCTACGCGCTCGCCTGCTGGAAGGACCTCGCCCGCTCGAGCCTCGGAGCCGCGATCGCGGCGGGAGTCGTGCTCCTGCTCCGCTGGATCGCCGGGGACGCGGAGCGGACGGCCCCGCTCGACTCGGTCTTCTCGATCCTGCTGATCATCTGCGCGGTCGAGCTCATCACCGCGGTCGGCTACACCCTCTGGCCGCGCCGCGCCCCGGCGCCCGCCCGCTGATCGCGGCATCCGCGGAAGGAGGGGCGCGGAGCGTCCGCCTCCGCGCCCCCGCAGCTCACCAGCCCTCGGGTCCGCGGCTTCCCGCCGGGTACTCCTCGAGCGGAGCGTCGCCACGCGCCCACTCCGAGAGCACCGGGGTGACGATGCGCCAGCACTGCTCCGCGACGTCCCCCGGCACCGACAGAAGGGTGTCGCCCTGGAGGATGCCGGCCAGGACCTGGGCGTAGGCGTCCAGCGTGGCCTCGCCGGGGCTCGCCTCCAGCGTCACCCGCTCGAGGTCGGTCGGGTCGTCGGCGGAGTTGACGAAGAGGTCCAGCTCGACGTCTCCGCCCTTGAGCGACATGCGGAGCACCGTCCCCGACTCGTCCGTCGTGGTGCGGAGTCCCCGGGGCGGTGACGAGGGACGGAAGTGCACCGCCACCTCGGTGCGCGGATCGCCGATCCCCTTGCCGGAGCGCAGGACGAACGGCACTCCGTCCCAGCGCGGCGTGTCGATCTGCAGCAGCACCTGGGCGAGCGTCTCCGTGCCCGCGGAGGCGTCCACGTCGGGCTCGTCGACGTAGGAGGGGAAGAAGCGGCCGTCGACCCGCCCCTCGGTGTACCGGGCGCGACGCGCGGTGCTCGGGTCGTCCCGCCAGAGTCGGACGGCTCCGAGGACCTCGGCCATGCGCTCGTGGACGTCCCGGGCCACGATCTCGTCGGGCCGCTCCATGGTGGTCAGGGCGAGGACCATCAGCAGGTGGCTCTGCAGCATGTCCCGCAGGGCACCGGTCGAGTCGTAGAACGCAGCCCGCCCCTCGATACCGAGTGTCTCGTCGTAGACGATCTCGATCTTCTCGATGTGCTCGGCGCTCCAGCTCGTCTCGAGCAGCCGGTTGCCGAAGCGCAGCCCGAGCATCCCCATCACGGTCGCGTTGCCGAGGAAGTGGTCGACCCGCCAGAGCCGGCCGTCGGGGACGACTCCGGCGAGCGCCTCGTTCAGGGCGACGGCGTCCTCGAGGTCCTCGCCGAACGGCTTCTCGATGGCGACGACGAGATCGTCGGGCAGCTCGATCCGCGCCAGCGACTCGGCGATCGCATGGCCCATCGCCGGAGGGAGCGCGACGTACAGCACGGGCGCCGACGGGCACGCGTCGATCAGCGCCTTCAGCTGCTCGGGGTCGGAGGCGTCGGTCGCGAGGAAGCGGGCGCGCGAGACGAGCGACTCCACCGTGTGCGCCGGGATCTCCGCGTCCTCGAGGCTGCGGCGCACCAGGGCCTTCCACTCGTCGTCGCTCTGCGGCGTCCGCGCCGCTCCGATCAGCGTGAACTCGGAGTCGCGGGCGAGCTCGGCCACTCGTCCGAGTCCGGGCAGGAGGAGGCGCTCGGTGAGGTCGCCGCCGGCACCGAGGATCGCGATGCTGCGCTTCGCCCCCTCCAGCGTGGTGGCGTCGGGGATTCCGGCCTGATCGGTCATCGTGTCTCCTTCATCGCGTCGTGAGGTCGCGCCACCGGATCAGTCGCTGTCCGCGCCGGCGCCCCCGTCAGTGTTCCCGACCAACCTGACCGCGGGAGTCAGGGAGCGTCACGCTTCCGCGCGCTCCGCGGCGACCCCGGCCACTCTTCGGAGCGCCGACAGGACCGTGCGCACCGGCGTGCGGGCGAGTGAGTCCGGACGGGCCAGCACGTCGACGTGGCGGGCGAGCGAGGCGCCGACGACCGGACGCAGCACCAGCCCGTCGACGGCGAGGGCGGCGGCCGTGGTCCGCGGCATCACCGCGACGGCGGCGCCGGCGCGCACGATGTGAGCGGCGACCGAGAACTCGTTGATGCGGTGGTCGATGCGCGGCGCCTCGCCGATCATCGCCCCGAGGTGGTCGAGGACACCGGTGAGCGGGAAGCCCTCGTGCGTCGAGATCCAGTGCTCGCCGCGCAGCTGCTCGGGGCGGATGCCGGCCTGCCGGGCGAGGAGGTGGTCGGCGGGCAGCGCGATGTCGAGGGGCTCGATGAACAGCTCGGTCACGACCAGGCGCGCGAGCGGCCAGGGAGGGTCGTGGGCGAGGCGGTGCGCGATGACGAGATCGTGGTCGGCGGTGAGTCCGGCGAACGCGTCCTGGGCCACGTCGGCGTCGGCGAGCGAGACCCGCGGGCGACCGTCGAGCTCGCGCAGCAACGGGCCGAAGAGCGCGAGACCGGCGCTGTGGAAGGCGGACACGCCCACCGGTCGCTCCTCCTGCTCGAGGAAGGACTCGACGGCGTCCCGCGCCTCGGCGAGCGCCTCCTCGACGCGGGTCGAGGCGACGGCGAGCGCCTCCCCCGCCGCCGTGAGCACGAGGCGGCGGCCGTCCTTGATCGTCAGCGGGATGGGGATACCCGCCTGCAGAGCGGCGAGCTGCTGCGAGACGGCGGAGGCGCTGACGCCGGAGGCGAGGGCGACGGCGGCGACGCTCCCGCGGTCGCCGAGCTCGCGGAGGAGACGGAGGCGCGTCGGATCCATAAGGCGAACCTACTGTGTGCATGCAGAGAACGGCCGTTGTTCTTGGGGGTCATCGCAGTCGAGAGTGTCACCATGCCCTCCCGCTCCCGCACCGCACCCGTCGTCGACGTCCTCCTCCTCGGCGTCGCCGCGGTCTGGGGGGCCAGCTTCCTCGCGGCGAAGGATCTCGCCGCCGACACGGGAGTGCCCTCGGCGATCGCCCTCCGCTTCCTCGTCGCGGGTGCGGCGACGGCTCTGCTGTGCCTCGCGCGGCGGGAGCGGCTCCCCCGCGGCCGCGGTCTGCTGATCGCCGCCGCCCTCGGCTGCTCCCAGGCCGTGATCATCGGCCTCGAGACCTGGGGCGTCCACCTCACCTCCGCGACCAACGCGGGGCTGCTGATCAGCCTGGCGCTCGTGATGACGCCGGTGCTCGAGGGCGTCGCGTCCCGCTCGTGGCTCCCCCGCTCGTTCTTCGTCGCCACCGTCGCCGCGGTCGTCGGGGTCGCGCTCCTCGTCTCCGAGGGGGGCCTCCGCACACCGACCTGGGGCGACGGCCTGGTGATCGCGGCGGCCGTGGTGCGCGCGGTGCACGTCACCGCGAGCGCTCACCTCACGCGAGGCCGCAGAGAAGGATCCCTCGGAGTGGTGCTCGTCCAGCTGGTCGTCTGCGCCGGCGTCTTCTCGGCGCTGGCCGGCGCCCGGCTGCCCTCCGCGGTCGCGCAGCTGGACGCTCGCGGCTGGGCCGACGTGCTCTTCCTCGGACTGCTCTGCTCGCTGTTCGCGTTCGTCGTGCAGCTCTGGGCCGTCCGCCGCACCTCGGCGTCCCGGGCGAGCATCCTGATGGGGACCGAGCCCGTCTGGGCGCTCCTCGTCGGAGTGGTCCTCGCCGGCGACGTGATCGGCCCGATCGGGATCGCCGGCGCGGCTCTGATCGTGACGGCCGGCTACGCCGGTCAGGCGATCGAGCGCCGCCACCGCGAGCGGCCGTCGGATCGGGAGGCGCCCCGGGTGACGGCCGGCGCGCACTCCTGACACGAGAGAGCGCCGCCCCCGAACGGGTACAGTGCGACGATGCGCCGCCGAGGAACCCGATGACCGCCGTCCGTCTCGTCGCGATCGGCGACTCCTTCACGGAGGGCGTCGGCGACGAGCTGCCCGACGGCACGGCGCGCGGCTGGGCCGACATCGCCGCGCAGGGCTGGGCGGATGCGACGGGCGAGCGCATCCACTACGCGAACCTCGCTATCCGCGGGCGCCTCATCGCCCCCATCGTCGCCGAGCAGCTCGAGCCCGCCCTGGCGCTGAAGCCCACCCACCTCTCCTTCAACGGAGGCGGCAACGACATGCTGCGCCCGCGCGCGGACATCGGCAGCATCGCCGACTCGTACCTCCGGGTCCTCGAGCGCTGCGACGAGGAGGGGGTCACCCTGATCGCGCTGGCCGGCGCGGACCCCTCGGCCCGCCTCCCCCTCGGGCGCCTGATCAAGCGCCGGGGAGACGCGCTGACCGCGGCGGTCCTCCGGCGGCTCGACGGGCGCACCGACGTCGTCGTGGCCGACAACTGGAGCGATCCCGAGTTCCAGCGGCCCGATCTGTGGTCGGAGGACCGTCTGCACATGGGTCCGCGCGGGCACCACCGCGTCGCCTCGCGCGTGCTGACGGCACTCGGGCTCACGCCTCCGGCTCCGGTGCAGGAGGTTCCGGAGCAGCCCGCGTCGGCGCGCGGAGGCTCGGCCCAGTACTACCGGCAGTACGTCGCCCCGTGGGTCAGGCGCCGGCTGACGGGGACGTCGTCGGGCGACGGACGCTCGGCGAAGTACCCCGAGCTCGTGCCGATCGATCCGGTCGCCGGAGCTCAGCGCCAGCCGTAGCGGGCCGAGACCGTCCTCGCGACGGAGTCGAAGCGCGCGCGGTCCAGCGCCGCCCCCTCGCGCCGCATCCCGGCGGGGTGCACGCGGAAGACGCGCTCCGGATCGACGTAGCTCGGGCGCCCCTCCTGATCCCAGGCCCCCGTGCCGATCGGCAGGTAGTCGTCGTGCTCCTTCGAGCTCAGCCGCACAGCCAGCACCGTTCCCGCCTTCTCGACGGCGAGCACGAGCACGGGCCGGTCCTTGCCGCGGCCGTCGTCCTCCTCGTAGGGCACCCAGGTCCAGACGATCTCCCCCGGGTCGGGGTCGCCGTCGGCGGTGGGCGCGTAGCCGAGGTGGACGCCGCGGACGCGGGTCGGATCGACCTCGGTCGTGCGGCCGACTCCGCTCGCACCCGGCGCGGCCTCCGGAGTCGTCAGGAAGGGCCGCTGCGGAACCGGCGACGCATCGGGTCGGGAGGGCCTCACCCGCCCGAGCAGTCGGAGGAGGAGGGATGCGACCGAGCGTGAGGAGGGCACCCCGGAACCCTAGCCCGGAACGCGCGCCCGGCGCGCAGGCCGCACGCACCGCGAAGGGGTGCCGACTCGTGTGAGCCGGCACCCCTCCGGTGCTGTGGTGCGGTGCGGTGCCAGGGCTAGTCGGCCAGGACGTAGCCGTTCTCGCCGTGGATCGCGGTGTCGATGCCCGCGACCTCGTCCTCGTTCTTGACGCGGAATCCGATGGTCTTCTGGATGACCCAGCCGATGAGGAGGGTCATGAGGAAGGAGTAGGCCAGGACGGTG
Organism: Rathayibacter sp. VKM Ac-2759; assembly: GCF_009834225.1. Classification (NCBI taxonomy): domain Bacteria; kingdom Bacillati; phylum Actinomycetota; class Actinomycetes; order Micrococcales; family Microbacteriaceae; genus Rathayibacter; species Rathayibacter sp. VKM Ac-2759. Next base: position 1,980,922 of record NZ_CP047176.1, read on the forward strand.
AAGGCCGCGAGCGCCTGCTTGCCGAGCTGGTCGAATCCGCCGCCGAGGAACAGGCCGACATCGGTGCCGAAGAAGCCGATGTAGAGCGTTCCGATGAGGCCGCCGACGAGGTGGACGCCGACGACGTCGAGCGAGTCGTCGTAGCCGAGCTTGTACTTGAGGTCGATCGCCAGCGCGCAGACGGCACCGGTGATGATGCCCAGCACGATCGCCCAGAACGGCGAGAGGCTCGCGCAGGCCGGGGTGATGGCGACGAGACCCGCGACGGCACCGGAGGCGGCACCGACCGAGGTGGGCTTGCCGTCCTTGATCTTCTCGATGACGAGCCAGCCGAGGATCGCTGCCGCGGGGGCGGCGATCGTGTTCAGGAAGGCGATGGCCGCGAAGCCGTCGGCAGCGAGCTCGGAGCCGGCGTTGAAGCCGAACCAGCCGAACCAGAGGAGTCCGGCACCGAGGAGCACGAAGGGCGGGTTGTGCGGCTGGTGCGCACCCTTGGTGAAGTTGACGCGCTTGCCGAGGACGATCGCGAGGGCGAGAGCGGCCGCACCGGCGTTGATGTGGACGGCGGTGCCGCCCGCGAAGTCGATCGCTCCGACGTTGTAGGCGATCCAGCCGCCGTCGACCACGCCCTCGTCGCCGAGGGTGAAGTTGAAGACCCAGGAGGCGACGGGGAAGTACACGACGGTGGCCCAGACGCCGGCGAAGACCATCCACGCGCCGAACTTGGCGCGGTCGGCGATCGCACCCGAGATCAGGGCGACGGTGATGATGGCGAACGTCGCCTGGAAGGCGGCGAAGGCGAGGACCGGGTACGCACCCGTCTGCTCGCCGAGCGCGTCGTTGTAGACGCCCTGCAGACCGATCTGCGCGACGTCGATCCCGAGGAAGCCGTCGATGCCGAAGAAGGTGTCGGTGCCGGCGGGGCCCGCGGGGCCGTTGCCGAACGCGATCGCGTACCCGTAGAGCACCCAGAGGACTCCGATGAGCCCCATGGCGCCGAAGCTGAGCATCATCATGCTGATGACGCTCTTGGCGCGGACCAGTCCGCCGTAGAAGAACGCCAGTCCTGGCGTCATCAGCAGCACGAGTGCCGCCGCGATGAGAAGGAAGGCAGTATTGCCTTGATCCATTCTGAAACCTTTCCTCGGGTGCGCAGGAGCGGCCCGGTGAACGCCAGGGCGTCAGCGGAGGCGGGTCGCTTGAGTACGCCCGTCAGTCTGGCGGGGCGAGGTTTCGTGCCGAGGGGCTCGACGTTTCCAACGTGTTACAGGCGAGGCGCCCTCGTAAACAACGCATTACACGGCCCTGCCAGAGAGCCGTCCGCGAGCGGGGAATCCCTCGAGCGGACCGCGGATCCTACGAACCCCGCGGGCCGAAGGGATCCATCGAGGTCAGCGCGATGAGGCGCGACATCGATCGGAGGTACTTCTTGCGGTATCCGCCGCTGAGCATGTCGCCGCCGAAGACCTCGTCGAGGGCGACTCCGGAGGCGAGGACCGGGATCTGCGCGTCGTAGACCCGGTCGATGAACGCGACGAGCCGCAGGGCGTCGGTCTGGTCGGTCAGCGCGGCCACGTCGCGCAGCACGATGGCGTCGACTCCGTCGATCACCTTGATGTAGCGCGAGGGGTGCACCGAGCCGAGGTGGTCGACCGCGGCGCGGAACGGGTCGTCCGTGACGACCGCCCCCGCGGGGGCCTGGGCGAGCAGGTCGGCGATCTCGGCGTCGCTGCGCGTGAGGGCGTGGCCCTCGATCTCGCGGCGGCGGTAGTCGGTGCCGTCGATGCGCATCGTCTGGAAGTGCTCGGCCATCGCCTGGATCTCGCGGAGGAAGTCCGCGGCGGCGAAGCGCCCCTCGCCCAGGGCGTTCGGCGGGGTGTTCGAGGTCGCGGCGATCCGCGTCCCGGAGGCGACCAGCTCGCCCAGCAGACGGGTCATCAGCATCGTGTCGCCCGGATCGTCGAGCTCGAACTCGTCGATGCACAGCAGCGCCGACCCCTTGAGCAGCGACACGGTCGCGGCGTAGCCGAGCGCGCCGACGAGGGCGGTGTACTCGATGAAGGTGCCGAAGTACGTGCGGCCCGGCACCGCGTGCCAGATGGCCGCGAGGAGGTGCGTCTTGCCGACTCCGAACCCGCCGTCGAGGTAGACGCCCGGCTTCACCTCGGGGGCCTTCTTACGGCCGAAGCCGAAGAACCCGCCGCCGCCCCGCGAGCCGCCGCCCGCCGCGAAGACGCGGAGGGCCTCGACCGCCTCGGCCTGCGAGGGGTACTCGGGGTCGGGCCGGTAGCTCTCGAACGTCGCGCCCTCGAACTGACGGGGCGGGACGAGCGTCGACGCGATCTCGTTGCCGCTGATCTGCGGCGAGCGAGTGGTGAGACTGCTCGTGGATCGGACGTCGTCGTGGGTCACGCGCACCTCGCATCATGCGTCCGGAGGGGCCGGCCGCGGGGGTCCGACAGGGTGTCGGAGTACTGTGTCGAACTCTTACGGCGCCTTCCGTGCACCTGCGCGCGGGGGCGCGTACTGTCGCTGAAGGGCGGGCTCCAGCGTAGCCCGATCCCGGAATCACGCCCGCGCTCCGCGCACCACCCTGGAGGTCCTCCTTGTCCGTTGAACTCGATCCGTCGCCGAAGTTCGCCGCCTACGCGCACCCCGAACGACTCGTCAGCGGTGAGTGGCTCGAGCAACGACTGGGCACGCCCGGCCTGGTGGTGGTCGAGTCCGACGAGGACGTCCTGCTCTACGAGACCGGTCACATCCCCGGCTCGGTGAAGATCGACTGGCACACCGACCTCAACGACCCGGTCGAGCGGGACTACATCGACGGCGCGGCCTTCGCCGCTCTCGTCGGCGCCAAGGGCATCTCGCGCGACAGCACCGTCGTGATCTACGGCGACAAGAACAACTGGTGGGCCGCCTACGCCCTCTGGGTCTTCACCCTGTTCGGCCACGAGGACGTCCGCCTCCTCGACGGCGGCCGCGACAAGTGGATCGCCGACGGCCGCCCGATCACCACCGACGCCTCCACGCCCGAGGCGGTCGAGTACCCGGTCGTCGAGCGCCGCGACGCCGACATCCGCGCCTTCAAGGAGGACGTGCTCGCGCACTTCGGCAACCCGCTGATCGACGTGCGCTCCGCCGAGGAGTTCTCGGGCGAGCGCACCACGGCCCCCGCCTACCCCGAGGAGGGCACCCTCCGCGCCGGCCACATCCCGAGCGCGCAGAACGTGCCGTGGGGCAAGGCCGCGGCCGAGGACGGCACGTTCCGCTCGCTCGAGGAGCTCGACGGCATCTACCGCGACGGCGCGGGTCTCGCCGACGGCGACACCGTCATCGCGTACTGCCGGATCGGCGAGCGCTCCTCGCACACCTGGTTCGTGCTGACCCACCTCCTCGGCTTCGAGGGCGTCAAGAACTACGACGGATCGTGGACCGAGTGGGGCAGCGCCGTGCGCGTCCCGATCGTCAAGGGCTCCGAGCCCGGCGAGGCCCCCGCGGCCCGCTGACGATCCCCCTGAGGACCCCGACCGTCTCGACGGCCGGGGTCCTCTCCTCTGAGAGAATGACCCCGATGACTTCCGAACCACTCCCCTCCGCGCTCCGCGACATCCGCGACGAGTTCCTCGCCCTCGAGAAGCCGGAGCGTCTGCAGCTGCTCCTCGAGTTCTCGAACGAGCTGCCCGAGCTCCCGGAGCGCTACCGCGACCACCCCGATCTCTTCGAGCGCGTCGAGGAGTGCCAGTCGCCGGTGTTCATCGTCGTGGAGTTCGACGGCGACCTGATCCACCTGCACGCGACCGCTCCGCGCGAGGCGCCGACCACGCGCGGGTTCGCGTCGATCCTCGCCCAGGGGCTCGACGGGCTGACCGCCGAGCAGGTGCTCGCCGTGCCCGACGACTTCCCGCAGACGATCGGCCTGTCGGAGGCGGTCTCGCCGCTGCGCCTGCGCGGCATGAGCGCCCTGCTCGGCCGCACCAAGCGGCAGATCCGCGCGCACCTGGCCGCATGATCCTCCAGCCCCTCGTGCCGGCGGGCGCGACCGTGCGTCTCGGCGAGGAGGGGGCGCGCGAGGCGATCGCCTACGCGTACCGGCCGGCCGCCGAGGTGCGGGTGCGGCTCAACATGATCGCGAGCCTCAACGGGTCGAGCATCGGCTCCGACGGCACCAGCGAGACCCTGACCAATCGGGTCGATCGCACCATCCTCGGCGTGATCCGCGCGCAGGCCGACGTCGTCCTCGTCGGCGCGGCGAGCGTCCGCGCCGAGGGCTACCGCGTCCCGAAGCGCGTGCCGCTCGCGATCGTGTCCGCCTCGGGCGATCTCGCCGGCCACCGGCTCGAGTTGCAGGAGGGATCGCGCGTCCTCCTGCTCGTGCCGGAGGAGAGTCGGGGCGTCCCGGAGCTCCCCCGCGGAGTCGAGATCGTCCGCGTCCCGTCGGACGGCGGGCGTCTCAGTGTCGACGCGATGCTCGGCGCGCTGGCCGCGCGCGGACTCCACCGAGTCGTCTGCGAGGGCGGAGCGACGCTCTCGGGTCAGTTCCTCGCCTCCGGCCGGGTCGACGAGGTCTGCCTGACGACCGCCCCGCGGGTCGTGCTGCCCGGGCTGCCGGTCGCCGCGACCCCGGCCGTGGTCGACGAGGGCTACTCCCTGACGATGCTGGCCGTCGACGACTCGGGCTTCACCTACGCGCGCTGGAGTCGGAGCGGCTGAGGCCGTGCCGCGCGAGCCAGCGCTCCACCGACGACTCCCAGAGCACCGGATCCTCGTTCCACAGCCGCGTGTGCCGTGCACCGCGGAAGAGCACCAGCTCGACCAGATCGGTCCGTGCCGCGGCCAGCGCCTCCGAGGGTCCGCTCGGCACGAAGTCGTCGTCGACGCTGTGCATCAGGAGGATCGGGGTCTCGAGCTCCGCCGCGCGCGTGACGAGGTCGAGGCCCGCCAGGGGGATCGGCGTGCTCTGACCCGTCAGCGCGGTCGACCACGGCCGCTGCATCACCGTGATCGCGAGGGCCGCGATGACCGGCGGGATGCGGCGCAGCCGCGCCTGACCGCGCAGGGTCTCGCGCCAGTCGACGACGGGCGAGTCGAGCACGAGACCCGCGACGAGGGCCCGGCGGGACGAGCGGAGCACCGTCTGCAGCGCGATGGCGCCGCCCATCGACCAGCCGACGAGCACGACGGACCGGGCGCCGCGCCGCTCGGCGAACCGGATCGCGGCGTCCACGTCCCGCCACTCCGTGTCGCCCAGCCCGTAGCGCCGGTCGGGGCTCGCCGGGGCGTCGCCGTCGTTGCGGTACGACACCACGAGCGAGGTGAGCCCCGCGCGGTGGAGGACGTCGACGCCGCGGAGGGTCTCCTCGCGCGTCGTCGCGCGGCCGTGCACGTGCACGGCCCAGACGTCGCCGGTGCCACCGGGAGCCGGGAAGAGCCAGGCGGGGGCCGCCCCGAACTGCGTCGGCACCTCCTCCGTCGTGAACGGGAGCCCGGTCTCGCGCGGCCCGAGCAGCAGCCAGCCGTTGATGCGGGCGCGCGCCCCGGCACGCAGGCTCCCCCGGTCGACCCGCTCGAGCTCGCGCACCACACGCCCCTGCCCGGTCGCCAGCAGCCGCCCGACCCGGGCGTGCCCGCGTCCGCGGTCGAACCAGAGGCTGAACCCGCCCCGCACCGATGTGTCGGCGTCGGCCGCGAGCTCGATCTCGCGCGCCTCCGGGCGCACGGCGAGCACGCGGGTGTCCTGGGAGCGGCGGGACGGCGGGATGACGACCCCGCGGACGAAGGCGGCGACGAGCGCGGAGGCGCCGACCGCTCCCGCCGCGGCGAGGGCGGGGGCCGCGAGGATCGCGAGCAGGAGCAGACCGGCTCGACGCCCGCCTTCCGCGGCGTGCCTGCGGGCTTCGGGCATGCGGGAACTCTAGTCTGCGATCGTGCCCGAATTCTCAGCGCCGTCCCAGCTCCCGGAGGAGTTCCGGGTCGCGACGGAGTCGATCCGCGCGGTGTCGCCGCGGTCCGAACTCACCGTGTCCGAGATCGCCTCGCCGACCGGCCTCGCGCCCTGGGCGCTCGCGCTCTCGGGAGACGTCTCGCCGCGGACCCACGGCCGCGACTCCGAGCTGGGCACCGGGCGCTTCATCCTCCTCTACGACCCGGAGGAGCCCGAGCAGTGGGGCGGGCCGTTCCGCGTCGTCTGCTTCGCGCAGGCTCCGCTCGAGATCGAGATCGGCACCGACCCCTTCCTCGCGGAGGTCGCCTGGTCCTGGCTGATCGACGCCCTCGACGTCCGGGGTGCGACCTACACGGCGGCGTCCGGCACCGCGACCAAGGTCCTCTCGACCGGGTTCGGCGAGCTCGCGGCCCAGGGCGACGGCGCTCAGATCGAGATCCGCGCCTCCTGGAGCCCCGACGACGCACAGCTCGCCGCACACGTGGAAGGCTGGGGGGAGCTGTTGTGCATGCTGGCGGGCCTCCCGCCGGTGTCGGGCGACGGCGTGACCTCACTCGCCCTCCGACGGAACACTCGTGACTGACTACCGCGTCCTCTCCACTCCCGCCGAGTTCCTCGCTGCGGTCGACTCCCTCGCGGCGGGCCACGGGCCGGTCGCCGTCGACGCCGAGCGGGCGTCCGGCTTCACCTACTCGCAGCGCGCCTACCTGATCCAGATGTACCGGCGGGGCTCGGGCGCGTTCCTCTTCGACCCGCCGGCGATCGGGCGGATGGACGCTCTGCAGGACGCCATCGGCGACGAGGAGTGGGTGCTGCACGCCGCGAGCCAGGACCTGGCGTGCCTGCGCGAGGTCGGACTCGACCCGTCGCGCATCTTCGACACCGAGCTCGCCGCCCGGCTCCTCGGCCTGCCCAAGGTGGGTCTCGGCGCCGTCGTGGAGGACCTGCTGGGCATCCACCTCGCCAAGGAGCACTCGGCCGCCGACTGGTCGACGCGGCCCCTGCCGCAGAGCTGGCTCGTCTACGCCGCGAAGGACGTCGAGCTGCTCGTCGACCTGCGCGACCGGATGGAGGAGATGCTCGTCGAGGCCCGCAAGACCCGCATCGCCCGCGAGGAGTTCGAGGCGACGCTGGCCCGCCGGCCCAAGGTCGTGCCGCCCGACCCGTGGCGCCGCCTCTCCGGGGTGCACTCGCTGCGCGGACTCCGTCCGCTCGCCGTCGCCCGCGAGCTCTGGCTGGAGCGCGACGCCTTCGCTCGTGAGCGCGACATCGCGCCCGGCCGCCTGATCCCCGATGCCTCGATCATCGCGGTGGCGCGCAACATCCCCACCAGCCTCAGCCAGCTCTCGGGCCGGAGGGACTTCACCGGCCGCGCCAGCCGCGGCGAGGTCGAGCGCTGGTGGTCGGCCATCGAGCGCGGCACCACGACCGAGGATCTGCCGAGCGCCGTCCGCCCGGCGGCCGACACGCTGCCTCCGCCGCGGGCCTGGGGCGACCGCAACCCCGCCGCCGACGCGCGCCTGAAGGCCGGTCGGGCGGTGGTGATCGAGATCGCCGAGCTGCTGTCGCTGCCGGTCGAGAACCTCCTCACCCCCGAGCTGCTGCGCCGGCTCGCCTGGAGCCCGCCGGAGCCGCTCGACGCCGCGTCCGTCGCCGCCGAGCTCGAGCGGGCCGGAGCGCGCTCCTGGCAGATCGACGCGACCGCGGCCTCGCTCGCCACCGCGTTTGTCGAAGCGGGCCAAGCCCCGGCGGAGAGCACGGAAACCGGTTCGTAGGAAGCGGCAAAGGATTCCGGCCCGGCGCACGCCCTTCCTACGCTCGACGGCGACCGTGAGTTCCTGGGAGGCATTGTGGCCGAGAGATCCGAAGTCGTTTTCGTCGATGGAGTCCGTACTCCGTTCGGTCGAGCCGGTGAGAAGGGCATGTACTGGCAGACCCGAGCCGACGACCTGGTCGTCAAGGCGATGATCGGTCTGCTCGAGCGCAACGCGTCGCTCCCGAAGGAGCGGGTCGACGAGGTCGCCATCGCCGCGACCACGCAGCAGGGCGATCAGGGCCTCACCCTCGGGCGCACGAGCGCCCTGCTGGCCGGACTCCCCCGCTCCGTCCCGGGCTACGCCATCGACCGGATGTGCGCCGGAGCGATGACCTCCGTCACGACGACCGCCGGCGGCATCGCCTTCGGCGCGTACGACGTCGTCATCGCGGGCGGCGTCGAGCACATGGGCCGGCACCCGATGGGCTTCAACGCCGATCCGAACCCCCGCTTCCTCTCGGAGCGCCTCGTCAGCGAGGACGCCCTGAACATGGGCAAGACGGCGGAGCGGATCCACGACCGCTTCCCCCAGCTCACCAAGGAGCGCTCGGACCGCTACGCGCTGCGCAGCCAGCAGAAGCTGGCGGCCGCCTACGAGGCGGGGAACGTGCAGCCCGACCTGGTGCCCGTCGCGACGCGCAGCGCCTCCGGCTGGGGTCTCGCCACCGCCGACGAGGCTCCGCGACCCGAGACGACCCTCGAGGGTCTCGCGGGCCTCCGCACGCCGTTCCGGCCGCACGGCCGCGTGACGGCGGGCAACTCCTCCGGCCTGAACGACGGTGCCGCCGTCTCGCTGCTCGCGAGCGCCGACGCCGCGAAGGAGCTGGGGCTGCCCGAGAAGATGCGGCTCGTCAGCTTCGCGTTCGCCGGAGTCGAGCCCGAGATCATGGGCATCGGCCCGGTCCCCTCGACCGAGAAGGCGCTGAAGAAGGCGGGCCTCGGCATCGAGGACATCGGCCTGTTCGAGCTGAACGAGGCGTTCGCCGTGCAGGTGCTCTCGTTCCTCGACCACTTCGGCATCGACGACGACGACCCGCGGGTCAACGAGTACGGCGGCGCGATCGCCGTCGGCCATCCGCTCGCCTCCTCGGGGGTGCGCCTGATGATCCAGCTCGCGCGGCAGTTCGAGTCGCACCCCGAGGTGCAGTACGGCCTCACGGCGATGTGCGTCGGACTCGGCCAGGGCGGCACGGTCGTCTGGGAGAACCCGCACTTCGACGGCAAGCGCGCCAAGCGGAAGGGACGCTGATCATGCTCGAAGGATTCGAGAACCTCGTCGATCTCGCCGAGGGCGAGGTCGTCACCCACTCCTACGTGCGCGACGTGCCGCTCCCCAGCGGCCGCGTCCTCGCCCTGATCACCCTCGACAACGACCGCGACCACACCCGCCCCAGCACGTTCGGCCCCGCCGGTCTGTTCGAGCTGGCCGAGGTGCTCACCGCCCAGAAGGCGCGGGCCGCGGCCGGAGAGATCCAGGGCGTCGCCCTCACCGGCAAGCCGTTCATCCTCGCCGCCGGCGCCGATCTGAGCAAGGTCGGCAGCATCCCGAGCCGCGAGCTCGGGCGCCAGCTCGCGCGGCTCGGGCACCGCACCCTCGGCATGCTGAGCGAGCTGGGCGTCCCCTCCTTCGTCTTCATCAACGGACTCGCACTCGGCGGCGGCACCGAGGTCGCGCTGAACGCCGACTACCGGACCGTCGACTCCTCCATCGCCGCACTCGGGCTGCCCGAGGTGTTCCTCGGGATCATCCCCGGCTGGGGCGGGGCGTGGCTCCTGCCGAACCTCATCGGGATCGAGAACGCCCTCAAGGTCGTAGTCGAGAACCCGCTCAAGAACAACAGGACCCTCAAGGGCCAGGACGTCTTCGACCTCGGCATCGCCGACGCGATCTTCCCGCCCGCCGCCTTCCTCGAGGACTCCCTGCGCTGGGCCGACGGCGTGCTCGGCGGCTCGGTGAAGGTCGAGCGCCCGAACGCTCCCGGCAAGCTCGAGCGCCTCGTGAAGTGGGACGTCGCGATCTCGATCGCACGCAAGCAGCTCGAGGCGAGGATCGGCACCGTGGCGGCCTCGCCGTACCGTGCGCTCGACCTGCTGAAGGCCGCGAAGAACACCACCCGCGACGAGGGCTTCGCCGCCGAGGACGAGGCTCTCGCCGATCTCGCGTCGGGGGATCAGTTCCGCGCGAGCATCTACGCGTTCGACCTGGTGCAGAAGCGCACGAAGCGGCCCGCCGGGGCTCCCGACAAGGCGCTGGCCAAGCCGGTCTCGAAGGTCGGAGTCGTCGGAGCGGGTCTGATGGCCACGCAGTTCGCTCTGCTGTTCCTGCGCCGGCTGCAGGTGCCCGTCGTCATCACCGACCTCGATCAGGAGCGGGTCGACAAGGGCGTCGCGACGATCGTCCGCGAGATCGACACGCTGCTGTCGAAGGGGCGGATCTCGGCCGACGAGTCGAACCGGCTCCGCGGTCTGATCACCGGTACGACCGATCGCGCCGACTTCGCCGACGCCGACTGGGTGATCGAGGCGGTCTTCGAGGAGCTGTCGGTCAAGCAGGAGGTCTTCGCCGACATCGAGCGCTACGTCTCCCCCACCGCCGTCCTGGCGACGAACACGTCGTCCCTCTCGGTCGAGCGGATCGGCGAGCGGCTCGCCCATCCCGAGCGCCTCGTCGGGTTCCACTTCTTCAATCCCGTCGCGGTGATGCCGCTGATCGAGGTCGTCCGCACGCCGCACACCGACGACGAGACGCTCTCGACCGCGATGGTGACCGCGTCGAAGCTGAAGAAGAACGCCGTGATCACGCGCGACACTCCGGGCTTCGTCGTCAACCGCGTTCTCGCCAAAGTCCTCGGAGAGGCGATGCACGCCGTCGACACCGGCACCCCGTTCGAGGTCGTCGAGCAGTCGCTGGCGCCGTTCGGCCTGCCGATGACTCCGTTCGAGCTGCTCGAGCTGGTCGGCCTCAAGGTGGGCGCGCACGTGCTCGACACGCACCACGCCGCGTTCCCCGACCGCTTCTTCGACAGCGCGAACCTGCACCGCCTCGCCGAGCTCGGTCACGTCTTCGAGCGCGACGCGAAGGGCCGGGTGAAGGGCGTCGACAAGCGCGCCGTCGCGATCGTCGCGGGCGGGACCGAGCCGATGACGGCGGAGGAGCTGCGCCTGCGCGTCGAGACCGGTCTCGCGGACGAGGTCAAGCGGATGCTGGACGACGACGTCGTGCACGCCGCCGAGGACATCGACCTGTGCCTCATCCTCGGCGCGGGCTACCCGTTCCAGATGGGCGGGCTCACGCCGTACCTCGACCGCGTCGGCGCGAGCGAGCGCGCCTTCGGCGACACCTTCCACCACCCGGTCATCCGCGGCGTCGCCTGACGCGGCGACCGGCCCCGGTGCGGCCTGCGGACGAGACTCCGCAGGCCGCACCGGTGCGTCTGCCGGCTCGTGCTCCGCGCGGAGGCGGCTGAGCTCCTGCCCGCGATCCGTGGGAGCGCGCAGGGCGGCACCGCACGGGGAGTCCGGGGCGGACTTGACGCCGCGCGGGGTCAGTCGCTCCGGGCGTCGTCGTGGGCCGCGACCTCGTCGGGCAGCGGACGAGCCACGGGGATCTTGCTGCCGAGCACCTGCGCCACGACATCGCGCGCGATGTGCTGCGGAGTGAGGCCGACGTCCTCGAGGATCTCCTCGCGCTTCGCGTGGTCGAGGAACTGGTCGGGCAGCCCGAGCTCGGTGACGGCGGTGTCGACTCCGGCCTCGCGCAGATCCTGGCGGATCCGCGTCCCGATGCCGCCGACCCGCACGCCGTCCTCGATCGAGACGACGATTCGGTGGTCGCGTGCGAGCTCGATGATGCTCGCCGGCACCGGCACGACCCAGCGCGGATCGACCACGGTCGCGCCGATCCCCTGCGCCGCCAGGCGGCGGGCGACATCGAGGCCCATCGTCGCCATCGGTCCGACGGTGACGATCAGCACGTCCTGGCGCTCGGCGCGCGACAGCACGTCCACGCCGTCGTCGAGGCGCTCGAGCGCATCGATCTCGTCTCCGACGTTGCCCTTCGAGAAGCGCACCACGGTCGGGGCGTCGGTCACGCCGACCGCTTCCCGCAGCTCCTCGCGCAGGCGCACCGAGTCGCGCGGTGCGGCCAGCCGGATGTTCGGCACCACCTGCAGGATCGCGAGATCCCACATGCCGTGGTGACTCGGCCCGTCGGGGCCCGTGACGCCGGCGCGGTCGAGGACGAACGTGACGCCGGCGCGGTGGAGCGCGACGTCCATCAGGATCTGATCGAAGGCGCGGTTGACGAACGTCGCGTACAGCGCGACGACGGGGTGCAGACCGCCGAAGGCGAGGCCCGCGGCCGAGGTCACCGCGTGCTGCTCGGCGATGCCGACGTCGAAGACGCGGTCGGGGTACTTCTCGGCGAGGCGGTCGAGCCCCACGGGGCGGAGCATCGCCGCGGTGATGCCGACGATCGTCGGATCCTCGTCGGCGAGCGTCACGATCTCGTCGGCGAAGACCGAGGTCCACGAGCGGGCGCCGCCCGCACTCAGCGGCTCGCCGGTCTCGGGGTCGATCTGCCCGACGGCGTGGAACTGATCGGCGAGGTCCTGGACGGCCGGGCCGAAGCCCTTGCCCTTCTGGGTGATCGCGTGGACGATGACCGGCGAGCCGTAGTCCTTGGCCTGCTGGAGCGCCTCCTCCATCGCGGTCACGTCGTGACCGTCGATCGGGCCGAGGTACTTGATGTCCAGGTTGGAGTACAGCGCCTCGTTGTTGATGAAGCGGCTGAGGAACCCGTGCATGCCGCCGCGCATGCCGCGGTAGACGGCGGCGGCGGGCCCGCCGAGGCGCTCCGAGACCGCGCGCGATCCGCGGTGCAGGGTGCGGTAGCTGCGGCGGGTGCGCACTCCGTTGAGGAACCGCGCCATGCCGCCGATGGTCGGGGCGTAGGAGCGGCCGTTGTCGTTCACCACGATGACGAGGCCGCGGGAGTTGTCGTCGCTGATGTTGTTCAGCGCCTCCCAGGTCATGCCGCCGGTCAGGGCGCCGTCGCCCACGACCGCGACGACGTGCCGATCGGTCTGCCCGGTCATCGTGAAGGCGCGCGAGATGCCGTCGGCCCACGAGAGCGAGCTCGAGGCGTGCGAGCTCTCGACGATGTCGTGCGGCGACTCCGAGCGCTGCGGGTAGCCGGCGAGGCCGCCGCGCTGGCGCAGCTTCGAGAAGTCCTGCCGCCCGGTCAGCAGCTTGTGCACGTATGACTGGTGCCCGGTGTCGAAGATGATCGAGTCGCGGGGCGAGTCGAAGACGCGGTGGATCGCGATCGTCGTCTCGACGACGCCCAGGTTCGGCCCGAGGTGGCCGCCGGTCTTCGAGACCTCCCGCACCAGGAAGTCGCGGATCTCCTGCGCCAGTGTCTCGAGCTCGGCCGTGGTCAGGCGATCGAGGTCGCGCGGGCCGCCGATGGTCTCGAGAACAGCCATTCGCGCCGCCTTCCGGGTCGAGTGATGGGGAGTGGAGGTCTCCCGAGTCTACGCACGGAGGCCCCCGGGAACGCGTGTGCGCCTCCCCCTTGCGGGGAGGCGCACACCTTGCTCCGACGCTAGACGAGCGACCGCAGGACGTACTGCAGGATGCCGCCGTTGCGGTAGTAGTCGGCCTCGCCGGGCGTGTCGATGCGCACCACGGCGTCGAACTCGATCGGCTGCTTGCCCTCGGCCGAGTGCGCGGTCGGCACGGCGGTGACGTGCACCGTCTTGGGCGTGACGCCCTCGTTCAGCGCCTCGATGCCCGAGATGCTGATCGACTCGGTGCCGTCGAGACCGAGCGAGGCCCAGGTCTCGCCGGCCGGGAACTGCAGCGGGACGACGCCCATGCCGATCAGGTTCGAGCGGTGGATGCGCTCGAAGCTCTCGACGATGACCGCCTTGACGCCGAGGAGGCTCGTGCCCTTCGCCGCCCAGTCGCGCGAGGACCCGGAGCCGTACTCCTTGCCGCCGAGGATGACCAGCGGAGTGCCCTCGGCCTGGTAGTTCTGCGAGGCGTCGTAGATGAACGACTGCGGCGCATCGGGCTGAGTGAAGTCGCGGGTGTAGCCGCCCTCCACGCCGTCGAGCAGCTGGTTCTTGAGGCGGATGTTCGCGAACGTGCCGCGGATCATCACCTCGTGGTTGCCGCGACGCGAGCCGTAGGAGTTGTAGTCCTTGCGGTCCACGCCGTGCTCGGCGAGGTACTGACCTCCCGGGCTGTCGCCCTTGATCGAGCCCGCCGGGCTGATGTGGTCGGTCGTCACGGAGTCGCCGAGCTTGGCGAGCACGCGGGCGTCCGAGATGTCGGTGACCGGGGTCGTCTCCATCGTCATGCCGTCGAAGTACGGGGGCTTCCGCACGTAGGTCGACTTCGGGTCCCACTCGAAGATGGAGCCTTCGGGGGTCTGCAGTGCGCGCCAGCGCTCGTCGCCGTCGAACACCCCGGCGTACTGGGTGTCGAACATCGACTTGTCGATCGACGAGTCGATCGTGGCCTGCACCTCGGCGGCGTCCGGCCAGATGTCCTTGAGGAACACGTCGTTGCCGTCGCCGTCGGTGCCGAGAGCGTCGACCTCGAAGTCGAAGTTCATCGATCCGGCGAGCGCGTAGGCGATGACCAGCGGCGGGCTCGCCAGGTAGTTCATCTTCACGTCGGGATTGATGCGGCCCTCGAAGTTGCGGTTGCCCGAGAGCACCGCGGTGACGGCGAGGTCGTTGTCCTGCACCGCGGCCGAGATCTCGTCGAGCAGCGGGCCGGAGTTGCCGATGCAGGTGGTGCAGCCGTAGCCGACGGTGTAGAAGCCGAGGGCCTCGAGCGACTCGGTGAGTCCCGCCTTCTCGTAGTAGTCGGTGACGACCTTCGAGCCGGGCGCGAGGGTGGTCTTAACCCACGGCTTGGCCTTCAGGCCCTTCTGCGCCGCGTTGCGGGCGAGCAGGCCTGCCGCGAGCATGACCGAGGGGTTCGACGTGTTGGTGCACGAGGTGATCGCCGCGATGGCGACCGCTCCGTGGTCGATCGTGAAGGTCTCGCCCTTGTCGCCGAGCTCGACCGTGGTCGGCTTCGACGCCGTCGACGGAGCGTGCGAGCGGTGCACGTGCTCGTGCGTGCTGTGCGCGTCCTGCGGCTGGAGCTCGCCCGGGTCCGAGGCGGGGAACGACTCCGAGATCGTCAGGTCGACGATGTCGTGCGAGACGTCGGCGTAGTTGTTGAGGTCGGCCTCGAACTGGGTCTTCGCCGAGGTCAGCTCGATGCGGTCCTGAGGGCGCTTCGGGCCGGCGATCGAGGGGACGACGGTACTGAGGTCGAGCTCGAGGTACTCGCTGAACACGGGCTCGACGTCGGCGTCGTGCCAGAGCTTCTGCAGCTTCGAGTACTGCTCGACGAGGGCGATCTGCTCGTCGCTGCGGCCGGTGAGGCGCAGGTAGTCGAGGGTGACGTCGTCGATGGGGAACATCGCCGCGGTGGAGCCGAACTCGGGGCTCATGTTGCCGATGGTGGCGCGGTTCGCGAGCGGGACCTGGGCGACGCCGGCTCCGTAGAACTCGACGAACTTGCCGACGACTCCGTGCTTGCGGAGCATCTCGGTGATGGTGAGGACGACGTCGGTCGCGGTGACGCCGGCCGGGATCGCTCCCGCGAGCTTGAAGCCCACGACCTTCGGGATGAGCATCGACACGGGCTGGCCGAGCATGGCCGCCTCGGCCTCGATGCCGCCGACGCCCCAGCCCAGCACGCCCAGGCCGTTGACCATCGTGGTGTGCGAGTCGGTGCCGACGCAGGTGTCGGGGTAGGCGCGGAGCGCGCCGCCGACCTCGCGCGTCATCGTGACGCGGGCGAGGTACTCGATGTTGACCTGGTGGACGATGCCGGTTCCCGGCGGGACGACCTTGAAGTCGTCGAACGCGGTCTGGCCCCAGCGCAGGAACTGGTAGCGCTCGCCGTTGCGCTCGTACTCGAGCTCGACGTTGCGCTCGAGGGCGTCCTCGGTCCCGAACAGGTCGGCGATGACGGAGTGGTCGATGACCATCTCGGCCGGTGCGAGCGGGTTGATCTTGTTCGCGTCGCCGCCGAGGGCGGCCACCGCCTCGCGCATGGTCGCGAGGTCGACGATGCACGGCACGCCGGTGAAGTCCTGCATCACGACGCGCGCGGGCGTGAACTGGATCTCGGTGTCGGGCTCCGACTCCGGGACCCACTCGCCGAGGGCGCGGATGTGGTCGGCGGTGATGTTCGCGCCGTCCTCCGTGCGGAGCAGGTTCTCGAGCAGCACCTTCAGGCTGAACGGGAGCTTCTCGTGACCGGGGACCCGGTCGATGCGGAACACCTCGTAGTCGGTCGAACCGACCGTCAGAGTGTCTTTCGATCCAAAGCTGTCTACCGCGGACACGTCGCCCTCTCCTTCGCTGACGTGGCTCCGCCGACGGGCGGACCCACATATCCGTGTCCATCTTGGCGACCGCGCACAGCGGGCTGCCACCAAGGAGGACCTAACACCGAGACGTCGTCGCACCGGCGGATCCGCGCCGGACGGACCGGGGCGGGCGGGCGCTATTTATCTCGACGTCGAGACAATTCTACGCACGTTCCGCGTCGGCCCCGGCATCGGGCCCCTCTGCGGCGGCGCGGTACTCGGCGCGGACGGCGAGCACCGTCAGCACCAGGAGCGGTGCGTAGAGGGGCAGTCCGAGGATGAGCTTCCAGGTGCCGAGCGCCGTCGTGTCCTCCGCGAGGAAGAGCGGGTACTGCACCGCCAGGCGCAGGAGGAAGAGTCCGGCCCAGGCGAGGGTCAGCACCGAGAAGAGGCGGCGCTTGCGCCGGTCGTCGCGCCAGGCGGTGCCGTCCCCCATCAGGTACCCCGCCGCGACGCCGATGAGCGGCCAGCGCACGAGGACCGAGACGAGGAACACGAGCCCGTAGGCGAGGTTGGTGATGAGCCCCGGCACGAAGTTGTCGACGGCGCGTCCGGTCAGCAGGGCCAGCGCCGCGGAGACCACGACCCCGAGCAGCCCCCCGACGGCCTGGATCACCGGGGTGCGCCCGAGGATCCGCGCCACCGTGAACAGCACGGCCATGCCGACGGAGGCGACCAGCGAGAGGACGAGCTCCCCCGTGACGGTGAAGAGGAGGACGAAGGCGACACCGGGCACGACGGCCTCGAGGATGCCGCGCACACCGCCCATGGTGCGCAGCAGCGCGCGGCCGTCGAACGGCTCGCCGTCCGCGAGGGCGCCCAGACCCGATCGCTTCGCCGCCTGGGTGATCGCGTCCGCCACCTCCGGGCGGCTCTCCCCCGGCTCCTGCTCGTCCGGGCGGCGCGGCTCCATGCCGGTCAGCTCGCGCTCTGCTGGGTCTGGCCGCCGGTCGGGACCTTGAGCGGGATGAGGTCGCGAGGCGGCATCGGCCCCGTGCCCCGGACGACGACGACGCTCCGGAAGAGCTCCTCCACCGAGGCGGCGGCCTGCTCGTCGACCGCTCCGGCTCCGGCGATCACACCGCGGAGGAACCAGCGGGGGCCGTCGACTCCGACGAAGCGCGCGACGCGGGTCTGACCGCCCGCGATCGGCAGCTCGGCCACCAGCTCGGGGCCGAAGGCGCCCTCGCGCTCGGTGGTGGTGCCGCCCTGCTTGGCGATCTGATCCGCGATCTGTCCGCGGATCTCGTGCCACAGACCGGACGAGCGGGGAGCCGCGAAGGGCTGCACCTGCAGGGTCGAACCGGCGTAGTCGAGACCGACGGCGATGACGCGCTTGGTCCCCTCCTCGACCTCGAGGCGGATGTGCATGCCCTCCCGCGGGAGGACCTTCACGCCGCCGAGGTCGATGTAGGGGCGCACCGGGTTGGCCTCGCGCTCGTCGAGGGGGCCGGCCTCGGCGCGGTCGGCGGGCGCCGACTTCTCGAAGTCCTGCTCGACGAGCTCGGCGGCCGCGTCGACGGGCTGGATGTCGCTCATGCGTTCTCCTTGGGGGTTCGGGCCGTCTCGGGATCGACGGCGTACCCGGTCGAGCCGAATCCGCCCGTTCCCCGGACGGAGTCGGGCAGCTCGTCGACGGCGACGAAGCGGGCGCGGACGACCGGCACGACGACGAGCTGGGCGATCCTGTCGCCCGCGGTGATGCGGTAGCTCTCGCGGGTGTCGGTGTTCAGCAGCGCGACGCGGATCTCGCCGCGGTAGCCGGCGTCGATGGTGCCCGGCGCGTTCACGATCGTCAGGCCGTGCTTGAAGGCGAGACCGCTGCGCGGCACGACGAAGCCGACGTGGCCGTCGGGCAGGGCGATGGCGACTCCGGTGCCCACGCTCGCGCGCTCGCCGGGAGCGAGGACGACGTCCTCGGTGGAGCGGAGGTCGGCACCGGCGTCACCCGGGTGCGCGTACGAGGGCAGCGACTCCGCCCGGATCGGGACGTCGACGGATTGATTCACGTGACGAGGCTAGACCAGTTGTCTGATGCAATAGGGACATGGAACCGCCCTACCGAGAGAGGCTGTGGCCCGCGCCCTGGCTCTTCGTCTCCACAGCCCTCGTCATCCCCGCCAGCATCCTGGTGTTCGCGCCGATCGACTTCGTCGTCGGCGTTCTCGTGGCGGCCGTCCTCTACGCCGGATGCGTGGTCTCGCTGCTGACGCTGTCGCCCACGATCGAGGTCGTCGACGGCGAGCTGCGGGCGGGGCGGGCCCACATCCCGCTCGAGCTGGTCGGCGAGCCGACGGCGCACACCGGCGATCGGGCTTTCGCGCAGCGCGGCCCGAAGCTCGACGCCCGGGCCTTCCTGGTGATCCGCGGCTGGATCAAGGACGTGGTGCGGGTCCCCATCGAGGACCCGGCCGACCCGACTCCGTACTGGCTGCTGTCGAGTCGTCGCCCCAACGACATCGTCGCCGCGATCCAGGGATCACGGCGACGGAGCGGTCGTTCGTCGGAGCGAGGAGAGGCCTAGGCGGCGCACTCCAGGCAGATCGGTCCGAGCTTCTCCTCGTGGTCGATCTGCGAGCGGTGCTTCACGAGGAAGCAGCTCACGCACGTGAACTCGTCCGCCTGGGGCGGGAGCACCACGACATCCAGATCGAGGTCGGAGAGATCGGCGCCGGGCAGTTCGAACCCGCCCGGGTTGTCGGCATCATCGACGTCGACGCTTCCGGACATCTTGTCGGGGACTCGCTCCTTCAGGGCCTCGATCGACTCGGAGTCGTCATCGGTCTTGCGGGGGGCGTCGTAGTCCGTAGCCATTCCCATTCCACTTCTTATTCAGCTGTTCAATAAATCGGCGGGGTCAGTGTGCATCAAGACGTATCGATTCGCAAACCGCATCGAAGCGCTCTTGACAGGCTCCTCGGGGCCGCCTCGGCAAGGGTCGGCGCGCCTGCCCCGAAGGGTGAGCGGCGCCGTCCATCCGCCCCAACTTCCGACCCGCCCGGGGTATTCCCGGGCATCGGGCACCAGGCGTGTCATCCTTGCGGCGATCGCGTCCAGAAGGAGGTCCCGCACGATGATGGAACTGAAGGTGATCGGCGTCGAGAGCGGATCGCTCGTCCTCGTCTCCGACGGCGGCGAACGGTTCTCGGTGCGGATCGACGAGACGCTGCAGAGCCAGCTCCGCCCCCGCGTCCACTCCCTGCCGCCGCGCGAGAAGCGCGTCTCGCCTCGCGAGATCCAGGCCCACATCCGCGCAGGACTCTCGGCCGACGAGGTCGCCGAGCTGACCGGCGCGTCCCTCGACTACGTCGAGCGCTTCGAGGGTCCCGTCACGGCCGAGCGCGAGCACATCGTCGCGTCCGCGCTCTCGGTCCGCGTCTACACGAGCGCCGACCCCGATCCCCTCGAGGAGGGCACGCCCTTCGGCGACGTCATCCGCGAGCGCCTCGCGGCACTCGGGGCCGACGGTGAGCAGTGGTCGAGCTGGAAGGAGGAGGAGGGCTGGGTCGTCAAGCTCCTCTTCCGCTCCGACGAGATCGATCACGACGCCCGCTGGCGCTTCGACCCCAAGAAGGCCGTCCTCTCGCCGATCACTCCCGAGGCGACCACCCTGTCCCAGCAGGGCGAGATCCGTCCCACCCTCATCCCGAGGCTGCGCGCGGTCATCCCCGCCGCGGTCGACGAGCTGGCGACCCGCTTCGACACCGACTCGTTCGCGAAGCCGGCACCGGAGGCGCAGCGCGCCGAGCAGCCCGCCGCCCGGCCGTCCGTCGTCCGGCAGCACGCCCGCCCGGCCGCGACCCGCCCGTCCGACACGGAGCCGCAGCCGGCCCTCTCGGACGCTCCGCGCCCGGTCTCGACGCTGCCGCGTCCCGTCTCGAGCACGACCGAGCAGCGCGAGCGCAACCTCAACGACACCGCCGATCTCCTCGACGCCCTCCGTCGTCGCCGGGGCGAGCGCGACCACGCCTCGTCGATCCGCGTCCGCGAGGAGCCGAAGCAGGAGGAGCCCGTCGCCGAGCGGGCTCCCGAGCCCGAGCGGCCCGCCGCACCGGCGAACGACCACCCGGCGGCCGGGCTCCGCTCCTCCTCCCTCCGCAAGGGACGAGCGGCGATGCCGAGCTGGGACGAGATCGTCTTCGGAGCCCGCAGCGACGACTGAGCGGTGGCTCAGACTCCCGAGAGGGCTCCGAAGCCGATCAGGGGCACCTGGATCTCCTCGGGAGTGAGCGAGCCGTGCTGGCCGATCATGGACCGTCCGGAGGAGTCGGCGGCGTCGTAGTACGCGATCGCCTTCCGCGCGGCGACGAAGACGTCCCCCATCCGCTCGGCCGCGGCCTCGCCCACGTCTCCGAACCAGCCGCTCGCGGCGATCTGGGCGCGGGTGGCGATCCACGCCCGCGCGCCCTCCGCCTCGGTCCAGCGCGCCGCGACGGCGTCGACGTCGGCACCCTCTTCGAGGTGCAGCTGCAGGCAGCGGGGCTCGCCCGCCAGATGCCGCACGCCCTCGAGGAGCGGCCCTCGCTCGACCAGCACGTGCGAGGAGGCGGGGACGTCGAGCACACCGTGGTCGGCCGTGACCAGCGCGGCCTCGCGACCGGAGAGGCCGCGGGTGAACGACGAGATCTCACCATCGACCGACTCGAGCGCTGCCGTCCACTCCGGCGACTCCCAGCCGCGGGCGTGGGCCGTCATGTCGAGCTCGGGGACGTAGAGGTACACGAGCTGCCGTCCGCCCTCGTCGAGCAGGGCGCGGGCGGACGCGAACCGCTCCGCGACGCTCTGGGCCGGGCGGTAGTCCGCGCCGCGCAGGATGGCTCGGGTGAGACCCGACTGGGCGTAGCGCGAGGGCCCGACGACGCTCGCGCGCACTCCCTCGTCGCGGGCCCGCTCGAACACCGTCGGGTGCGGCTGCCACTGCTCGGGGAGCATGCGGTCGTCCCACCCCGACAGCTGGTTGACGAGCCGGTCGGAGGCGCGGTCGAGGACGCGGTAGCCGACCATCCCGTGCTCCCCCGGCCGGAGCCCCGTGGTGAGGCTGGCCAGAGCCGACGCGGTGGTCGTCGGGAAGCCGGAGGCGAGGGTGCTCGCCTTCGTCAGCGCGGGGGCGAGCGTGCGGGCGTGGCCGGCGCGCTGGCGCAGGCTCGAGGCTCCGAGCCCGTCGACGAGGACGACGACGATCCGCTCGATGCGGGAGGCGCCGAAGAGGCCGGGGCGACCGAGGACGGCGTCGAGGGCCGCGGGCAGGACGTCGGCGAGGCTCCGCCGCCCGGCGGGGGCGACCGGTAGCATGTGGGTCATCGCGCCCAGTTTCGCACGGCGTCCCCGCCAGCGGGGTGCGCCTCGCGGGCCGAGCGGTCCGGGATCGGCGCCGACCATCCCCGCCCGGCTCGTGGCGCGGTCCGTCCATCGCACCGGCGCGGCCCACCCGCGAACGCCCCGGCACCGCGCGCCGGGAGACTCCGTCGCCCCGCGCCCGCCACCGAAGTGAGTCATGAACGCTGCAGCCCCCTCCTCCGGATCCTCCCTCACCGAGCGCATCGAGGACGTCGACGTCTCGTCCGAGATGGAGGGCTCGTTCCTCGAGTACGCCTACTCCGTCATCTACTCCCGCGCGCTGCCCGACGCCCGCGACGGCCTCAAGCCCGTGCAGCGCCGGATCCTCTACATGATGAGCGAGATGGGCCTGCGCCCCGACCACGGCCACGTGAAGTCGGCCCGCGTCGTCGGCGAGGTGATGGGCAAGCTGCACCCGCACGGCGACGCCTCCATCTACGACTCCCTGGTGCGGCTCGCGCAGCCCTTCACCCTCCGGGTGCCGCTCGTCGACGGGCACGGCAACTTCGGCTCGCTCGACGACGGACCGGCCGCCGCGCGCTACACCGAGGCGCGTCTCGCACCGGCGGCGCTGGCGATGACGGAGCATCTCGGCGAGGACGTCGTCGACTTCATCCCGAACTACGACAACCAGTTCACGCAGCCCGAGGTGCTCCCGGCCGCGTTCCCGAACCTCCTCGTCAACGGAGCGAGCGGCATCGCGGTCGGCATGGCCACCAACATGGCGCCGCACAACCTGGTCGAGGTGATCGGCGCGGCCCGGCACCTGATCGCGCACCCCGACGCCTCCCTCGACGACCTGATGTCGTTCGTGCCCGGCCCCGACTTCCCGAGCGGAGGCACGATCGTCGGCCTCGCCGGGGTCCGCGACGCCTACGCGACCGGTCGCGGCAGCTTCAAGACCCGCGCCCGGGTCTCGGTCGAGAGCATCACGGCCCGCAAGTCCGGACTCGTGGTCACCGAGCTCCCCTATCTCGTCGGCACCGAGAAGGTGATCGACAAGATCAAGGACGGCGTCCAGAACAAGAAGCTGAGCGGCATCTCGGACGTCACCGATCTCACGGACCGCGACAACGGACTCCGCCTGGTGATCGGCATCAAGACCGGCTTCAGCCCGGAGGCGGTGCTCGAGCAGCTCTACCGCTACACGCCCCTCGAGGACACCTTCGCGATCAACAACGTCGCGCTCGTCGACGGCGGACCACGCACCCTCGGGCTCAAGGAGCTGCTGCAGGTCTACGTGGGGCACCGCGTGCAGGTCGTGACGCGCCGGTCCCGCTACCGCCTCCGCAAGCGCCAGGAGCGCCTGCACCTCGTGGAGGGCCTGCTGATCGCGATCCTCGACATCGACGAGGTCATCCAGCTGATCCGCGGGAGCGACGACACGGCGTCCGCGCGCGCCCGGTTGATCGAGGTGTTCGACCTGAGCGTCGTCCAGGCCGACTACATCCTCGAGCTGCAGCTGCGCCGCCTGACGAAGTTCTCCCGGATCGAGCTCGAGGCCGAGCGCGACACCCTCCTCGCCGAGATCGCCGAGCTCGAGGCGCTGCTCGCGAGCCGAGCCCGGATCGACGCGCTGGTCTCGGACGAGCTCGACGACGTCGCGCAGCGTCTGGGCACCCCGCGGCGGACCCTCCTCACCGAGGCCCGGCCCTCGATCGCGACCACCGGCCGCAAGGCCGCCGCCGCGGTCCTCGAGATCGCCGACGTCCCGAGCCGGGTCCACCTCAGCACGACCGGGCGCATGGTCCGGGTCGACCGCGATCCGGAGGCGGCGCCGCACCCCGAGCGCGCCACCCGCCGGAGCAAGCACGACGCCGTGCTCAGCATGATCGACACCACGACGCGGACCGAGATCGGCGCCGTCACGACGGCGGGCCGGCTGCTGCGGTTCTCCCCCGTCGACGTGCCCTCGGTGCCGTCGACCTCGGTGCAGCTCGGCGCCGGCGTCCGGATGGCCGACTACCTCCCCGGTCTCGCGAAGGACGAGCGGGTGCTCGCCCTCGTGGCGTTCGACGACCCGCGGCCGATCGCCCTCGGCACTCTGCAGGGTGTCGTGAAGCGGGTGTCCCTCTCCGATCTGCCGGTGAAGCCGGACCTCGAGCTGATCGCGCTGCGCCCGAAGGACGCGGTCGTCGGAGCCGCACTCGCGGGCGATGAGGACGAGCTGGTCTTCGTCACCGGCGAGGCGCAGCTCCTGCGCTTCTCCGCCTCCTCCGTGCGCCCGCAGGGACGGACCGCGGCGGGGATGGCGGGCGTGAAGCTCGGCGAGACCGACGAGGTCGTCCACTTCGCCGTGGTGACCGAGGACGAGCGCGAGGAGGCGGTCGTCGCGACCGTCGCCGTCGACAGCTGGGCGCTCACGGGCACGGACACCGGCAGCGCCAAGGTGTCCGCCTTCTCCGAGTTCCCGGCGAAGGGGCGCGCCACCGGCGGCGTCCGGGCGCAGCGGTTCCTCAAGGGCGAGACGGCTCTCGGA
This sequence comes from Rathayibacter sp. VKM Ac-2759, assembly GCF_009834225.1. Taxonomy (NCBI): domain Bacteria; kingdom Bacillati; phylum Actinomycetota; class Actinomycetes; order Micrococcales; family Microbacteriaceae; genus Rathayibacter; species Rathayibacter sp. VKM Ac-2759. Next base: position 2,004,941 of record NZ_CP047176.1, read on the forward strand.
GTCGCGTGGGTCGGCCCCGCGCCGGCGCACGCTCTCGAGGCCGACGGCTCGGTCGCCGCCCTGCCCGAGTCGGGCATGAAGCGCGACGCCTCCGGAGTGCCGCTCGCGGCGCCGATCGCGAGCATCGGAGCCGCTCCCGAGCTGATCTGACCCGTCGGCCGTGCGGGCGGCGGGTCAGACGTCGATGCGGTCCCGCGACAGGGTCTCGGAGCCGCGGACGATGAACTCCTTGCGCGGCGCGACGTCGTTGCCCATCAGGAGCTCGAACACGCGGCCGGCGTTCTCGGCGTCGGCGACCCTGACCCGCCGGAGCGTCCGACGCGAGCGGTCCATCGTCGTGGTCGCGAGCTGGTCCGCATCCATCTCGCCGAGGCCCTTGTAGCGCTGGATCGGGTCCTGGTACCGGCGCCCCGCCTTGGCGAGCGCGGCCAGCACGCTCTGGAGCTCCTTCTCGGAGTAGGTGTAGATCGTCTCGTTCGGCTTCTTGCCCGCGTTCATCACGACGACGCGGTGCAGCGGCGGCACGGCGGCGAAGACCCGTCCGGCCTCGACCAGCGGCCGCATGTAGCGGAAGAAGAGGGTCAGGAGGAGGGTGCGGATGTGCGCACCGTCGACATCGGCGTCGCTCATCAGGATGATCTTGCCGTAGCGCGCCGCCGCGAGGTCGAACGAGCGGCCGGACCCCGCTCCGATGACCTGGATCATCGACGCGCACTCGGCGTTCGAGAGCATGTCGGCGATGCTCGCCTTCTGCACGTTCAGGATCTTGCCGCGGATGGGCAGCAGCGCCTGGTACTCGCTGTTCCGAGCGCTCTTGGCCGTGCCGAGGGCGGAGTCGCCCTCGACGATGAAGAGCTCGCTGTTCTCCACGTCGTTGCTGCGGCAGTCGACGAGCTTCGCGGGCAGGGAGGAGGACTCGAGCGCGTTCTTGCGCCGCTGGGTCTCCTTGTGGGCGCGGGCCGAGATCCTCGACTTCATCTCGGTGACGAGCTTCTCGAGCAGCTGCGACATCTGCGCCTTGTCCTCGCGCTTCGTCGAGGAGAAGATCGCGCCGAGCGTCGAGGTGATCGTCTGCGCGACGATCGCGCGCACGGCCGGTGTGCCGAGCACCTCCTTCGTCTGCCCCTCGAACTGCGGCTCGGGGAGGCGCACCGTCAGCACGGCGGTGAGACCGGCGAGGACGTCGTCCTTCTCGAGCTTGTCGGAGCCGACCTTCAGGCGCCGGGCGTTGGCCTCGACCTGCGAGCGCAGCAGCTTGAGCAGTCCCTGCTCGAAGCCGTTCTGGTGCGTGCCTCCCTTGGGCGTCGAGATGATGTTCACGAAGCTGCGCACGACCGTCTCGTACCCGGTGCCCCAGCGCAGGGCGATGTCGACCTCGCAGGAGCGCTCCACCTCTGTCGGCACCATCGCGCCGCCGGGCGTGAGGACGGGGACGGTCTCGGTGAAGGAGCCCGTCCCGGTGAGCCGCAGGACGTCGGTGACCGCCGCGTCCGGAGCGAGGAACTCGACGAACTCCGAGATCCCGCCGTCGTAGCGGAACATCTCGGCGCGGCGCTCGGCCTCGCGGTCGTCGACGATGTCGATCGTGAGCCCGGGGACGAGGAACGCGGTCTGGCGGGCGCGGGTGACGAGATCGTCGGTCTGGAACGCCGCGCCCCGGGTGAAGATCTGGCGGTCGGCCCAGTACCGCACGCGCGTTCCGGTGACGCCCTTCTTCACCTTGCCGACGATGTCGAGCTCGGAGCCGTTCTCGAAGGGAGTGAACGGCGCATCCGGAGTCGGCTCGCCCGTGTCGGCGAAGCGGCCGGGCTCTCCGCGGTGGAACGACATCCGGTAGGTGCGGCCGTCCCGGTCGACCTCGACGTCGAGCCGCTCGGACAGGGCGTTGACCACGGACGCGCCGACGCCGTGCAGTCCGCCCGAGGCGGCGTACGAGCCCGAGCCGAACTTGCCGCCGGCGTGCAGCTTGGTGAAGACGACCTCGACGCCCGTGAGCCCGGTCTTCGGCTCGATGTCGACGGGGATGCCTCGCGCACGGTCCCGGACCTCGACGCTGTCGTCGGAGTGCAGGACGACGCTGATCTCGGAGCCGTGCCCGGCCAGGGCCTCGTCGACGGAGTTGTCGATGACCTCCCACAGGCAGTGCATCAGACCGCGGGAGTCGGTCGAGCCGATGTACATGCCCGGGCGCTTCCGGACCGCCTCGAGACCCTCGAGAACGGAGAGGTGCCGAGCGGAGTAATCGGAAGAGGCCATTCCTCCAGTTTACTTTCGGACGGCCTCTCCCCTGTCGCGACGCGGCAGCGCGCACGACGTCCAGTTCCGCGGGGTACCTACGCGCACAGCGAAATGCCGCGGGATCGTCTCTACGTGGAAACATTCGCGTGCTTTGATGGTTCCACTAAGCAGAGATCGAAGACCGAGTGCAGGAGGCCAAGTCATGTCGACCACAGCAACCCAGAACGGCGTGGACGAACTCGCTGGCGCCCACCAGCTCTCCGCCGCCGACCGCTGCGACAGCTGCGGCGCGCAGGCGTACATCCGAGTCGTCGTGAACAGCGGAGAGCTCCTCTTCTGCTCGCACCACGGCAAGAAGTACCAGGAGAAGCTCTCGAGCATCGCGCAGAGCTGGCACGACGAGTCCGCGCGGCTCTTCGAGGAGCAGCGCCCCTGAGCCACGACGAACGAACGGTGCGGCGCTGACGCGTCCTACCGAACGACACCGAGCCGCTTCGCGATCACTTCGCGGGCGGCTCGTGCCGTTTCATCGGCGGCACGGAGGCGGGCGTCGGTCGTCGTGTAGACGAGTGAGCGGCGCCCGGAGATCCGAGTGAGGATCGCGTCGGCGAGGACCGGGTTCTTAGCCAGGACGGGGCCGTGCAGGTGCGTGCCGAGCAGGCCGCCGTCGCGGTAGCCCTCGACTCCGCCCCCGTCGCCCACGCCGTGCAGCACCGTGCCGAGCACGTGCGCCGGGTCGATTCCTTCGACGCGCCGGACGTGGTTCTCGAAGCCGACCAGCGTGTCGGCACCGGAGGACACGACGAGGTCGTCGGTCACCCGCTCCCCCGCGACGGAGCGCCCGGGGAAGACGCCGACGCCGGCCACGACCCCCGTCGGCGTGGTGAACGACTCGGTGAGGAGCTGCCAGCCGGCGCCGACCGCCACGATCTCGGTCCCATCGGTGACCCAGCCCCTCAGAGCTGAGGCGTTCTCGAGCAGCAGGCCGAGCACGTCGGGAAGGTCCTGGTCGGCCCCGGTGCCCGCCACCACGACGTCCGGTCGGATCGCGAAGCCCTCCGCCGTGCGGAGCGGGACGAGTTCGGCGTCCAGCCCCGACCATCGGGCACGGGCCACGAGGACGCGGGCGTTGGCCGCGTCGCCGTTGCTGTCGAGGACCTCCGGCGCCAGAACGCCGATGCGGAGAGCGGTCACGAGTCCTCCTCGCGGTTGGAGGCCAGCTGCAGGTGCGCACGGGTCCGGCGCATCGAGTCGGCCGAGAAGACGATCGTCTTGCGACCGGTGGACGGCGCGGGGAGGGCGAGGAACGCATCGAGCGCGCGGCCGAGATCCTCGTCCACGGAGTCGATCGCGACTCCGTCGTAGCGCAGCTGCAGCGCGGCCTCGTGCGCCTTCGACCCCGAGACGATGCGGACGCGGCCGAGTCGCGACGTGTCGACGGGCCAGAAGTAGGACGGGTCGCGGACGTCGGAGCCGATCGCGAGCATCACCTGCTCGGTGCCCTCCGGGATCTCCGCGAGATTCAAGCGGTAGCTCGCCGGGTTCTGCACCAGCACGAACTCCACCTCCTGCCCGCGCACGGTGACGACCTCCCCGCGTCCGAAGACCGGGTCGATCGACGAGAGGGCGGCGGAGGCGGTGCCGGCGTCGAAACGCTCGCCGAGCACAGCGCGCGCCGCCGAGACCGCTGCGGCCGCATCGACGGCGTAGTGGACGCCACGGGCCGGCAGGCGCAGTCGGAGCGAGGTGCCGTCGGTGACGATCGTCGCGGCCGCGCCGGAGGTGCTCTCGACGACGGTGGTGGCGCGGTCCGCACCGGAGTCCGCGACGGACGCGTAGCCGAGCCCGCCCGCGGCGCCGTCCTTGACGGCCGAGGAGACGCCGTACCAGCGCACGGAGTCGGCGGGGAGCGCGGACGCGATGTCGGCGACGTGCCGGTCGTCGGCGTTCAGGACGACCGGTCCGGTGGCCCTCGTCGCGATGGCGGCGAGCATCCGCGCGACCATGGCGGGGTCGAAGAAGCGGTCGATCTGGTCGACGACGACGTTCGTCAGCAACACGACGCGCGGGCTCATCCGCGGCGCCAGGCGGGCTCCGTGGCCCTCGTCCATCTCCAGGACGGCGATGTCGGCGTCGATGCGACCGCGCAGGTCCGCGCGCTCGAGGAGTGCCGAGGTCAGGCCCTGCGCGATGTTCGCGGTCGAGGGGTTCGTGAAGACGCTCAGGCCGTGGGCGCGCAGCACCGCGACGAGCATCTTCGTCGTCGTCGACTTGCCGGCGGAACCGGTGACGACGACGAGCCCCTCGGGGAAGCCGTCGAGGACGGCGGGGAGGAATCCCGGCGCGATGCGGTTCACCACCAGGCCGGGGACGGCGGATCCGCCGCCCGGCTTCCTCACTCGCGCCGCGAAGCGGGCGGCCCTCCCCAGGAGGACCGCCGGCGCGTAGCGGATCACCGGCCTACTCGAGGTAGTCGCGGAGCGACTGCGAGCGCGAGGGGTGGCGGAGCTTGGCCATCGTCTTCGACTCGATCTGACGGATCCGCTCGCGCGTGACGCCGAACGTGTCGCCGATCTGGTCGAGCGTCTTCGGCATGCCGTCGCCGAGGCCGAAGCGCATGCGGATCACGCCCGCCTCGCGCTCCGAGAGAGAGTCGAGGAGCGACTCGAGCTGCTTCTGCAGCATCGTGAAGCCCACCGCGTCGGCGGGCACGACGGCCTCGGTGTCCTCGATGAGGTCGCCGAACTCGCTGTCGCCGTCCTCGCCCAGGGGGGTGTGCAGCGAGATCGGCTCGCGACCGTACTTCTGCACCTCGATGACCTTCTCGGGGGTCATGTCGAGCTCGCGCGACAGCTCCTCCGGGGTGGGCTCGCGCCCCAGGTCCTGGAGCATCTGGCGCTGCACGCGGGCGAGCTTGTTGATGACCTCGACCATGTGCACCGGGATGCGGATGGTGCGCGCCTGGTCTGCCATCGCGCGGGTGATCGCCTGGCGGATCCACCAGGTCGCGTAGGTCGAGAACTTGAAGCCCTTGGTGTAGTCGAACTTCTCGACGGCCCGGATGAGACCGAGGTTGCCCTCCTGGATGAGGTCCAGGAACTGCATCCCGCGGCCCGTGTAGCGCTTCGCGAGGCTCACGACGAGGCGGAGGTTGGCGCCGAGCAGGTGGCTCTTGGCGCGCTGTCCGTCCTTGGCGACCCAGCGCAGCTCGCGGACGAGCTCCGGGCTGAGGTCGCTCGAGTTCGCGAGCTTGTCCTCGGCGAAGAGGCCCGCCTCGATGCGCATCGCGAGCTCGACCTCCTCGGCCGCGTTCAGGAGCGCGACCTTGCCGATCTGCTTGAGGTAGTCCTTGACGGGGTCGGCGGTCGCTCCGGTGATCGCGGTCGAGTAGACCGGGACCTCGTCGTCGTCGCCGCCGAACGACAGCACCAGGGCACCGCTCGGGAGGGGCTCCGCGGGGGCGGCGACGACCGCGACCGGGCTGTCGGGGGTCTCGGAGTCGTCCTTGGCGTCGGCCTCGGGCTCGTCGACGACCGTCTCGGTCTCGTCGTCGTCCGGGGCGTCCGCCTCGTCGGGCTCGGGAGCGTCGGCGGTCTCCTCGTCGACGGCGGGTGCAGCCGTCTTCGCGGAGGCGCGGGCGCGCGGGGTCTTCGCAGCGGCGGGCTTGCGCGCGGCCGGCTTCTTGGTCGTCGTCGTCGCGTCGTCGTCGACGGCGTCGAGGGTGGCTGTCTTGGTAGTCCTGGTGGCCATAGCGGCACCTCTCCATCCGTTGCGTCCCGGTAGCGGACGGCGCCGGGAGAGCGTCGTCCGTCGGTGGGCATTACGAGGACCCATGTCAAGTCGGGGACGTCGCACGCCGGATGCCGACGTGGTGCTCCTCGACCCGAACGGGTCCTATTGACAATTATTGCACGCCTGGGTAGTGCGATCGTGCCGCTCGGCAGTTCGGCGAGCGCGGATCCGCCGATCCGCCCGTCAGGACGCCGATCCGAACGGGACATCGTGTGTCGAGACGGTCCCGATGCGGCGGTCAGCGTCCCGAGCGTCCACGACGGAGCCGGTCACTCAGTGCAACCCAGAGAGGGGCCACCATTATTCCCTCGTCCTCCGCGAGACGACGGCGGGTCCGGCGCCGCGCACTGACGAGTCCGACGACTCCGGCGCCGACGACGACGTACTGCACGCACCAGGCGAGCCGGAAGTGCTCCATCGAGTAGAGGTCGGCGGAGTCCGCTCCGGGGCCGGCGAGGGCGTCGAGCACGAGGCCCATCAGGAACATCATCGTGAAGCTGGCGAGGAACCCGCCGACGTTCACGACGCCGTTCGCGGCACCGAGACTGCGCTTCGGGTTGAAGGTGCGGGCGAAGTCGAAGCCGATCATCGAGCCGGGACCGCCCGCGCCGATGACGATCAGCAGGAGGACGATCAGCCAGTACGGCGGGACGCCCGGCCAGAGCAGGACGACGGTCCAGGCCACGGCCATGGTCGAGACGATGGCGATGACGAGGTTGCTCCGGCGCATCGGGTGCCGCGCGGTCAGGACGCCGAGCACCGGTCCGACGACGATGCCGGCGACAACGACGATCGTCAGGGTCGGCGCGGCCGTGCCCGGCGGGAGGCCGATCGCGTAGACGAGGAACGGGTAGCCCCAGAGCAGCGTGAAGACGGTGCCCGAGGACTGCGTCACGAAGTGCGACCAGAAGCCGAGCTGCGTCCCCGGCCGGCGGAGGCTGACGGCGAGCTGCGCGACGGTCGCCCGCAGCGTCGGCGGCACCAGGACGATCGGCTCCGTGCGCGGCGGGACGTCGCTGACGAACAGGATCACCCCGAGGATCGCGACGGCGCCCAGACCCGCAGCCGAGAGGAAGGCCGGGGTCCAGCCGGCGGAGTGCAGGAGGGCCGCGAAGGGCAGCGCCGAGAGGATCTGCCCGATCTGGCCGATGTTGCCGATCCACTGCGAGAGCTGCGGGACGAGCGGCCCGCTGAACCAGGTGACGGTGAGACGGATGACCGACGTGAAGATCGCCGCGTCCCCCGCCCCGACGAGGATGCGGCCGCCGATCGCGACGCCGATCGAGGGAGCGATCGCGAGCACGATCTGCCCGGCCATCATCAGCGCCGTCCCGCTCACGATCAGCGTCTTCGGCCCGAAGCGGTCGATCAGGATCCCGACGGGGATCTGCATCGCCGCGTAGACGATCAGCTGGACGACGGCCAGCGAGGACAGGACGGCGGCCGCCACTCCGAACCGGGCAGCGGCATCGACTCCCGCGACACCGAGCGTCGTGCGGTCCAGGACCGCGACCAGGTACGCGAACGCGCCGGCACCGAAGACGAACCAGGCTCGAGAAGATCGCACTCGTGGGAGCCTAGCGGCGGCTCAGGAGGCGGCGGGCTCGTCCCCGGGGCGGCGGATCGCGAGGAACTTCTCGAGCTCGGCGGCGAGGGCGTCCGCGCTCGGCACGAAGCCGTCCTCGTCGGTGAGGGGCGAGCGGAGGCTCGTCCCCTCCATGTAGGTGTCGTGCCGGGCCTCGAGGGCGGCGACCAGCTTCTGCAGCTCCTCGTTGCCCGCGACCTGCTCGTCGACCTTCGCGAGGAACTCCCGCCCGCTCTCGCGCAGGCGATCGGTCGGGAAGATCAGCCCCGTCGACGCCGAGATGCTCTCGAGCGCGGCGACGGCCGCCTGCGGGTACTCGGTGTCCGAGAGGTAGTGCGGGATGAGCAGCGCGAAGCCGACCGCGGGCAGTCCGCGCTCGTAGAGCCGGTACTCGAGCAGGTGCAGCACGTTGGAGGGGACCTGGGTGTGCGGCTTCCACACCGACATCGCCTCGATGAGGTCCTCGCGGTTGCCGCTCACGGTGACTCCGACCGGTCGCGTGTGCGGGACGGGCATCGGGATGGCGTGCACCCAGGTGGTGCTCGCGATCCCGAGCCGGTCGACGAGTGCGAGCACCGCCCGGGTGAACCGCTCCCACTGGAAGTCGGGCTCGAAGCCCGTCAGCAGCAGGAACGGCTGGTGCAGCTCGTCGTGCGCGAGCGAGAGGCGGAGGGTGGCCGGGCGGTAGTCGGTCAGGTGGTCCTGATCGAAGGTGATGATCGGGCGACGGGCGCGGTAGTCGAGCAGCTGGTCCTGGTCGAACTCGACGACCACGCGGTGCTGCAGCGTGTCGAGGAGGTACTCCCCCAGCTGCCCCACGGCGCCTCCGGCGTCGGCGAAACCGGTCAGCCCCGCGACGAGGTGCAGCCCGCGCGGAACCTCCGACAGGTCGCCCTCGATCTCGAACAGGTCTTCCGGATCCAGCATGCGATCCACTGTAGACGGCGGTGCTCCGGGGCCCGGGCGACGGCGCTGAGCCCTCAGCGAACAGCGCCTAGCATTGCGCGCATGCCCCTCTCCTCTCTCGAGTTCTCGACCGCTCCCGTCTCCGACATCGACTCCGACGCCCTCGTCCTCGGGGTCGCACCGGGACCGGACGGCCCGCGGCTGGTCGGCGTGGACGGCCTCGACGAGCTCACCGCCGCTCTCCCTTCTCTCGGAGTGACGGGCGCCGTCGAGACGCTCGTCCGCGTCCCCTCCCCGCTGCGAGCTGGGGTCGTCGTGCTCGTCGGCCTCGGATCCGCGGAGCCCTCGGCGACGGTCCTCCGGGCCGCCGCCGGGCTGGCCGTGCGCTCGCTCGCGGGCACCGCCTCCGCGGCCCTGGCCCTGCCCGTCGCCGCCGAGGGCGCTCTCGCGGCCGTGGCCGAGGGCGCCGCGCTCGGTGCGTACGCCTTCTCGGCCTTCCGCAGCAGCACCGCGGAGTCGGTCAAGCAGCCGGTCCGGGACGTCGTCGTCGTCGCTCCCGAGGGTGCCGACACGGCCGTACTCGAGCGCGCGCTGGCGATCAGCCGCGCCGTCGCCGCCGTGAAGGACCTCGTCAACACCCCGCCGTCGCACCTGTACCCGCAGACCCTCGCCGAGGCCGTGCAGAGCGGAGTCGAGGGTCTCCCCCTCGAGGTCACCGTGTGGGACGAGGAGGCGCTCGAGGAGGAGGGCTTCGGCGGGATCCTCGGAGTGGGAGCCGGATCCTCCCGGCCGCCGCGCCTCGTGAAGGTGGCGTACGACCCCGAGGGCGCCGGCGCGCACCTCGCGCTGGTCGGCAAGGGCATCACCTTCGACAGCGGCGGACTCTCGCTGAAGCCGCCGACCTCGATGATCGGCATGAAGTACGACATGACCGGCGCCGCGACCGTCTACGCGGTCGCCAGGGCCGTCGCCGAGCTGCGGCTGCCGGTGCGGGTGACCGCCTGGCTCTGCCTCGCCGAGAACCTGCCGTCCGGGACGGCGATCCGCCCGAACGACGTCCTGACCATCCGCGGCGGCACGACCGTCGAGGTCCTCAACACCGACGCCGAGGGCCGGCTCGTCCTCGCCGACGGCCTCGTCGCCGCGAGCGAGGAGCAGCCCGACGCGATCATCGACGTCGCGACGCTGACCGGCGCCGCCTCCGTCGCGCTCGGCAACCGCTACACGGGCGTCATGGGCGAGGACGAGCTGATCCGCACCGTGCTGAGCGCGGCCGCGCGGGCCGGCGAGCCGTTCTGGCACATGCCCCTCCCCGCCGAGCTGCGCCCGCTGCTCAACTCCGACATCGCCGACATCGCGAACGTGAAGCCGGGCAACACCGCGGGCGGCATGCTGATCGCCGGCCACTTCCTCCGCGAGTTCGTCGGCACGCGCGGCGAGGGCGACGACGCCACCACCATCCCCTGGGCGCACCTCGACATCGCCGGCGCCGCGAACAACGCGGGCGGGGCGTACGGCTTCACCGCCGGCGGCCCGACCGGCGTCTCGGTGAGGGCGCTCCTCGCCCTGGCCGAGCACTTCGCGAGCGCGTAGTAGGGTCGACGGGGCGGGAGATCCCGCCTCGTCCCCCGTCCTCGGCCCCGTGCGCACTGCGCCGGACCGGTCAGGAAGCGAGGGGGACCGCACGTCGCAAGGGAGTCACTCGGTGTCGGAAGAGCGCTACGACCTCGTCGTGCTCGGTGGTGGCAGCGGCGGGTACGCAGCGGCCCTCCGGGCGACCCAGCTCGGCATGAGCGTCGCGATCGTCGAGCGCGACAAGCTCGGCGGCACGTGCCTGCACCGCGGCTGCGTGCCCACCAAGGCCCTGCTGCACGCCGCGGAGCTCGCGGACGGCGCGAAGGACGCGCAGAAGTACGGAGTCCTGGCCTCGTTCCAGGGCATCGACATCGCGCAGGTCACGCGCTACCGCGAGGGCGTCGTCGCCGGCAAGTACAAGGGCCTGCAGAGTCTCGTCTCGGCCCGCGGCATCACCGTCGTGAGCGGAGACGGCCGCCTCACCGGACCGACGACGGTCACGGTCGGCGAGCACGTGCTGCACGGCACCTCCGTCGTCCTCGCCACCGGCTCCTCCTCGCGCACGCTCCCCGGCATCGAGATCGGCGGCCGCGTGATCACCAGCGACCAGGCCCTCGAGCTCGATCACGTCCCCGAGCGCGTGGTCGTGCTCGGCGGAGGCGTCATCGGTGTCGAGTTCGCGAGCGTGTGGCGCTCCTTCGGCGCCGAGGTCACTATCATCGAGGCGCTGCCCCACCTGGTCCCCAACGAGGACGAGAGCGTCAGCAAGCAGCTCGAGCGGGCCTTCCGCAAGCGCGGGATCTCCTTCACCCTCGGCTCCCGCGTGTCGTCGGTCTCCCAGTCCGACGCGGGCGTGACCGTCTCGCTCGAGTCCGGCGCGTCCGTCGAGGGCGACCTGCTGCTCGTCGCCGTCGGTCGTGGGCCGGTCACGGCCGGGCTGGGCTTCGACGAGGTGGGCGTGAGCCTCGACCGGGGCTACGTCGTCACCGACGAGCGCCTGCAGACCTCGGTCCCCGGCGTCTACGCGGTCGGCGACATCGTCCCCGGCCTCCAGCTGGCGCACCGCAGCTTCCAGCAGGGGATCTTCGTGGCGGAGGAGATCGCGGGCCTCGGCCCGCAGGTGGTCGCCGACGTCAACGTGCCCAAGGTGACGTACAGCGACCCGGAGGTCGCCTCCGTGGGACTCACCGAGGCGCGGGCCGTGGCCGAGTACGGCGCCGACCGGGTCGCCAGCTACGACTACGGTCTCGGTGGCAACGCGAAGAGCACGATCATCGGCACCACCGGATCCGTCAAGGTCGTCCGGCTCGTCGACGGCCCGGTCGTAGGTGTGCACATGGTGGGCGCCCGCGTGGGAGAGCTGATCGGCGAGGCGCAGCTCATCGTCAACTGGGAGGCCCATCCCGAGGACGTCGCCCCCCTCGTGCACGCGCACCCCACGCAGAACGAGGCGCTCGGCGAAGCGCACCTCGCCCTGGCCGGGAAGCCGTTGCACGCCCTCTAGAACCACCGGGAGCGGCGACCCGCTGCTCCCGTTTCCATACACTGAAGATCGAACAACGCGTCTTAAGGAGACAGGCTCATGAGCGAATCCGTCAGCCTCCCGGCACTCGGAGAGAGTGTCACGGAAGGAACGGTCACCCGCTGGCTGAAGAACGTCGGGGACCGCGTCGAGGTCGACGAGCCCCTGCTCGAGGTCTCGACCGACAAGGTCGACACCGAGATCCCGTCGCCCGTCGCCGGTGTCATCGAGGAGATCCTCGTCCAGGAGGACGAGACGGTCGAGGTCGGCGCCGAGCTGGTGCGCATCGGCGACGGCTCGGGAGCCGCTGCGGCGGCCGAGCCCGAGGCGCCCGCGGAGGAGGCCCCCGAGGTCGCCGCCGCCGAGGCCGAGCCGACCGAGGTCGCGACGCCGTCGGTCGACGCCGACAGCGAGGAGGAGGCGCCCGCCCCCGCCGAGCCCGAGCCCGCTCCGGCGGCGGAGAAGCCGGCCCCCGAGGTCTCCGCTCCCGCTCCGTCCACCCCGGCACCCGCCGCGGCCGCCCCGGCCCCCGCTGCTGCGGCTCCCGCTGCTGCGGCTCCCGCCGCGACGCCCGAGCCGACCGACTCGAACCCCGGCTACGTCACGCCGCTGGTGCGCAAGCTCGCGAGCGAGCACGGCATCGACCTGACGACCCTCACCGGAACCGGTGTCGGCGGTCGCATCCGCAAGCAGGACGTGCTCGACGCCGTCGAGGCCGCGAAGTCGGCTCCGGCTCCCGTGTCGGCCCCCGCCGCCGCTGCCGCGAAGGCCGCTCGCACGCCGCTCGAGACCTCGCCTCTGCGCGGGACCACCCAGCAGATGTCGCGCCTGCGCAAGGTGCTCGCGCAGCGCGCCGTCGAGTCGATGCAGTCGACCGCTCAGCTCACCTCGGTGGTCGAGGTCGACGTCACGGCCGTCGCCCGCTTCCGCGACTCGGTCAAGAAGAGCTTCCAGGAGAAGACCGGCGCCAAGCTGTCCTTCCTCCCGTTCTTCGCCCTCGCGGCCGCCGAGGCGCTGAAGGCCTACCCGGTCATCAACTCCACGCTCGACGGCGACTCGATCGTCTACCCCGACCACGAGAACATCAGCATCGCGGTCGACACCGAGCGCGGGCTGCTGACCCCGGTGCTCAAGAACGCGGCGGACCTCTCGCTCGCGCAGATCGCCTCCACCATCGGCGACCTGGCCGAGCGCACCCGCAACAACAAGCTGAAGCCCGACGAGCTCGCCGGGGGCACCTTCACGCTGACCAACACCGGTTCGCGCGGCGCGCTCTTCGACACCCCGGTCGTCTTCCTCCCGCAGACCGCGATCCTCGGCACCGGCATCGTCTCGAAGAAGCCGGCCGTGGTGCAGGTCGACGGACAGGACGCGATCGCGATCCGCTCCACCGTCTACCTCGCGCTGTCGTACGACCACCGCACGGTCGACGGCGCCGACGCGGCCCGCTTCCTGGTGGCCATCAAGGAGCGCCTCGAGGAGGGCTCGTTCGAGAACGACCTCGGCATCTGACGCCGCCTCCGCCGGTGACGCCCGCTAGGGCGGATCACCGGCGAAGACGTCGCGGATGAGCCAGCCGGCCTCCGTCCTGATGATCAGGACGGAGGCCGCTGTCGTTCCCTGCTCCGAATCGAGGGAGACGAGCGCCGAGCCGCCGTTCTCGTCGGCGACCACGGCGCGGACCTCCGCCTCGACGGGGACCAGTGCGTCGAACCGTGCCGCCCCTCCCGAGCGCAGCGGCGAGTCCGGAGTCGTCAGAGCGGCCAGGCAGGACGCGGTCGATCGCGAGCAGGCGGAGGCCCGGGAGAGCAGCTCCGTCGCGGCCGACTCGGGAGTCGCCTCGGCGTCCGGAGGTGTCGGCGCGGGCGTGGGGCGGGCGGTCGCGGCGGTCCGCGGAGGGGCCGAGGGACCGGGCGCGGGGCTCGCGCCCACGGCAGTGGCGACGGCGGCTCCGATCACGATCACCACTGCGGCAGCGAGCGGTCCGCGGCGCTTCCTCGCCGCGTCGGCCACGCGGACCTGCCAGCCGTCCAGCGGGTGCGCCCGACGATGGCGCCCCGGTTCCGACGGCGCGATGCTCCCGCGACGTACCGCGATCGCTCCGCCCCGGGCAGACCGGCGGGCCCGCAGTCGCGCCCACGGCGGCGTCGCCTCGACCGGCGCCTCCGTCGCTACCGCGACGAGCGGCCGGGCGCGCAGGAGGCGCCCCACGGGCAGCGGAGGCGCCGCCCGGTAGAGGAAGCCCTCGAGCGCCTTCAGATCGGACCCCGCCTCCGGAACACCGAGTCGATCGGCGCACCGGCCCCCGCACCTCGCGATCAGCGAGCGCAGCGCCTCGGCGGGCGACTCCTCTGACGCTGCGAGGTCCGCGGTGAGCACGACCGGTGCCCCCTCGGCGGTCAGACCGACCGACTCGGCTCCGACGACGAGCTCGACGCCGAGAGCCGACGCCTCCCGGACCGCCTCGACGACGGGGCCGAGGATCGTGACCACGACACCGGCCGTCAGCGGCTCGTGCGAGGCCAGGACCGTCTCGAGTGTGGTGACCGTCGGCGGCGCGGTCACGAGCACGAGGGCCTCGTGCGCCGCGGCGACCTCGACGAGCGACTCCCGGTGCTCGTGAGGCGGGAGCCGCACGAGCGGGCCCCGCAGCACCGCGGCGGCCCTCTCTCTCGTCGTCACCAGGGCGGAGAGCACCGCGCCGTCGCCTCCGACGACCAGCGCACCCCGGGGCGTGGAGCCGACGACCTCGAAGCCGCCGAGCCGCTCCGTCCCGCGCTGCCGCGCTGCTGCGTCCGATCCCATGCTCCGAGACTGGACCGTCCCGGCGGCCGGCCGGTCCGGCAGCGCCGCTCCGGTGGACGGATCGGAGGAGCGCGGGCCTGGGGAGGACTCCCGATCCGGACGATCGGTCTCCTCGCGCGGGTCCGCTCGGTATCCTTGACCCCATGGCACGCAGCACGGAACCGTCGACGAAGGCGGTCAAGGAACCCGGACGTCTCAAGCAGATGTGGCAGGTGTTCCAGATGACCCGCCGCTACGACAGCAACGCGATCTGGATCATCCTGCTCGCGGCGCTGCTGCCGGTCCTGCTCGGCGTCCTCCTCGGCGTTCTGCTCGGCGACGGCAACGGCTTCGTCATCGCGCTCTGGATCCTCGTCGGCGTCATGGCCGGTCTGGTCGCCGGGCTCGCCGTGCTCTCGCGCCGGGCCGAGCGCGCCGCCTACGGGCAGATCGCCGGCCAGCCCGGTGCGGTCGGCGCGGTGCTCCGCAGCGGGCTGCGCGGCACCTGGACCGGAGGCGAGATGCCGGTGGCCGTCAACGGCAAGACCCAGGACGCCGTCTACCGGGCCGTCGGTCGCGGCGGGGTCGTCCTGATCGCGGAGGGGCCCTCCGGCCGCACGAAGCGCATGCTCGAGGACGAGCGCCGCAAGGTGACCCGCATCCTCCCGAACGTCCCCGTGACCTTCGTGCACGTCGGCCCCGACGCCGACGCCGTGCCGCTGCACCGCGTGCCCCGCACCCTCGCCAAGACCAAGAAGGTGCTGACCAAGGCCGAGGTGCTGGCCGTCAAGAACCGTCTCGCGTCGCTCAACACGTCGCTGCCGATCCCCAAGGGCGTCGACCCGTTCAAGGTGCGCCCGCAGCGCTCCCGCTGACGATCCACGCGAAGAGCCCGCACCTCGGCGGTGCGGGCTCTTCGCCGTCCGGGCTCAGTACCGGACGAGGACCGTGCCCGCGACCTTGTCGTGGAAGCCGCGCTGGTCCGAGTCCCAGACGAGGGCCGGGACGAGGACCGCGAGGAGCACCGATCGCACCAGCGGCCGCCACACACCGACCCAGCCGCCGCCGAGGCGGATGACGCGCATCCCGAGGAGCCGGTGGCCGATGCTGCCCCCGATCGTCGGGATGAAGACGGCCTGCAGGACGACGAAGAGGATCAGGCTCGCCCAGCGGTCGTAGTCGAAGAACGCCAGCGAGAGCAGGGCGGCGACGGCGAGGTCCACCGCGAGGGCGGCGGACCGCCGACCGACCCGGCCGACCGACATGCGGCCCCGTTCGGGAAGACCGAGGCGCTCCCCCGGCCACGAGCTCGGGCCGACATCGGCGAACGTTCTGCGGTCGGATCCTGGCATCCTCCGATCCTATCCGCGGTGCCCGCGCGCCGATCGGGAGCGGGCTGCGAGCCGCACCGACGCCCGTCCGTAACATGCCGGAAACAATGGGGACACAGCAGGGAAACCCCCTGTCACTACCCTGGGACGGCTGCGTCCCGCAGCAACCCGTTATGCCATTGGAGACCTTTGCATGTTTAAAGATTCTTCCGAGGTGCTCAAGTTCATCAAGGACACGGACGTCAAGTTCCTCGACATCCGGTTCACCGATCTTCCCGGTGTCCAGCAGCACTTCAACATCCCCGCATCGACCGTGGACGAGGAGTTCTTCTCCGTCGGCCAGCTGTTCGACGGGTCGTCCATCCGCGGATTCGCGAACATCCACGAGTCGGACATGCAGCTGATCCCCGATGTGACGACGGCCTACGTGGACCCGTTCCGCGTCGAGCGCACGCTCATCCTCGTCTTCGACATCTACAACCCGCGCAACGGCGAGATCTACTCGAAGGACCCGCGCCAGGTCGCCAAGAAGGCCGAGAAGTACCTCGCCTCCACCGGCATCGCGGACACCGCGTTCTTCGCCCCCGAGGCGGAGTTCTACATCTTCGACGACGTCCGCTACGAGGTCACGCAGAACGCTGCGTTCCACGTCGTCGACTCGGTCGAGGGCGCCTGGAACTCGGGCCGCGTCGAAGAGGGCGGCAACCTCGGCAACAAGACGCCCTACAAGGGCGGCTACTTCCCCGTCAGCCCGGTCGACAAGCAGGCCGACCTCCGCGACGACATCTGCCTCAAGCTGATCGACGCCGGCCTCATCCTCGAGCGCTCGCACCACGAGGTGGGCACCGGCGGCCAGGCCGAGATCAACTACCGCTTCGACACCATGGTGTCGGCGGCCGACGACATCCTGAAGTTCAAGTACATCGTCAAGAACACGGCCGAGCAGTGGGGCAAGACCGCCACGTTCATGCCGAAGCCCCTCTTCGGCGACAACGGCTCGGGCATGCACACCCACCAGTCACTGTGGAACGACGGCGTGCCGCTGTTCTACGACGAGAACGGCTACGGCGGACTCTCCGACGTCGCCCGCTGGTACATCGGCGGCCTGCTCAAGCACGCCCCCGCCGTCCTGGCCTTCACCAACCCGACCGTCAACTCGTACCACCGCCTGATCCCGGGCTTCGAGGCGCCGGTCAACCTGGTCTACTCGGCCGGCAACCGCTCCGCGTCGATCCGCATCCCGATCACGGGCACGAACCCGAAGGCCAAGCGCATCGAGTTCCGTGCGCCCGACGCCTCGGGCAACCCGTACCTCGCGTTCGCCGCGCAGCTCATGGCCGGCATCGACGGCATCAAGAACCGCATCGAGCCGCACGAGCCCGTCGACAAGGACCTGTACGAGCTGCCCCCGGAGGAGGCCAAGCTCATCCCGCAGGTTCCCGCGACGCTCGAGGAGGCCCTGGCCGCCCTCGAGGCCGACCACGACTTCCTGCTGCAGGGCGGCGTGTTCACCCAGGAGCTCATCGACACCTGGATCGACTACAAGCGCGAGAAGGAGATCAAGCCGCTGGCCCAGCGTCCGCACCCCTTCGAGTTCGAGCTGTACTACGGGGTCTGATCCTCGAGCACGACCACGAGGGCCGCTCTTCTCCGGAAGGGCGGCCCTCCGTCGTTCCCGCGGTGCCGCTCGACCGGATCGGGCGTCAGCGGTAGGTGGGCGCGTCGCCCTCCACCGGGCCGTAGAAGCGGCGCTCGAAGACGGCGCGCGCGCGGCGCGTGATCCCGAGGTAGTCGTCCTCGAGACGGGTGGCCGAGCCCGCCGGGTACTCCAGCAGGCGGGCGATCCCGTCGAGCTGGCCGCGATCGGTGGGCAGGACGTCGCTGGTGCGGTTCGACCAGAGCGTCATCGCCGAGCGCACCCGGGAGGAGAACCGCCACGCCGCGCGCAGGCGCTCCGCGTCGGAGCCGGTCACCAGCTCCGCCTCCTCCGCGACGGCGAGAGCGGTGAGCGTCGACGTCGTCCGGAGCGCCGGCATCGAGCGGGCGTGCTGGAGCTGCAGCAGCTGGACGAGCCACTCCACATCGCTCAGCGAGCCGCGACCGAGCTTGAGGTGGCGCATCGGGTCCGCGCCCTGGGGCAGGCGCTCCTTCTCGACGCGCGCCTTGATGCGCTTCACCTCGCGCACGTCGCGGTCCGGGATCGCCGCCGGGTAGCGGACGCCGTCGGCGAGGGTCTCGAAGTCGGCGACGAGCGCCGCGTCTCCCGCGACGCCGCGGGCGCGCAGGAGGGCCTGCGCCTCCCACGTCAGCGACCAGCGCGCGTAGTAGGCCCGGTACGAGTCGAGTGAGCGCACGAGCGGCCCGTTCTTCCCCTCGGGGCGCAGATCGGCGTCGAGGTCGAGCGGGAGGCGGGAGTCCTCGGTCAGGCGCACCAGCTCGGCGACCAGGAACTGCGAGTAGAGCTGCGCGTCCCGCGGCTCGCCCGCTCCCGGGCGCTGCACGTACATCACGTCGGCGTCGGAGCCGAAGCCCAGCTCCGCTCCCCCGTAGCGGCCCATCCCGATGACGGCGAACTCCGCGTCGGACCCCGGCCGGTGCGCGCTCGAGCGCCGCACGGCGGTGAGCACCCCGTTCAGGAGCGCCGTGATGATGTCGGTGAGGCTGCGCGCGGTCTCCTCGATCGTGCTCAGCCCGAGCACGCCGCCCATGGCCGTCCGGAGCACCTCCCGGCGGCGCATCGCGCGGAGGACCCCGGCGACCGCCTCCGGAGTGTCGTGCCGCGACAGCACGGCGCGGACCTCCTCACCGAGGGCGGCGGCGCTCCGGGGCCGCAGGGCGTCGTCGTCCTCGAGCCAGGCCGCCGACTCGGGGATGCGGTCCAGCAGCTCGCCGACGAAGCGCGAGCCCGAGAGCACCGTCGTCAGGCGCTTCGCCGCCCCGGAGGAGTCGCGCAGCATCCGCAGGAACCACGGCGTGCCGCCGAGCGTGTCGCTCAACCGCCGGAAGGCGAGGAGCCCGTAGTCGGGGTCCGGGCCGTCGGCGAACCACTGCAGCATCACGGGCACGAGGTGCCGCTGGATGCTCGCGCGCCGCGACACTCCGGAGGTCATCGCCGCGATGTGGGAGAGCGCGCCGCGGGCGTCCGAGAAGCCGATGGCGGCCAGGCGCGCCTCGGCCTGCCCGGCCGACAGCTCCGCTCCCCCGTCGGAGAGAGCGGCGACCGCCGACAGCAGCGGGCGGTAGAAGAGCCGCTCGTGCAGGCCGCGCACGCGGTGCTTGATGCCGTTCCAGACGACGAGGAGGTCCTCGGCGCTCCTCGCGAGACCGCTCGACCGGGCGAGGGTGCGCAGCTCGTGCTCGTCGCGCGGCATCAGGTGCGTGCGTCGCAGCCTCCGCAGCTGGAGGCGGTGCTCGAGCAGCCGCAGCGCGCGGTAGTCCTCCGCGAACTCGTCCGCCGCCGACCGGCCGATGTAGCCGCGGTCGGCGAGGGCGCCCAGGGCGAGCAGCGTGCCCGGCATGTGGATCTCGTCGTCGGTCTGCCCGTGCACCAGCTGCAGGAGCTGCACCGTGAACTCGATGTCGCGCAGCCCGCCCGGGCCGAGCTTGATCTGGTAATGCACGTCGTTCTGCGGGATGTTCTCGGTGACGCGCTCGCGCATCCGCTGGACCGACTCGACGAAGTTCTCGCGGGAGGCGCTCGACCAGACCTTGGGCGCGACGGCCTCGACGTAGGCGCGGCCGAGCTCCGGGTCGCCCGCGAGCGGGCGAGCCTTGAGCAGGGCCTGGAACTCCCAGCTCTTCGCCCACCGGTCGTAGTAGGTGATGTGCGACTCGAGAGTGCGCACGAGCGCCCCCTGCTTGCCCTCGGGCCGGAGGTTCGGGTCGACCTCCCACAGCTCGGGCTCGAGAGCGAGAGCGGAGGTGCCGCGCATCAGGAGCACCGCCATCCGGGTCGCGATGTCGATCGCCCGGGCGTTCGACAGCTCGCGCTCCGGGTCGCCCTCGGCGACGAAGATGACATCGACGTCGGACACGTAGTTGAGCTCCGACGCGCCGGCCTTCCCCATGCCGATGACGGCGAAGCGCGTCGCCTCGACCTCGGCGCGGGTGAACCTTCCGGGGCCGGAGCCCTCGACGAGGTCGGTGCGCGCCACGGCCAGGGACGCCTCGAGGGCGGCTCCCGCGAGATCGGCGAGGGTGCGAGTGACCCGGTCGATCGCCGCGACCGGGTCGGCCTGGCTCAGGTCGTGCACGACGATGCGGGTCAGGAGGCGGCGGTACCGGATGCGCAGGGCGGTCCAGCCCTCCTCCTCCCGCAGCGCCGCGAACCCGTCCACGGCACCGACGGAGTCGAGGAGGTCGCGCCGCAGCTCGGCGCGGCCGGGGAGCGTGAGGACGGGGTCGCGGAACCCCGCCAGCTCTGGGGGACGCCGCTGCAGGAAGTCGGCGAGACCGGAGGACGCTCCGAGCACCAGCAGGAGCCGGGTGAGCGCCTGGTCGTCGTCGAGGAGGAGGTCGAGGTGCTCCCGATGGCTCCGGAGCAGGTCGATCAGGGCGCGGAGCGCCGCATCCGGATCGGCGGCGCGGGCGAACGCGGCATCGAGCGACGCGAGCGAGCGGCCCGCGAGCTCCTCCGCCTCGGCGAGGCGCGCCCCGGTCTCGCCGAGTTCGGCGAATCCGAGGCGCGCGAGGTCGCTGAGAGTGCGTTCGCGAGGCATGGTGCGGAGAGGGTCAGAGCATCTCGAGGTTGCTGCGCAGCTCGTACGGAGTGACCTGAGCGCGGTACTCGGCCCAGTCCTTCCGCTTGTTGAGCAGCACGAAGTTGAACACCTGCTCGCCGAGCGTCTCGGCGACCAGCTCCGAGTCCTCCATCAGCGAGATGGCGCGGTCCAGGCTCGCCGGCAGCGGGCTGTAGCCGAGCGCGCGGCGCTCGGCGTCGGACAGCGACCAGACGTTGTCCTCGGCCTCGGCGGGGAGCTCGTAGCCCTCCTCGATGCCCTTGAGCCCGGCCGCCAGCAGCAGCGAGTACGCCAGGTAGGGGTTCGCTGCGGAGTCGAGCGCGCGGTACTCGATGCGCGACGACTGGCCCTTGTTGGGCTTGTAGAGCGGGACGCGCACGAGGGCCGAGCGGTTGTTGTGACCCCACGAGACGTAGCTCGGGGCCTCGTCGCCGCCCCAGAGGCGCTTGTAGGAGTTGACGAACTGGTTCGTCACCGCGGTGATCTCGGGGGCGTGCTTGAGAAGCCCCGCGATGAACTGGCGGCCGAGCTTGGACAGCTGGTACTGCGCGCCCTGCTCGTAGAACACGTTGACGTCGCCCTCGAAGAGCGAGAGGTGCGTGTGCATGCCCGAGCCCGGGTGGCCCGAGAGCGGCTTCGGCATGAAGGTCGCGTAGACCCCCTGCTCGATCGCCACCTCCTTGATGACCGTGCGGAACGTCATGATGTTGTCGGCGGTCGTCAGCGCGTCCGCGTAGCGCAGGTCGATCTCGTTCTGACCGGGGCCCGCCTCGTGGTGGCTGAACTCGACCGAGATGCCGAGGTCCTCGAGCATCCGGACGGAACGGCGGCGGAAGTCGTGCGCCGTGCCTCCGGGGACGTTGTCGAAGTACCCGGCGGAGTCGACGGGCTCGGGGCCCTCGGCGCCGAAGGTCGACGACTTGAGCAGGTAGAACTCGATCTCGGGGTGCGTGTAGAAGGTGAACCCGCGCTCCGCGGCCTTCGCGAGCGTGCGCTTGAGCACGTTGCGCGGGTCGGCGACGGCCGGCTGCCCGTCGGGAGTCGTGATGTCGCAGAACATGCGCGCGGTCGGGTCGATCTCGCCGCGCCACGGGAGGATCTGGAAGGTCGACGGGTCCGGGTGCGCCAGGACGTCGGCCTCGAACGAGCGGGTGAGACCCTCGATCGCGGAGCCGTCGAAGCCGAGGCCCTCGGCGAACGCGCCCTCGACCTCGGCCGGCGCGATGGCGACCGACTTGAGAGTGCCGACGACGTCGGTGAACCAGAGGCGAACGAATTTGATCCCTCGCTCTTCGATCGTGCGAAGAACGAAGTCCCGTTGCTTGTCCATCAAGGCCCTTCCTGTTTCGCCCCTAAGGCTAGTGGCTCCGCGCGGGTGCGGCGGAGGGCTCCCCCGCCCGATGCGCGACCCGCGCCTAGACTGGCGGCTATGTCAGCGCAGCCCGTGAAACGCGTTCGAACCCGCCACTTCCAGAACGCGAAGGAATCGGGAGTGCGCATCACCGGACTCACGAGCTACGACCAGCTCACCGCGCGGATCTTCGACGAGGCGGGCATCGACTTCCTCCTCGTCGGCGACTCCGCCGGCAACAACGTGCTCGGCTACGACACGACGCTGCCGGTCACCGTCGACGAGCTCATCCCGTTCGCCCGCGCGGTCGCCGGCGCGGTGGAGCGCGCGTTCGTCGTCGCCGACATGCCGTTCGGCTCGTACGAGTCCGGTCCCGACGACGCGCTGCACACCGCCTTCCGCTTCATGAAGGAGACGCAGGCGCACGCCGTCAAGCTCGAGGGCGGTGTCCGCTCGGCCGAGCAGATCCGGCGGATCGTCGACGCCGGCATCCCGGTGATGGCGCACATCGGCTTCACGCCCCAGAGCGAGCACGGACTCGGCGGTCACATCGTGCAGGGGCGCGGCGACGGCCTCGAGCAGCTCCTCGCCGATGCTCGCGCCGTGCAGGAGGCCGGCGCGTTCGCCGTCGTCCTCGAGATGGTGCCGAGCGAGGCCGCCCGCCAGGTGACCGAGGAGCTGCGCATCCCGACGATCGGCGTCGGTGCAGGACCCCACGTCGACGGCCAGCTGCTCGTCTGGACGGACTTCGCCGGCTTCACGACCGGCCGCGTCCCGCGCTTCGTCAAGCAGTACGCCGATCTCCGCGGCGTCCTGACCGGAGCGGTCACGGCGTACCGCGACGACGTCGAGTCGGGCGCCTACCCGGCACCCGAGCACAGCTACGAGTAGGAGTCAGCGGTCCTCGGCCGCGTCCTCCTCGGCCCACCTGCGGCTGTTCTCGTGCAGCTTCTCGAGCGCGTGCTCCGCCTCCTGCCGGGACGGGAAGGGCCCGACGCGATCGACGGAGGGGGACACGAATCCCTGCTCCACCGCGCCGGACTTGAGGTTGTACCACCAGGAGTTCGCGTCACCGTCAGACATGCGGCCGATCATACGCCGCGGTCGGAGCGGCGGTCCCTCCCCCGATCCCGCGCGTCCCGCTTCGCTAGCATGACCGGTATGACTGCTGCGACGACCGCCATCGGAATCGACATCGGGGGGACCGGCATCAAGGGGGCGCTCGTCGACCTCTCGGAGGGGACGCTCCTCAGCGACCGGATGAAGGTCGCGACACCCGAGGGCGGCCGCCCGAAGGACATCGTCGACACGGTGCAGCAGATCCTCGCGATGATCCCGGACGCCGCACCCGACACCCCCGTCGGGATCTGCTTCCCGGCCGCCGTCGTCCACGGCCGGACGATGTCGGCGGCGAACGTCTCGGACGAGTGGATCGGCCTCGAGGCCGAGAAGCTGTTCGAGGACGCGATCGGCCGCGACATCTTCTTCGTCAACGACGCCGACGCCGCAGGCTACGCGGAGTCGCGGTTCGGTGCCGCGAAGGACAAGAAGGGCCTCGTCCTGATGACCACGCTCGGCACCGGCATCGGCACCGCGCAGATCTACGACGGCGTCCTCATCCCGAACGCCGAGCTCGGGCACCTCGAGATCCACGGCGGCGACTACGAGAAGAAGGCGTCGTTCGCCGCGAAGGAGCGCGACGACCTCGACTACAAGCACTGGGCGAAGCGCCTCCAGCGCTACTACTCGCACCTCGAGGCCCTGCTCTGGCCCGACCTCATCATCGTCGGCGGAGGCGTCTCGAAGCACCACGACGAGTTCCTCCCCCTCCTCGACCTGCGCACCCCCATCGTCCCCGCGACCCTCCGCAACAACGCCGGCATCCTCGGCGCCGCGGCCCTCGCCGGAGGCGGCGTGCGGCGCTGAGCTCGTTCCGCGGCGGTCCCCGCCCGCCGCGGCGCGGTCGGCCGGTCACGCGGTGCGTTCCAGAGTGCGTGTCGCGTCCGGCTACGACGAAACGCTGCAACGCGTTTCGCTTGTTCGCCTCGTAGAGGGCGGAGGGTGTGAAGGCGGACCTGGCCGAGGCGAGGCACCCAGGCACCGATCCTGCTGGCGCCTTTGCTGGTCGAGTAGCCCCGGAGGGGCGTATCGAGACCCACCACCGCCAGCAGGCAGGGTCCGCAGTCCTCCTGTGCTGACGCCGGTGGATCTCGATACGCCCGCTGCGCGGGCTACTCGATCAGCAGGACCGCCGCGACGGGTCTCGAGGGCGCGCGTTCTGACGTCAGTCGATCTGCCTACGCCTCCTGCGCGGGTCAGCAGGGCCGCCGCGAGGAGTCTCCTGAGTGCGCGTTCTGGAGTAGTGGATCTGGGTACGCCCTCTGCGAGGACAACTCGATCAGCAGGCGGGCAGAACCCCCTCCGTTGCGTGCCCCGCAAGGAGCCGACGGCGCAGCCGAGCCCTCCCGCACACGCACCTCACCACCCACCTCGAGCCGCACAGGCAGTTGTGCGGCAAGAGGGCCGAGGCGAATCGGGAAAACGCGTGTCAGCGTTTTCCCGGAGCCGGACGCTGGACGCTCTGCGGAACGCGACCACCTGAACGAGCCGACTGCGCCGCGGCGGGCGGGGACCGCCGCGGTAGAGGGCACTCAGCCGGCCCCTGAGCCCGCAGAAGCCCGCTGCGCTAGGGCGCAACGGGCTTCTGCGGGCGAAGGGGTCGGCTGATACGCCGGGTTCTGTTCACGCCGCGCCTCTCGGCGGGCGCTGGACGGCCATCTCTCTCGGAGTCACGTTGCCGTGACCCTCCAGCGGTCTACCCGAGGACGCGACGAGCAGCCGCATCGTCCTCTGTCTGACCTTGCTCCGGGCGAGGTTTACCGAGCGGACCGGATCACTCCGGCCCCTGGTGGTCTCTTACACCACCGTTTCACCCTTACCGCGGGCCGGAGCCCGTGGCGGTCTGCTTTCTGTGGCACTGTCTCGCGGGTCGCCCCGGGTGGGTGTTACCCACCGCCCTGCTCTGCGGAGCCCGGACGTTCCTCGGCGCCGGGGCTCTCGCTCCGGCGACGCGACCGTCTTGCCGGCCCGTTCGCGACCCCAGTGTACGGCTCCGGTCAGGCGAGGGTCGACTCGTCGCCGCGGACGAGGATGCACTGGCTGTCGGGGCAGAGCACGACGTCGTCGGGAGCGGAGGCGCGGATCCAGGACAGGTCGGACTCGGTGAGGGCGACACCGCTGCCCTCGGAGACCTTCCCGCGGAGGAGGGCCGCGCCGATGCCGTAGCGGGCGCGCTGCTTCTCGTAGAGCTCGACGAGGTCCTCGGGGATCGTGGCGACGACCGAGGCCCGGTCGCGGGCGAGCGCCTCCTGCTTGTCGGCGAGCTTCGCGGCCTGCGCGTCGCGCTCCTCGGCGAGGGTCTGCAGGGCGGCGACGACCTCGTCGCGCTCGGCCTGGGCGGCGGCGACCTCGGCCTCGATGCCCTCGATGCGCTCCATCAGGGTGAGCTCGATGTCCTCGAGGTCGCCGCGGCGCTTGACCAGCGAGGTGATCTCGCCCTCGAGCGCCGAGATGTCCTTGGTGGAGGAGGCGGTCTGCAGCCGCTCGCGGTCGCGCGCGAGGCGCTTCTCGACCACGGTGACATCGGACTCGATGCGGCCGAGCTCCGTGCGGACGTCCTCGACGCGCCCCACCCGCTCGGCGAGGGTGCGCCGGGTCTGGGCGTCGCGGGCCTGCATCGCCTGGATCTTCGCGATCTGCGGCAGGGTCGCGATCGCGTGGCGCAGCTGGGCGCCTCGCGTGTCGAGACTCTGCAGGGTCAGGAGCTCGCGCTGGTCTGCGGGGCTGGCTTTCACGTCGCGGTCCTCGTTCCCGGCACAGAGGGGGCGTGCCGCACCCATTCTCCCGTGCCGGCCGGCCCTCAGTGGACGATCGCGAAATCCCAGGGGTCGGTGCGGGTCTCGCTGACGGTGACGGAGACGGTGGGGAGGGCCTTCCGCAGCGCCGCGGCAGCGACGTCGAGCCACAGCCACTCGCTCGCCCAGTGCGAGACGTCGATGAGGGCGGGTCCGGTGCCGTGGAGCGCCTTCTCGCGCGCCTCCGACGCCGGGTGGTGCCGCAGATCGGCGGTGACGTACACGTCGCTGGTCCTGACGGCGGGCTCGTCGAGCAGGGAGTCGCCGGCGCCTCCGCAGAGCGCGACACGGCGGACGGGAGCGTCGTAGCCTCCGGCGACCCGCACTCCCCCGGCGGTGGCGGGGAGCAGCTCGGCGACGGCCCGGGCGAGTCGCCCGAGCGTCACCTCCTCGGGGAGGTCGCCGACGCGGCCGAGACCGACGGACGGGTCGGCTCCGGGGACGATGGGTGTCGTCCCGGTGAGCCCGAGCCGCGTCGCGATGACGTCGGAGACGCCGTCGGCGACGATGTCGGCGTTCGTGTGCGCGGAGACGAGGGCGCAGCCGCCCCGGATCAGATCGGCGAGCAGACGGCCCTTGTAGCCGTCCTCGGCGATCGAGGTGACCCCGCGCAGCAGGAGCGGGTGGTGGGCCAGGAGGAGCTGGTGACCCCCGGCGACGGCCTCGGCGACGGTGTCGGAGACGACGTCGACGGCCAGCAGGATCCGCTCGACGGGGGCGTCGGGGTCACCGGTCACGAGGCCCGGTGCGTCCCAGCCCTCCGCGGCCTCCTCGGGCCAGAGTCGGTCGATGACGGCGTGGACGTCGCGCAGGCTGGGCATGACTCCAGGGTAGGGGCGGCGGTCAGTGCGCGTGATCCGACTCGACGGCGCGGATCTCGGCGTCGGAGGCGGAGGCGTCCTCGTCGAGATCGGCGGCGAGGAAGTCCTCGGACTCCGGCAGGCGGACGGCGATGCCTCCGTACTGCTCGACGGCCAGCTCGCCGTGGAGCCCGGAGGCGGCCAGAACGTGGCCGCCGACGGCGCCCGTCGTGTCGACGAAGTGGGTGTGCAGTCCGGCGACGCTGATCCCCTGGAACGGCTTCGGTCCGATGAATCCGACCAGGGTGCCCTCGACTCCGTGCAGGTGCATCTCGCGCTGGTCGTGCATCGCGTCGGCGAGCCGGAGGTAGGGCTTGATCTGCGCGATGGGCTGGCGGAGGGTCAGCCGGTCGAAGCGGCCTCGGAGACGGACGCCGACGAAGACGTTGGGGCTCGGCACCGCGCGCCTGACCGCTCCGAGCAGCGCGTCGAGCGAGTCGACACCCTCGACCAGCTCGGAGGACCCCGGAGTGAATCGAGCGATCTCGGCGAACGCGATGGTGTCCTCCGGCTCGAGGATCCTGACCGACCCGTCGCCGCGGAAGAGACGGTGGACCCCGTCGAGGACGACGAGCTCACCGTCCATGTGGTCGCCGCAGCCGAGACCGAAGTCGCCCGCGAGATCGACCTCGGCTCGCGAGACGACTCCGTCGAAGAGGCCGGCGAGCAGCGCGTCGACGATCGAGAACTGGGTGATGAGGCCGCGCGGCGCGGTCGGGGTCGGCATGCAGCCAGTCTGGCGGAGGGACCGGGCGGCGGGTGACCCCTCTTCGGCACCCGGCCGCCGCCGCACGGGGCCGTTAACGACGGAAGCCGCCCGGAGGCGGCTTCTGTCTTCGGTGGATCCGAGGGGATTCGAACCCCTGACCCCCTGCATGCCATGCAGGTGCGCTACCAGCTGCGCCACGGACCCTTGGTGCGCTTCTCGGACTCGAGGTGCGGGCCCTGCGGCCTGCTCCTCCGCCCGGCGGAAGCAACTCGAATAAACTACAACACGAAGCGCGTGAGGAGAAATCGAGCGCGGCCGCCGGGCGTGTTCGTCAGTTCGCGGAGGCGGCGGAGTCGACGGCGACGGGGTGGTCGACCCCGGGGCGGTCGACACTGAAGGGGACGGTCGGGCAGTCCTTCCAGAGGCGCTCGAGCGAGTAGTACATGCGGTCCTCCTCGTGGAAGACGTGGACGACGAGGTCGCCGAAGTCGAGGAGGATCCAGCGACCCTCGGCGCGGCCCTCGCGACGCAGGAGCTTGGCTCCGGAGTCGTTCAGCCGGTCCTCGACCTCGTTGGCGATCGCGACGACGTTGCGCTCGGAGCGCCCCGTGACGAGGAAGAAGATGTCGACGAGCGGGAGCGGACCCGACACGTCGAGCGCGACCAGATCCTCTCCGCCCTTGGAGTCGGCGGCGGCGGCCGCGAGCTGGAGCAGTGCGCGGGCGGAGTCGGTCGCAGTCATGAAGCCTTCAGTGTCGGTGGTGGGTCAGAAGATGTTGAGGACGAAGCCGCCGATGAACAGCGCGATCGAGGCCACGAGGAGGACGGCCGCCGTGATGGCGAGCACGACGGGGGTGCTGATGCCGCTCCGCTTCTGCGGGGCGATCATCGCGGTCCCGGCGGCGTGCGTCGAGACGGCGCTCGAGGCCCGGACGGGTTCCGAGTCGGCGGCGGGCTGCTCCCGGTCGATGCGGTCGACGTAGCGGTCGACGTCCGGGGAGTCGTAGAGGTTGGGGTGCTGGCCCGTCGAGCCGAGACTGCGCGGGAGGTCGAAGGAACCGGTGACGAGGACCTCGCCGGTGTCGACCTTCGTCTCGCCGGAGGTCGGGAGGATGAGCGCGTTGGTCGTGGTGACCGCGCCCGTCGAGGCGACTCCGCTCGCGATGAGGGAGTCGAAGGAGGCGTCGACCTCCTCCTTCGACTTGCTGTCGAGCTCGTCGGTGATCGCGAGGTGCTCGATCGGCGGGTGGAAGCTGCCGGTGATCTCGGTGGCCTTCTCGTCGGCGATGTCGAGGGAGCCGACGGTGGCGAAGAGAGCGGTGTTCAGCTTCGGCTGCTCGGCGGGCGCGAACTCGCCGGTGGTGCTCGAGGAGGAGGGCAGTGCGGAGGCGCGGTCGAGCGCGCCGGCGACCTCGGACTCCTCCTCGCGGGGCTGCTCGACCGGAGCGGGGGTCTCCTCCGCGACCTCGGCGACGGCCGGCGCGGGATCGTCGACGGGTGTCGCGGCGACCTGCTCGGCCTGCTGCTTCGCCAGGAGGGCGCGCAGCTCGCGACGAGTGAGTGGGCGCTCCCCGTCGGGAGTGACGATGTCGATCGACGAGGTGCGCAGCTCGGGCTCGCCCGCCGGGGTCGGCTCGACCGGTGCGATGCGGATCGCCTGCGTCGGCGTGAGGACGGGCATCTCGCCGGCGGCGGTCACGGACGCGGTCGCGGCCCGTCGGGACGTGGTCGGCACGGCCGCCGGAGCGGCACCGGCCTCTTGCCGCTCGCGCTCGCGGATCTCGCGCCGGGTGAGCGGCTTCTCCTCGGGCTGAACTGTCATGACGTACTCCGATACAGGTGGTGCTTCGAGATGTACTGGACGACACCATCGGGAACCAGATACCAGACCGGATCACCCCGGTTCACGCGGCTCCGACAGTCCGTCGAGGAAATCGCTAGCGCCGGAATTTCCAACAAGGATACGTCCTGGGCCGGTAATCCCGAAACGTTGAGCACGTGGCCGGGGCGGCTCACCGCGACGAAATGGGCGAGCTCCCACAGTTCGTCGTAGTCCTTCCAGCTCAGGATCTGCGCGACGGCGTCGGCTCCGGTGATGAAGAACAGCTCGGCGTCGGGGTGCGCGGCGTGGATGTCGCGCAGCGTGTCGATCGTGTAGGTGGTGCCGATCCGGTCGACGTCGACCCGGCTGACCGTGAAGCGCGGATTGGAGGCGGTGGCGATCACCGTCATCAGATAGCGGTGCTCGGCCGAGGTCACCGTCTTCTTGTGCCACGGCTGACCGGTGGGCACGAAGACGACCTCGTCGAGATCGAACGACTGCGCCACCTCGGAGGCGGCGACGAGGTGCCCGTGGTGGATCGGGTCGAACGTGCCGCCCATCACGCCGATGCGGGGACGCCGCGGGTCTCCGCTGACGGCGGACGTCACGATCGTGGCGCCTCCGGACTAGTGGCCGTGGCCGTGCTGGTCGTGCGAGGCTCCCGCGGTCTTGTGGGAGTGGCGGTTCGCCACGTCGCGGTAGCTCCAGGTGACGAAGCCGAGCGCGGTGAAGGCCACGGCGGCGATCAGGCCGAAGACGATGGCCGGGAAGGGCAGCTCCACATGGGTCGAGGCTTCTGCGAGGACGGTCGTCGCCAGGGTCATGCGATGCTCCTTGAAGGTCGGGGGCCCCGAGGGGCTCCGTCGAGTCTAGTCGGACCCTACGCGCGGACCTGTCCGGCGCCGCGCAGGAGCCACTTCGTGCTGGTCAGCTCGGGCAGGCCCATCGGGCCGCGGGCGTGCAGCTTCTGCGTCGAGATGCCGACCTCGGCGCCGAAGCCGAACTCGCCTCCGTCGGTGAAGCGGGTGGAGGCGTTGACCATCACGACCGCGGAGTCGACCTCGGCGAGGAAGCGCTCGGCACTGCCCAGGTCGTTGGTGACGATGGACTCGGTGTGGTGCGTCGAGTACCGGGCGATGTGCTCCATCGCGGCGTCGAGGTCGTCGACCACGGCGACGGCGATGTCGAGCGAGTAGTACTCGGCCGACCAGTCCTCCTCCGTGGCCTCGACCGCGTCGGGGAAGAGCGCGCGGACGCGCTCGTCGCCGTGCACGGTGACGCCCGCGCTCGCGAGCCGGCCGAGGACCGGAGGCAGGAGGCGCTCGGCCGCATCGCGGTGGACCAGCAGGGTCTCGAGCGCGTTGCAGGTGCTCGGGCGCTGGGTCTTGGCGTTGTGCACGATGTCGACCGACCACTGCTCGTCGGCGCTCGCGTCGAGGAAGACGTGGACCACTCCCGCGCCGGTCTCGATGACGGGCACGGTCGACTCCGTCACCACCGACTCGATGAGGCCGGCGCTCCCCCGCGGCACGAGGACGTCGACGTAGCCGCGGGCGCGCATCAGCGCCCTCGCGCCCTCGCGCCCGTGGTCGTCGACCGTCTGGATCAGCTCGGCCGGGAGCCCGACGGAGGCGACCGCCTCCTGCAGGAGCTCCACGAGGATCCCGTTGGTGTTCTCCGCCGCGCTGCCGCCGCGCAGGATCACCGCGTTGCCGCTCTTGAGGGCGAGCGCGGCGATGTCGATCGTCACATTGGGCCGGGCCTCGTAGATCGCGCCGACGACGCCGAAGGGCACCCGGACCTGGGTCAGCGAGGCGCCGTTCGGCAGATGGGAGCCGCGGACGGTCTGCCCGACGGGATCGATGAGCCCCGCGACCGCGACCACGGCGTCGGCCAGCGAGCCGAGGCGCGCCTCGTCGAGACGGAGGCGGTCCTGCAGACCCGCGCTCATGCCGTTCTCACGGCCGTTGGCGAGGTCGAGCTCGTTCGCGGGGACGATGCGCTCGGCGCCGGCGCGGACCGCCTCGGCGATCGCCAGGAGCGCGCGGTTCTTGAGGTCGGTGGTGGCGCTGCGGAGCGAGCGGGACGCCCGGCGCGAGGCGGCGAACCGCTCGGTGAGGACGGCGCTGCTCTCGAGGGTGGTCTGCGGCATCCGGCCAGTGTATTCGCTGCCGCGAGAGAGGGAGCGGGCTCCCGCGCACCGCGCGGGAGCCCCTCGCTCAGTCCTCGACGGGGTCGCCCTCGTCGGCGACGCGCCACACGCCGCCCAGGCGCTCGCGCTCGAGGTCGGCGCGGGCGGCCGCCTTCGCGTCCATCCGCTCGAAGTACTCCTCGCGGCGCTCGTTGCGGGTCTTGCGGCCGTTCTCGTCGAGGCGCACGTCGGTGCCGCGCGGCGCAGTGATGAGCTCGGCGGTCGAGGTGAGCGTCGGCTCCCAGTCGAAGACGACTCCGTCGCCTCGGCCGATGACCACCGTGGAGCCCGCGACGGCACCGGCCGAGAAGAGGCCGTTCTCGACGCCGAGCTTCGCCAGGCGGTCGGCGAGGAATCCGACGGCCTCGTCGTTGGTGAAGTCGGTCTGGGCGACCCAGCGCACCGGCTTCGTGCCCAGCACCCGGTAGATGTTGCCGTAGGACCCGCCCTCGACGCGGATCTCGAAGTCCTTCTCGTCCACGGCGCGCGGGCGGATCGTGATCCGCTCGACCTTCGGCACCGCGGCGAGCTCGGCCCGGTGCTGCTCGACGATCTCGGCGAGCGCGAAGGTGAGCTGGCGCAGTCCTGCGTGGCTGACCGCGGAGATCTCGAACACGCGGTAGCCGCGGCCCTCGAGATCGGCGCGGACGAACGCGGCGAGCTCCTTCGCCTCCGGCACGTCGACCTTGTTGAGGGCGATGAGCTGGGGACGCTCGACGAGCGGGATCTGGCCGTCGCCGACCGGGTAGGCGGCGAGCTCACCCAGGATGACGTCGAGATCGCTGAGCGGGTCGCGACCGGGCTCGAGAGTGGCGCAGTCGAGCACGTGGACCAGCGCGGTGCAGCGCTCGACGTGGCGGAGGAACTCGAGGCCGAGGCCCTTGCCCTCGCTCGCGCCCTCGATCAGCCCGGGGACGTCGGCGACGGTGTAGCGCGACTCCCCCGCCTGGACCACGCCGAGGTTGGGGGCGAGCGTCGTGAACGGGTAGTCGGCGATCTTCGGCTTCGCGGCCGAGATGGCGGCGACGAGGCTCGACTTGCCGGCGGACGGGAAGCCGACCAGCGCGACGTCGGCGACGGTCTTCAGCTCGAGGACGACATCGCCCTCCCAGCCGGGGGTGCCGAGCAGTGCGAAGCCGGGCGCCTTGCGCTTGGTGGTCGCGAGGGACGCGTTGCCGAGCCCGCCCTGACCGCCGGGGGCGATGACGTACCGGAGCCCCGGCTCGTCCATGTCGATGAGCTCGTCACCCTCGGGGGACTTCACGACGGTGCCCAGCGGCACGGGCAGCTCGAGGAGCTCGCCGTTGCCTCCGGCGCGGTGGTCGCCCATCCCGGGCCCGCCGTTGTCGGAAGAGCGGTGCGGGTGGCGGTGGTAGGCGAGGAGCGTGGTGGTCTGCGGGTCGGCGACGAGCACGATGTCGCCTCCGTGACCGCCGTTGCCGCCGTCGGGACCCGCCAGGGGCTTGAACTTCTCGCGGCGGACGGAGACGCAGCCGTTCCCGCCGTGGCCGGCACGCAGGTGCAGCGTGACGTTGTCGACGAAGGTGACCATGGGTGAGATTTCCGTCCGATGTGTAGTGGAGAGGCTCCGGAGTGCCCGGATGCCGGTGTGCGGGGCCGTACAACGCGCAAGGGGCGAGCCGAAGCCCGCCCCTTGCGTCCTGAGCCTGTCCGGCCGAGGTGTCTGACTCTGGAGGAGTGGACCTACAGGGCCGCCGCCACGATGTTGACGACCTTGCGGCCGCCCTTGGTGCCGAACTCGACCGAACCGGCCGAGAGGGCGAACAGGGTGTCGTCGCCACCGCGACCGACGTTCGCGCCGGGGTGGAAGTGGGTGCCGCGCTGGCGGACGATGATCTCGCCCGCGTTGACGACCTGACCGCCGAAGCGCTTCACGCCGAGACGCTGCGCGTTCGAGTCGCGCCCGTTGCGAGTGGAGCTCGCGCCCTTCTTGTGTGCCATTTCTCATCTCCTCGAGACCGGGGGGCCGCAGCCCCGTGCTGATTCCCCGCGGACGATGGCTCGCTCCGCAGGACAGCTGATGTGCTGTAGGGCTGGATCAGCCCGACGGCAGGGTTACTTGATGCCCGTGACCTTGACGCGCGTGAGGTCCTGACGGTGCCCCTGACGCTTCTTGTAGCCGGTCTTGTTCTTGAACTTCTGGATGATGATCTTCGGACCGCGGAGATCCTCGAGCACCTCGGCCGTGACCGAGACGCCCGCGAGGGTCGCTGCATCCGAGGTGATCGACTCTCCGTCGACGAGGAGCACGGCAGGAAGCTGCACGGTGCTGCCCTTGCCGGCCTTGATGCGGTCCATCGTCACGATGGTGCCGATCTCGACCTTCTCCTGCCGACCGCCGGCGCGCACAACTGCGTAAACCACTTCTCGTACCTGTTTCTCGTCTGGACGGAGCGAGTGCGCCATCCGGGGCTTGTAGGGACGGGGCGGAGCCCCGATCTTCCGACTCCCGCGTCGCACACGACGCGAGGGAACCGGCACCGCGGCTCACCCTCCCGGAGGAGGCGAGCGACAGCGGAAATCTGCGTGAGCACATGGATCGCGCCACACCAACGGTCAAGAGTACGGGATGCGCAGCCGCTGGTCAAACGCCCCAGCTCCGAGCGCCGCCCTGTACCGGCGACTCCGTCACGATAGTCGAGCGCCGGCGATCGGCGGCCGCGGCACGCCGCCTACGATCGACGGATGGCGATCCTCCTCGACGCGGCGCGCTGGCCGGCCCACGGCCGGCTGTGGGCCCATGTCGTCAGCGACACCTCTCTGGAGGAGCTGCACGGCTTCGCTCGACGGGTCGGTCTGCCGGAGCGCAGCTTCGACCTCGACCACTACGACGTTCCGGAGGAGCGGCGGGCGGAGCTGCTCGCGGCCGGAGCGGTCGCGGTCGGTGCCCGCGAGCTGGTGGAGCGCCTCCGGGACAGCGGGCTGCGGGTGAAGGGCCGGGACCGCGAGACGGAGAGGGCCCGGCGCCGGCTCTCGCCGGGCACCGGGCCCCACTGACGACCTGACGGCCGGCTACTGCTGCTCGGCCCGCCGCGGCGTCTGCTCGGGGATGACGGCGATGCCCGTCAGGGCGGCGGTCGTCACGCGGCGGCTCTTCGCGCGGCCCTGTCCCGGCTGCTTCGGCGCCGGCAGGGCGTCGAGGACGGAGTCGAGCAGGTGCTCGGCGACCTCGCTGCGCACGCGGCGCTCGACCACCGGCGCGGGCGGGATGGGGATGTCGAGGATCGGCACCGCGGGGGCCGTCTCGACGGGGGCGGGAGCGCTCGCCTCCTCGGCAGGGGCGTCGACCGTCTCGGGGCGCGGCTCGCGATCGCGACCGCGACGGCGGCGCTCACCGCGGGCGGGGCGCTCGCTCCGGCGGGAGGAGGTCTCGGCGGGCGCCTGCTCCTCCGTCGCCGTCTCGGGCGCCTCGGTGCGGGCCGACTCGCCGGCCGCCTCGTCGACGAGCGCTGCGGCCTCCTCCGCGGCCTGACGCACCGCCGGCGGGTGGATCGTGCTGGCGGCGATCTGCGCGAGCGCGTTCTTGGCGTCGTCGGTGATGGCGTGGGTGCTGGCGGCCTTGGAAGACGAGCCGTTCTGGCCGTTGCCGTTCTGACCGTTGCCGTTCTGCTGGTTCGAGCGCCTCGACGGCGCCTGGTCGCCGCCCGAGCCACCGCGGCGGCGCTCCTGCTGGGGAGGCGTGGTCGAGCGGTGCTTGAGGACGGGATCGTGGTGCACGATCACGCCGCGGCCGGCGCAGACCTCGCAGTTCTCGCTGAAGGTCTCGAGGAGCCCGAGACCGAGCTTCTTGCGGGTCATCTGGACGAGCCCGAGCGAGGTGACCTCGGCGACCTGGTGCTTGGTGCGGTCGCGGCTGAGGCACTCGACGAGACGGCGCAGCACGAGGTCGCGGTTGGACTCGAGGACCATGTCGATGAAGTCGACGACGATGATGCCGCCGATGTCGCGCAGACGCAGCTGGCGGACGATCTCCTCCGCCGCCTCGAGGTTGTTCTTCGTGACGGTCTCCTCGAGGTTGCCGCCGGAGCCGACGAACTTGCCCGTGTTGACGTCGACGACGGTCATCGCCTCGGTGCGGTCGATGACCAGGGAGCCGCCGCTCGGCAGCCACACCTTGCGCTCGAGGGCCTTCTCGATCTGCTCCGTGATGCGGAACGCGTCGAACGCGTCCTCGTCGCCGGTGTAGACCTCGACGCGCTCGAGCAGATCGGGGGCGACCTGGCTGAGGTACAGCTCGATCGTCTCGCGGGCGTCGTCGCCGGCGATGACCATCTTCTCGAAGTCCTCGTTGAAGACGTCGCGCACGATCTTGATGAGCAGGTCCGGCTCGCTGTGCAGGAGCGCGGGGGCCTGGCCGGTCGCCGCCTTCTCGCTGAGGGCCGTCCACTGCGCGGTGAGGCGCTCGACGTCGACGGTGAGCTGCTCCTCGGTGGCGCCCTCGGCGGCCGTGCGCACGATGACGCCGACGTTCTCGGGGAGGACCTCCTTGAGGATCTTCTTCAGGCGCGCCCGCTCGGTGTCGGGGAGCTTGCGGGAGATGCCGTTCATCGAGCCGTTGGGCACGTAGACGAGGTAGCGGCCCGGGAGCGAGATCTGGCTCGTGAGGCGCGCGCCCTTGTGACCGATCGGGTCCTTCGTCACCTGGACGAGGACGCGGTCGCCCGGCTTGAGGGCGAGCTCGATGCGGCGCGGGCCGCCGGCGTTGTTCGCTGCGTCCCAGTCGACCTCGCCGGAGTAGAGGACGGCGTTGCGCCCGCGACCGATGTCGACGAACGCGGCCTCCATGCTCGGGAGGACGTTCTGCACGCGGCCGAGGTAGACGTTGCCGATCAGCGACGCCTCCTGCGAGCGGGCGACGTAGTGCTCGGCGAGGACGCCGTCCTCGAGGACGCCGATGCGGATGCTCTCCTGCTGCGAGCGGACGACCATCACGCGGTCGACGGCCTCGCGGCGGGCGAGGAACTCGGACTCGGTGACGACGGTGCGGCGCCGTCCGGCGTCGCGACCGTCGCGACGTCGCTGCTTCTTGGCCTCGAGGCGCGTGGAGCCCTTGATGCGCTGCGGCTCGGTGATGAGCTCGGGCTCGCGCTGCTCCCGCTGCTCGCGCGGCTGCCGGACCCGGACGACCGTGTTCTCGGGGTCGTCCGAGCCGTTGCGGTCGGTCTCGCCGCTGCGACGTCGCGAGCGGCGGCGGACGGAGCCCTGCTCCTCGGCCGGGGCCTCGCGCTCTTCGCGGACGTCGAGAGGTGCGCCGCGCGGAGGGAGCGGCGTCAGCTCGACGTACGCGGGCAGGTCCGGCGCCTGGAAGAGCAGCGACGTGCTCGGGAGGGCCGGACGCGCCGGCCGCTCCTCGGCCATCGGAGTCTGCGGGAGCGCGTTGAAGAACACCGCACCCGTCGACGTCGACGGCTCGTCGACGCCCTGCTGCTCGGTCTGGTCGGTCTCGTCGGTATCGATGATCGTTCCCCCTGTCGCTGGCGCGCTCGACTCGGTCCGTCGGGAAGCCCGACGGCCACCGAAGAGGCGGCTGATCTTCTTGGCCCCGCTGCGGGGCTCGTCGCGGTCCGGATCGGATCCGCTCGTGCTCTTGTCTTCCACCATTCCTGGTGCACTCCTCGGCCGGGTCGTCCGCCGCGCCTTCTCACCCGGATGCTCTTCTCGTGCGAGCGGGCCGCCTGGGGCCCGTCGCGAATCCTTCCGCTCCCCCGGTTCCGTCGCTCACGTGGCGCGGACTCTGGGTGCAGCTTCTCTCGGAACTGACTATCCGACACGTGCCCCGCCGCGGTGCGACCGTCGGTCGTCTCGCGGTGGAGCGCTGATCCGTCGCGTCCATTCGCGGAACGCTGTCGATCTCCTGTGGCCCGGTACTCGCCCGGTAAACCTTCTTCGCGTCGGTGCGGGCTCTTGCCGACCGACGGATCCGATTATCGCACGCATTCCCAGAGCCGCCGATCCGCCGCATGCCATAATCCCCCGGTGTCCAGCGATCACGCGGTGTCCCGCGCCCCGAGCCGTCGTCGACCGATCGGATTCGCAGTCCTCCTGATCGTGCTCGGAGCGATCGGCTGGACGGCCGCGTTCGCGCTCACCCTCGACAAGTTCACGGCCCTCACCGACCCGACGACGGGGCTCGGCTGCGACTTCAGCCTGCTCGTGCAGTGCAGCGCCAATCTGAACTCGCCGCAGGGCGCCGTGTTCGGCTTCCCGAATCCGCTCATCGGAGTCGCGGCGTGGATCGCGCCCATCGTCGTGGGCGCCGGGCTGCTCGCCGGGGCGCGCTTCGACCGGTGGTTCTGGGCCGTCTTCAACCTGGGCTTCGTCTTCGCCCTCGGCTTCGTGTGCTGGCTGATCGCCACGAGCATCTTCGCCCTCGGCACTCTCTGCCCGTGGTGCATGCTCACCTGGTCGGTCGTGATCCCCGGGTTCTGGCTGGTGACCCTCCGCAACCTCCGCGAGGGCGTGTTCCCCGTCCCGGAGCGCGTCCGCCGCGCCGCCGCAGCCGCCTACGGCTGGATCCCCTTCATCACGCTGATCTGCTACCTGGCGATCGCGGTGCTCGCGCAGTTCCGTCTGAACGTGCTCTCGTACCTGTAGTCCTCTGCACCGCTTCCGCGGTGCCGCGGTCGGCTCATACAGGTGGTCGCGTCGCAGAGAGCGTCCTGCGTGCGGCGACGGGAAAGCGCTTGGACGCGCCTTCCCGGATACGCCTCGCGGGTGGCGGATGATCCGCAGGCTACGAGTCCGGATACGGCGGGGGCGAAGCGGGCGTCCGCTCGCCGAGCAGGGCCCGCGGGTGCGCATCGAGACCGACTTGCTTCAGCAGATCCGCCTTCACACCTGGCCTTCTGGCGCTGGTGGATCTCGATACGCCCTCTGCGAGGGCTACTCGATCAGCAGGCAGGGAGTGACGGCCGAGAGCGAACGCCGGTCCTGTCCGTCACTCAGCAGAATCGGCGACCCCCTCGGAGGCGTATCCGGGAAAGCGCGTCCAAGCGCTTTCCCGTCGCCGAACGCGGGACGCTCCTGGGAGCGCTACCGCCTCTGAACGCCGACCGCGGTGGCGCGGGTCACCGCGGCACAGACGACACGGCGTATCCGGGAAAGCGCGTCCGAGCGCTTTCCCGTCGCCGAACGCAGGACGCTCTCTGGAGCGCTACCGCCCCGGGAAGCCGACTGCGGTTCCGCGGATCACCGCGGAACACAGAGGCGGCTGCGGTTCGCCTCTAGGCGAACCACAGAGCGAGCTCGCGAGCGGCCGATTCTGCGGAATCACTGCCATGAACCAGGTTCTGCTGCACCTTGAGGCCCCAGTCGCGGCCGAGGTCGCCGCGGATGGTGCCGGGGGCGGCGGTGGTCGGGTCGGTGGTGCCGGCGAGGGCGCGGAAGCCCTCGATGACGCGGTCGCCCGCGATGCGGAGGGCGACGATGGGGCCGCTCTCCATGAACTCGACGAGCGGCTCGTAGAACGGCTTGCCCTCGTGCTCCGCGTAGTGCGCGGCGAGCAGCTCGCGGTCGGCGTCGACGAGCTTGATGTCGACGAGCGAGTAGCCCTTCGCCTCGATGCGGCGGAGGATCTCGCCGGTGAGGTTGCGGGCGACGCCGTCGGGCTTGACGAGGACGAGTGTCTCCTGGATGGCCATGGTTCAGCGGTCTCCTTCGGTGGGGTCGGTGGGCCCGGGCGCCGGGGGGCGGCCCTGAGCGTCGAGTCGGGTGCCGGTCACCATGCAGTAGGTCCACAGGGCGACGAAGGCCGCTCCGATGACGAACATGATCGGGACGATCAGACCCGAGGCCACGATAACGAACTGGAGGGCCCAGCCGATCCGGAAGCCGACGGGGCGGTTCAGGAGGCCGAGGGTCGCGACCATCGCGAGGCAGACGACTCCGCCGCCGACGAGCACGACGACGGGGTCGGCGGCCTTCAGGCCGAAGGCGACGAGGGTCGCCAGGAACACGATGACCGTCTCGAAGCCGAGCACGATCGAGCCGAGGCTCTCGCGGACCGTCCTGGTGCGCCGAGGACGCCCCGCTCTCACGCGCCGAGCCAGTTCTCGTCGCGGGCGACGGTGATCGTGCGGCCGACGAGGGTGATCGAGCCCGTCACGACGAGCGCGCCCTTGTCGGTGCGCGCGGCGAGGAGGCGGCCGGCCGTCAACGCGCCGTGCGGGTCGTCGGCGACGTGGACCGCCTCCTCCGGGAACACGGTGCGCGCCAGCGCGGCGAGCTCGTCGGCGGGGAGGGCCCGGTCGCTCGGAGCCGTCGTGACGATCAGCTCGTCGACGACGGGGAGGAGGGCGCGCAGGATCCCCTCGGCGTCCTTCTCGGCGAGCACTCCGACGACCGCCGTCACGCGGTCGAAGTCGAAGTAGCGGCCGAGCGCGGCGGTGAGCGACGCGGCGCCGTGCGGGTTGTGCGCGGCGTCGACGATCGTGCGCGGCGAGAGGCCGACGAGCTGGAGCCTTCCCGGGGACGTGGCGCCCGCGAAGCCCTCGTCGAGCACGTCGCCGGTGAGCTGCTGCGTGCCTCCACCGAGGAAGGTCTCGACCGCCGCGACCGCGACAGCGGCGTTCTCGGCCTGGTGGTCGCCGAAGAACGGCAGCAGGAGCTGCTCGTACGTGGTGACGAGCCCGCGGACGGACACCAGCTGGCCGCCGACGGCGACGGTCGTCGAGGCGACGTCGAAGTCGGTGCCCTCGAAGACGATCGTCGACTCGGTGACGGAGGCGGCGTTCCGCAGCACCGCCTCCGCGTCGGGGGCCTGCTTCGCCGACACGACGGACGCGAGCGGCTTCACGATGCCGGACTTCGTGCGCGCGATCTCCTCGATCGTCGAGCCGAGACGGTCCGTGTGGTCGAGCGCGATCGGCGTGAAGACGGCGACCTGCGCGTCGGCGACGTTGGTCGAGTCCCACTCGCCGCCCATGCCGACCTCGACGACGGCGACGTCGATCGGAGCGTCGGCGAAGGCCGCGTAGGCCAGCACCGTGATCACCTCGAAGAACGACAGCGGCGCCTCGCCCTGCTCGGCGAGCTCGGCGTCGGTCATGCGGACGTAGGGCTCGACGTCCTGCCAGTTCGCGACGAGGCTCTCGTCCGAGATCGGCTCGCCGTCGATCACGATGCGCTCGTTGAAGCGCTCGAGGTGCGGACTGGTGAAGAGCCCCACTCGCAGTCCGTGGGCCCGCAGCAGGCTCTCGATCATGCGGCTGGTCGAGGTCTTGCCGTTCGTCCCCGCGATCTGGATGACCGGGTAGGCGCGCTGCGGGTCGCCGAGGATCTCGACGGCACGGCGGGTCGGGGCAAGGCGCGGGCGCACGTTCGCCTCGCCCAGCCGCTCGAGCAGGGTCGCGTAGACGGCGTCGGCG
Organism: Rathayibacter sp. VKM Ac-2759; assembly: GCF_009834225.1. Lineage (NCBI taxonomy): Bacteria > Bacillati > Actinomycetota > Actinomycetes > Micrococcales > Microbacteriaceae > Rathayibacter > Rathayibacter sp. VKM Ac-2759. The sequence continues at coordinate 2,045,646 of NZ_CP047176.1, forward strand.
GCCCGGCGCGACTCGTCGTCGAAGAGATCAGACATCGGCGCTCTCGACCTTCTCGATGCGGATGATCGCGGTGCCGGCGGGACCGAACGCCACAGCGCCCTCGCCGCCCTCGAGCGCCGTGGTGAGCGGGGCGAAGGCGAAGCCGGTCGCGAGGGTCTCCTCCGCGATCCAGACCGCGTGCGGCTCGAGCGCCGCGAGACTCGGCTCGTCGAGCACCACCTCGAGGACGATGCGGTCGCTGACGTCCAGTCCGGCACCCTTGCGGGCGTCCTGGACCGCGCGGATGAGGTCGCGGGCGAGCCCCTCGGCCTCGAGCTCGGGCGTGGTCGCCGTGTCGAGCAGCACGAAACCCCCGCGCGGCAGCAGCGCGATGGCGCGGTCGTCGGAGCCGCCGCCGACCTCCAGGGTGAGCTCGTACTCGCCGTCGGCCAGCTCCACGCCGCCGGCGGTGACCACGCCGTCCGTCTCGCTCCAGTCGCCGGACTTGGCGGCCCTGATCACCGTCTGCACGCCCTTGCCCAGGCGCGGGCCGGCGGCGCGCGCGTTGACCGAGAGCCGCGAGGTGACGCCGTAGTCGGCGGCGCTGGATTCGACCATCGGCACGAGCACCACCTCCTTGACGTTCAGCTCGTCCCTGAGGATCGACTCGAACGGGGCGAGCTCGTCCGCCTCCGCCACGACCACGGTGAGCCGGGCGAGCGGGAGCCGGACGCGAAGCCCGGCCTGCTTCCGCAGCGAGAGCGCGGTCGACGAGATGGCGCGCACGGCGTCCATCGCGTGCACGAGCTCCTCGTCGACCGGGAACTCGTCCGCGGTCGGCCAGTCGGCCAGGTGCACGCTGCGCCCGCCCGTGAGGCCCTGCCAGATCTCCTCCGAGATCAGCGGGAGCAGCGGCGCGGCCACGCGGCACACCGTCTCGAGGACGGTGTAGAGCGTGTCGAACGCCTCGGAGCCGTGGCCCTCGTCGTCGACGCCCTGCCAGAAGCGGTCGCGCGAGCGGCGCACGTACCAGTTGGTGAGCACGTCGGCGAAGTCGCGCAGGGCTGCCGCGGCGAGGGTCGAGTCGAGCGACTCGAGGTGAGCGGTGAGCGTCTCGATCAGGTCGTGGGTCTTCGCCAGCAGGTAGCGGTCGAGCACGTCGCCGGAGTCGGTGCGCCGGGTCGCGCGGTAGCCGCCCGCCCCGGACGCGTTGGCGTAGAGGGAGAAGAAGTACCACGTGTTCCACAGCGGCAGCAGCACCTGGCGGACGCCCTCGCGGATGCCCTCCTCGGTGACGACGAGGTTGCCTCCTCGCAGCACGGGGCTCGACATCAGGAACCAGCGCATGGCGTCGGAGCCGTCGCGGTCGAAGACCTCGGCCACATCGGGGTAGTTGCGCAGCGACTTCGACATCTTCTGCCCGTCGTTGCCGAGGACGATGCCGTGGCTGACGACGTTGCGGAACGCGGGCCGGTCGAAGAGCGCGGTCGAGAGCACGTGCAGCGTGTAGAACCAGCCGCGGGTCTGCCCGATGTACTCGACGATGAAGTCGGCCGGGTTGTGCGAGTCGAACCAGTCGGCGTTCTCGAACGGGTAGTGCACCTGCGCGAACGGCATCGAGCCGGAGTCGAACCAGACGTCGAGGACGTCGCTGATCCGCCGCATGGTGGAGCGGCCGGTCGGGTCGTCGGGATTGGGCCGCGTGAGCTCGTCGATGAACGGTCGGTGCAGGTCGTCGGGTCGCACGCCGAAGTCGCGCTCGAGCTCGTCCAGCGAGCCGTACACGTCGATGCGCGGGTACTCGGGGTCGTCGCTCTTCCAGACCGGGATGGGCGAGCCGAAGTAGCGGTTGCGGCTGATCGACCAGTCGCGGGCGCCCGAGAGCCACTTGCCGAACTGGCCGTCCTTGACGTTGCCGGGCACCCAGGTGATCTCCTGGTTGAGCTCCTCCATCCGGTCGCGGATCGCGGTGACCCGGACGAACCAGCTCGAGACGGCCTTGTAGATCAGCGGATTGCGGCAGCGCCAGCAGTGGGGGTACGAGTGCTCGTAGCTCGCCTGGCGGAGGAGGCGGTGCTCGGCGCGCAGCAGCTGCGTGAGCGGCTTGTTCGCCTCGAAGACCTGGAGCCCCGCGACCTCGGCGATCTGGGGCAGGAAGCGCCCGCCGTCGTCGACGGAGATGATGACGGGGATGCCCGCCGCCTCGCACACCTTCTGGTCGTCCTCGCCGTAGGCGGGAGCCTGGTGCACGATGCCCGTGCCCTCGCTGGTCGTGACGTAGTCGGCGACCAGGATGCGCCACGCGTTCTGCGTGCCCCACGCTTCGGTGTCGGCGTAGTGGTCCCAGAGGCGGTCGTAGCTCACGCCCTCGAGCTCCGCGCCGCGGTGCGTGCGCGAGACGGCGGCCAGAGCCCCCGCCGCGTCGGCGTAGCCCAGGTCCTTCGCGTAGGCGCCGACCTGGTCGATCGCGAGCAGGTACTCGGCGGCGAGCTCGCGCTCCTCCGGCTCGCCCTTGCCGTCGGCGGCGCCGTTCGGGCCGGCCGGGACGACCGCGTACTCGATCTCGGGGCCGACCGCGAGGGCCAGGTTCGTCGGGAGGGTCCACGGAGTCGTCGTCCACGCGAGCGCGCGCACCGCGGTCAGGCCGAGGGCCTCCGCCGTCTCGCCCACGAGCGGGAAGGTCACGGTGACCGTCTGGTCCTGGCGCATCTTGTAGACGTCGTCGTCCATCCGCAGCTCGTGGTTCGAGAGCGGGGTCTGGTCGCGCCAGCAGTAGGGCAGCACCCGGTGGCCCTCGTAGGCGAGGCCCTTGTCGTAGAGCTGCTTGAACGCCCAGATGACCGACTCCATGAAGGTGGGGTCGAGCGTCTTGTAGTCGTCGTCGAAGTCGACCCAGCGGGCCTGGCGGGTGACGTAGTCCTGCCACTCCCCCGTGTAGCGCAGCACCGACTCCTTCGCCGCGGCGTTGAACGCGGCGACGCCCATCTCCTCGATCTGCGACTTGTCGGTGATGCCGAGCTGCCGCTCCGCCTCGAGCTCGGCGGGCAGACCATGGGTGTCCCAGCCGAACCGGCGGTGCACCTGCTTGCCGCGCATCGTCTCGAAGCGCGGGAAGACGTCCTTCGCGTAGCCCGTCAGCAGGTGCCCGTAGTGCGGGAGTCCGTTCGCGAACGGCGGGCCGTCGTAGAACACCCACTCCGGAGCGCCCTCGCGGGCGCGGATCGACTCCTGGAAGGTGTCGTCGGCCTTCCAGTAGGCGAGGACCCGCTCCTCGATCTCGGGGAAGCGCGGCGAGGCGCTCACTCCACGCCCGAAGGCGGAGTCTCGGCGGGCGGGCGGGGTCAGCGGATAGCTCACGTGCGGTCTCCTGGCAATGATGCTGGTCTGCACGAGGACGGCCCGCCCGGATCTTCAATCCCGGGCCGGGTCGCGGTACCACCTCGCTTGGTCCGCACAGCTCGCGCTGCGACGTTCCCACTCGATCGGCTGTCACGGGCCGTACCCGTCCGGGTCTACTGGGCGGAGGCCGGGGCCCTCGCCGTTCTTCCGGAGACTCGCCGGTGATGGCCGGGTCGATGTCGTCCACCCGATATCGTAGCGCGTCGGCGGAGGCGGGGCAGGAGCGGTGATGGCGCGGTCAGCAGCACGAGGACGGCCCCGGGCGTCCTCGCGATCGATGCTCGAGGACGCGGCGCTCGACCTCTTCGTCGAGCAGAGCTACGCGGGGACCACGGTCGAGCAGATCGCCCAGCGCGCGGGAGTCTCGCGCAACACGTTCTTCAACTACTTCGAGTCCAAGAGCGACGTCTTCTGGGTGCTCGTCGACGACCGCCTCGCCGAGCTGCCGGAGGCGCTCGCCGCGGTCGATCCCTCGCTTCCGGTCATGCCGGCGCTCCGCGAGGCGCTGCTCGCGGTCGGGGCGGGCTTCGGGCCGTCGACAGTGCCCTGGGCGCTCACCCAGACGGAGCTGATCGGGAGCGTGCACGAGCTGCAGGCCTCCGCCCTCTCGCGGCTCGTGCGGCAGGCCGAGGTGGTCGCCGCGTTCGCCGAGCGGCGGTCCGCGCATCCGCTGCCCTCCCACCTCACCCGGGCGCTCGCGTACGCCGCCGTCGGCGCCGCCGTGGCCGCCGTGCAGGCCTGGGCCGCCGCAGGGCCCACCCGGGGAGAGCTCGTGCCCTACCTCGACGAGGCGCTCGCTCCGGTCTGCAGCGGCTTCGCGCCGATCGTCGGCTGAGCCCCTCCCCGACCGGAACCGGGCCGCTCCCCGCGTAGAATCGACGCGGCCGTCGAGCGATCCCGCTCCAGCGCCGCCATCCAGGCATCATCACCACCGACACGGTGCCGCCCATATCGAACCGGAGAACCATGACTTCCGCCGCGCAGATCCCCGCCAAGCCCGCCCTCGAGGGGCTCGAGAGCAAGTGGGGCCTCGTCTGGCAGACCGACGGCACCTACCGGTTCGACCGCACCGGCCTCACCCGCGACGACGTCTACTCGATCGACACGCCGCCGCCCACCGCCTCGGGCTCGCTGCACATCGGCCACGTCTTCTCGTACACGCACACCGACGTCGTCGCACGGTTCCAGCGGATGCGCGGCCGGAGCGTCTTCTACCCGATGGGCTGGGACGACAACGGGCTCCCCACCGAGCGCCGCGTGCAGAACTACTACGGGGTCCGCTGCGACCCGACACTCCCCTACGAGGCCGGATTCACGCCTCCGTTCGAGGGCGGCGACAACAAGAGCAGCAAGGCGGCCGATCAGAAGCCGATCTCGCGCCGCAACTTCATCGAGCTGTGCGAGCGGCTGACAGTCGAGGACGAGAAGCAGTTCGAGGACCTCTGGCGCACCCTCGGGCTCTCTGTCGACTGGACGCAGAGCTACCGCACCATCGGCGAGGAGTCGCAGGCCGCCTCCCAGCGGGCGTTCCTGCGCAACCTCGCCCGCGGCGAGGCGTATCAGGCCCAGGCCCCGACCCTGTGGGACATCACGTTCCGCACCGCCGTCGCCCAGGCCGAGCTGGAGGACAAGGACCAGCCCGGCGCCTACCACCGCATCGCCTTCCACGGCGCGGAGGACGTCTTCATCGAGACCACGCGGCCCGAGCTCCTCCCCGCCTGCGTCGCCCTCGTCGCCCACCCCGACGACGAGCGCTACCAGGCCCTCTTCGGCACCACGGTGCGCACTCCGCTCTTCGACGTCGAGGTGCCGGTGCTCGCGCACCACCTCGCGCAGAAGGACAAGGGCTCGGGCATCGCGATGATCTGCACCTTCGGCGACGTCACCGACGTCGTCTGGTGGCGCGAACTCGACCTCCCCAACCGCGCGATCCTCGGCTTCGACGGCCGGATCATCTCAGAGGCGCCGGCCGCCATCACGAGCGAGAGCGGCCGCGCGGCCTACGAGCAGCTCACCGGCAAGACCGTGTTCTCGGCCAAGCAGGCCGTCGTCGCGCTCCTGAAGGAGTCGGGCGAGATGGTCGGCGACCCCCGGCCGATCACCCACCAGGTCAAGTTCTTCGAGAAGGGCGACAAGCCGCTCGAGATCGTCTCGACCCGCCAGTGGTACATCACCAACGGCGCCCGGGACGCAGGGCTCAAGGAGCGCCTGCTCGAGCTCGGCCGCGACGTGCGCTTCGTGCCCGAGTTCATGCGGGTCCGCTACGAGAACTGGGTCAACGGCCTCTCCGGCGACTGGCTGATCTCGCGCCAGCGCTTCTTCGGCGTGCCGATCCCGGTCTGGTACCCGCTCGACCGCGACGGCAACCCGGTCTTCGACTCCCCGCTCGTCCCCGACGAGTCGGCGCTGCCGGTCGACCCCTCCTCCGACGCGGCGCCCGGCTACTCGGAGGAGCAGCGCGGCGTGCCCGGCGGCTTCCAGGGCGAGCTCGACGTGATGGACACCTGGGCGACCTCGTCGCTCACCCCGCAGCTCGCCGGCGGCTGGGAGCGCGACCCGGAGCTCTGGGACCTCGTCGCCCCGTACGACCTGCGCCCCCAGGGCCAGGACATCATCCGCACGTGGCTGTTCTCGACCCTCCTGCGCTCGCAGCTCGAGGACGGCCGTGCCCCGTGGCGCAACGCGACCGTCTCGGGGTTCATCGTCGACCCCGACCGCAAGAAGATGTCGAAGTCGAAGGGCAACGTCGTGACGCCGGCCGGCATGCTCGAGCAGCACGGCTCGGACGCGGTCCGCTACTGGGCCGCCTCCTCGCGCCTGGGCACCGACGCGGCGTTCGACCCGCAGAACCCGACGCAGATCAAGATCGGCCGGCGCCTCGCGATCAAGGTGCTCAACGCGGCCAAGTTCATCCACGGATTCGCCCTGCCCGAGGGCGCCCCGATCACCGATCCGCTCGACCTGAGCATGCTCGCGACACTCGACCGGGTCGTGGCGGAGGCGACGACCGCCCTCGAGAACTACGACCACGCCCGCGCGCTCGAGATCACCGAGGCCTTCTTCTGGACCTTCTGCGACGACTACCTCGAGCTGGTCAAGGAGCGCGCCTACGGCGAGGACGGCGCGTCGGCGGCCGCCGCGCTGCACCTGGCGCTCGACGTGCTGCTGCGCCTGTTCGCGCCGTTCATCCCCTTCGCGACGGAGGAGACCTGGTCGTGGTCGCACGAGGGCTCGGTGCACGTGCAGCCGTGGCCGGAGGCGGGCGGCCTCGGAGGCGACCCGGTCGTGCTCACAGCGGCCAGCTCGGTGCTCACCGCCGTGCGGCGCGCGAAGACCGACGCGAAGGCCTCGCAGAAGACGCCGGCGCGCCGGGCGGTCGTGACGGCCCCCGCCGAGCTGGTGGCGCCGCTGCGGCTCGCGGCGGCCGACCTCGCCGCGGTCGGCCGGATCGCGGAGCTCGAGGTCGTCGACGGTGCGACACTGGCCGTCGAGATCGAGCTCGAGACCGAGTAGTCCCTCGCGAGGGGCCGCCCGGAGCGGTCCCTCGCCCGATCGACCTGACGAGAGGAACCCCCGATGCAGCTCGGAACCCGCTGGCCCGTCGGCCAGCAGCCGCCGCACACCCTGCCCGAGATCGTGGTGACCGCGATCCGCGACGTCGAGGAGGAGCTGGGCTCCTCCGGCACCGACGCCACCGACTGGCGCTGGCAGCTGACCTGGCTCGAGGGCAAGCCGGTGCTCGAGCTCGACGACGGCACGACGATCACGTACAAGCCCGACGAGGACGCGGCGTACATCACGCAGCCGCAGGGCCGCGTCGAGGGCGAGGACGACGACTGGGGCTGAGGAGCCGTCTCGCCGCGGCACCATCGACTGCCGGCGTCACCGTGCCGGTCGAGCAGCCCCGCAGGGGCGTATCGAGACCCACTGGCACCAGCGCGCCGGCTGACGAGCCGGGCCCGCTGACGTCGGTGGACCTCGACACGCCCGCTTCGCGGGCTCGACGATCAGCAGGCACGTGCAGTGGATCGAACGCGCATCCCCTGTCGGCACTCACGTCGGCGGCCGCGAGACCGGACGCCCTTAGGCTCGCAGGATGAGCGCCTCAGACACCGTCGCCGTCCTGCTCGAGCCGAGCACTCTGCCGCACGGGCTGCCCGACTTCGCCGCGGTCGACCCGGACGCATACCGTCCGGCGTTCGAGGAGGCGCTGCGCCGCCACCGGGCCGAGATCGAGACGATCGCCGGCTCCCCCGACGAGCCCACGATCGAGAACACCCTCGTCGCGCTCGAGCGCTCCGGCCGCGCGCTCCGCCGCGTGAGCGCCGTCTTCTTCACGGTCAGCGCCTCCGACCGCACCGAGCTCACCGATGCGCTCGAGGCGGAGCTGGCGCCGCTGCTCTCGGCGCACGACGACGCGATCACGCTCGATCCGCGACTCGTGTCGCGCCTGCGCGCCCTGGCCGACCGCGCGCCGTCCCTCGATCTGGACGCCGAGACCGCCTACCTCCTCGAGCGCGTGCTGACCCGCTTCGAGCGGGCCGGCGCCCTGCTCGACGATGCGGGGAAGTCGCGGCTGAGCGCGCTCAACGAGCAGCTCTCGACCCTGACCACCCGCTTCGAGAAGAACCTGCTGGCCGAGACCAACGAGCGCGCGGTGCTGCTCGACTCCGCCGCCGAGCTCGACGGTCTCGACGAGTCCGAGATCGCCGCGGCCGCCCGCGCCGCCGCTGACCGGGGAGCGGAGGGCCACCTGGTGACCCTCCCCCTCTACTCGGGCCACCCGTGGCTGGCGAGGCTCCGCGACCGCGGCGTCCGCGAGCGGATCCTGCGCGCCTCCGTCGGCCGTGCGGGCGAGGGAGGCGCGCACGACAACCGCGAGGTCCTCCAACGGATCGCCGCCCTCCGCGCCGAGCGGGCGCAGCTGCTCGGCTCCGCCTCGCACGCCCACTTCGTGATCTCGGGCCAGACGGCGGGCTCCCCCGAGCGCGTCCGCAGCCTCCTCGAGGAGCTCGCCGCTCCGGCCTCGCGGAACGTGCGCGCCGAGCTCGGGCGGATGCAGGAGCTCGCGGACGCCGACCAGGACGCGGCGGGCGCCGCGCGGTTCCCGATCGAGGCCTGGGACCGCGCGTACTACGAGGAGCGCGTCAGGGCCGCGAGCTACAGCGTGGACTCCAGTGCGCTGCGGCCCTACTTCGAGCTCGAGCGCGTGCTCCGCGAGGGCGTCTTCGCCGCCGCACAGGGCCTCTACGGCGTCCGCTTCGAGGAGCGCGGCGGTCTCGTCGGCTACAGCGCGCACGTCCGCGTCTTCGAGGTGCTCGAGGAGGACGGCACGCCGCTCGGACTCTTCCTGTTCGACCCGTTCACCCGCGACTCCAAGCGGGGCGGTGCCTGGATGAACTCGCTCGCGACCCGCACGACGCTGCTCGGCGACTCCGCGGTGGTCGTCAACAACCTCAACATCAGCGACCCCGGACCCGGCCGCCCCGCCCTGCTCAGCATCGACGAGGTCGAGACGCTCTTCCACGAGTTCGGCCACGCCCTGCACGGGCTCTTCGCGACGACCCGCTACCCGCGCTTCGGCGGAACGAGCGTGTTCCGCGACTTCGTCGAGTTCCCGAGCCAGGTGAACGAGATGTGGGTGCGCTGGCCGTCGCTGCTCCCGCTGTACGCGCGGCACGTCGAGACCGGCGAGCCGCTGCCCGCCGAGACCGTCGCCCGGCTCGAGGCCGCCGCGCTGTGGGGCGAGGGCTTCGCGACCGCGGAGTACCTCGCCTCCGCTCTGCTCGATCTCGCCTGGCACGAGCTCGAGGCCCCGGTGGCCGAGCGGGACGTCGCCGCCTTCGAGTCGACCGTGCTGGAGCGGGCGGGTCTGCTCCTGCCCGCCGTCCCTCCGCGGTACCGCAGCAGCTACTTCGCGCACGTGTTCTCGGGCGGCTACTCCGCCGGCTACTACTCCTACATCTGGAGCGAGATCCTCGACGCCGACACCGTCGAGTGGTTCGCCGAGAACGGCGGACTCGACCGTGCGGCCGGCGAGCGGTTCCGCCGGATGATCCTCGGCATCGGCGGCTCGCGCGACCCGCTCGCCGCCTACCGCGAGTTCCGCGGGCGCGATGCCCGCACCGAGCCGCTCCTGCGGCGCCGCGGTCTCGCCTGATCAGGCGGTGCCGCGGGGCCGGAGCCACGCCAGCACGACCAGCCCGACCACCAGGCCCCAGAAGGCCGAGCCGATCCCGGCGATCGCTGTTCCGGAGGCGGTGACCAGCAGCGTCGCGGCCGCCGGCAGCCGCAGCCGCGGCTCGTCGACCGCCGCCTGCACCGCCGAGACGAAGACCCCGAGCAGGGCCAGGCCCGCGACGGCCTCGATCAGCAGCGGGCTGGCCGAGGAGACCAGCGCGCTCGCCGCTCCCGCCACGACTCCGAGCACCAGGTACGACGCGCCCGCGCTGACGGAGGCGATCCACCGCCTCCCGGGGAGCGGCGACGCTTCCGGGCCCGCGGTCAGCGCGGCGCTGAGCGCGGCGAGGTTGATCGGGACTCCTCCGAATACGGCGGCGACGCCGGACAGCGCGCCGGAGGAGACGATGGCGGGTCGGGAGTGCGCCTCGTAGCCGAAGCTCGACAGCACGGCGATGCCGGGGATGTTCTGCCCGGCCATCGTCACGACGTAGAGCGGCAGACCGATGCCGACGACGGCTCCGAGCTCGAAGACCGGCGGCACGAACTCGAGGCCCGGCAGCAGCGGGGCACCCGAGAGAGCGGCGCCGTCGGTGGCGAGGAGCAGCACGATGGCGAGGGCGATCGAGGCCGGCACGGCCCAGCGCGGCAGGACCCGGAGGAGGATCAGCCAGACCAGGATCACCGGCAGGGCGAGCAGCGGGATCTCGACGGCGGCGCGCACGGGTGCCAGCACCAGGGGGAAGAGGATCCCCGCGAGCATCGCGTTGGCGATCGGGCGCGGGATCCTCGCGACCAGGCGCCCGAGTGCGGGCCACAGTCCCGTGACCACGAGCAGGGCGGAGGCGACCAGGAACGCCCCGACCGCCCGGTCGAACCCGCCGGGCAGCGTCGCCGTGGCGGCGAGCAGGGCGGCGCCGGGAGTGCTCCACGCGAAGGTCATCGGGATGCGGTAGCGGATGCTCAGCGCGATGCACAGCACACCCTGGAGCACGCAGACGGCCAGGAGCCCCGACGCGGCCTGCCGATCCGTGGCGCCGACGGCGACGACTCCGGCCAGGACGATCGCGAACGAGCTCGAGAAGCCGGTGAGCGCGGCGACGATCCCGGCGAGGAGCGGCTGGACGATGAGTGGCCTCCGGTCGCGGTCACCGCACGGTCAGAGACGGCGGGCGCCCGTCGGAGGCGCTCCGCCAGAGTAGGGAAGGCCGTCGGCAGCCGATGGCCGCCGGGCGTGCCAATCGGCGCGAACTGGCCGCGACCTCAGGAGGTCAGGCGCTCTTCTCCTGGCGACGGGGGGCGTGCGGCACGATCGTGGGCGCGGCGTTGTCGAGCACCGCGGCGCGGGTGACGACGACGCGGGCGACCTCGTCCGAGGAGGGCACCTCGAACATGATCGGCCCGAGCACCTCCTCGAGGATCGCGCGGAGGCCGCGGGCGCCGGTCTGCCGCAGCACGGCGAGATCGGCGATGGCCTCGAGGGCGCCGCGATCGAACTCGAGCTCGACGCCGTCGATCTCGAACATCCGCTGGTACTGCTTGACGAGCGCGTTGCGCGGCTCGGTCAGGATCTGCATCAGCGCGTGCTGGTCGAGCTGCGTCACGGTCGTCACGACCGGGAGGCGCCCGATGAACTCGGGGATCAGACCGAACTTGTGGAGATCCTCGGGGAGGACCTCGCTGAAGATGTTGATCTCGTCGTCCTTGTTGTGCAGCGGGGCGCCGAAGCCGATGCCCCGCTTGCCCGCCCGCGACGAGATGATGTCCTCGAGGCCGGCGAAGGCTCCCGCGACGATGAACAGGACGTTCGTCGTGTCGATCTGGATGAACTCCTGGTGCGGGTGCTTGCGGCCGCCCTGCGGCGGGACCGACGCGACCGTGCCCTCGAGGATCTTCAGCAGCGCCTGCTGCACTCCCTCGCCCGACACGTCGCGCGTGATCGAGGGGTTCTCGGCCTTGCGGGCGATCTTGTCGACCTCGTCGATGTAGATGATGCCGGTCTCGGCGCGCTTGACGTCGTAGTCGGCGGCCTGGATCAGCTTCAGGAGGATGTTCTCGACGTCCTCGCCGACGTAGCCCGCCTCGGTGAGGGCGGTCGCGTCGGCGACGGCGAACGGCACGTTGAGCCGCTTCGCGAGCGTCTGCGCGAGATAGGTCTTGCCGCAGCCGGTCGGGCCGATCAGCAGGATGTTGCTCTTGGCGATCTCGACCTCGTCGTGGATCGCGTCGGCGGCCGTGATGGTGTTGCGCGCGCGCACGCGCTTGTAGTGGTTGTAGACGGCGACCGCGAGGGCCTTCTTCGCCTGCTCCTGGCCGATCACGTACTCCTCGAGGAAGCCGAAGATCTCCTTCGGCTTCGGGAGGTCGAACTCGTGGCTCGTCTCCTCGCTCGACTCCGAGAGGCGCTCCTCGATGATCTCGTTGCAGAGCTCGACGCACTCGTCGCAGATGTAGACGCCGGGGCCCGCGATGAGCTGCTGGACCTGCTTCTGGCTCTTGCCGCAGAACGAGCACTTGAGCAGATCGGCGCTTTCGCCAATTCGAGCCACGGGGAGCCCCACTTCCTTGTCGTCCGTCATGACGGCGAGCGTCGATTCGTCGGTCGTGTCGTGCGCCCTTCGGCACGGATCCGGCGCGGTCTGCGGGGACCGCCGATCTCTGCCTCCGAGCCTAGCCGCTCGCTCGCACAGGCCCGGCAGGCGGGCCGGTTTCCGCGCCCATTGCCGCAGAGGTGTCGGTTTGCTACGGCGATCGGGCTCCGGTGCACCGCTCGGAGCCCGGGAGACGCCGAAGGGGCCGGGCGGCGGATCGCTCCGCCTCCCGGCCCCTCGGATGCTGCGTCAGGCCGTGAGCGCGGGGACGCTCTTGCGGCTGGTCAGGATCTGGTCGATCAGGCCGTACTCGAGCGCGTCGTCGGCGCCGAGGATCTTGTCGCGGTCGATGTCCTTCTTGACCTGCTCCGGAGTGCGGTTGGAGTGGTGCGACAGCGTCTCCTCGAGCCACTCGCGCATCCGCATGATCTCGGCGGCCTGGATCTCGATGTCCGAGGCCTGGCCTCCGCCCTGCTGCACGGCGGGCTGGTGGATGAGGATGCGCGCGTTCGGCAGGGCGAGGCGCTTGCCCGGCGTGCCCGCGGCGGTGAGCACGGCGGCGGCCGAGGCGGCCTGACCGAGCACGACCGTCTGGATGTGCGGGCGGATGTACTGCATCGTGTCGTAGATCGCCGTCATCGCGGTGAAGGAGCCACCGGGCGAGTTGATGTACATGACGATGTCGCGGTCGGGGTCCTGGCTCTCGAGCACGAGCAGCTGCGCCATGATGTCGTCGGCCGACGCGTCGTCGACCTGCACGCCGAGGAAGATGATGCGGTCCTCGAAGAGCTTGGCGTAGGGGTCCTGGCGCTTGTAGCCGTAGGCCGTGCGCTCCTCGAACGTGGGCAGGATGTAGCGCGAGCTCGGCGCGGCACCCGAGCCGAACGCCGTGCCGCCGAAGGTGGGGATGGTCATTGTCTGTTCCTGATCTCTCGGCTCGTCTGGTGCGTCAGTCGTCGATGGCGGTTCCGCCGCCGCCGGCGACGTCGGTCGCGGAGGAGCGGATGTGGTCGACGAATCCGTAGGCCAGGGCCTCCTCGGCGCTGAACCAGCGGTCGCGGTCGCCGTCCTCGTTGACCTGCTCGACGGTCTTGCCGGTCGCCTTGGCGGTGATCTCGGCGAGGCGCTTCTTCATGTCGAGGATGAGCTGCGCCTGGGTCTGGATGTCGGACGCCGTTCCGCCGAAGCCGCCGTGCGGCTGGTGCAGCAGGACGCGCGCGTTCGGCGTGATGTAGCGCTTGCCCTGGGTGCCCGCGGTGAGCAGGAGCTGACCCATGGACGCCGCCATGCCGATGCCGACGGTCACGATGTCGTTCGGGACGAACTGCATGGTGTCGTAGATCGCCATGCCCGCCGTGATCGAGCCTCCGGGCGAGTTGATGTAGAGGAAGATGTCCTTCTCGGCGTCCTCCGCCGCGAGAAGCAGCAGCTTCGCCGCGATCTCGTTCGCATTCTCGTCGCGCACCTCAGAACCGAGCCAGATGATCCGGTCCTTGAGAAGGCGGTCGAAAACACTGTTGGGCATAACCATGTCGGCCATGTGTCGCTCCGTTTCAGTTGTCGCTTCGGAGGCGAATCTATCGGACGGCACCTGAGGGACCCGGCCGTGTTCGCCGGGGGCGGAGCCTGAGCCGCCGGTGTTCGCCCGGGGCGGATTCCCGCGTCGCCGGAGACGACGAGAGCCGCCCCCGACGGATCGGGAGCGGCTCTCGGAGGAGTGCTGGCGTCGACTACTCGGCGGCCGGGGTCTCCTCGGCGGCGACCTTCTTCTTGGCCGGCGCGCGCTTGCGCTTGGGGGCGGGAGCGGGCTCCTCCTCCGCGGCGGGCTCGGGCTCGGCGACGACCTCGGGCTCGGCCTCGGCGTCCGCCGCGACCTCGTCGGCGGCGACGGCCTCATCGGCCGCGTCCTCGTCCCCGGGGACCGCGGTGAAGCTGGTGAGGTCGACCGGGTTGCCCTCGGAGTCGGTCACCTTCGCCTTGCCCAGGACGATCGCGAGCGCCTTGTTGCGGGCGACCTCGCCGACCATCTGGCCGATCTGGTTGTTCTCGGACAGGATCTTGATGAACTCGTTCGGCTCCATGCCGTACTGCGCCGCACCCTGGATGAGGTACTGCGTGAGCTCGTCCTGGCTGACCTGGACCTTCTCCTGCTCGACGACGTGGTCGAGGAGGATCTGGGTCTTGAAGGTCTTCTCGCTGGCCTCGGTGACCTCGGCGCGGTGCTCGTCGTCCTCGAGGCGGTTCTCGCCCTCGAGGTGACGGTGCACCTCGTCCTCGACGAGCGACGCGGGGACGGGGACCTCGACGAGCTCGAGGAGCGCCTCGACGAGCTTCTCGCGGGCCTGACCGCCCTGGCCGAACACCTTCTGCTGCGACGCCTGCTCCTTGAGCGACTCGAGCAGCTCGCCGATGGTGTCGAACTCGCTGGCGATCTGGGCGAAGTCGTCGTCGGCCTCGGGGAGCTCGCGCTCCTTGACCGCGGTCAGCGTGACGGCGATCTCGGCCTGCTCGCCGGCGTGGTCGCCACCGAGGAGCGGGGCGGTGAACGTGGTGCTCTCGCCGGCGGTGAGCGAGTCGAGCGCCTCGTCGATGCCCTCGATCAGCTCGCCCGAGCCGAGCTCGTACGAGATGGCGTTGGCGGTGTCGACCTCGACGCCGTCGATGCTGGCGATGAGGTCGATCTGGGCGAAGTCGCCGGTCTTCGCCGGGCGGTCGACGGTGACGAGCGTGCCGAAGCGGCTGCGCAGCGTGTCGAGCTCGGTGTCGACATCGGCGTCGGTGACCTCAGCGGCGTCCACGGTCAGCTCGATGCCGTCGTAGTCGGGAACGGTGATCTCGGGGCGCACGTCGACCTCGATGGCGAGCTCGAGGTCGCCGGTGAAGTCCTTGTCGCTCGGCCAGCTGACGATGTCCGCCTGCGGGCGGCCCAGCGGACGCACCTCGCTCTCGCGGACGGCCTCGCGGTAGAAGCCGTCGAGGCCCTCGTTCACCGCGTGCTCGAGGACGGCCGCCTTGCCGACGCGCTGGTCGACGATGGCCGGCGGGACCTTGCCCTTGCGGAAGCCGGGGACGTTGATCTGCTCGGCGATGTGGCCGTAGGCGTGCTTGATGCTGGGCCCGAGCTCGTCCGGGCTGACCGAAATCGCGAGCTTCACGCGGGTCGGGCTGAGCTTTTCTACCGTGGTCTTCACGTGAGGGGATCTCCTGTGCTGGTTGGTGTCGGCGCCGTGTGACCGGTCGTCACGGGTCGATGTCGTCACGATGAGTTCTCGTGGTCGGGGCGACAGGATTCGAACCTGCGACCTCCCGCTCCCAAAGCGGGCGCTCTAGCCAAGCTGAGCTACGCCCCGGAGTGCCGGGCCGGCGGACCGCACCACCCCGGGACCGTTTCGTCCGGGGACCGCGCTGACCGTGGACCCTGCCATGAGGACTCTCGTCGAGCCCTTCCCGCAGGTCCGCTCGCGCGACACGCCGAAATGGCCTTCGCAAGTGTACTCCACAGCGGGTCCGTCGCCGGGGACGCCGTGCGTCGTCCGGCACGACTCCGGCCGTGCACTAGGGTATTCTCGGACCTGATGCGGAGACGCTCCGCTCGGGACCACCGGACTGCTCCTCCGACGATGATCGGGGCGGCGATTCGGGGCTGTAGCTTAGTGGTAAAGCCTCTGTCTTCCAAACAGATGATGCGAGTTCGATTCTCGTCAGCCCCTCTCCTGACATGAGACCCCCGGTCCGCCGAACCCCTGGTGCGCCGGGGGTCTCGTCGTCCTCCGGCCCTCTCGCCCCTCCGTCCGTCGCCGGGTGGATCCTCCGAGGGGCGGATCAGTCGATCGGCTCCGCTCCGCGGTGCAGCTCGGCGAGGGCGAGGTAGGAGGCGGCGTTCCGGCGGATGCCCTCGCGCTCCTCGGCCGTCAGCTCGCGCCGGACCTTGCCCGGGACCCCGGCGACGAGAGATCCCGGCGGGATCACCGCAGCCTCGAGCACGACGGCCCCGGCCGCGACGAGCGAGCCGGCTCCGACGACGGCGCCGTTGAGGACGGTGGCGCTCATGCCGACCAGCACCTCGTCCTCGAGCGTGCAGCCGTGCAGCACCGCGTTGTGGCCGACCGAGACGCGTGCGCCGATGGTCGTGTCGAATCCGGCGTCCACGTGCACGACCACGCCGTCCTGCAGATTGCTGCCCCGGCCCAGACGGATGCGGGCGCTCTCCGCGCGCAGGACCGCGCCGTACCAGACGCTCGACTCCTCCTCCAGCTCGACCGATCCGACGAGGGTGGCGCCGGGAGCGACCCAGGCGGACGGGGCGACGACGGGTGCGCGCCCGGGTCCGAGAGCCAGCACGCGCGGTCGCGAGGGAGTGGGTGAGGCCATGGTTCCGGTCCTTCTGCAGGGGCGAGAGCGTCGCCGGTGATCGAGCGCGCTCAGCGCCCGTTGCGCAGCCACGCGAGCACGGCGAGCACCCGGCGGTGGTCGGAGCCCGAGTCCTCGAGGCCGAGCTTCTGGAAGATCGACGTCACGTTCTTCTCGACCGCGCCGACACCGATGAACAGGGCGGAGGCGATGCCCTGGTTCGTCCGGCCCTCGGCCATCGCCTCGAGCACCTCGCGCTCGCGCGGAGTGAGACCGGCGAGCGGGTCGCGGTTGCGCTGCAGGAGGGAGGCGACGACCTGCGGGTCGAGCACCGTTCCTCCCGCGGCCACGCGCTCCACCGCGTCCCGGAGCTCGTCGACGGAGGCGACGCGGTCCTTGAGCAGGTACCCCATGCCGCCCTCCCCCGAGCCCAGGAGCTCGTGCGCGTAGGTGACCTCGACGTACTGGCTGAGCAGGAGCACGGCGACGCCCGGGTGCCGCCGGCGGATCTCGAGGGCGGCACGGACCCCCTCGTCGCGGAACGTCGGCGGCATGCGCACGTCGAGGACGGCGACGTCGACTCCGGCCGGTTCCGCGTCCAGGGCGGCGAGCAGCCCGACTGCGTCGCCGTGGGCGCCGACCGCGTCGAAGCCGGCGTCCTCGAACAGGCGGACGAGGCCCTCCCGCAGCAGGACCGAGTCCTCGGCGATGGCGACACGGATGGGAGCTGCGGGCGGCACGCACTCAGGATAGGGCGCGGGGCCGGAAGGGCACGTGGACCCCGACGGTCGTGGGGCCGCCCTGAGGCGATTCGACGGTGAGGAGGCCCCGGAGACCCCGGACGCGGCCCTCGAGCCCCTCGAGTCCGTGGCCCGCGAGGGGCGCGGCACCACCGACCCCGTCGTCGACGACCCAGACGTCGAGCCAGCGCTCCCCCGCCGAACCCGCATCGCGCACGTCGAGGTGCACCCGCACTGACCGGGCCGATGCGTGCTTGGAGGCGTTCGCGAGCAGCTCGGCGACCACGAAGTAGACGCTGCGCTCGATCTCGGGAGGGACGTCGTCGATCGCGTGCTCGGTCAGCACCTGCACCGGGACGGGGCTCATCGCGGCCAGCGAGTGCACGGCGGCCTCGAAGCCGCGGTCCTGGAGGATCGGCGGGGCCACTCCCCTCGACAGCGCACGGAGCTCGTCGAGAGCGGAGCGGACGTGCTCCCGGGCCTCGTCGATCAGCACCGCCGCGGAGTCGGGATCGGTGCGGACGCGGCTCCGCGCGGAACCGAGATCCATCTGCACCCGGATCAGCCGCTGCTGCGGTCCGTCGTGGATGTCGCGCTCGAGCTGGCGGAGGGCCCGGTCCTCGGCTGCGACGGCGGCGCCGCGGGAGGCGCTGAGCTCCGCGACCTCGCGCTGCAGCGCCTCCGATCCCCACGGGCCGAGCAGGAGCCGATCGACGAGGTAGCGCGCGAGGGTGAGCCCGCGGGTCGCGAACGGGAGGGTCGAGACGAAGAGGACGACCATCGCGGCGCCCGCGAGCGCGACGAGGACGGGCGGCGGCTCCGGCAGGCCGAGAACGGCGACGGAGCGCTCCGCCACCCACTGCGCGGCGCCGCCCGAGCCGTCGAGCATCGAGACGAGCGTTCCGAGACCCGCCCAGATCCAGAGCCCCAGGACTCCCGCGAACAGGAGCGCGAGCAGCGGCGCGACCACGAGCGTGTGCAGCAGTGCCAGCCAGTAGTGCCCGTCGATCACGGGGCCGTAGAGCGAGAAGGTCGCCGGAGTGACGGAGGCGGGCGCGCGCCGCCACTGCGGCTCGGGGATGGCGGGGCGGCCCGCCAGAGTGTCGAGGCCGCAGGCGACGCGGGAGAAGTAGCGCGCCATGACGAGGGCGAGCGGGAGGAAGACCAGACCGATCAAGACGCCGACGAGAGCGAGGGCGAGCGCGAGCGCCAGTCCGGCGGCGAACGCTCCGATCGCCGAGAGCGGGACCGCGAGGAGGAGGGCGAGCGCCTCGCGCGGCAGCTCCCGCCAGAGACGGAGGTAGGCGCGGGTCGCCTCGCCGAGAGCGGACGGCGCAGTGCTCATCGGAGCCTCCCCACCTCTGCTCGATCGGTCGCCGGGCACCCTGTCGAGGGTATCGGCGCGGGCGGTGCCGGGCGCGGGGGCTGACCCCCTGAACGAGGTCCGCGAGCGCTGCGGGCGCTCAGGCGAGGCTCCCCTTCACCGGCCTTAGCGGAGCCTCCGCTTCCTTGCGGGCGCTGGGCTGCGGCGTACAGTTGACGATCAGTCACCCCCTCTCGAAAGGAACAGACGATGTCCACTGCATCCGTCACGTCGCTCACCTCGTCGAACCCGGATGTCGCATCCGGAGTCGCCCAGTTCCTCAGCCCCGTCGTCGTCGAGATGACCGCGCTGGCCGTCAACGGCAAGCAGGCGCACTGGCACGTGCGCGGTGCCAACTTCATCGGCGTCCACGAGCTGCTCGACACGATCGTCGCCCACTCGATCGAGTGGGCCGACCTCGCCGCCGAGCGCGTCGTCGCCCTCGGCCTGCCGGTCGACGCGCGCATCCAGACCGTCGCCTCCGCCACGCGGACCGCGCCGCTCACCCCGGGCTTCCAGCGCTCCGAGAACGCGATCGTGGAGGTCATCACCCTCATGGACGTCGCGATCACCACGGTCAACACCGCGATCGCCGAGCTCGCCGACATCGACGCGAGCAGCCAGGACGTCGCGATCGAGATCGGCCGCGGCCTCGAGAAGGACCGCTGGTTCCTCTTCGCCCACGTCAGCGAGAGCTGAGCCGACTCCTCCCGACGGCCCGCTGGATCCCGGATCCGGCGGGCCGTTCGTCGTCCGCGCGGCGGACGGCCGCCGGCGTCAGAGCTCGTGCGTGAAGCGGCCAGCGACCAGGGTCGCGGCGACGGGCATCGTCCGCAGCTCCTCGGGGTCGGACGCGAGCGGGTCGCGGTCGAGCACCACGAGGTCGGCCGGGTCGCCGGGCTCGGGGCGGAGCAGGCGGGCGCGCGTCGACGCGACGAGCGCCTCCGCGATCGTGAGGCGCTGCTCCGGATGCCACGGCTCCTCCCCCGCCCGCGCCCGCGAGACCGCCGCCGCGACGGCGACCCACGGGTCCAGCGGCGCGACCGGCGCGTCCGATCCGAGCACGACGGTCGCTCCGGAGTCGACGAGCGAGCGGAGCGCGAACGCCCGGCCGGTCTGCCCACGCCAGTACCGCTCCGCCACCTCCCGGTCGTCCAGCGCGTGGGCCGGCTGCACGCCGGCGACGACACCGAGCTCAGCGAAGCGCGGCAGGTCGGCCGCGGTCACCAGCTGCGCGTGCTCGATCCGGCCGCCGCCGACCCGCGCCAGGGAGTCGAGCGCGATCGAGACCGCGGCGTCGCCGAGAGCGTGCACCGTGGGACGGATGCCCGCGGCCGCCGCGCGCGCCAGGAGCCCGTCGAGCTCGTCCGGCTCGACCGTCAGCACTCCACGGCCCGCGTCCTCCCCCTCGTACGGATGCGTGCAGTACGCGGTCCGCGTGTTCAGCGAGCCGTCGATCAGCACCTTCAGCGGGCCCATCCGGAGGAGCCCCTCTCCTCCCGCGAGCTCGTCGCCCGAGCGCAGACCCTCCGCGATCGCGCGCTCGAGATCGCCGCGGTAGACCCCGGTGTCGACCCGGAGCGAGCGGATGCCGCGCGAGACGCGCCGCGTCCAGTCGCCGACGTTCCAGCGCATCTCGAGGTCGACGACGCCGACGACTCCGCGGGCCGCAGCGCGACGAGCGGCGTCGTCGACCAGATCGTCCAGGTCGTCGTCGCTGAGCGCCTCGAGCGCCGAGACGAGACGGAAGCACGCGTCCTCGCGCAGGATGTCGTCCTGCGGTGAGACGCCGTAGCGGCGCTGCGCCGCCGTGTTCGCCCAGGCCGAGTGCAGATCGCCGCTGACGAGCACGACGGGGTGCTCCGGAGCGACCTCGTCGAGCAGCGTCGTCGTCGGCAGGTCCGGCCACAGCCCGTCGCGGAATCCGTAGCCGACGAGGGTGGCGGCCGTGTCGGTGGAGGAGGCGAGGCGCCCGCGGACCGCGTCGACCGCCTCCCGGGCCGACAGCGCGGCCGAGACGTCGAGCCGCGGGGCCGTCATCGCCCACTGCGAGAAGTGCACGTGCTCGTCCCAGAGCCCCGGGATCAGCCAGCGCCCGTCGAACTCGCGCACCTCGTCGGCGGCGAGCGAGCCGTCGGGGCCGATGGCCGCGACCGATCCGTCGCGCAGGAGGACCGACACCGGCTCCTGCCCGCCGAGCAGCCGTGCTCCGCGCAGGAGCAGATCGCCGATCACCGCGCGTCCCGGCGCGCGCGACGCATCTCGCGGGCGAGCGGCGCGGAGGCGTAGGGGCCGTCACCGTCGAGTTCGGCGAGGATGCGGTCGACGATCGCCGGCGGCTTGTTCTGGCTCATCTTGCGCTTCGCGACGATCCGGGTCGCGCGGAGCCGGAAGCCGACCGTACCGCTCGAGATGCGGGCGGCGTAGGCGGCGTCCTCGGGCGTGCCCTCCATCCGGCGCGGATCGGGCAGCACCTCCTCGAAACGGTCGACGAGGTCGGCGAGGGCGCGCAGGTTCTCCTCGGGCGTGAGGATCTCAGGCGTGCCCGTCAGGTGCGCGGTGACGAAGTTCCACGTCGGCACGGCCGGATCGGCGTCGTACCAGCCGGGCGAGATGTACCCGTGGGGCCCCTGCACGATCATCAGGATCTCGTGCTCGCCGAGCTCGTGCAGCAGGTCGTCGGGGCGGCCGACATGGCTGAAGACGACGACCTCCTCCTCCGTCTCGTCGAGGACGACGGGGTAGTGCGAGGCCAGCGTCTCCCCCGCCGCCGTCGTGCTGACGATCGTCGCCCACGGGTTCTCGCGGATCAGCTGCTTGATGTCGTCGGTGTCGCTGAGCACGAAGCTCGGGTTCTGGCGCATCGGGTCCTCTCGCGGGTCAGACGGTCACGACTGGCACACCGGGCACCAGTAGAGCTTGCGCGCCCCGATCTCCTCGATCAGGACGTTCGTGCCGCAGACCCGGCACGGCAGGCCCTCGCGCTTGTAGACGTAGTTGCGCTCGGCGCGGCTCCTGACCGCCTTCGAGCGCTCCGTCTTCGTGAGTCCGCGGCGGGTGATCATCATCCCGGTGCGGATGCCGTCCTCGAGCAGGAGCGCCCAGTCGGCCCAGAGCTCGCGCGCCAGCTCGAGCGGCACCTGCTTGCCCGGCGTGTGCGGGTCGAGCCCGGCCCGGTAGAGCAGCTCGGCGCGGTAGATGTTGCCGATCCCGCTGACCACCGACTGGTCCATCAGCACGAGGCCCACCGGGGTCGCGGTCTTGCGCAGGCGGTTCACGAAGCGGTCGCGCGCCTCGTCGGAGTCGTCGTCGGCCGGGTCAGGACCGAGCCGCGCGAGCAGCGCCTCGACCTGCGAGGGGTCCATCACCTCGCACGCGGTCGGACCGCGCAGGTCGGCGACCGTCTCCTCCGTCCGGATGCGCACCCGCACCGCGCCGATCGGCGGCGGCGGGAACTCCTCGAGGTCGGTGTCGGTCTCGTGCTCCGTCTCGGACAGGCGGACCGCTCGGCGCCGCCGGGGCGCGCCGATGCTGCTGCCCGCCTGCCCGTCCGGGAACAGCGGAGACACGTGGCCGAGGAAGTCCCAGGCCCCGTAGAGCCCGAGGTGCACGTGCAGCGTCGCCTCCCCCTCGAAGCTCAGGAGCAGATGCTTGCCGACCGCGGTCGACCCGACGACCTCGCGCCCGTCGAGCAGCGCGGCGCCCTCGGCGAAGCGCCCCTGCGGGCTGCTCGTCGCGACGCGGTGCCCGACGACGTCGCGCTCGAACTGCAGCGCGATGCGGTGGACGGAGTGCCCCTCCGGCACCTAGCGGCCGCTCGCGGCGGAGTCGACGACGCGGCCGGCGATGTCGCCGGTGGCCTCGTACTCGGCCAGCTGCGCGATGCGGCGCACGTGGCGCTCCTCGAACGAGAACGGCTCGGCGACGAAGGCGTCGATGAAGCCGGTCGCCTCCTCGACGGTGTGCTGGCGCGCGCCGATCGAGATCACGTTCGCGTCGTTGTGCTGACGCGCGAGCACCGCGGTGCTGAGGCTCCAGACGAGCGCGGCGCGCACGCCGGTGACCTTGTTGGCGGCGATCTGCTCGCCGTTGCCCGATCCTCCGAAGACGATGCCGAGCGCCTCGACCCCCGCCTCCTGATCGCGCACGACCGCGGCCGCCGCGTTGATGCAGAACGAGGGGTAGTCGTCGAGGGGGTCGTACGAGGTCGGTCCGTGGTCGACCACCTCGTGGCCGGCCGCACCGAGGTGCTCGATCAGGTGCCGGCTGAAATCCAGCCCTGCGTGGTCCGTTGCGATGTGGATGCGCACGCGCTCGTCCTCCGGAAGTGCCGTTCGATGCCCGTGGAGCCGGGGCCGGATGTCAGGGTAGCGAAGGATCGCTCAGTCGAAGATCGGATCGCGGGTGCGCGAGCGCTTGAGCTCGAAGAAGCCGTCGTAGGAGGCGGCGGCCACGATGCCGTCCCACAGCGCCAGCGCCTGCTCGCCGCGCGGGGCGGGCGAGAGGACGGGGCCGAAGAAGGCGACGTCTCCGATCGCGATGACGGGGGTGCCGACGTCCTGGCCGACGCGCCCGATGCCGTCGAAGTGCGAGGCGCGCATCGGCTCGTCGTACTCGTCCGTGTCGGCGAAGGCGGCGAGACCGGCGTCGAGGCCGACCTCGGCGAGCGACTCGGCGATGATCGCGTCGGCGTCCTTGCGGGCCTCGACGTGGATCCGGGTGCCGAGCGCGTCGTAGAGCGGCTTGACGTGCTGCTCGCCCTCGCGTGCGGCGACGGCGGCGACGAGGCGCGTGAAGCGCAGGGCGCGCGGGAAGAAGGCGCGGTACGACTCGTCCACGTCGTTGTCCTCGTTGAGGACGGCGAGGCTCATGATGTGCCAGCTCACCTCGAGCTCGCGGGCGGGGGTCACCTCGTCCACGAACCGCGAGGTCATCCAGGCCCAGGGGCAGGAGGGATCGAACCAGAAATCGACGGTGGTCATGGCACAACGCTACCTCCCGGCGCGCATCCCCCAGGCGGCTCTAGGGTAGATCGGCGGCGCCAGCACCCCGGCGCCCGGCAATGCCGCGCCCGCGACGAACGGATGGAGCACCACGTGCCAGGAGACAACCTCACCCGCAGCGAAGCGCAGGAGCGCGCCTCACTGATCCAGGTCACCGACTACGACGTCACCCTCGACCTCACCCGGGGCGCCGAGACGTTCCTCAGCACGACGACCGTGCGGTTCACGGCGACGCCCGGAGCCTCGAGCTTCATCGACGCGATCACGAGGACCGTGCACTCGGTGACGCTGAACGGCGCCGAGCTCGACCCCTCCGACGTGGCCGACGGCGTGCGCATCCGCCTCGACTCCCTCGCGGCCGACAACGAGCTGACCGTCGTCTCCGACGCGCTCTACACGAACACCGGCGAGGGCCTGCACCGCTTCGTCGACCCGGTCGACGGCGAGGTCTACCTCTACTCCCAGTTCGAGGTCCCCGACTCGCGACGCATGTTCGCCGTGTTCGAGCAGCCCGACCTCAAGGCAGCGTTCCGCTTCACGGTGACCGCGCCCGCCGCCTGGCAGGTCGTCTCGAACCAGCCCACGCCCGAGCCGGTGCCCGCGGGCGACGGCGTCGCGACCTGGAGCTTCGAGCCCACCCCGCGCATCTCCTCGTACATCACCGCGCTCATCGCCGGGCCGTACGTGGTCGAGACCGACTCCCTCGTCTCCTCCGACGGCCGCACCGTCCCGCTCGGCGTCTTCGCTCGCGCGTCTCTCGCTCCGTACCTCGACGCGGACTACGTGTTCGAGAAGACGAAGCAGGGCTTCGCGTTCTACGAGGAGAAGTTCGGCGTCCCGTACCCGTTCGACAAGTACGACCAGCTCTTCGTCCCGGAGTTCAACGCCGGCGCGATGGAGAACGCGGGAGCCGTCACCTTCACCGAGACCTACGTCTTCCGCTCGAAGGTCACCGAGGCGGTCAAGGAGCGCCGGGTCGTCACCATCCTGCACGAGCTCGCCCACATGTGGTTCGGCGACCTGGTGACGATGACCTGGTGGAACGACCTCTGGCTCAACGAGTCGTTCGCCGAGTACGCGTCGACCCTCGCGACCGCCGAGGCGACCGAGTGGACCGAGGCCTGGACCACCTTCGCCGCGATGGAGAAGAGCTGGGCCTACCGTCAGGACCAGCTGCCCTCGACCCACCCGATCGTCGCGACGATCAACGACCTCGAGGACGTCCAGGTCAACTTCGACGGCATCACCTACGCCAAGGGCGCCTCGGTGCTCAAGCAGCTCGTGGCGTGGGTCGGCGAGGAGGAGTTCCTCGCGGGAGTGCACGAGTACTTCGTCAAGCACGCCTTCTCGAACACCGAGCTGCGCGACCTGCTCGTCGAGCTCGAGGCGACCAGCGGACGCGACCTCACCGAGTGGTCCTCGCTCTGGCTCGAGACCGCCGGAGTGAACACCCTCCGCCCCGAGATCTCCGTTGACGACGCCGGGTCGATCGCGTCCTTCGCGATCCTGCAGACGGCCGTCGAGGAGTACCCGACGATCCGCCCGCACCGTCTGGCGATCGGCCTCTACGACTTCGACGGCGACCGCCTCGTGCGCGTCGACCGCCTCGAGCTCGACGTCGACGGCGACCGGACCGAGGTGCCCGAGCTCATCGGGCGCACCCGTCCCGCCCTCGTGCTGCTGAACGACGACGACCTCGCCTACGCGAAGATCCGCCTCGACGACGAATCGCTCGCCGTCGCGATCGAGCACCTCGCGAGCATCGAGAGCCCGCTCGCGCGCTCGCTCGTCTGGGGATCGGTCTGGGACGCGACGCGGGACGCCGAGGCGGCGCCGCGCGACTTCGTGCGCCTCGTCCTCGGGAACATCGCGACCGAGACGGAGTCGACCACGCTCCGCACGGTGCTGGGCCAGCTCGTCACCACGGCGACCCAGTACGTGGCTCCCGAGCACCGCACCGCGGTCGTCGAGGAGGTCGGCGACCGGCTCTGGGCGATGGCCCGGGCGGCCGAGGCCGGCAGCGACGCGCAGTTCCAGTTCGTCAAGTTCTTCGCCGCGGTGGCCTCGACTCCGGCGCACCTCGATGCCGTGCAGTCGCTGCGCGACGGCGGGACGACGCTCGACGGACTCGAAATCGACACCGACCTGTCCTGGGAGCTGCTGATCGCACTCGTCGCCGGCGACCGGGCCGGAGCGAGCGAGATCGACGCCGCGCTGGCCGCCGACAACACGGCGACGGGCGCGCAGTCCGCGGCGAACGCCCGTGCCGCCATCCCCACCGCAGAGGCGAAGCGCGCGGCCTGGGACTCGGTCACGCTCGACGACTCGGCTCCCAACACCATCGTCCGCGCGACGGGCCTCGGCTTCCAGCGCACCTCGGACCCCGAGCTGCTGGACGCGATGGTGCCGGTGTACTTCGGCTCGCTGCGCGAGCTGTGGGACAGCAAGAGCTACAAGATCGCGGAGTACCTCGTCGTCGGCTTCTACCCGGCGGCCACCGCGTCGCAGGAGATCGTCGACGCGACCCGCGAGTGGCTCGCCGCCAACCCCGAAGTGCCGGCGCTGCGCCGCCTGGTGATCGAGAACCTCGCGGGCGTCGAGCGCGCCCTCCGCGCGCAGGCGCGCGACGCGCAGGACTGACCCCTCCGGCGTGCCGGGAGCGACCGTCTCCCGGCACGCCCCGGCCGCTCGGTCAGCGGGCCTCGCCCGGCACCGATCGGCGGGCGGGCCCGTCGTACGCCGACAGCGGCCGGATCAGCGCGTTGGAGGCGCGCTGCTCGAGGACGTGCGCGGTCCAGCCGACGACGCGGGCGGCGACGAACAGCGGGGTGAAGATCTCGGTGTCGAACCCCATCAGCCGGTACGCCGGCCCCGACGGGTAGTCGAGGTTGGGGAGGATCCCCGTGCGCTCGCTCATCGCCTCCGCGAGGGCGTCGTAGAGCTCGAGCATCTCGGCGGCACCCTCGTGCTCGGCGACGCGGCGCAGCGCCGCCTCCATCGTCGGCACCCGCGAGTCGCCCGACTTGTACACGCGATGGCCGAAGCCCATCACCTTGCGGCGCTCCCCGAGCGCCGTCGCGAGCCACTCCCGGGAGCGCGGCCCCGCCGCCGGACCCAGCCCGATCTCGTCGAACACGTGCAGGACCGCCTCGTTCGCGCCTCCGTGCAGGGGCCCCTTCAGCGCGCCGATCGCCGCCGTCACGGCCGAGTAGACGTCGGACAGGGTCGAGGTCACCACCCGCGCGGTGAAGGTCGACGCGTTGAAGGAGTGCTCGGCGTAGAGCACGAGCGAGACGCGGAAGGCGTCGACGACCACCCGGTCGGGCACCTCGCCGAAGGTCATCCAGAGGAAGTTCTCGGAGTAGTCGAGGTCGCGGCGCGGGGCGATCGGCTCCTCGAGGCGGCGTCGGCGCTGCGCATAGGCGACGACGGCCGGCAGTGCCGCCCACAGCCGCACGGAGCGCTCGAGCACCTCGCCGGGCGCGTCCGCGCCGGGGTCCTCGTCGAGGGCCCCCATCGCGCTGACGGCCGTCCGCACGACGTCCATCGGGTGCGCGGTGGTGGGCAGCAGATCGATGACCGCGCGGATCCCGGGCTCCAGCGCGCGGTGCGACCGCTCGAACGAGCGCAGGCGCGCCGCCTCCTCCGCCGTCGGCAGCTCGCCGTTCCACAGCAGCCAGGCGACGTCCTCGAAGGAGCGCTGCTCCGCGAGCTCCTGCACGGGGTAGCCCCGGTACAGGAGCGAGTTCGACTCCGGGTCGACCTTCGAGATGGCCGTGGTGTCGACGACGACGCCCACGAGTCCCTTCCGGATGTCCTGGTCGGTGGTGCTCATGTCCGCTCCTTCGCGAGATGGGCCGGGGCGCGCCGGAGTCGGCGCGCCGTCGTCAGGCGCCGTGGTGGTCGGCGAGGCTGAAGTCGAAGATGCCCTCGTCGAACCGGCTGTACGAGGCGTAGTCGAGCAGCTCGTAGAGCTCGGCCCGCGTCTGCATCCCCGGCACCTCGGCGCGGAGGGACCCGTCGGCCTTCAGCGTGTCGAGAGCACGCATCGCCGCGCCCATCGCGATGCGCAGGAGGGAGACCGGGTAGATGACGATGTTCACGCCGACGTCGGCGAGCTGGCGCGCGGTGAAGAGCTCGCTCTTGCCGAACTCGGTCATGTTGGCCAGGACCGGCACGTCGACGGCCGAGCGGATCGCCTCGAACTCGCCGAGGTCGCGCATCGCCTCGGGGAAGACGGCGTCGGCACCCGCGTCGACGAGCCGCTTCGCCCGGTCGATCGCGGCCTGCAGGCCGTCGAGGGCGCGGATGTCGGTCCGCGCCATGATCACGAGGTCCGGGTCGCGACGCGCGTCGACCGCCGCGGCGATGCGGCGGACGGACGTGCTCTCGTCGACCACCGCCTTGCCGTCGAGGTGCCCGCAGCGCTTGGGGTTGACCTGGTCCTCGATGTGCAGCGCCGCGACTCCCGCGTCCTCGAGCATCTGCACGGTGCGGGCGACGTTGAGCGGCTCGCCGAAGCCGGTGTCCGCGTCGACGAGGACGGGCAGGTCGGTCATCCGCGCGATCTGCTGACCACGCCCCGCGACCTCGCTGAGAGTCGTGAGCCCGATGTCGGGCAGGCCCAGCTCGGCCGAGAGCACCGCGCCCGAGACGTAGACGCCGTCGAAGCCCTTCTCCTCGATCAGCCGCGCCGAGAGCGGAGTGAAGGCGCCGGGCAGCTGCAGCAGCTCGCCGCTCGCGAGGCGCTCGCGGAAGAGCCGGCGCTTCTCGGCGGGGGTCCGGGTCGAGTGGAGCATCGGTCGTCCTCGAGATCTGGAGTGGGCGGGCGGAGGCGAGGCGACGCCTCCCGTCGAATCTATACGGCGGCCTGCGGGGCGGTGCGAGAGGGCCCCGAAGTGGGCCACCGCCCGCCGGTCCCGCAGTTGCGGTCCCGTAGCCTGGACGAGTCATGCTGCTTCTCGAGACCTCCACCCCCGATCCCGTCGCCGCCACGATGTCGTTCTTCGACTCCGATGTCTTCTGGACCATCGTCCAGGTGCTGAGCATCGTCATCGGCGCCCTCGTCGTCCGTGTGATCGCGCACTTCGTGATCGGCCGCGTCGTCGACCAGGTCGTGTCCGGCGTCAAGAAGCGCCAGCGCGTCGAGGACACACAGGCGATCGCGGCGTCGCCCCTGGCCGCCGTCCGCGTCGTGCAGCGCACGCGCACCCTCGGCTCGATCCTCAACAACATCTCGTCGATCCTGATCGTGATCATCGCTCTCGTGATGCTCGTCGGCGCCATCAGCCCCGACCTCATCGGCTCGTTCGCCCTGCTCACCGCCGCGCTCGGCGCCGGGCTCGGCTTCGGCGCCCAGAACATCGTCAAGGACGTGCTGAACGGGCTGTTCATGGTGGCGGAGGACCAGCTCGGCGTCGGAGACGTCGTCGACACCGGCCAGGCCACGGGAGTCGTCGAGTCGGTGGGAGTCCGCATCACCCAGATCCGCGATGTGAACGGCACGCTGTGGTTCGTCCGCAACGGCGAGATCATCCGGGTCGGCAACATGTCGCAGGGCTGGTCGCGGGTGATCATCGACCTCGCCGTGCCCTACGAGACCGATCTCGAGACGGTGCAGTCCTCGATCCTGCAGACCGCGAACGAGCTCGCGGCGAGCAGCCGGTGGCGCGCTCGCATCATCGACAAGCCCGAGCTGTGGGGGCTGGAGTCGATCGCGGACGACGCGCTCGTCGTCCGCCTGGTGCTGAAGACCCGGACGACGGCCAAGGACGACGTGGCCCGCGAGCTCAAGGTCCGCCTCAAGCGGGCGCTGGACGCGCTCGACGTGAAGCTGCCGTCGCTCTCCGCGGTCGTCCTCAGCGGCTTCGAGGGCGCGGCGAGCGTGGGAGGCGCCAAGGGCCCCCGCACGACCCCGTCGCCGACCGTCACCACCGAGCACGGCAAGCCGGTGCGACTCCCCCGGGCTCTGCGGAGGCAGAAGGACCCGCGGCCCGCGGACGCCGGCCCGCCACGGCCCGCGGACGGCGGCACGGACGCGCCGAAGCAGGGACCGCGCTCGTGACCGGCCTGCAGATCGGCGGGACGCCTCCGATGCGCAGCTTCTGGGAGCACCTCGGCGGCCGCCCGACCTTCGAGCGCCTCGTCCGCCGCTTCTACGAAGGGGTCCGCGAGGACGCGGTCCTCTGGCCGATGTACCCCGAGCACGACCTCGAGGGCGCGATCCAGCGGCTCACCGGCTTCCTGGAGCAGTACTGGGGCGGCCCGACCACCTACAGCCAGGAGCGCGGCCACCCGCGACTGCGGATGCGGCACCAGCCCTTCCACATCAACCCGGAGGCGCGCGACCACTGGCTCCAGCACATGCGCACGGCGGTCGACGAGCTCGAGCTCTCGCCCGCCGACGACGCGATGCTCTGGGACTACCTCGAGCGCGCCGCCCACGCCATGGTGAACACCTTCGAGGAGTGACGCGGTCCTTCTCCGGGCGACTCAGGCCGGGGTGCGCACCAGCACGTGACCGCGCTTGGAGGTGAGCCGTCGCCACGGCCCGCTCTCGAGCAGGGCCACCGGATCGGCGGGATCGAGGAAGCCGAGCGCGAAGAGCGCGAAGGCGGCACCGGCGGGCACGTCCTCGAGACCGTCCAGCGGGCGGCCCCAGACCGAGGAGCGCACACGCGAGACGATCTGCTCGCCGGTCTCGGAGCCGACGGCCGCGGCGATCTCGTCGATCCCGTCGCGCGCCACCCGCTCGAGGAACGCCGGATCGACGGGCTCGCGCCGCAGCCAGCCGCCGCGGGGAGGCGCGATGCCGGCCCAGGCGCCCGCGGTCGCGTCGTCGCCGTCGGGCAGCGGCACCGGCTTGCCGTCGGCGCCTCCCGGCTCCCACTGCAGGCGGGCGAGCCGGTCCGAGAGCGCGCGGATGGGGACGACGCGGTCGAACGCGGCGGGCTCGTCGAGTGCGAACACCCGGAGGCCGAGCACCGTCGACGAGCGGTCGAGGATCCCGCGCGGCTGCAGGATCGCGGTGTAGGCGGCCAGGATCCGATCCTGTGCGAGCAGCCGGACGGCGCCGTCGTCGACTCGGGCGGACCTGCCGAGGAAGACCCGCAGATCGGACAGGCTGGGTGGATCTGCAAGCGAGAAGGACGCACTCATCGCGTCGATAAACTTACCCCGAGGCCCGCCCTCCCGGCAGGTCGACACCCCGGAGGTACCGTGCCCGATCCCCTGTCCTCGTTCCTCGCCGCCCTCGATCTGACCGACACGGGGGCCCGCACCAGCGAGGACATCTTCACGGGCCCGTCGCAGTGGATGCCCGAGGGACGCGTCTTCGGTGGCCAGGTGCTCGCGCAGTCGCTGATCGCCGCCGGCCGCACCGTCGGCGACGACCACGGTGTCCACTCGATGCACGGCTACTTCCTCCGCCCCGGAGACGTGAGCCTGCCGATCACGTTCTCGGTCGACCGGATCCACGACGGCCGGTCGTTCTGCACCCGGCGCACGCAGGCGTACCAGAACGGCGCGCCGATCCTCTCGATGATCGCGTCGTTCCAGACCGACGACGAGGGGCTCGACCACCAGACGCCGATGCCCGAGGGAGTCCCCGATCCGGAGTCGCTGCCCAGCACCGCCGAGGTGCTCGCGGGCGTCGACCACCCCGTCGGCAGCTTCTGGGCCACGCAGCGCCCATTCGACGTGCGGCATGTCGAGCAGCCCGTCTACCTCCGCGCCGACCCCGAGCGGGTCGCGCACCAGAGCGTGTGGATGCGCGCTCTGGGCCCCCTGCCCGACGACCCGATGCTGCACCGCGCGGCCCTCGCCTACGCGAGCGACTACACGATCCTCGAGTCGACGCTGCGCCGCCACGGTGCGGCCTGGATCACGCCGGGGCTGCGCATCGCGAGCCTCGACCACGCCATGTGGTGGCACCGCCCGGCCCGCGTCGACGAGTGGCTTCTCTACGTGCAGGAGGCGCCGAGCGCCTCGGGCGGGCGCGGCCTGTCGCTGGGGCGCATCTACTCGCGCGACGGCGTCCTGGTCGCGAGCGTCGCCCAGGAGGGCATGGTGCGCGTCCCGCGGTGACCTGCGGCGTCCGGAGGATCTCGGGCTCGCAGAAGCGCACGGGGCTCGTCGATTGTCGGCTCGTCGAATGACGTTCGGCTCGTCGAATCGCGTTCGGCTCGTCGAGTCGCGTTCGGCTCGCAGAGAGCCGCGGATCCCACGAGCCGAAGCGGTCTCCGCGAGCCGGAGGTGCTGCGGCGGCCCGTCCGGCTCGGAGAAGCGCGCTCGGCTCGCCGGATCCGGTCGATCCAGCGAGCCGGACGGCATTCTTCGAGCCGGAGGGACGACGAACGAGCGCCGGGCCCGGAGCGCGCCGGGTCAGCCGCGCTTCGAGAACGCGACGGGCTCGTCGACGTACGGCGCCCAGACGGCGCGGAGCTCCTCCGGGATGCGCTCGGGCCGCCCGGTCGCGGCGGTGACCATGACGAGCGTGGTCGCCGCCTTCGTGTAGAGCACGCGCGGAGCGACGCCGGCGGGCGAGTAGAGCTCGTAGCAGACCTCGAGGCTCGCCCCGCCGATGCGCCCGATCCACAGCTCGATGTCGAGCGGTGCGCGCATGTACGGGATCGGCGCCAGGTACTCGATCTCCTGCCGCGCGATGAGACTGATCGTGCGGGCGCCCGGTCTCGCGTCGAGCACCGCCGTCGCCATCCCGCCCGCCTCCGGGGAGTCGGGCGCCCAGAACGCCTGGATGCGCGCCTCCTCGAGCAGGCGCAGCATCTCGGCGTTGTTGACGTGCGCGTAGGCGTCGAAGTCCGACCAGCGCAGCGGGATGGCGACGTGCAGGCGCATCAGTCGCGCGTCAGCTTGCGGTAGGCCGAGCGGTGCGGCTTCGCGGCGTCGGGGCCGAGGCGCTCGATCTTGTTCTCCTCGTACGCCTCGAAGTTGCCCTCGAACCAGTACCAGTTGGCCGGGTCCTCCTCGGTGCCCTCGTAGGAGAGGATGTGGGTCGCGATCCGGTCGAGGAACCAGCGATCGTGGGTGATCACCACGGCGCAGCCGGGGAACTCGAGGAGCGCGTTCTCGAGGCTGCCGAGCGTCTCGACGTCGAGGTCGTTGGTGGGCTCGTCGAGCAGGAGCAGGTTGCCGCCCTGCTTGAGGGTCAGCGCGAGGTTGAGGCGGTTGCGCTCACCACCCGAGAGCACTCCGGCCTTCTTCTGCTGGTCGGGCCCCTTGAAGCCGAACTGCGAGACGTAGGCGCGCGAGGGGATCTCGGTCTTGCCGACCGTGATGTAGTCGTGGCCGTCCGAGACGACCTCCCACAGGTTCTTGTTCGGGTCGATGCCGCCGCGGCTCTGGTCGACGTACGAGATGTCGACCGTCTCGCCGATCTTGAGGTCGCCGGAGTCGAGGGGCTCGAAGCCCACGATCGTCTTGAAGAGCGTGGTCTTGCCGACGCCGTTCGGGCCGATGACGCCGACGATGCCGTTGCGCGGGAGGGTGAAGCTGAGGTCCTCGATGAGCACGCGCTCGCCGAACGCCTTGTGGAGCTTCTTCGCGTCGATGACCTGGGAGCCGAGGCGGGGACCGACGGGGATGACGATCTCCTCGAAGTCGAGCACGCGCGTCTTCTCGGCCTCCGACGCCATCTCCTCGTAGCGGGCGAGGCGCGCCTTCGACTTGGCCTGCCGGCCCTTCGCGTTGCTGCGGACCCACTCGAGCTCGGTCGTGAGGCGCTTGGCGAGCTTCGCGTCCTTCTTGCCCTGCACCTCGAGGCGCGCGCGCTTCTTCTCGAGGTAGGTGGAGTAGTTGCCCTCGTACGGGTACAGGTGGCCGCGGTCGACCTCGGCGATCCACTCCGCGACGTTGTCGAGGAAGTACCGGTCGTGGGTGACGGCGAGGACGGCGCCGGGGTACTTCGACAGGAACTGCTCGAGCCAGAGCACGCTCTCGGCGTCGAGGTGGTTGGTGGGCTCGTCGAGGAGCAGCAGGTCGGGCTTCTGCAGGAGCAGCTTGGTCAGCGCCACGCGGCGCTTCTCGCCTCCGGAGAGGTTGGTGACGAGGGAGTCGCCCGGCGGCGTGCGCAGCGCGTCCATCGCCTGCTCGAGCTGCGAGTCGAGGTCCCACGCGTCGGCGGCGTCGATGGCCTCCTGCAGGGTGCCCATCTCGGCCAGGAGCGTGTCGAAGTCGGCGTCGGGGTCGGCCATCGCCAGCGAGATCTCGTTGAAGCGGTCGATCTTGCCCTTGATCTCGCCGACGCCCTCCTGGACGTTCTCGAGCACGGTCTTCGTCTCGTCGAGCTCCGGCTCCTGCATGAGGATGCCGACGGAGTAGCCGGGGCTCAGTCGCGCCTCGCCGTTGCTGGGGGTGTCGAGCCCCGCCATGATCTTGAGGATCGTCGACTTGCCGGCGCCGTTGGGGCCGACCACGCCGATCTTCGCGCCGGGCAGGAACGACATGGTGACGTCGTCCAGGATCAGCTTGTCGCCGACCGCCTTGCGGGCGCGCACCATCGAGTAAATGTATTCAGCCACTTCAGTCCTCAACCGCTCGTACGTTCTCGGTGCCCCGCTCTGGGCCGGGCAGGTCCCGTGGATCGGGAGGGCCTCGGCCGGATGACGCCGTGCGTCGACCGCCGTACCGCTCGATCGAGCGGCGGAGTCGATGGCCGGGGGCCCGTTCGAGGATACCGGCTGGGGGGCGCGGAGCGGGTCAGCCCTCGAGAGAGACGGTCTGGCCGATGAGGCAGGCGCCCGTCGCGATCGGAGCCGCGACGACGACGTGCACTCCCCCGCTCTTGGGTCCGTACTGGCCGATGAGGCAGGCGTCGGACATCTTGACCGACACCTGGACGGAGTCGGCCTCGAGGCCGACCGAGGTCTCGTCGGCCGTCAGCTGCATCGACTCCTTCGCGAAGCCGTTCGCGACGAGTGCGTCCACGACGCTGCGCCCGGGGGCCGAGGCGTCGGAGCCGACGACACCGGTGACGACCTGCTCGAAGAACGCCCGGTTCTCCTCCGCGGTCCCCCCGGGGACGAGGGCGACGGGCGCGGGGGCGGCCTCGGAGGCACTGGGCTCGGCCGCCGCCGCCGTCGGCGGGACGGACGGCGCGGGAGCGTCGGGGCTCGTGCAGCCGGCGAGGAGGGCGACCGACCCGAGGACGAGCGCGCCCCGTGCGAGAGCGGCGCGCATCGTGGTCCGTGTCGTCACTGGGCTCCTCCCGGCGGCAGCGGATCTCGTGCCGGACACGCCGTCCGCGGACGCTCGCGAGCGGATCTCAGAACGGGGTGTCGACCGATTCTAACGACGGCTCCGCGAGCTCGAGGGCCGAGCCGGGAGCCACGGCTCCCCAGTCGCCGCCGGTCTCCGCGGCGGTCTCGGGAGGAGTGCTCTCGCTCCACGCGGGTGCGGCGGTCGGAGCGGCGGGAGACGACGCCCTGCCCACCGTCTTGCTGAGGCTGGTCGTGCCCCAGGCGAGGTCGTGTCCGATCCCGTCGGCGTTCACCGCGACATCGGTGCCCGTCTTGCCGCCCGCCTCCCACGCCCGGACGGTGAGCCGCCCGGTGACGATGATGCGGTCGCCGCGGGCCAGCGAGCCGAGCGCGTTGCCGGCGAGGGCGTTGAAGGCGTTCACGGTGTACCAGTTGGTCGCGCCGTCGACCCAGCGCTGGGCCGTGCGGTCGTAGCGCCGCTGGGTGGACGCCAGGCGGAAGGTGGTCATCGCCGTGCCGTTCGCCGTGTCGATGCTGCGCGGGTCGGTGCCGATGACTCCGATGACGGTCAGGGTGTCGGTCATGGTCGTGTCCTCTCGTCGGTGATCGCGGTCGCGATCGGGCGGCGCCCGGCCGGAGGGGGCTGGTACCGGTCGGGCGCCGCGGGGACAGTGTCACGACGAACGGCCCGCCTCCGTGGGGAGTGCGGGCCGTTCTGGGGAGGACGCGGTGCTGATCGCTTCTGGGGAGGAGCGCTAGGACGCGGTGATGTACTTCGAGTAGGACTTGCGGATCTTGTTCACCTTCGGCAGCGCGACGGCGAGGCAGTAGCCCTGGCCGGGGTTCTTGGCGAAGAAGTCCTGGTGGTAGTCCTCCGCCTCGAAGTAGACGCCCAGCGGCGAGATCTCGGTGACGATCGGGCCGTCCCACCACTCGGCGGCGCGGTCGCGGGCGGTCTCGAAGAGCTCCTTCTCCTCGTCGCTCGAGTAGTACATCGCCGAGCGGTACTGGGTGCCGACGTCGTTGCCCTGGCGGTTGAGCTGGCGCGGGTCGTGCAGCGTGAAGAAGACGTCGAGGACGACCGACTCGGGGATGACATCGGGGTCGAACGTCACGGCGACCGCCTCGGCGTGTCCGGTGCGGCCCGTGCAGACGGCCTCGTACGAGGGGTTCGGCGTGTCTCCGCCGGTGTAGCCGGAGACGACGTCGGTCACGCCGTCGAGGACGCGGTAGACGGCGTCGAGACACCAGAAGCATCCTCCGGCGAGTACGAATGTGCGCATTGCGTGTGACTCACTTCCTGTCGCAGCGACGCAGCCGGGGCGCCGGTCGCGTCACTCGAGTCAACACCCCGCGTCCCCTGCGCATTCCGCGCGGAGGAGGGCCTGGAATAGAGTCCACGGGTGAGCTATGACGCCGCCTCCGACCGCTACGACCGCATGGACTACCGACGAGTGGGACGGAGCGGGCTGCAGCTGCCCGCCCTCTCGCTCGGACTGTGGCACAACTTCGGTTCCGACCGCCCCCTCGACACCCAGCGCGCGATCCTGCGCCGCGCCTTCGACCTCGGGATCACGCACTTCGATCTCGCGAACAACTACGGCCCGCCGTACGGCGCGGCCGAGACCGCGTTCGGGCGGATCTTCGCCGAGGACTTCCGGCCCTACCGCGACGAGATCGTCCTCTCCTCCAAGGCGGGCTACGACATGTGGCCCGGCCCCTACGGCGACGGAGGCTCGCGCAAGTACCTGCTCTCCTCGCTCGATCAGAGCCTCCTGCGCCTCGGCGTCGACTACGTCGACGTCTTCTACTCGCACCGACCCGACCCCTCGACCCCGATCGAGGAGACGATGGGCGCTCTCGCCTCCGCCGTCCAGCAGGGCAAGGCGCTCTACGTCGGCATCTCGAACTACGACCCGGAGCAGACCCGCGCCGCGCAGGCCGCCCTCGCCGCGACCGGCGTGCCGCTGCTGATCCACCAGCCCCGCTACTCCATGTTCGACCGGCACATCGAGGACGGCCTCTTCCCCGTCCTCGAGGAGGTCGGAGCGGGCTGCATCGTGTTCTCGCCGCTCGCTCAGGGCCTGCTCACCGACCGCTACCTCGACGGCAGCGTCCCGGAGGACTCGCGCGCCGCGACCTCGAGCTTCCTCTCCTCCGACCGCATCGACCAGGTCTACCTCGACCGCGTCCGGGGTCTCGCGGCGATCGCGCAGGACCGCGGGCAGTCGGTGGCCCAGCTCGCCCTGAGCTGGGTGCTGCGCACCCCCGCCGTCACGAGCGCGGTCATCGGGGCGTCCAGTGTCGGCCAGCTGGAGCAGAACGTCGCCGCCCTCGACGCGGGCCCCCTCAGCCCCGAGGAGATCGAGGCGATCGAGGAGTTCGCGGTGCACGGCACCGGCCTCTGAGCCGGCCTCAGGGAATGTCGGTGGTCGCTCGTAGTCTGCGAAGGCACTCGGCCGCGGGGTGCGCCGAGCACTCGAGCAGGAGGTACCCATGTCCCTGTCCACCTTGCACGCCACCCGCGTCCCGCCCACGCTGACCCGGGTGAACGGCCGCCTCTGGCGGGTCACCACGTCCTCCGGCGCGATCGTCGGCCACATCGAGCTGGTCGACGATCCGCGGGGCGAGAGATTCCGCGCGCGGCTCCTGCGCGACGGGATGCCCTCCGGCGCCGAGATCGGCGAGTTCTGGAGCGTCGACGACGCGATCGAGGTCTTCCGCGTCGCCTGAGCCCCCGCTCCGCGCCGATCGTCCCGCGGTCGGCGCGGCACGCGGGCGCCCGAACCGGTGCGGGCTAACGTTCGGCTCATGCAGTGGTGGAACGAGTTCGTGACCTGGATCCAGACGACCGACGGGCACCGGTCGGTGTTCCTCGCGGTCATCGTCCTGCTCGCCGTGGTGATCGGAGTGGTCGTGACGGCCGCGGTCTTCCGCGGCGCGATCGCGCGGCTGATCCGTCAGCAGGAGCACGAGCGCAAGAACGCGGTGATCGCGACCCTCATCGACGCCGCGGTCGACGCCTCCGCGTGGAACGTGCTCACGCAGTCGGAGCGCATCATGAGCGACCGCGCGTCGGCGCAGGCCGAGACGCACCTCCGCCTGCTCCCGATCAAGGGCTCCGGAGTGGCGGCCAACTGGGCGGCGCACGAGCTCGCCGAGCTCAAGCACACGTCCTCGACCGGCGGCTACCAGACCCAGGCGAGCATCGGCGAGTTCCGCGACCGCCTCGTGCAGTGGCGCGACAAGCCGAACCGCGCCCGCAAGGCGTTCCTCGCCGATCTCGAGCGCTGGCGCTTCTCCGAGACCTCGCGCCCCGAGACCCCCGCGGCGCCCGGTGCGGACTCCTCCACGGCCGAGGCCGCCCCGGCGGCCCGCGTCGCCGCTCCGGCCGTGACCGCGCAGCCCGCCGCCTCGGCAGGCCCCGTGATCATCGGCGGCTCCGACGACGCGACCGACACCTCCTACCAGCGCCCGTCGACGCCCACGATCGTCCTGCCGCCCGCGCCCACCGGCGCATCGCACGACGAAACGCGCCGACTTCTCGACGACGTGGACCGTCTCGAGGTTCCCTCGCGGGAGCGTCCCGTGGAGGAGCTGCCCCCGGTCGAGTCGGCGCCGGCGGCCTCGAACGACGAGTCGCGCGAGGAGCCGACGGACCCGCCGCAGAGCGCCACCGCCCCGCGCAGCGCGGACTGACCGTCCCGGAACGCAGAGAAGGCCCCTACCGCTGGTGCGGTAGGGGCCTTCTCCGTGGTGCGGATGGTGCGGGTTGTACGCCTAGACGTGTGCATCGCGTGCACGCGCCACTCGGCCGACCAGCACGGCGAGGGGCGCCGCGACGATCGTCCACGCAACGGCGATTCCACCGAGGATGGCGAGGAGCAGCATGGTCGTACCTCCGTTCCTTACGTCGTTGTAATTCCGGACACCTCAAGACTAGGTGCCTGGCACACACTCAAGACGCCGATGCTCGGAAACACGCCGATGTTGCCTCGATATTCGAGATGTGTTAGGTGACTTTGCGCCGTGGATCGGACGCGGCACCAGCGTCCGGCGGTCTCCGGATGGGGTGCCCCCGGCAGGAATCGAACCTGCGGCCAAGAGATTAGAAGGCTCCTGCTCTATCCGCTGAGCTACGGGGGCGTCGGAGAACGAGGATACCGGGCGGGCCGCAGAGGAGAGGATCCCGACGCGGCGGGCCTCCGATCCGGAGTGGCGTCAGGCGCCTCGGACGAGCCCGAGAACGCCGACGACCAGCGAGACCGCGGCCAGCAGGAGCGAGATCCCGATGAGGACCGTGTGCACCCGGAGGAACGTCGTCGCGTTCCCGTTAGCGTCGCGGGCGCGAGGGTCCTTGCGGACCCGGCGGAGGAACGGCGGCCAGACCACCGCGTTCCACACGGCGTTGGCGATCAGGATCCAGCAGACGAGCGTCATCACGAGGTCCGATTGTAGGAGGCGGCGCCGCACGATCGCCGCCCCCGGGGGGCCTGTCGGCGGTCGCCGATACACTTCTGACATGAGTAGCGCCCCCGATCGTCTTGTCTGGATCGACTGCGAGATGACGGGGCTCGACCTCGGCGTCGACGAGCTCGTCGAGATCGCCGTCGTCGTCACCGACTTCGACCTCGAGCCCCTCGACGAGGGCCTGTCGATCGTGATCAAGCCCAGCGACTCCGCGCTGGCGAACATGGGCGACTTCGTGCGCACCATGCACGAGACGTCCGGGCTCCTCGAGGAGATCCCCTCCGGTGTCGGAGTGGCCGAGGCCGAGTACGAGGTGCTCGAGTACGTGCTGAAGCACGTCCCCTCCGAGCAGCACGCGCCGCTCGCCGGCAACTCCATCGGCACAGACCGCGCCTTCCTGGTCAAGTACATGCCCAAGCTCGACTCCCACCTCCACTACCGCAACGTCGACGTCTCGACCGTCAAGGAGCTCGCCCGCCGCTGGTTCCCGCGCGTCTACTTCAACGCTCCGGCCAAGCACGGCGGCCACCGCGCCCTCGCCGACATCCTCGAGAGCATCCGCGAGCTGCGCTACTACCGCAGGGCCGCGTTCATCGCGGAGCCCGGCCCGACCACCGCCGAGGTGCAGGCCGTCTCGGCCGCCGTCGTGGACGAGTTCGCGTCACGGATGTAGTACTCTCGTACAGTTGCTTCGCGGGGGTCACCCCGCGGATCACGATCCTGGTGGGTATAGCTCAGTTGGCAGAGCGCCTGGTTGTGGTCTAGGAGGTCGCGGGTTCGAGCCCCGTTACTCACCCCAGTCGCCAGGATGCACCGGACGGTGCACACGGAGCACGGGCACCTCGGCGAGAGCCGGGGACCTGTGCGAAGGGCCCGGAGTCGCAGGACTCCCGGCCCTTCGTGCTATCGGCAAGGAGAGAGGTGCGAGCGTGCTCCAGCTGGACGAAGCCGCCTTCGAGGCACTCGTCGTCGCCGAGCTCGACGCCCTGCCCGACGACATGGTCGACGGGCTCGACAACGTCGTCTTCGTCGTCGAGGACCGTCCCGAGGACGGCTCCCTCGACCTCCTCGGCCTCTACGACGGCGTCGCCCTCACCGAGCGCGAGCGCTACGGCTTCGGCGAGATGCCCGACCGGATCATCCTGTTCCGCGAGCCGCACCTCGCGGCGTGCGACGACCTCGACGAGCTGCGCGACGAGATCCACGTCACCCTCGTCCACGAGATCGCCCACTTCTACGGCATCGACGACGACCGGCTCCACGAGCTCGGCTGGGCCTGACTCGTCGCAGCGGAACCCGTGTCGACCACCAGATCCGCGCCCTCTCTCGGCTCCTCGCGGGCGCAGTAGCGTCGGAACTGCTCGTCCCAGTCGTCCCAGTGCGGCTCGAACAGGGCACCGTCGCGGGCGAGTGCGCGAGCGCGGCGCTCCTGCTCCCCCGCCTCGACCCACACGGTGAGATCGGCGTGGGCACGGTTCGCCCGGCCCGCCGCGCCGCAGCCCTCGAGCAGGAGGAGCGGAGCCGTCACCCGGCGTGATCCGGCGGTCGTCCCCGCCGCCCAGTTCCAGGGCCGCCAGTGCGCCGTCAGACCGAGCGCGTGCGGGCGGACGAGCTCACGGTGACTGGAGTCGACGGCGCGATCGAGTCCCGACCAGCCCGGGTAGAGGTCGTCCATGCGCACCAGCGCCGCCTTCGGTGCCCGCGTGGTCGATCGGATCGCGCGGAGGAGGTCGCCGGCGAAGGTCGACTTGCCCGACCCGCTCGGCCCGTCGATCAGGAGCGTCCGCACCCGGTCGTCGACGACCCGGCGCGCGAGAGCCCTGATGACTCCGGCCCGCTCAGACATCGAGGAGGAAGCTCCAGGTCCCCGCGAGCACTGCGGCCACGACAGCGAGGGCCGCGATGACGACCCCGCCGAGGACGAGCAGCAGATCCCCGGGAGCGAGCCTGGACTCGCGAGCCCAGGTGCGGGGCGTGTCCGACCCGAAACCCTTCGCCTCCATCGCGGTGGCGAGCCTGCTCCCCCGCCGGATCGCGAGGACGAGCAGCGAGAAGGCGCGCGAGACGAGGCTCCGCACCGCGTGCACCGGGCCCCGGCCGTCGGCCAGACCCCGCGCGCGCCGCGCCATCGCGAGAGTGCGCCAGTCCTCGACCAGCAGGCCGACCAGCCGCATGCCCGCCAGGCCGCCCAGCACGAAGCGGGAGGGCAGACGGAGGATCTGGGCGAGTCCGTCTGCCAGGTCGGTCGGATCGGTGGTCGCGATCAGGACCACGCTCGGCAGGCCGATGGCGAGCACTCTCAGCGCGATCGCCGCACCCAGCGCGAGAGACCCCTCCGTGACGCTGATGAAGAGGAACTGGGCGAGGACGCTCCCCTCGTCCCGCCCGTAGAGGACCGTGGTGACGCCGGCGAGGGGCGCGGCGATCCAGAGCGGCGAGGTCCGGCGGAGGAGCTCGCCGGGGCGGAGGCCTGCGAACGGCAGCACCAGCAGCTCGAGGACGAGGGCGGTCGCGGCAGACACCGTGTCGACGGTGAGAACGAGGACGAGGGCGATCACCAGGCTCGCCAGGAGCTTCGCGACCGGATTGGCGCGGGCGATCGGCCCGCGGGCGGGAACCGCGTCGAGGAGCGTCACCGCTCGGCCCCGGCCGGCTCGCCGATCAGGACGGTCTCGTCGGCCAGAGCCGCGACGAGGTGCTCGTCGTGGGTGACCGCGAGCACGGCTCGGCCGTCGTCGCGCAGCTCGGCCAGCAGATCGACCACGACCTGCCAGGTGAGGCGGTCCTGGCCGAAGGTCGGCTCGTCGAGCACGACGACGGACGGGCGACGGACCAGCGCCGACGCCACGGCGAGCCGGCGCTTCTCACCGCCCGAGAGGGTGAAGGGATTCGCGTCGGCCAGCGCCGCGAGACCCAGCCGCTCGAGCAGCTCCTCCGCGCGTCGCCGCTCGTCGTCGTCGCGCGCGCCGAGCGAGAGCTCCTGGCGCACGCGGGCGGTGAGGAACTGGTGCTCCGGCTCCTGGAAGACCATCGCCACCCGGTCGGCGAGCTGGGCCGAGCTCCAGCGGTGCGGATGCGGCGAGGCCCCGCGACTGACCGCCGCCGCCGCGACGACCTCGCCCGCCACGGGCGGCAGCAGGCCGGCGAGGGTGAGCGCGAGCGTGGACTTCCCCGCGCCGTTGGGCCCGAGCACCGCGGCCACCCGGCCGGCGGCGATCTCGAGGTCGAGCCCGGACACGACGGGCACCGGGCGGCGCCGGCCGAGGACGGGCCTCCCGACGGCGAGATCGCGCGTGCTCAGAGCTGTCGATGCGGGTCCGCCGCCCGCGGTGACACGCACGGGGACCTCACCCGGCACCCACACCCCGGCCGCGACGAGGACCTCGTGCGCCTCGACGAGGACCGTCCACGGGTCGCCGTCCGCGATGACCGCGCCGTCGGATCCGAGCAGGACGATGCGATCGACGAGGTCGACCCAGACGTCGACCCGGTGCTCGACGACCACGAGCGTGGCGCCCGACCGCGCCGTGCTGCGCTCGACGGCGGCGCGCACCTCGCGCACCCCCGCCGGGTCGAGGTTGGCCGTCGGCTCGTCGAGGAGGAGGAGCCGCGGCTGCATGGCGAGCACTCCTGCGAGCGCGAGGCGCTGCTTCTGCCCGCCCGAGAGCGCCGAGGTGGAGTGATCGAGCGCGACCTCCAGGCCCACGTCCTCGAGCGCGAGGCGCACGCGCTCCGCGATCCTCTCGCGCTGGACTCCGAGGTTCTCGCAGGCGAACCCGACGTCGTCGCCGACCCGGGCGAGGACCGCCTGAGTGTCGGGATCCTGCAGCACGAGCCCCGCGCTCCCGCGGCTCTCGAGCGGAGACCGGCCGTCGATGCTCAGCTCGCCGGCGGAGGCGCCGTCCTCCTCTCCGCCGAGGACCCCGGCGAGCGCGTGCAGGAGCGTGCTCTTCCCGGCACCGGAGGGACCGAGCAGCAGGACGCGCTCGCCCGGCTCGACCGAGAGGTCGAGGCCGGTCACCGCGGTGCGGGAGCGGCCGGCGTGACGCCAGCTCCACCCGCGCGCCCGGACCGAGGCACCCGTCATCGGCCGCTCGCGCCCACTCCCTCGACGACCCGGCCCTCTCTGCCCGACGCGAAGCGATCGAGCGCTCCGGAGGCGGCGAGCGAGCGGACCGCGAACCACGGCAGGAGACCCGCGAGCACGACTCCGGAGACGATCGACGAGACGACGTAGACGGTCGCGAAGAGCCCGTCGACCCCGGCGTAGTAGACGATCAGATCGTTGATCGCGAGCGCGAGACCGGAGGCGGCCCCCGCCAGCATCGCGACGAGCGGACGGCCGCTGCGGTAGAGGAAGAGCGCGAAGACGATCTCGGCTCCGAGCCCCTGGACCAGACCGGACAGCAGGACGAAGAAGCCCCACTGGGTGCCGATCAGCCCGGAGACCAGGGCGGCGAGCAGCTCGGTGAAGAGTGCGGCACCGGGCTTGCGGATGATCAGACCGCCGAGGACGCCGGCGAAGAGCCAGCCGCCGCCGAGGATCCCGCCGAGGCCGGGGAGGAAGTCGAAGGCGATGCCGAGGACGTTCGTCGCGAGGCCCCAGGCCCAGAAGACGATGCCGCTGGCGACCGCGACGACGCTGGCGATGACGATGTCGACGACCCGCCAACGGAGGACGCGGCCGGGACGGCCCGATGAGGAGGTGGAGAGCGCTGAGTTCTGCGCGGCTGAGTTCTGCACTGACGTGCCCTTTCGTGGAAGCGAATGGAGGGCACGGGTAGGAAGAGGAGATCGAAACGTTCCTTCGCTGGCATGACCCAGATCAGGTTCGACGGTCGAAGGCTGCGTGCCTTCCTCTCAGTCCGGTGCACCGGACTCCCGTGTTCGTCAGCAATCATAGACAGCATGTCGTGGTCGGTGGTCGTCGTGCTCGCGGTGATCCTGCTGGTGTTCCTGCAGGT
This sequence comes from Rathayibacter sp. VKM Ac-2759, assembly GCF_009834225.1. Classification (NCBI taxonomy): domain Bacteria; kingdom Bacillati; phylum Actinomycetota; class Actinomycetes; order Micrococcales; family Microbacteriaceae; genus Rathayibacter; species Rathayibacter sp. VKM Ac-2759. The sequence continues at coordinate 2,089,901 of NZ_CP047176.1, forward strand.
CCTGCTCTGGCAGCGCCGTCGGCGCATCCGGCGCGAGCTGCTCACCTACGGCACCCGCGTGACGGGGCGGGTGCTCGCGCACGACCCCGCCCGGGGGGACCGGACGGCGGCGACGGAACTCGGGCGGCTGCTGGTCGCCTACCGCCTCGCGGACGGCGAGGAGCGCCGGGCGCTGAAGGTCCCGCAGCGCCGGGGAGACGCCTGGATGGCGGGTGAGCCGGTCGCGGTGATCTACGATCCGCGCCGACCGGACGACACCGAGCGCCTGATCGTCGGATTCGGACGCACGCAGAAGAAGTGGTTCACGGCGCGGCAGCAGCGGAGGCGCTGAGCCGCCCGCCGCCTACTTCTTGAGGGCGCGGATGATGCGGGCGAGCGCCTTGCCGGTGACCCAGACGAAGGGGATGCCGACGGCGAGGACCGAGACGACGTTCGGCTGGAAGCGGAGGCCCAGGTCGTCCTTGATGTAGGCGCCGATCGGGATGACGGCTCCGCCGCCTCCTCCGCCGCCGCCCTCCTGGCCGTCCTCGGAGCCGCTGCCGCCGCCGAAGCCGAACCAGCGCAGGGCGACGGGCACGAGCGACACGCCGTCGACCGTCACCGGCTCTCCGTAGATCGTCGCGGCACCCGCGGAGGTGACGGAGTCGGCCAGGGAGACGGCGATGTTGGGCATGCCCGAACGCTACTCCGCGGCTCTCGAGGGCGACAAGCGACGCTCCGACTCGCACAGGACTCCCCCACCCCCGGCCCTGCGTCAGCGGCCATACTCGTCGGATGTCCCCGCGTCCCCGCCGCCGCCGACCCGCTCGCGCGGGCGTCGTGATCGGAGCGAGTGCCGCTCTGGCGGCGTTCCTGGCGTTCCACCGGGCGCTCCCCGAGGCCGCCGGCTGGCTGTCCGTCGTCGAGACGGGGATCCCGTGGACCGGACTGCTCGTCCTGCTTCTCGTCTCGGGTGCGATCGCGCTGCGCTCGCGCGCGGCGGGTGCGGCGGTCACCGTGCTCGTCATGGTCTACGGCGTGCTGGTGCTCCCCGTCGCCCTGCCCGCGCCCGAGGTGCGCTCGGGGCGCTTCACCGTCGTCAGCCAGAACATCGCCGCGAGCGGTGCCGACGCGGCGGGGCTCGTCGCCGAACTGGCGGCGAGCGACCCCGATGCCATCGCCCTCCAGGAGCTCGACGGCGACGCCCGGTCGGTGGTCGACGACGAGCTGGCCGAGCAGTACCCGTACTCGTACGTCGTCGGCACGGTCGGCGTCTGGAGTCGCACCGCGCTCTCGGACGGCGGTGCGCTCGATCTCGGCCTCGGCTGGGACCGCGCACTCGCGGTCGACATCGACACTCCGCTGGGCCCGACCCGCCTCTTCGTCGTGCACCTCGCCTCCTTCCGGCTCGGCGACCACGAGGAGCGCGACACCATGCTCGGCGGGCTCGCGTCGGCCCTCGCCGAGGACGCCTCCGATCGGACGGTCGTCGTCGGCGACTTCAACACCGCGACCGACGACCACCTGCTCGCGCCGGTCCTGGCGCAGGCCGGCCTCGTCCGCAGCTCCGGCCCGGGCTTCCCCGCCACCTGGCCCTCGCTCCTGCCGGTGGTCTCGCTCGATCACGCGCTGGCGGACGGGATCCCGGCGGCGACGCTGCGGGTGCTGCCCGGGAACGGCTCCGACCACCGGCCGATCAGTCTGACGATCGGTTCCGCGTAGCGAGCGTGTCGCTGAGATCGATGCCCTTCGCCGACTCGGGCGCGGACTTCGAGATCAGCGACGCCGGTCGGACGGCTCCGGTGCCGAACCGGGCCGAGACCCCGTCGACCGCCAGCTCAGCATCGCGCCAGTCGTCGGAGTCGCTCCACAGCGAGAACGCGACCTCGTCGCCCTCGACGAGCTGCTCGCCGCGGACGCCGATGAGCCTCACGGGCCGGCGGAGCGGATTGGCCGACTCGAGCAGTGCCGAGGACGCCTCGTAGAGCACCCGGGCGACATCGCTCGGCTCGGTGAGGGTCCGCGAGCGGGTGAGCGTGGTGAAGTCGCCGAAGCGGACCTTCACGGCGACCGTGCGGCAGCGCACGCCCCCGCGGCGCAGGCGCACCGCCACCTTGTCGCACAGGCGCAGCAGCTCGCGCCGCACCAGCTCGGGGTCGGCGACGTCGTCGGCGAAGGTGATCTCGTGGCCGGCGCTCTTCTCGACCTGGCGGGTGTCGACCGAGCGCGGGTCGACTCCGCGGGAGAGCGCGTGCAGCCTGCGCCCCGTCGCCTCGCCGAGCGAGGAGACGAGCACCGGCAGCGGAGTCGCGGCGACGTCGGCGACCGTGCGCAGGCCTCGCCGCAGCAGCGCCTCCTCGGTGCTCGCGCCGACGCCCCAGAGCGCGCTCACCGGCAGCGGGTCGAGGAACGCCTGCACGCCGTCGGAGGGGACGACGAGCAGCCCGTCGGGCTTGGAGCGGCTCGAGGCCAGCTTGGCGACGAACTTGGTGCTCGCGATGCCGACCGAGCAGGTCAGGCCGAGCTCGGAGAGGACCTGTGCGCGGATCGCCGTGCCGATGGCGAACGGCGAGCCGGAGATGCGGCGGGCGCCGGCCACGTCGAGGAACGCCTCGTCGATGCTGAGGCGCTCGACGAGCGGCGTGAAGGAGTCGAAGATCGCCATCACCCGCCGCGACGCGTCGCGGTAGCGGTCCATGTGCGGCTCGAGCACGATCGCCCGCGGGCAGCGGCGGAGGGCGACCGCCATCGGCATCGCCGAGTTCACTCCGTAGCGCCGCGCCTCGTACGTGGCGGCCGTGACCACCGAGCGGGCGCCGTGATGGCCGACGATGACCGGCAGCCCGCGGAGCTCCGGGTGCTCGAGGAGCTCGACCGAGGCGAAGAACGCGTCCATGTCGATGTGGAGGATGCTCGCGCGGGGGTCGTCGAAGGGCTCGGTGGTGACCTGCCGCCCCGTGCCGTCCTGTTTGCTCACGTACCGTCCTGATCGCTCGACTCGCGCCCTCCCTCGATGGTCGCACGCACCTCCGACATCCCGGTGCCCTCCCTCGGAGGGAATGACGAGGGGACCCCTGAGGTTGACCCGAGCACCCACGACGACGCTCCGGAGAAGACATGACGCACGAGCAGCCCGACTCCCCCACCGCCGATGACGACACGACCACCCGCGACACGAGCACCGACGAGATGAGCCGCTGGCTCGACCTGCAGGAGCGCGCCCACACCGCGTTCGAGATCCGCCTGGCCCTGGTCGCCGACTGGTCGGCACCCACCCCCGACACCGAGTGGGACACCAGGGCGCTCGTGCTGCACGTCGTGCGCGAGCAGCAGCGGGCGCACACCCTGCTCACCGGGGGCGACGAATCGCCCATCCGCCTCGAGCCGGTCGCGGCCGATCTCCGCAGCGAGTGGCGCCGGGTCACCGACCGCGCCCGCGAGGCCGCCCGCGCGGTCGACCCCGCCGCCGTGCTCAGGATCGGCCGCGACACGGTCACGGCCCTCGAGCTCGTGCGCGAGCAGGTGTCGGACGTGACGATCCACGCGTGGGACCTCGCCCGCGCGACCGGGAGCGACGAGCGCCTCGACGACGAGCTCGTCGCAGCCGTCTGGGAGCTGTTCGCGCCCCAGGAGGCGACGCTGCGGGCCAGCGGCCTGTACGCGCAGCCCGTGGCGGTAGACGGCGACGCTCCGCTGCAGAGGCGCCTGCTCGCGATCACCGGCCGCGACGACCGCCTCGCGGCCTGACACTCCTCCCACCTGCGACCGGCAGGATGGGAGGACCGGAACAGGGGCCATGAGCCCCCTCGACGAGAGGAACCACCCATGACACGCGTCGCCGTCATCGGAGCCCACGGCAAGATCGGCCAGCGGATCCTGCACCTGCTGTACGACGCCGGACACGAGTCCGTCGGAGTCGTCCGCAATCCGGACCACGCCGAGGACATCATCCGGCTCGGGAGCGAGCCGCTCGTGCACGACCTCGAGTCCTCGAGCGCTGCCGAGTTCGCCGCGGCCCTCGAGGGCGTCGATGCTCTCGTCTTCACCGCGGGAGCGGGCCCCGACTCCGGAGTCGAGCGCAAGCGCACCGTCGATCTCGGCGCCTCCGTCCTCAGCCAGGAGGCGGCCGCCCTGGCCGGTATCAGCCGTTTCGTCCAGATCAGCGCGATCGGAGTCGACGACCCGCTCGCCGACGACACCGAGGAGGGCTGGCGCGCCTACGTCGAGGCGAAGCGCGATGCCGACACGGCTCTGCGCGCCACGGATCTCGAGTGGACGATCCTGCGCCCCGGCGCCCTCACGACCGACGACGGCACGGGCCGGATCGCCCTCGGCGAGACCGTGGAGCGCGGGAGCATCCCCCGCGACGACGTCGCCGCGACCGTCATGGCCGTGCTCGCCGACCCCTCCTCGATCGGCCGCACCTGGGAGCTCGTCTCCGGCGACGTCCCGATCGAGGACGCCGTCGCCCAGGCCGACTGACCGCTCGGCCCACACCTAGAGTGGGGCGGGTGAGCACTCACCCGCCCCGCCCCTGGCTCCGCAGCTACGCACCCGGAGTCCCCACCGACCTCGACCTCCCGACCGGCTCGCTCGTCGACATCGTCACGGAGTCGGCAGAGCGCTACCCGCACACCGTCGCCCTCGAGTTCTTCGGCCGCGCCACGAGCTACGCGCAGCTCGCCGACGACGTCGAACGGGCGGCGGAGGGCCTGCGCCGCCTCGGCGTCCGCGCGGGCGATCCGGTCGCGCTGATCCTGCCGAACTGCCCGCAGCACGTCGTCGCGTTCTACGCGGTCCTGCGCCTGGGCGCGGTCGTCGTCGAGCACAACCCGCTCTACACGCCGCGGGAGCTCCGTCACCAGTTCGAGGACCACGGAGCGCGCGTCGCGATCGCGTGGGACCGCGTCGTCCCGACCGTTCAGGACCTCCCCGACGATCTCGGCGTCGAGACCGTCGTCGCGGTCGACCTCACCCGCGCCATGCCGGCGCCGATGCGCGCCGCACTGCGCCTGCCGATCAGGAAGGCCCGCGAGTCGCGCGCCGCGCTGACCGGCCCGGTCCGCGGCGCGGTCGAGTGGGAGTCGCTCCTGCGCCGCCGCCTCGACCCGCAGCACCCCGGGCCGGTCGCCACCGACCTCGCCGTGATCCAGTACACGAGCGGCACCACCGGCGCGCCGAAGGGCGCCGAGCTCACCCACCTCAACCTGACCGCCAACGCGGCCCAGTCGCGTTCGTGGGTCCCGCAGGTGCGACGCGGCGACTGCGTGGTCTACGCCGTCCTGCCGATGTTCCACGCCTACGGACTGACGCTCTGCCTCACCTTCGCGATGAGCATGGGCGCGCGACTCGTGCTGTTCCCCAAGTTCGACCCCGACCTCGTCCTCAAGGTCGTCCGCAAGCATCCGGCGACGTTCCTACCGGCAGTGCCGCCGATCGCCGAGCGGCTCGCGGCGCGCGCGCGGGAGCGGGGCGAGTCGCTGCAGGGCATCGAGATCGCGATCTCGGGAGCGATGCCGCTCGACCCCGCGCTCGTCGAGGGCTTCGAGCAGCTCACCGGAGGCACGCTGGTCGAGGGCTACGGTCTCTCCGAGACCTCGCCGGTGCTGATGGCCAACCCCGTCGGCCCGACCCGGCGTGCGGGCACCGTCGGCCTCCCGCTGCCGGGCACGGACGTGCGGATCGTGGATCCGGAGGACCCGGAGGTCGACGTCGCGCCCGGAGAGCAGGGCGAGCTCGTGGTCCGCGGGCCGCAGGTGTTCCGCGGCTACCACCGCAAGCCCGAGGAGACCGCCGCGTCGTTCACGGGCGACGGCTGGTTCCGAACGGGCGACATCGCGACGATCGACGACGACGGCTTCGTCAGCCTCGTCGACCGCATCAAGGAGCTCATCATCACGGGCGGGTTCAACGTCTCGCCGTCGGAGGTGGAGGAGGTGCTGCGCCGGCTCCCCGCCGTGCGCGACGCCGCCGTCGTCGGGCTCCCCGACGCGCACAGCGGCGAGTCGGTCTCCGCGGCGGTCGTCCTCGAACCGGGAGCGTCCTTCGACCCGGACGAGGCGCGCGCCCTGGTGCGGGAGGCGCTCACGCCCTACAAGGTGCCCAAGCGGATCGTCGTGGTCGACGAGCTGCCGACGAGCATGATCGGCAAGGTGCTGCGCCGCCAGGTCAAGGCGATGCTGCTCGACGAGAGCTGACCCGCGACGCGCGAGCGAGCCCCCGGCCGAGGGCTCGCTCGCGGGCGTCACATGTCGAAGCCGCCGAAGTCCCCTCCGAAGTCGCCGCCGCCCCCGAAGTCACCACCGCCGAAGTCGCCGCCACCGGAGTCACCGCCCCAGTCGCCGCCGCCCGCGTCCGCCCCGGCGTCGCCGCCGTCGGCTCCCGCGTCTCCGCCGTCACCCGCGGCCATGTCGCCTCCGGCATCCGGGAGGAACGCATCGGCGATCGCGGACCCGATCACGAAGCCCGCGATCGTACCGAGCATCGAGGAGGCGAGCACGCCTCCGAAGCCCATGCCGCCGCCCCCGCCCGAGAAGCGGCGCTCCATGAAGCCGGGCTGCCGCAGCTCGCTCCGGGTGGCCGACTGCGCGAGGGCCTGCGGGTCGTCGCTGCGGGGGGCGTCGCCGACGGGCGCTCCCTCGCTGAGCTCGCGGAACACCTGCTGGCGTTGCTCGGGGGTCAGCTGCTCGAACGCCTCGCGGTGGACCTGCTCGATCGCCTCGGGCGGCGCGGTCTTGAGCAGGTAGCGGTAGCGCTCGATCGCGATCTCGTCCTCGCTGCGAGCGGAGCGGCCCGGCGGCGTGCCGTACGCGGGTCGAGGCTCGGTCGGCGAGCCGTAGCCGGAGGCGCGGCGCGCGTCCTCGGGACGCTCCTCGCGCCCCAGCAGTCGGTCCAGGAATCCCATGATCTCCTCCTCGGCGACGACGGGAGTCGACGCACGGCCTCACGCTATGCCTCCCCGCACGGCCGCCGCTGAGGGTTCTCTCAGAGCGGGCGGGGAATCGCGGGCCTCAGGCCGACTCGCGGACGATCAGCTGGTGCCGCACCGTGCGCACGACCTCCGGACCCGTCCGCGGCAGCTCGCCCGCGATCATCTCGATCGCCAGCCCGAGCGCGTGCCCGGCGAGCTCGTCGAGGTCGACCGCGAGGGTCGTGAGGGTCGGGGCGAGCAGCCTGCCCAGCGCGAGGCCGTCGATCCCGACCACGCGGACGTCGCCCGGCACGTCCACGCCCGCGCGCCGGCAGGCCGAGAGCACCCCGATCGCGCACAGGTCGTTGAACGCGACGATCGCATCGGCGGTGCGGGGGCGTGCGACGATCCGCTCGGTCGCCGCCGCGGCCGCCTCGGCCGTCGCCGTCGACGCCCTGACCACGGACGCCTCGAGCCCGTGCTCGGCGAACGAGGCCAGCAGTCGCCGCGCGCGCGGGCTCGGCACCGGCCCCGAGGCGACGTCGAGCACCACCGGACGCCGGATTCCGGCGTGCACGAGATGCTCGGTCAGCGCGTCGATGGCCTCGGAGGGGTCGAGCAGCACGGCCGCGCGCTCCGGGGCCCCCGGCGGGTCGAGCTCGACCACCGGGACGGAGCCGAGGTGCCCGATCCACTCGGACGCCCTACCGCCGAAGGTGCCGATGACGGCGTCCGACTGCGCTCCGAGCGCCTGCACCATGCGATCGGAATCGCCCGGCGAGCTGACATCGGCGAGAGCGACGTTCCACCCTCGCGCCGCGGCGAGCCGGACGACGGCCGACGCGAGCTCCGGCGACCACGGATTCCGCAGATCGTCGACGACGAGACCGAGCTGGCGGTCGCCTCCCGTCGCGAGACCGCGGCCGAACCGCGACGGCCGGTAGCGCAGCTCCTCCGCGGCATCGAGGACGCGCTGCTTGGTGGCCTCGCTGATGCCCGGCATACCGTTCATCGCGCGGGTCACGGTCTGCCGCGACACCCCGGCCGCCGAGGCGACGTCGTGGATCGTCGCCCGGCCGCCGGGGTCGGATCCGCTCAGTCGCGGAGATCGAGCCACGCCACCTGCTCCGGAGTCAGCTCGATCGACAGGCCTCGCATCGACGAGCGGACCTCGGTCAGAGTGCGCGGACCGAAGAGCGGGAACGTCGGGAACGGCTGCGCGAGCACGTACGCGAGCGCGATCGCCGTCGCATTCACTCCGTGCTCGGCGGCCAGCTGCTCGGCCCGGCGGAGGCGCTCGAAGTTCTCGGGCCCGTAGTAGCAGCGCACGAGCTCGGCGTCGCTCGTGTCGTCGGGCCGGGCGCGCCCGGTGAAGAAGCCGCGAGCCTGCGACGACCACGGCAGCAGGGGGACCTGGCGCTCGACCAGCCACGCCTTCGACGCCGGATCGGTGACGTGCACGCAGCCCTCCCACGGCACGTCGTACGCCTCCGCGAGTCCGAAGTGGTCGCTCAGGGCCTGGAAGCCGGCCCGCCCGTTCGCCCGGGCGTAGGCCTGCGCCTCGTCGAAGCGCGCCGGGGTCCAGTTCGACACGCCGTAGGAGCGGATCCGGCCGGCGCGCTGGTGCTCGTCCATCACGTCGACGAACTCGCCGACGGGCACCGCCGGGTTGTCGCGGTGCATCAGGTAGATGTCGGCGTAGTCGGTCCCCTGGCGCTCCAGGCTCTCGAGCAGCTGGCGGGTCAGCGACTCCGGATCGCAGTGCGGCGTGTGCGCGCCCTTGGTGATGACGACGACGTCCTCGCGGATCCCGCGGTTGGCGATCCACTTCCCGAGGCGCCCCTCGAGCACGCCGCCTCCGTAGATGTAGCCGGTGTCGAAGGCGTTGCCGCCCTGCTCGACGAAGAGGTCGAAGATCGCCGACGCGTGAGCGAGATCGGGCTGGTTGTCGACGCCCATCACGAGGCGCGACATGCGCTTGCCGACGCCGGGGATCGCTCCGTAGAGCATCGGGGCGTCGTCCGCCGTGCGGAGCGCGCGCCCCGAGACGGTGGGGATGTCCGCGTCCTCCGCCTCGAACGGGTAGCGCAGGCCGATCTCGGCGCGCCAGCGGTCGAGCGTGCGGGCGGTCGCGAGGGTCTCGTCGAGCGTCATCGCCGGGGCGTCGACGGCGCCGGCCGCCAGCGCGTCGGTCGTGGCGTCGGCTTCTCGCGCGTACGGGTCGGAGGGGGCGAAGGCGAGCGAGCGCTGCTCCTCCCCCGCGACGTCGATCTCGATGCCCGACTCCGCACCGAACCACGGGTCGCGGAGGCGGAGGCGGCCGCGCGAGCCGAGCACCGTGATCTCGTTCGCGTCCTGCAGCGCCACGCCCGTGCGGAGGGTCGCCGTGATGCCGTCGCGGTAGGTCAGGCGCGCGACGCTCCACTCGTCGACGCCGGTGGGTCCGATGCTCCCGCTCGCCCGGAGCTCGACGGGCTCGGCCGCGGCGACCCCGGTCGCGGCCTGGACGACGGCGGCCGCAGCCGTGACCGTGTACCCGCCGACGTCGAGGATCCCGCCGCCCGCCGTCGCGACGTCGTACAGCCTCCCCGAGCGGGAGCCGGTGCGGAACGAGAACGACGCGTCGATGTGCAGGACCTCGCCGACGGCGCCCTCGCGGACCAGGTCGAGCAGCGCCTCCGTCTGCGGGTGGAACCGGTACATGTAGGCCTCGACCAGGGGCAGGCCGGCCTGACGGGCCGCGTCGACGAGCGCCATCGCCGTGCCGTGGTTGACGGCGAGCGGCTTCTCGCAGAGGACGGCCTTGCCGGCCTCGAGGGCCTGCAGCACGAGCGCGGCGTGACCGGTGTGCACGGTCGCGATGTACACGGCGCTCACCCGCGGGTCGGCCAGCGCCGTCGCGTAGTCGCCGCTCGTGACATCCGTGAAGCCGAACGCGGCGGCCTCCTCGGCGAAGGCCGAGGCGCGCTGCGGATCGGAGCTGCCGACGGCGACGAGTCGCGCGCCACGCTCGCTCGCGGGCAGCTGCGACAGGAACCGGCGCGCGATGCCGCCGGGGCCGAGGACGGCCCAGCCCGTCCCGGTCGTGGTGGGAGTGGTGTCGGTCATCTCAGCCTCGCATCATCGTCGACGTGAACGTTCACGGACGACGATACGAGGAGCCGATCGAAGGAGTCAAGCTCGCTCGCGTCACTCGACGTGAGCGTTCACGAGGCCGTGCACACGAAAGAGCCTCCCCCGCCGGCGGTCTGTCGACCGCGGGAGAGGGAGGCGCGGGATCACCTCCGCCGTGTCACCTCTGCTTGGGGATGAGGATCCACATGACGAGGTACGCGATGATCTGCGGGCCCGGGAGCAGGCACGAGAGCACGAAGAGCAGCCGGACCAGGAAGGGGCTCCAGCCGAAGCGGTGGGCGAGGCCGGCGCAGACGCCGGCGATGATCTTGCCCTGACGAGGGCGGACGAGAGTAGCCATGGGTCCACTCTGGCCGAGAGCGCCTGACCACGGCATCCGGGGAACCCCCTAATGAGGGCTGGGGGTGGCGGCGACGCTGCGCGCGAAGGCGGCTGCCCGCTCGGCCTCGTCGGCGGGCCAGACCAGCTCGAAGCGCTCGAACACCACGTCGCCGATGCCGCCGGGCGACTCCCTCGCGAAGTAGCGTCGGTGGCCGGCGAGCCACGACTCCCGGCTGCGGTCGCCCTCGCCCTCCGCCCAGGCGAAGTCGTCGTCGACCGAGTCGAGCGATCCGATCCGGATCTCGGCGGTGCGGAGCACGACGCGCGCGACTCCCGCGCCGTCGCAGACGATCCAGTGATCCCCGGCCCGCGGCACGGGATCGTGCCCGACCAGGGACGCGGTCGCGGTCTTCACCCCGCGGCGCACGAGGGCCAGCAGCTCGTCGGCCATCTCGACGGAGTCGCCGAACGACTCCACCGGAGGCAGTGCCTCCGAGCCGCCGCGGTACTCGGCCCACAGTCGCGAGGCGCTCTCGGTGTCGGTCTCGGGGAGCGGGGTCCGATCCGGTCGCTCGGGCAGGAGGGGGACCAGGTTGGCGCCCGCGATCGCGGCGGGGTCCTCCGGGTGGTTGTCGGGCGTGTCGATGTCGTCGATCGACCAGCGCAGCCGGAGCCACTGCCTCGCGTAGGCGTCGAGCTCCTCCTCGAGGCGGGACGCCTGCAGCGTCGGCACGACCCACCACGAGACCACCGCGGGACCGTCCTGCGCGGGACGGACGCTGAGGGCGCCGAGCGCCTGCCGCCAGTCGGCACCGACGAGGAGGTAGGCGAACGCCGAGCCGTCGCGGGCCGCCTCCTCGAGGAGCGCGAGGGCGCGGACGTCGTCGCCGGGGGACGCCGACGGCAGTGCACTGGGGTGACCCTCCGGGAGGAGGCCCGCCAGCCAGGAGCGCTGCTCCCCGAGCACGGGGTGCAGGAGCTCGACGTCGCTCGTGACGAGCGGGCGGAGGAACGCCCCGCCCGGCAGGTCGAGCCGCGAGGGGACGGAGTCGCCAGGAGTGCTCATGTCGATCCGTCCCCGCGCGCCGGCTCAGCCGGCGGCGCGCTCCAGCACGAGCTCGCGGACGCGGGCCGCGTCGGCCTGGCCCTTCATGGCCTTCATGACGGCGCCGATGACGGCTCCGGCCGCCTGGACCTTGCCGTCGCGGATCTTCGCGAGCACGTCCGGCTGCGAGGCGAGAGCCGCATCGATCGCCGCGATGAGCGCGCCGTCGTCCGAGACCACGGCGAGCCCGCGGGCGTCGACGACCTCCTGCGGAGTGCCCTCGCCCGCGATGACACCCTGCAGCACCTCGCGCGCGAGGCGGTCGGTGAGCACGCCCTTCTCGATCAGACCCGCCAGCTCGGCGACCTGCGCGGGCGTGACGAGTGCCGCGGCGTCCTGTCCGGCCGCGTTCGCGAGGCGCGCGATCTCGCCGGTCCACCACTTGCGGGCGGCCTGCGGAGTCGCGCCCGCAGCGACGGTCTCGGTGATCTCGGCGAGCAGACCGCTGTTCGCGACATCCTGGAACTCGAGGTCGGTGAAGCCCCAGTCGGCCTTGAGGCGGCGGCGGCGGACGGCCGGCTTCTCGGGCAGGGCGGCGCGCAGCTCCTCGATCAGCTCGGCGCTCGGCACGACCGGCAGAAGATCGGGCTCGGGGAAGTAGCGGTAGTCGTCGGCGTCGCTCTTGGGGCGGCCCGCGGAGGTGCGGCCCGTGTCCTCGTGCCAGTGCCGCGTCTCCTGCGTGATCGTGCCGCCCGCGGCGAGGATCGCCGCCTGACGCTGGATCTCGTAGCGCACGGCGCGCTCGACGGAGCGGAGGGAGTTGACGTTCTTGGTCTCGGTACGGGTGCCGAGCTTCTCCTGCCCGATCGGCCGGAGCGAGACGTTCGCGTCGCAGCGCAGGTTGCCGCGCTCCATCTTCGCGTCCGAGATGCCGAGGGCGAGGACGATGTCGCGGATGGTGGCGACGTAGGCCTTCGCGAACTCGGGAGCGCTCTTGCCCGCTCCGTAGATCGGCTTCGTGACGATCTCGACGAGCGGGACGCCCGCCCGGTTGTAGTCGACCAGCGAGTACTCGGCGCCCTGGATGCGACCGGTGGAGCCGCCGACGTGCGTCAGCTTGCCGGCGTCCTCCTCCATGTGCGCGCGCTCGATCGGGATCTCGACGAGCGTGCCGTCGGCGAGCTCGACCTCGACCGAGCCCTCGAAGGCGATCGGCTCGTCGAACTGCGAGATCTGGTAGTTCTTCGCGAGGTCGGGGTAGAAGTAGTTCTTCCGCGCGAAACGGCTCGACGGCGCGATCGAGCAGCCCAGCGCGAGGCCGAGGCTGATCGAGTAGCGGACGGCCTGCTCGTTGACGACCGGGAGCGAGCCCGGGAGCCCGAGGTCGACGGGGGTGACGTTCGTGTTGGGCTCGGAGCCGAACTCGTTCGGAGCGTCCGAGAACATCTTCGTCTTCGTGTTGAGCTCGACGTGGACCTCGAAGCCGAGGACCGGCTCGAAGGTCTCGAAGACCTGGTCGTAGTCCATCAGCTCGGGGGCGGACGTGTGCGCGGAGGCCATCAGACGGCACCTTCCTCGGTGGCGGAGAGCGCGGCGGCGGCCAGCTCGGGAGCCCTCGTGAGCAGCGGGTGGCCCCACTTCTCCTCGAGGAGCGTCTCGAGTGCCGCGCCGACGGTGTAGAGACGGACGTCCTCGCGAGCCGGGGCGAGGAACTGGATGCCGACGGGCAGCCCGTCCTCGTCGGCGAGGCCCGCGGGGACGGAGATGCCGGGGATGCCGGCGAGGTTCGCCGGGATGGTCGCGACGTCGCCGCGGTACATCGCCAGCGGGTCGTCGAGCTTCTCGCCCAGGCGGTAGGCCGTGGTCGGCGCGGTCGGCGAGGCGATCACGTCGACGGAGGCGAAGGCCGCGTCGAAGTCGCGCTGCACGAGGGTGCGGACCTTCTGCGCGCTGCCGTAGTAGGCGTCGTAGTAGCCGGCCGAGAGGGCGTAGGTGCCGAGGATGATGCGGCGCTTGACCTCCGGACCGAAGCCCTGCTCGCGGGTCGCGGCCATGACCTGCTCGACGGTGCCGCCCCCGGGAGGGGACACCCGCAGCCCGAAGCGGACCGAGTCGAACTTCGCGAGGTTGCTGGACGCCTCCGCCGGGAGGATCAGGTAGTAGGCGGCGACCGCGTGCTCGACGCTCGGGGCGCTGACCTCGACGATCTCGGCTCCGGCGCCCTCGAGCACCGCGAGGGCCTCGTGGAAGCGGGCGAGGACGCCGGGCTGGAAGCCCTCTCCCCCGTCGAGCTCCTTGAGCACGCCGATGCGCAGGCCCCTCACGTCGGCACGGCGGACCGCGTCGGCGAAGGAGGGCCACGTGTCGCGGAGCGAGGTCGAGTCGCGCGGGTCGTGCCCGGCGATCACGTCGTGCAGGAGGGCGGCGTCGAGGACGGTCCGCGAGACGGGGCCGATCTGGTCGAGGCTCGAGGCGAGGGCGATGGCGCCGTAGCGCGAGACGCCTCCGTAGGTCGGCTTGACGCCGACGGTGCCCGTGACGTGCGCGGGCTGGCGGATCGAGCCGCCGGTGTCGGAGCCGAGGGCCAGCGGTGCCTCGTAGCTCGCGACGGCCGCGGCGGAGCCTCCGCCCGAGCCGCCGGGGATGCGGTCGAGGTCCCACGGGTTGTGCGTCGGTCCGTACGCCGAGCGCTCGGTGGTCGAGCCCATCGCGAACTCGTCCATGTTGGTCTTGCCGATCGGCACGAGGCCGGCCGCGCGGACCTTCGTCATCACGGTCGCGTCGTACGGCGGGCGCCAGCCCTCGAGGATGCGCGAACCGCTGGTGGTCGGCATGTCGTTCGTGACGATGACGTCCTTGACGGCGAGCGGGACGCCGGCGAGGGCGTGCAGCGGCTCCCCGTCGGCGCGGCGGCGGTCGATCGCGCCCGCGGTCGCGAGCGCGTCCTCGCCCGCGACGTGCAGGAAGGCGTGGACGGCGCCGTCGACCGAGGCGATGCGGTCGAGGTGGGCGCGCGTGGCCTCGACCGACGACACGGAGCCGTCGGCGAGCTTCTCGGAGAGCGCGGAGGCGCTCAGGCGGATGATCTCGTCGCCGTGCGCGCTCACTGCTCCTCCCCCAGGATCGCGGAGACCTGGAAGCGGCTGCCGTCGTGCTCGGGCGCTCCCGAGAGCGCCTGCTCGCGGGTCAGCGTCTCGCCGACCACATCGGGCCGGAACACGTTCTCGAGCGGGATCGGGTGGCTGGTCGCCGGCACGTCGGGCGTGGCGACGGCCTGGACCGCGCGCACGGAGTCGACGATCTGGCCGAGCTCCCGGGTCATGGTCTGGATCTCCTCGGTGGTGAGGTCGATCCTGGCCAGCTGGGCCAGATGGGCGACCGTATCGGCCGTGATCTCGGACATGCGTCTCCGTCGGGTGGTTCGTGAGGAATCGGCGACCAGTCTAGCCGCGGGCCCCGACGCGCCTCTGCCCGGGGCGGCGCGCTCAGGAGGCGGGCGTCGGCGAGGCGGACGCGGCGCCCGCTCCGCCGCCGAAGAGGCTCGAGCCGCGCGCGAGCAGGGCGTTGTAGGCGCCCTCGTAGGTGGTCGGCAGGTCTTCGCCCGGCTCGCCGTAGCGGGCGAGGAGCAGGCCCATCAGGCCGAGGGCCGGCGGGCTGAGCGGCTTGTCGCGGTTGGCGTTCGCCGGGTGGGGAGGCGTCGCCTCCGGGTTCGGCGGCAGGTACTGCGGCACGGTGGTCGGCCAGTCGCCGATCTGCCGCGGGGTCGGCATGTTGACGATCCCGAAGAGGTCGGGCGCGGAGGCGTCGCGGTCGGTGAGCGGTTCGAGCCCGTGCAGCCGGCTCAGCGTGCGGACCAGGGCGCCGTGGTGCATCTCGTCGTGCACGATCGTGCCCGCCCGCGTGTACGCCGAGATCGCGATCGCCGGCACGCGGCAGCCGAGGCGGTCGAAGGCGAAGCCCATCTCGCCGTCCTTGCCGTCGCCGGGAGGAGTGGCCGCAGGCGGCGGCACGTGGTCGTAGAGGCCGCCGTGCTCGTCGAACGTGACCAGCAGCAGAGTGTTGATCGCGTTCGATCCGGTCGGGCTCGCGCTCTCGCGGACCGCCGAGTACACCTGGTGCAGCAGCAGCTCGCCGGCGCGGACGTCGGAGAGCGCGCTGTCGTAGAGGGGCTGCCCGTCGAGCTCGTCCTCGTGGAAGGACCCCGTCGGCGGATGCATGTCGTTGTGGTCGAAGACCAGCCGGGGCTCGATGAAGGCGTAGTCGGGGAGGTCGCCGCTCTCCGCGTCGGCGAAGAACTGCTCCATCGTCGCGAAGTGGGTCTTCCAGTACTTCTCGAGGACCGGGGCGTGGAGGAATCCCGTGTACGACACGACCTGCAGCGCGTCGAAGTAGACCCGCCAGGTCTTCCCCGCCTCCTCGAGCCGGTTGAAGACGGTCGGCGCGTCGGAGAGATCGTCGGCCAGCCACTTCTCGTAGCCGCCGCCGTGCTTGTTGGTCACGAAGCCGTGCGAGGTCGAGGCGTGGAAGAACGAGCGGTTGCAGAACGTCTGCGACGGCACCGCGCAGAACCAGTGGTCGAACACCGCGAACTCGCGCGCGAGGGTCGAGAACACCGGGAGCATCTCGGGCGAGAACCCGCCCATGATCGTCCGGTACTCCTCGGCGGTGGGGTCCTCCCCCTTCTTCAGCGCCCGGATGCTCTGGATGTAGTCCTCGAGGAAGCCGCCCATCGTCGGCGCCGAGGCGTCGGCCGGGGCGTTGTAGGGCGCCGCCATCTCGCCGACCGTCCTGCCCGCGTTCGACGGCGGATCGATCGTGCCGAAGAGCTGCGTGTTGACGTGCGGGAACTCCTCGCCCGGGTCGGGGTCGGGCTGGCGCATGACCGTGTCGGTGGCGCCCTCGTAGACGTGCGCGGCGACGGTGTCTCCCGCGGCGCTCGTGTTGGAGTGCTCCGCCGACTGCAGGCCCTCGAAGGTCTCGCCGGCCGGCAGCGAGCCGTCGGCGTAGAGCTGCCCGAGGACGTTGTCGAACGAGCGGTTCTCGAACATGATCACGACGACGTGGTCGAAGCCCGGCTCGTCGCGCGCGGGCAGGGGCGCGTCCTCCTCGCGCACCCCGGCGGAGGCGACGGCCGCGCCGATCGCGCCTCCCGCGACGCCCGAGGCGACGACTCCGCCCGCGATCGCGCTGCCCGCGAGGAAGCGGCGGCGCGAGCGCGACCGGGGGTCGCCCGCCGGCCGTGTCCCACCGGAGTCGTCGCGCTCGGTGCTCATCGTTCCCACCCTCCCCGCGTCTCGCGGATGCGTGCCTCGTCGGAGTGTATCGACGCCCACGGCGCGGCGGCTCGGAGACGGGCGAGGGCGTGATCGGCCGTCTCACCGGGGGTCTCAGCCAGACCCGCGCGCCGCAGCGCGGTGCTCAGCCTGGGTGGCACCGCGGGCTCCGGACGCGCCGGGGCGAACGCGGGAGCCGTCCGCGGCCAGCGCGAGAGCGGCCGCAGCGCGCCCGAGGCCGCCTCCGCCAGCGCGAGGACTCCGTCGTCGGCGAGCGCGCCGCGATCGGCGGCCCACCGCGCCCGCAGCAGGAGCGCCGGCGTCGCGGCGCCGAGTCGCGCACCGATTCTCGCGCCGGTTCCCGCACCGGAGGCGACCAGGAGGGCGGGGACGTCGGCGTCCTCGCCCCGGGCCGTGACGAGCAGGAGGACCCGGCGCCCCGCGCGCTCGAGGCTCCGAGCCGTGTCGTAGACCTCGTGCAGCAGCTGCTCCGCTCGGCGGGCGTCGGCCGACCGCGGCTCGCGGAGCTCCTCGGCCGAGGCGAAGTCGGCGGGGTCGATCAAGGAGCGCGGCTCGACCAGGACGACGGGCGGGAGCTCTCCGGCTGCGGCGTCGTCCCTGAGGCCTCCACGGGTGAGGAGCGAGCCCCCGGCCGCTGCGACCGCCCGCGGCCGGCCCCACGCCGGATCGTCGAGGAGGGTGGTCGAGACGCCCTGGTCCTCGTCGACGACGAGCGCCCAGGGCGTCGAGGTGTCGCGCGCTGCACGGAGGAGGAGCTGCAGCGGGTCGCGCCCGTCGCCCGACCAGCGGTCGGCGCGGGCGAACGAGCGCGCGAGCAGGGTGTGCACCGGCAGCATCTCGGGTGCGAAGCGCTGCCCGAGCGCATGCTCGCTGAGCCCCGGCGCCGTCATCACCTCGTCCGTGCCGCCCGAGAACTCGATGCCCGGATCGCCGTCGAGGGCGCCGAAGACCTGGGCGCGGTCGCGACCGGCGAACGACAGCACCAGGAGGTGGTCGATCCGGGCGAGCGCGGCCGCGGCCGCCCTCTCGCGGGGCGTCAGCGGCGCCGCTCTCACGACGGCGTCCAGGGCCGCCGCGGCGGCCTCGCCGAACGAGCGGCGGAGGAAGGCGCGACGCGCTCCCCCGTCGCCGTCAGGCATCGCCGTCGGTCGCCTCCTGGGCTGTCGTGGTCTCGGCGGTCGAGGTCTCGGCGGTCGCGGTCTCTCCCGAGCCCTCGACGGCGTCCGGTCCGGCCGCGGCCTCCGCCGTCTCGGCGGCACCCTCCTCGGGGAGCGCGATCGCCTCGGGCCCCTGCGTCACCAGGAGGTGGAACTGGGCGGCGTCGATGATCCGCACGCCGAGCTGCTCGGCCTTGCCGAGCTTGCTGCCGGCGCCCGGGCCGGCCGCGACGTAGTGCGTCTTCTTCGAGACGCTGGAGCCGGCCTTGCCGCCCGCCTGCATGATCGCCTCCAGGGCGCCCTCGCGGGAGTAGCCCTCGAGCGAGCCTGTCGCGACGACGGTGAGTCCGGCGAGGACACCGCCCGCGGCGTCCGCGGCTCCCGGGCCGGGATGCCCCGGGGTCGAGAAGCGCACGCCGGCGGCGGCCCAGCGGTCGACGATCTCGACGTGCCAGTCGACGGCGAACCAGTCGAGCAGCGCGTCGGCGATGATGCCGCCGACACCGTCGACGGCGGCCAGCTCCTCGCGGCTCGCGGCGCGGATCGCGTCGAGCGAGCCGAAGTACCCGGCGAGGGCTCGCGCCGCGACCGGGCCGACGTGCCGGATGCTCAGCGACACCAGCAGACGCCACAGCTCCTTGGTCTTCGCCCGGTCGATGTTCTCGATGAGGCGCACCGCGTTGGTCGACGGCACGGAGGCGGCGTCGCCGGCGAACTCGGGATTCTCGGGGTCGAACGCGCCGTCCTTCGCGAGCTGCCGCTTGCGCTTGAACGGCGTCACCACCTTCGGCTCGCCCGATGCGTCGAGCTTCTGCAGCCCGGTCTCGGAGTCGCGCACGACGACCTCGATCGGGAACAGATCGGCGAGGGTGAGCTCGAACAGGCCCGCCTCGGTGCGCAGGGGCGGGTCGGAGGGGACCAGCGGCTGCGTGAGCGCCGCGGCGCTGACCTCGCCGAGCGCCTCGATGTCGAGGGCGCCCCTGCTGCCGATGTGCTCGACGCGGCCGCGCACCTGCGCGGGGCACGACTCCGAGTTGGGGCAGCGCAGGTCGACGTCGCCCTCCTTCGAGGGCGCGAGCGTCGTGCCGCACTCGGGGCACTGCGTCGGCATGACGAACTCGCGCTCGGTGCCGTCGCGCAGCTCGACCACCGGGCCGAGCACCTCGGGGATGACGTCGCCCGCCTTGCGCAGCACGACCGTGTCGCCGATCAGCACGCCCTTCGCCTTCACGACGTCGGCGTTGTGCAGGGTGGCCTGACGCACCTCGGAGCCGGCGACCTTGACCTTCTCCATCTGGGCGAAGGGGGTGGCCCGGCCGGTGCGGCCGACGCTGACGACGATGTCGAGGAGCTTCGTGTGCACCTCCTCTGGCGGGTACTTGTAGGCGATGGCCCAGCGCGGAGCGCGGCTGGTCGCCCCCAGCTCGTCGTGCAGCGCGAGCTCGTCGACCTTGACGACGACTCCGTCGATCTCGTGCTCGACCGAGTGCCGTTCGCGCCCGTAGCGCTCGACGAACGCGACGACCTCGTCCACCGACGCCGACACGCTGTTGTGCGCGCTGACCGGCAGCCCCCACGACGAGAGCAGCCCGTAGACCTCGGACTGCGTCGCGACCGGCGGATCCGGCCAGGCGCCGATGCCGTGCACGTAGAGGGCGAGCGACCCGACGCGCGCCTCGCCGGCCCGCAGGTCGAGGCCCGACTTCTTGTCGAGCTGCTGGCGCAGGCCGCCGCTCGCGGCGTTGCGGGGGTTCGCGAAGGTCGGGAAGCGCCGCAGCGCGCTCGTGCGCGCCTTCTCCTCCTCGAACGCGCCGCGGGTGGCGGCGGGGCGGGCCGCCCAGCGGGCGCGCGCCTCCTCGACCGCCTCGTCGCGGAGCGTCTCCTGCAGACGGTTGAGCGCCTCGAAGGCCGCGACGGGGATGAAGACCTCTCCCCGCACCTCGACCAGCGCCGGGTGGCCCTCGCCGGCGAGCTGCTGCGGGATGCCCGCGACCTGCAGGGCGTTGACCGTGACGTCCTCGCCGGTGCGGCCGTCGCCGCGGGTCGCCGCGGTGACGAGGCGGCCGTTCTCGTAGTGCAGCGAGATCGCGAGGCCGTCGATCTTGAGCTCGGTCAGCCACGCGATGGGGCGGGCGGAGGAGGCGACCGTCTTCTCGCACCACTCGCGCAGCTCCTCGGCCGAGAAGACGTTGTCGAGTGAGAGCATCCGCTCGGCGTGGTCGATCGGCGCCAGACCGGCGCCGACGATGCCGCCGACCGTCTGCGTGGGCGAATCGTCGGTGGCGAGCTCGGGGTGCGCCGCCTCGAGCTCGCCGAGCTCGCGCACCAGCGCGTCGTACTCGGCGTCGGCGAGCGGCGACGAGTCGGCCGCGTAGTAGTCCTCGCTCGCGGAGCGGATCCGCGCGCGGAGCTCGTCGACCCGCTCGGCCGGATCGACCACCCTGCCGCTCATCGGACGGCTCCCACGACGTCGGCCGCCACGGTGCGGTCGATCGTGCACTGCCCCAGCACCCGCGTGCCGAGGTAGACGACGGCCGTCTGGCCGGGGGCGACGCCGTCGAGCGGCGAGTCGGGAGTGATCACGAGCTCCACCCTGCCATCGACCTCCGACACCACGGCCTCGGCCGGGACAGGGTCGGCGTGAGCGCGGATCTGCACGTCGCAGCGGAACGGCGTCGTCGGATCGATCGGCGCCGCACCCGCCCAGGTGAAGCGCGATCCGGCGATCTCGCCGATGCGCAGCGCCTCGCGCGGGCCCACCACGACCTCGTTGGTCTTCGGCCGCACCTCGAGGACGAAGCGCGGTCGCCCGTCGGGTGCCGGCACGCCGAGGTGCAGGCCGCGCCGCTGACCGACGGTGTAGCCGTGGGCGCCCTCGTGCGCGCCGACGACGGCGCCGTCGCGATCGACGATCGACCCCGCCTCCGGAGCGACCCGCTCCGAGAGCCAGCCGCGGGTGTCGCCGTCGGGGATGAAGCAGATGTCGTAGCTGTCGGGCTTGCTCGCGACGCTCAGGCCCCGCCGCGCCGCCTCGGCCCGCACGATCGCCTTCGACGGCGTCGAGCCGAGCGGGAACATCGAGTGCGCCAGCTGCTGAGCGGTCAGCACGCCCAGCACGTAGGACTGGTCCTTGGCCTCGTCGCTCGCCCGGTGCAGCTCGGGGGCGCCGTCGGGCCCCGTCTCGAGGGAGGCGTAGTGGCCCGTGCACACCGCGTCGAAGCCGAGGTCGAGCGCCTTCTCGAGGAGCGCCGCGAACTTGATCCGCTCATTGCAGCGCATGCAGGGGTTCGGGGTGCGTCCCGCGCTGTACTCCGCGACGAAGTCGTCGACGACATCGAGCTTGAAGCGCTCCGAGAAGTCCCAGACGTAGTACGGGATGCCGAGCACGTTCGCGGCCCGCTGGGCGTCCATCGAGTCCTCGATGGTGCAGCAGCCGCGGCTGCCGGTGCGCAGCGTCCCGGGCATCCGGCTCAGCGCCAGATGGACGCCGACGACCTCGTGGCCCGCCTCCACCGCCCGCGCTGCGGCCACCGCCGAGTCGACACCACCGCTCATCGCCGCCAGAACCTTCACCGCTCGAGTCTACGAGCGGTCGGCGGAGGCGCCCAGCCCTCCCCGCGGTCGGCCCGCGGTCAGACGGCGCGGTTCGAGAGCCCGGCCCGAGCCGCGCGGGCGTACGCCTCGGGCACGGCGGCGACGAACGCATCGACGTCGGCCTCGGACGTGGTGCGCCCGAGGGTCATCCGCAGGACTCCGCGCGCCTCGTCCTGGCTCCGGCCGAGCGCGAGCACGACGTGCGAGGGCTCGGGGATGCCCGCGGTGCAGGCCGATCCGGTCGAGACCGAGAAGCCCGCCATGTCGAGGAGGAAGAGGAGCGAGTCGCCCTGGGCCCCCGGGAAGGCGAGGTGGGCGTTGTTCGCGACGCGACGGCCGGAGTCGACGGCCGGACCGGTCAGTGTCGCGCCGGGCACCGCGTCGAGCACGCCCGCGACGAGCCGATCGCGCAGCGCGGCGAGCCGAGGAGCCTCCCGGGCCATCTCGTCGACCGCCTCCGTGACGGCCGCCGCGAACGCCGCGGCGCCCGGGACGTCCTGGGTGCCCGAGCGGACGCTCCGCTGCTGTCCCCCGCCGTGCAGGACGGGCACGACCCGGGCGTCGCGCGCCAGGAAGAGCGCACCCGTGGCGATCGGCCCGCCCACCTTGTGACCCGAGACGCTGACGGCGACGAGCCCGGAGCCCGCCCGGGAGGAGGACGCCCGACGCGCCGCGCCGATCTCGAGCGGCACGTGCCCGAGCGCGGCGACGGCGTCGAGGTGCAGCGGGACTCCGGCGCCGGCGCAGACGGCGGCGAGCTCGACGACCGGCGCGACGGTGCCGATCTCGTTGTTCACCCAGAGCGCCGAGACCAGGGCGACGGAGTCGGGGTCGCGCGCGATCGCCTCGGCGAGCGCCTCCGGTCGCAGAGTGCCCTCGTCGTCGAGGGGCAGCCACTCGAGCTGCGCGCCCTCGTGCGCGGCCAGCCACTCGACGCTGTCGATCGTGGCGTGGTGCTCGCCGCCCGGCACGAGGATGCGGGTGCGCGCCGGATCCTCCGCGACGCGCTGCCAGTAGAGGCCCTTGAGCGCGAGGTTGATCGCCTCGGTGCCGCCCGCGGTGAGCACGACCTCGATCGGCTCGCAGCCGAGGGCCGCCGCGATGCCGGCGCGGGCGTCCTCGAGCCGGCGGCGCGCCTCCTGACCCGACCCGTGGACGGAGGAGGGGTTGCCGGGATGCGCGGACGCCTCCGCGAAGGCGGCGAGAGCGCAGGCGCGGAGCGGGGTCGTCGCGGCGTGGTCGAGGTAGATCACTGCAGCCCTCCGTCCCGCGTCCTGGGCGCGGAGGTGGCCCTCGCCCCTCACTACTGTAAGTCGCATGATCTCTCGCGACCCCCTGGCCCGGCTCGGAGTCACCGTGGACGCGGAGGGCGGCGAGCTGCGGATCTGGTCGGCCCACGCGAGCGCGATCGACCTCCTCCTCTACGACGAGAAGGACCCGACCTGGGTCGCCCGCACCGTGCCGCTCGAGCGCGACGCCGAGTGCGTGTGGTCGGCGCGGTCGCCGCTGCTGACGCCGGGCCGCCGCTACGCCGTCCGCGTCGACGGACCGGCGGGTCACCGCTTCGATCCCCGCACGGCGCTGCTCGAGCCCTACTCGCGCGGTCTGCACCGCGTGGCCGAGAACGAGTGGCGCTCGGTCGTGGTCGACGACTCGTTCGACTGGGGCGCCTCCGAGAAGCCGCGGACCCCGCTCGACCGCACGGTCGTGTACGAGGCCCACGTGAAGGGCCTCACCAAGCTCAACCCGGTGCTGCCCCCGGAGCTCCGCGGCACCTACGCGGGACTCGCGCACGAGTCGACGCTCGCCTCCCTCCTCGATCTCGGCGTCACGGCGGTCGAGCTGCTGCCGGTGCACGCGTTCGTGTCGGAGCAGCGGCTCCTGCGCCAGGGGCTCACCAACTACTGGGGCTACAACACGCTGAACTTCTTCAGCCCACACGCGGCGTACGCCTCGCCGACCGCCCAGCGCGGCGGGCCGACGGCCGTGCTGCGCGAGTTCAAGGGCATGGTCAAGCTGCTGCACGAGGCGGGTCTCGAGGTGATCCTCGACGTCGTCTACAACCACACCGCCGAGGAGGGGCCGAACGGACCGCGCTCGAGCCTGCGCGGCATCGACGACCGCAGCTACTACCGCCAGAGCGACGAGGGCCACTACATCGACGTCACCGGCTGCGGCAACACGATCGACTTCGGCAACCCGGTCGCCCAGCGCCTCGTCCTCGACTCCCTCCGCTACTGGTCGGGCGAGGTGGGCATCGACGGATTCCGCCTCGACCTCGCTGCGACGCTCGGGCGCGACGAGATCGCGCACTTCCGGACCGACCACCCGCTGCTGACGGCGGCCGTCGAGGATCCGGCACTCGCCGACGTGAAGATGATCGCCGAGCCGTGGGACGTCGGCATGGGCGGCTGGCAGACCGGCAACTTCCCGGTCGGCTGGTCGGAGTGGAACGACCGCTACCGCGACCGGGTGCGCAACTTCTGGCTCTCGGACATCGACTACTCCCGTCGGGCGGGCACGGCGCCCGTCGGAGTCGGGGGCTTCGCGACCCGCCTGTCGGGCTCGTCGAACACGTTCTCGCTCGAGCGCGGCCCCCTCGCCTCCGTGAACTTCGTGACGGCGCACGACGGGTTCACCCTGGCCGATCTCGTCTCGTACAACGTCAAGCACAACATCGGCAACGGCGAGTCGAACCGCGACGGAGCCGACAACAACCGCTCCTTCAACCACGGCTTCGAGGGGCCCTCGGCCGACGAGGGCGTCACCCTGGCTCGGCGCAAGGCGATGCGCAACCTGCTCGGCACGCTCCTCCTCTCGGCGGGCGTGCCGATGATCACCGCCGGCGACGAGTTCGGCCGCAGCCAGCGCGGCAACAACAACGCCTACTGCCAGGACTCCGACCTGACGTGGCTGCGCTGGGAGGGGCTCGGCGACTGGCAGGAGCACCTCCGCGAGCACACCCGCACCCTGCTCCGCCTCCGGCGCGAGCATCCCGCCCTCCGTCCGTCCCGCTACGGCCGCGGCGGCGCAGTGACCCCGGGGGCGAGCAGCATGCGCTGGTTCGACGCGCACGGCCACGGCATGTCCGACCACGACTGGACCTCGGCCGAGAACCGGACTCTGCAGTACCTCGCCTCCTCCACTCCCGAGTTCGAGGAGTTCGACCGGATCCTGCTCGTCGTCCACGGCGTCGAGCACGAGACGAGCGTGGTGCTGGCCGAGAGCGACGGCGTCACCGGCTACACGCGGCTCTGGAACAGCGAGGAGGCCGTGCCGCTCGGGCACGGCGAGTCGTTCGAGCCGGGGCAGGTGATCCGCGTCGCGGGCACCTCGATCCAGCTCTTCGCCGCCCACGGGGAGCCGACGGCGGCCGAGACCGTGGACGGGTCGTGAGCTCGGCGCGCCAGGGGCCCGGCACCCCGGCGACCGTCGCGCTCACGGCCGCCGGGATCCCCTTCGTCGCGCGGGAGTACCGGCACGATCCCGCGGCGGCGAGCTACGGAGGCGAGGCGGCCGAGGCGCTCGGCGTCGAGCCGGAGCGGATCTTCAAGACCCTGCTGGTCGACGTGGACGGCGAGCTCGTCGTCGGGATCGTCCCCGTCACGGGGTCGCTCGGGCTCAAGGAGCTGGCGTCGGCCGTCGGCGGCAAGCGCGCGGCGATGGCCGACCCGGCGCTCGCGCAGCGGCGAACGGGCTACGTGCTCGGCGGGATCTCGCCGGTCGGGCAGAAGACGCGGCACCGGACCGTGCTCGACGAGACGGCGGAGCTGTTCGACACCGTCCTCGTCTCGGGCGGCCGGCGAGGATTCGACATCGAGCTCTCCCCCGCCGATCTCGTCGCGGCCACCGGCGCGATCCTCGCGGACATCGCGCGCTGACCCCGCACGCGAGAAGTGGCCTCCTCCGGCGGAGAGCCCGCCGTGCTGCTGCTGATCGGGTGGACCGCGGAGCGGGCGCATCGAGATCCACCGGCGTCAGAAGACCAGTCCCCGAGAGAGACCTGCTGACGCCGGTCGGTCTCGATACGCCCCGGCGGGGCTGCTCGACCAGCGGGCCGGGCGGGCGTCCCCACTCCCTCCCGAGCGCGGCCGCTCAGCCGGCGGCGGCGACCAGTCCGAGCTCGGACGAGCGTGCGAGGAGCGGGTGCTGCGGCACCACGCGGACGGTGTAGCCGAACGTCCCGCTGCGGTCGAGCGTGACCACGCCCGCGTAGGGCACGCGGCCCACCGCGTCGGCCGGCACGACGGCGCCCGCCGACTCCGCCACCTCGAGCTCCTGGAGCCGGACGTCGGTCAGCGATCCGTCCGCGGCGGCCGTGCCGTACACCACCTGGACCGTGACGTCCTCGGGGTGCAGATCGCCGAGGAGCACGCCCGCGCGCACCGCCAGCCGGTCGCCGCGCTGCGGCACCGCGTCGATGCCGCCCGACTCGACCGAGGCCACGGAGACGCCCGGCCAGCCCGCTCGGACCCGCAGCTTCCACGCCGAGAGCTCCTTCGCGGGCTCGAAGTGGTCGACGACGATCGCGCGACCGGCCGCGGCCGCCGGGCGGTACAGATCGTCGACGTACTGGCGCACCATCCGCTCCGCGGAGAGCTCGGGCGAGAGCGTCGCCAGCGTGTGCCGGATCGAGCGCACCCAGCGCCGCGGGACTCCGTCGTGGTCGCGCTCGTAGAAGCGGGGCACGACCTCGCTCTCGAGCAGCTCGTAAAGCGCGTCGGCCTCGAGGGTGTCGCGCGCCTCCGGGTCGAGGGCGCGATCGGAGGAGGGGATCGCCCAGCCGTTCTCGCCGTCGAAGTACTCGTTCCACCAGCCGTCGAGGATCGAGAGGTTGAGCGATCCGTTGAGCGCCGCCTTCATCCCGGAGGTGCCGCACGCCTCGAGCGGGCGGAGCGGGTTGTTGAGCCAGACATCGGTGCCGGGGTAGAGCAGCTGCGCCATCGCGATGTCGTAGTCGGGGAGGAAGACGATCCTCCGCCGCACGTCGGGCTCCTGGGCGAACCGCACGAGCTTCTGGATGAGCCGCTTGCCCTCCTCGTCGGCGGGGTGCGACTTGCCCGCGATCACGATCTGGATCGGGTGCTCGGGGTGGGTGAGCAGGGCGCGCAGCCGCTCGGGGTCGTGCAGCATCAGCGTGAGCCGCTTGTAGGTGGGCACGCGGCGTGCGAAGCCGATCGTCAGGACGTCGGGATCGAGCAGGTCGTCGAGCCAGGCCGGGGTGAGACCGCCCGGGTTCTGCTCGCGCCACGATCTCGCCGCGCGGACGCGGGCGTCGCGCACGAGCTGCTCGCGCATCGTGCGCCGGGCGTGCCAGATCTCGCCGTCGCTGAGCGCGCCGGACGCCCAGTCGGCCTGCGTCGTGTCCTCGGTCCCGAGGCGGTCGCGGGCCAGCGCGGTGAGCACCGGATCGGTCCAGGTGGCCGCGTGGACGCCGTTGGTGACGGAGCCGATCGGCACCTCCGCCGTGTCGAACCCGGGCCAGAGCGGCGAGAACATCGAGCGGCTCACCTCGCCGTGGAGCTTCGACACCCCGTTCGAGCGCTGGGCGAGGCGGAGGCCCATGAACGCCATGTTGAAGCGGCCGTCCGAGCCGTCCTCGGCGCCGAGGGCGAGAACGTCCTCGACCTGGACCCCGGGCAGCAGCTCGGTCGAGAAGTACTCCTCGATGAGCCCGCGGTCGAAGCGGTCGATCCCGGCGGGCACCGGGGTGTGGGTGGTGAAGACCGTGCTCGCGCGCACGACCTGCAGGGCCTGGTCGAAGTCGAGGCCGGAGCCGATGAGGCCCGAGATGCGCTCGAGGCCCTGGAAGCCCGCGTGACCCTCGTTGGTGTGGAACACCTCGGGCAGCGGCGCGCCCGACACCTCGGACCACAGCTCGAGGGCGCGGACGCCGCCGATGCCCAGCAGCAGCTCCTGGAGGAGGCGGTGCTCGCCGCCGCCGCCGTAGAGCCGGTCGGTGGTGGCCCGCAGCGAGTCCTCGTTCTCGGGGATGTCGGTGTCGAGGAGGAGGAGGGTCACGCGGCCGACCTCGGCCCGCCACACCCGCGCGTACAGCGCACGGCCGTCCGGCAGCGCGAGGACGATCCGCGCCGGAGAGCCGTCGGCCAGGCGCACGACCCGCAGCGGCAGGCCGTCGGGGTCGAGCGAGGGGTAGGACTCGAGCTGCCAGCCGTCGGCCGTGAGACCCTGCGAGAAGTAGCCCGACCGGTAGAAGAGGCCGACTCCGGTCAGCGGGATCCCGAGGTCGGAGGACGCCTTGAGGTGATCGCCCGCGAGGATGCCGAGACCGCCCGAGTACTGCGGCAGGGCGGCGGCGATGCCGAACTCGGGCGAGAAGTAGGCGATCGCCCGCGGCGCCGACTCGGGCAGCGACTGGTACCAGCGCGGCTCGGTGCGGTAGCGCTCGAGGTCGTCGCGCAGGCGCCACGCGTCGTCGACGAAGCCCTGGTCGCCGGCGAGCTCGGCGAGGCGCTCGGGGCTCACGGCTCCGAGCAGCGCGGTCGGGTCGGCGCCGCCGCGTCGCCAGAGCTCGGGATCGACCCGCTCGAACAGGCGGCGGGTGGGCTCGTGCCAGGCCCAGCGGAGGTTGCCCGCGAGCTCGCCGAGCGCCGAGAGCGCGGGCGGGAGGACGGATCGGACGGTGAAGCGGCGGATGGCCTTCACGGCACTCCTCGACTCTCTGCGGACCCCGGCGGACACAGGCGCGGGAGCGCCGGGGCGGTCGCGCGAGCACACCCTACTGGACCGCTCGTCCGCCGCGAGGTGCGGTCGCCGGACGCACGGGACGGACGTCTCCGCCGGCGACGCGGCGACGTCTCCTCCCCCGCGCTCGTGAGAGCGCACTCCGGCGGGTGACACGCACCGTGCGCCGCCGGTCGGCGGGAACGAGGAGGGCGGGCAGCCCCGGAGGGCCGCCCGCCCGTGTCACGAGCCGATGATCAGCGGACCGTGGTGCTCACCGTGTCGGAGTTGCTGCGGATCGACGGGTCGGGCGTCTTCACCGAGAACGTGGTCGCCAGAGCGGTGCCCCGACCTGTGCTCGTGGCCTTGACGGTGATCTTCTCCGTCACGGTCTGCCCGTTGCTCAGGCTCGAGCGCTGGAAGACGACGATGTTCCCGATCCGGGTGTACTTCCCCGTCGCGGACACGAACTGCACGGTCGAGGGCAGGATCACCTTCGAGTAGACCGACGTCGAGGCGGCCGGTCCGGCGTTGGTCGTGACGACCGTGTACGTGGCGGTCCTGCCCTTCACGGCCGAGCCGGGCCCGGAGAGATCCACCCGCAAGTCGGCCTTCGGGGTGGTGGCCCTCTGCGGTGAGACGGTCAGCGTGCTGGTCGCCTGCGCGGTCCCGGCCGAGTTCTCCGCTCGCGCGGTGAAGGTGTAGGTCCCTGCGATGGTCGGGGTGCCGGTGAGGCGCCCGGCGGTGCTCAGGGCGAGTCCCGGAGGCAGCGTGCCCGAGACCACCGAGCGGTGGGAGTAGGGGTGCCGGTGACGGTGTACGTGCAGTCGTACGCGGAGCCGACCATCCCGGCCGCCACTACGCCGGAGATGGCCGGCGCGACGCCGGCGGCGGCGATGGCGATGGCGATGGCGATCGTGTCGCCGACCTGTGCGGTGCCGGCGCCGTTCGCGGCCGAGAGTGTGAACGTGTAGCTCCCCGGAGTGGTCGGCGTGCCGGTGAGGCGCCCGGCCGTGCTCAGGGTGAGACCCGGAGGCAGGGTGCCCGAGGTCACCGACGCGGTCGGGGTCGGGGTTCCGGAGACGGTGTAGGCGAAGTCGTACGCGGAGCCCACGGTCCCGCCAGGAGCATCGCCGGAGACGGCCGGAGCGATGTCCGCGGAGGCGATGGTGACCGAATCGGTGACCTGCGCGGCACCGGCCGCGCTGACGGCCTCGAGGGTGAACACGAACGTGCCGGCGGTGGTCGGCGTGCCGGCGAGGCGCCCGGCCGGGTCGAGGGTGAGGCCCGGAGGCACCGTGCCGGAGGACACGGAGACCGTGGGGGTCGGGGTGCCGGTGACGGTGTAGCCGAAGTCGTACGCGGAGCCGACGATCCCGTCGCCTGCGGAACCGGAGAGCACCGGAGCAGCAGGCGCCGGTGCGATGGTGACGGTGCTGGTCGCGTCGGCGGTCCCGGACGCGTTCTCGGCGCGAACGGTGAAGGTGGACGTTCCCGCGGCGGTCGGGGTGCCGGTCAGACGCCCGGCCGAGTCGAGGCTGAGCCCCGCAGGCAGCCGGCCCGACAGCACCGAGACGTCGGGAGTGGGGCTCCCGGTGACGGTGTAGGTGAAGTCGTACGGGGTGTCGACCGTTCCCGGTCCCGGGGCACCGGTCACGGTCGGCGGGGTCGCCGACGCCTCGACGGTGATCGTGTGGGACGCACCGTCGGTCGTGCCGAAGGGGTTCCGGGCGGCGACGGTGAAGACGGACTCCCCGGCGGTGGTGGGTGTCCCGGAGAGGACCCCGGCTGAGCTGAGGGCGAGTCCGTCGGGAAGGGTCCCCGACGACACCTCGAACGTCGCGGCGCTGTCCCGAGCGGCGAACGAGTAGGAGGATCCGGTGCCGACGGAGGCCGTCGTCGGCGGCGCATCGGCCGTCAGGACGGGCCGAGGACCCACCGCGAGGTGGTGGGATTCGCTGGTCGAGATCGCGGTGACGCCGGCGACTCCCGCGGGGACCACGGCCTGCCCGAAGCGGTTGTCCCCCCAGGCCGCGACGGTGCCGGCGCTCGTGAGCGCGAGGCTGTCGGAGCCGCCGGCGGCGACGGCGGTGACGCCGGTCAGTACCGCGGGAACGGTGCTCTGCCCGGAGAAGTCGCCGCCCCAGGCCGTGACGGTGCCGGCTGACGTGACCGCGAGGCTGTGGGAGCTCCCGGCGGCGATGGCGGTGACTCCGGTGAGCCCTGCGGGAACGGTGCACTGCCCGGAGTAGTCGTCACCCCAGGCCGTGACGGTGCCGTCGCTCGTCAGTGCGAGGGCGTGACCGCTGCCGGCCGCGATGGCGGTGACGCCCGTGAGACCCGCGGGAACGGCGATCTGCCCGGTCGAGTTGCTCCCCCAGCCGGTGACGGTGCCGTCGCTCTTCAGCGCGAGGCTGAAGTAGCGACCGGCGGCGATGGCGGTGACGCCCGAGAGACCCGCAGGAACGGTGGCCTGCCCGAAGGTGCTGTCGCCCCAGGCGGTGACGGTGCCGTCGCTGTTCAGCGCGAGGCCGTGATAGAGGCCGGCGGCGATGGCGGTGACGTCCGTGAGCCCGGTGGGGACCCTGGTCTGTCCGGCACCGTTGTACCCCCAGGCGGCGACAGTGCCGTCGCCGCGCAGCGCGAGGCTCCAGTCGGGGCCGGCGGAGACGGCGACGACGTCGGTCAGTCCGGCCGGCCGGCGCGATGGTCTGCCGGTCGAGGTTCTTGCCCCAGCCGGCGACTCCGTTCGCCGTCGGAGCCGCGGCGATCGGATCGGCTGCCGTGGCGAGAGGCGCGAGGAGGCCCGCGAGGAGCGCGAGCAGCGCCGTCGACGCGAAGAGGCTGCGCCCCTGGACGCGACGCGCTCGTCGCCGCGGAGCGGCCCAGGAGGGGGAGCCCTCCTCGGGCATGGTGGGAGGCAGGGCGGAGAGGGCGGGCATGGGGGCCTCCGGGTCGAGTCTGGTCGACCGGCGTGGGTCGCCCCAGCACCGTGTCACCCGGAGACGCCCGCTGACAATCACCGCTACCGGACATGTCCGCAAGGGGACGCTCGGGCTCGCTGCCGCGAACGGCCCGCGTGCGATCGGCCCGCCGGCAGAGGGTCGGACGGGATCGCAGCCCGAGGTCGCGCGAGCGAGCGAGAGGTCCGGCCGACCCTTTTGCACAGCCCCGAGCACGGGCGCAACCGGCGTGCCAAAGGCTGCCCCGGTCGCTACTGTCGAGTCGTGGCTCAGACACCTTTCTTCAAGGCCCCGCACGGCAAGGACGCACGACGAGCAGGACGCGGGCGACCCGCGCCGGAGGAGGTGACGACGCCTCCGGAGCCGGCTCCCGCTCCCGCTCCCGCTCCCGAGGAGGCGGCCGCAGCCGCACCGCCGGTCGCCGCGGCCCTCTCCACTCCCGAGACGGCGCCGCCCGCCCCGCCGACGGGCAGCGGCTACGAGGTCCGCGCCGAGCGGATCCCGATCATCGACCCGCAGCCGCGACTCGAGGACGACCGCTGGCCGGCCAAGGCCTTCGTCGGCGAGGTCGTCCCGTTCGCCGCCACGGCGTTCCGCGAGGGCCACGACCTCATCGGCGTCGACCTCCTCCTCACCTCGCCCGAGGGCGCCGAGTCGGAGCACCGGATGTCGCTGCTCGCGACCGGCACCGACCGCTACGGCCGGCTCGTGCTCCTCGACGCCGAGGGCGACTGGACGTACCGCATCCGCGCCTTCGCCGACGACTGGGCGACCTGGCTGCACACTGCCGAGGTCAAGATCCCCGCCGGCCTCGACCTCGACGTGACCTTCGCGCTCGGCGCGGGGCTCCTCCGCAGCGCCGCGGAGGACGAGGAGCGGCCTGGTGCCGAGCGCACGCTGCTCACCGAGGCCGCCTCCCACGTCGCCGACGCCTCCCTCCTGCCCGAGGAGCGCCTCGCTGCGGCCACCGACGCCGCCGTGCACGGAGCACTCGACGCACGTCCCGTGATGAGCCTCGCGAGCGTCTCCGCGCCGCGCACCGTCCACGTGGAGCGCACGCGCGCCGGGGTCGGCGCCTGGTACGAGTTCTTCCCTCGCTCCGAGGGCGCCGTCCAGAACGAGGACGGCTCCGTCACCAGCGGCTCCTTCCGCACCGCCGCCCTGCGCGTCCCCGCGGTCGCCGAGATGGGCTTCGACGTCCTCTACCTGCCGCCGATCCACCCGATCGGCCGCACGTTCCGCAAGGGTCCGAACAACACGCTGAACGCCTCCGAGACCGACCCCGGCTCGCCGTGGGCGATCGGCTCGAGCGACGGCGGCCACGACGCCATCCACCCGGACCTCGGCACGGTGGACGACTT
The DNA here is from genome assembly GCF_009834225.1 of Rathayibacter sp. VKM Ac-2759. NCBI lineage: Bacteria > Bacillati > Actinomycetota > Actinomycetes > Micrococcales > Microbacteriaceae > Rathayibacter > Rathayibacter sp. VKM Ac-2759. The sequence goes on from NZ_CP047176.1 coordinate 2,122,344, forward strand.
CCGCGCCTTCCACGCGGCGGTCACCGGAGCGGGCCTCGAGCTGGCGCTCGACTTCGCCCTGCAGGCCTCGCCCGACCACCCGTGGGTGACCAGCCACCCGGAGTGGTTCACGACCCTCCCCGACGGCACGATCGCCTACGCCGAGAACCCGCCGAAGAAGTACCAGGACATCTATCCGATCAACTTCGACAACGACCCGGCCGGCATCCGGCAGGAGTCGCTGCGGATCCTCGAGTACTGGATCTCGCTCGGCGTGTCGATCTTCCGGGTCGACAACCCGCACACCAAGCCGCTCGACTTCTGGGAGTGGGTCATCCACGAGGTGAACGCGAAGCACCCCGAGGTCGTGTTCCTCGCGGAGGCGTTCACCCGCCCCGCGATCATGCGTGCGCTCGGCAAGGTGGGCTTCCAGCAGTCGTACTCGTACTTCACCTGGCGCAACACCAAGGAGGAGCTCACCGAGTTCTTCACGAGCATCTCGCAGGAGACGGCCGACTACATGCGGCCGAACCTCTTCGTGAACACGCCCGACATCCTCACCGAGTACCTCCAGTACGGCGGCCCCTCCGCCTACAAGGTGCGCGCCGCGCTCGCCGCGACGGCCTCGCCGCTCTGGGGCGTCTACTCCGGCTTCGAGCTGATCGAGAACGTCGCGCGCCCCGGCGCCGAGGAGAACATCGACAACGAGAAGTTCCAGTACAAGGTGCGCGACTGGGCCGCGGCGGAGGCCGCGGGCCGCTCCATCGCCCCGTACATCACCCGCCTCAACGAGATCCGCCGAGCGCACCCCGCGCTCGGCCAGCTGCGCAACCTGCTGGTGCACGGCAGCGACGACGACGCGATCCTCGTCTACTCGAAGCACCTCGACCGCGCCTTCACCGGCACGGGGTCGGCCGACACGATCCTCGTGGTCGCGAACACCGACCCGCACTCGGCGCGCGAGACGACGGTGCACCTCGACCTCCCGGCGCTCGGGCTCGACTGGGGCGCGAGCTTCGAGGTCGAGGACCTGATCACCGGCGCGGTCTGGACCTGGGGCAGCGACAACTACGTGCGACTCGACTCCTTCGTCGAGCCCGTGCACATCCTGAGCGTGAAGGCGGACGAACGATGAGCGACACGGTTCCCGAGAACGACGGAACGAGCGCCGCCGAGGCCGCGGGGCTGACCCCGCGCGTCGAGACGGTCGTCACCACCGGCACGAGCGCCGCGACGACCACCGTGGCGACCCCGCGGCACGCGGCGGACCCCGCTCCGGTCTCCCCTGAGACGGACGAGCCCGCGGCCGAGGCCGCTCCGGTCCCCGTCGAGACGGACGAGGTCGCTCCGGCACAGGACGGCGACGACTCCCCGGCGCCCGCCGCCTCCGCGGCCCCGGCCGCCGAGTCCGGCCCGGTCGAGGGGTCCGCGGCCATCGCGCTCCCCGAGATCCCGGAGTGGATCCTGCAGCAGGTCGCGACCGGCAGCAACGCGCTCCCCCACGACGTCCTCGGCCAGCACGTCGTCTCGGCCGCCGGCATCGCCGACGAGGTGACCGTGGTGCGCACCCGCCGCCCGCTCGCCGACCGCGTCGTCGCCGTGCTGTCCACCGGAGCCCGGGTCGAGCTGACCCACCTGCACAGCGGGATCTGGCAGGGCTTCCACATCCTCGGACCGCAGGCGTACACGATCGAGGCGAGCTACGGCGACGACGCCTCGTGGACGGCGGAGGACCCCTACCGGTTCTCGAAGACCGTCGGCGACTTCGACCTCTACCTGATCGGCGAGGGCCGCCACGAACGGCTCTGGGAGGCGCTCGGCGCTCGGCACCGCGAGCACGAGGGCGTCTGGGGCACCTCCTTCTCGGTCTGGGCGCCGCACGCGCAGGCCGTCCGCGTCGTCGGCGACTTCAACGAGTGGAGCGGCGAGGGGCACTCGCTCCGCAACCTCGGCGTCACCGGCGTGTGGGAGATCTTCGTGCCCGGCCTCGAGCCCGGCGCGTCCTACAAGTTCGACCTGCTCTCGCGCGACGGCCGCTGGGTCCGCAAGGCCGACCCGATGGCGCGCGCCACCGAGGTCCCTCCCGCCACGGCCTCGCGCATCCCGGTGTCGCACCACCACTGGAACGACTCCGCCTGGATGCAGCAGCGCGCCGCCGTCGACCCGCACACGCAGCCGATGAGCGTCTACGAGATGCACCTCGGCTCGTGGAAGCCGGGGCTCGGCTACCGCGACGTCGCCGATCCGCTGATCGAGTACATCACCGCCCTCGGCTTCACCCACGTCGAGTTCATGCCGCTCGCCGAGCACCCCTTCGGAGGCTCGTGGGGCTACCAGGTGACCGGCTACTTCGCCGCGTCGAGCCGCTTCGGCACCGCCGACGACCTCAAGTACCTGATCGACCGCCTGCACCAGGCGGGCATCGGCGTGATCGTCGACTGGGTCCCCGGCCACTTCCCCAAGGACGACTTCGCGCTCGCCCGCTTCGACGGCGAGCCGCTGTACGAGCACCCCGACTGGCGCCGCGGCGAGCAGATGGACTGGGGTACCTACGTCTTCGACTTCGGTCACACGCAGGTGCGCAACTTCCTGGTCGCGAACGCGCTGTTCTGGCTCGAGGAGTTCCACGTGGACGGCCTCCGGGTCGACGCCGTCGCCTCGATGCTCTACCTCGACTACTCCCGCAAGGAGGGCGAGTGGCTGCCGAACGAGCACGGCGGGCGCGAGCACCTCGAGGCGATCAGCTTCCTCCAGGAGGTGAACGCCACGGCCTACAAGCTCTACCCCGGCATCATGATGATCGCCGAGGAGTCGACGAGCTGGCCGGGCGTCACGCAGCCCACCGTCTCGGGCGGGCTCGGCTTCGGGCTCAAGTGGAACATGGGCTGGATGCACGACTCGCTCGACTACATGGCGAACGATCCGCTCTGGCGCCAGTACCACCTGGGCGAGCTGACCTTCTCGTTCGTCTACGCGTTCAGCGAGAACTTCGTCCTGCCCATCAGCCACGACGAGGTCGTGCACGGCAAGGGCTCGCTGATCAACAAGATGCCCGGCGACCACTGGCAGCAGCTCGCGAACGTGCGCGCCTACCTGGCGTTCATGTGGGCGCACCCCGGAAAGCAGCTGCTCTTCATGGGGCAGGAGTTCGGGCAGTACTCCGAGTGGAGCGAGGAGCGCGGACTCGACTGGTGGATCCTCGACCAGCCGAGCCACAAGGGTCTGTGGAGCCTCGTCGGCGAGCTGAACCGCGTCTACCGCGAGTCGACCTCGCTGTGGGAGCTCGACAACGAGCAGGCCGGCTTCGAGTGGATCGACGGCGGGTCCGCGGCGCCGAACGTGATCTCGTTCCTCCGCCGCGACCGCGAGGGCCGCTCCGTGGCGATCATCGCGAACTTCTCGGGGTCGCCGGTCCACGGCTACCGGGTCGGTCTGCCTCAGGCGGGCCGCTGGGAGGAGCTCGTCAACACCGACGCCGAGATCTACGGCGGCTCCGGTGTCGGCAACTTCGGTGCGGTCGAGGCCCGGGAGGAGCCGTGGGCCGGTCGCCCCGCGTCCGCCGAGCTGATCCTGCCTCCGCTCGGGGTGCTCTACCTCCGCCCCACCGACTGACGACCGAGGGAGCCCGGACCGCGAGACAGCCCCTCGCCCGGGCTCCCTCGACGTTCCGGCTTCCCTCACCCGGAACACGAGAACCCCCACCGCACATGAGCGGTGGGGGTTCTTCGCTGTCGAGGAGCCGCGGACCCGCCGCTCGGCCGGCACGTCCTGCAGCACCGTCGCTGACGTACCGAAGGTACGAGGCGACGGTGAGAAACGCGTTCCAGCGTTTCGAACGAGCCGGCCGCGACCCGCTCCTCGGTACCCGACCCCTCGCGGAGCCGACCGCGGCAGGGTGAGCGCTAGCGCTCACCCTGCAGACCGACTCAGTAGAGGAGGCCGGTCAGCCGGGCTCGCGCCTTGTTCACGCGGGGGTCGGTCGTGCCGACGATCTCGAAGAGCTCGAGGAGGCGCGCACGGGTCGCCGCCTTCCCCTCGGCGTCGAGCCTCGGGAAGATCAACAGGAGACGGTCGAAGGCGTCCTCGACGTGGCCGCCCGAGACGTCGAGGTCGGCGACGGCGAGCTGCGCGTCGAGGTTCGACGGCTCTGCCGCCGCCGTCGAGCGGACCTCCTCGAGGGTGCGGCCCTGCAGCCGCGACAGCAGCCGCACCTGCGCGAGTCCCGCCACGGCGAGGTCGTCGCGCGGGTTCTGGGCGATGGCCGTCTCGTACTCCGCGATCGCGGCGGAGTAGTCGCCGCGGTCGATCGCGTCGTACGCCTCCTGGTGGTGCGGGGGCAGCGGAGCCGGCTCGGGCTCCCCCGGCTCGGCGGTCGCGTCGACCGGCACCGTGCCCGTCACGCCGTTCTGCGCGGCGAGCTGGAGCACCTGCTCGAGCAGGTCGCGCAGCGCCTCCTCGGCGACGAGGCCGCTGAACAGGGGCACGGGACGCCCGCCGAGGATGGCGGCGATGGTCGGCACCGACTGCACCTGGAACGCCTGCGCCAGCTGCGGGCTCGACTCGACGTCGACTCCGACGAGCACGAAGGCGCCCGCGTACGAGACGATCACGCGCTCGAGCAGCGCGGTCATGCTCGTGCTCTGCTCGGACCACGAGCCGCGGAGATCGACGATCACCGGCACGCGGGACGAGAGCTGCACGACCTGGTCGAACTCGGCGTCGCCCGCGGTCAGGAGCAGCGGGTTCGCACCGGGCGGGGGCCCGGCAGGAGCCTCACCGGGGGCGGTGGGGGCGGCCGGAGCCGGCGGACGCCGGTTCACGAGGGAGGACAGGTCGACGGCGCCGCGGAGGTTTCCGGGCAGGGGCGGGAGCGTGCTCACGGCAGCTGCACCACCGAGACGAGTCCTTGGCTCCATCCGAGCATCACGATCTTCTCCTCCGATCCGACGGGCGGTACGTAGAACAGCAACTGGTAACCGTAGGTGGTCTCGATCCCGGTCGTCGACTTGTCGGTGCCGAGCAGGGTCTGCGAGGCACCGGAGGTCGAGACGGTCGATCCTTCGGCGGTGGGCTTCACCGTCGACACCTCGGCGATGCTCGCGGCGACGAGGGCGCCCGAGTCGTTCGTGGCGAGAGCGACGGTGGAGGAGGTGCCGGCCTTGTTCGAGAACTCGATCGAGGCCGTGTCGGGCAGGGCGGCGCGGTCGGCGTTCTTCTTGTCGATGCCGACCTGGCCGCGCAGCGTGTCCCCGTCGGCCGAGAACGTCTCGGCGTAGGCGCTGGCGTCGCCGTTGGCGAGGATGTCGGCGTAGGCCGAGCCCACGGTCTCCGGGGCGAGCTTCATCAGCTTCGAATCGGGCGCGACGATCGACGTGCCGACGGTGACCGGGGCGACATCGGGGATCCGCGCGTTGGCCTCGAGCGAGATGGCGTAGTCGACCTTGTAGTCGACGCGCGGGCTCGCCTGGCTCATCACCAGCGCGATCGGCGCCTGCGTGCTGTCGGCCGAGTTCTGCACGACGGCGGTGACGAGGCGGGGCCAGGACTCGGTGTCCTGCGGGAGCACGAGGCTGACGGGCGTCGCGGGGATCGCCTGCGGCGGGTCGATCGTGCCGCCCTTGACGACGACCTCGTAGTTGGTGGTCCGCTCCGTCAGGGCCTCGCCCTGGAAGCGCTCCGCGAGCGCGGTGGCGTCGTGCGCCGCGTCGGCGGCGGCCGCGACAGCGGAGACGGACGCGACGATCGCCTCGGCCTGCTGCGTCGTGACGACCGGGGTCGCCACCTCGGCAGCGGGCTCGGCCGTCGACGTGGCCGAGGCGGTCGGGGTCTCGGTGGCGCCGGCGGCGAGGTCGGGCCAGTAGTCGGAGCTGCAGCCGGCGAGGAGCACGCTCGTGCCGACCACGACCGGGAGCACGAGGAGTCCGCGGCGACGCGACGGACGGGGCGAGGCGACCGAGGCCTGGATTCCGGCGCGGGCGCGCGGGCGGCGGGCGCCGCGCGGCACCTTGCCCTGCGGACCCTTGCGGCGCGGGCCGTGCTGGCGCCGCAGGTGCAGGAACGCCCAGATGTACAGGGCGAGACCGACGAGCAGGAACACGGCGCCGCCGAGCAGCAGCGGGCCGGCGAGCGGAGTCGCGGTGTCGACGGGCCAGCTGACCCGGATGTCGCTCGCCGCGGGAGCCGTGCCGTCGGACGCGATCAGGATCGACACGTCCTCGGGCACGTCGAGCGCCACCGTGATGCTGCCCGTGCCCTCGAACTGCTCGAGCCACAGGTCGGAGCCGCGCGGATCGACGACCGCCGCGTCGGCGGTGGCGACGTCGGAGGAGAGCTCGATGGCCGTGCCGGTCTCCTCGGAGGCGGTCAGGGCGGAGGGCTCGGCGGCGTAGCCGATCGCCTCGTAGTCGGAGCCGCCCACCCAGCCGAGCACGTCGGAGGTCCGGGCGTAGGCCAGCACCAGGTCGCCGTCGCCCTCGACGGTGATCGTCTGCCGACCGGGATTCGCGTCGAGCGTGCTGCCGTCGATGACCGCGTAGGGGGCACCCGATTCGAGCGCGGTCTCGGCCGTGAGCGATTCCGGAGGCGCCCAGACGGTCCGTTGACCGATGCCGAGGGCTATCAGCGCCGCAGCGATGACGGTGGCGATGATGGCGAAGACGAACCGCACGAAAGAACTCCTCCTGTGTCGCCCGATCAGGGTGGCGACCTCGGCCGGCCAGGGTGACGCGGCCGGCCCGCAGCGCGAGGGCGACAGACAAAGACAGTCCAGAGTAGCCGATGGCCTCCGACGAACCCAGGAGAAGTCCGAGAGCTCCCCCGGCACGCGACCGGTGGGGTGTCGCCCCCGGGCGGCGAGGCACCCGCTGACTAAACTTCCCGGAGTGCCGCGGCCCCGACGCGGACCTACCTTCCGGAGGAGACGACGTGGCAAGCGACGAGGCCGAATTCACCCAGGTGTTCCGTGGTTACGACCGGGACGAGGTCGACAAGGCCATCCAGGGTCTGCGGCGCGAGCTGATCCACGCGAACACGCAGGCCGCCGAGAGCGGCCGCGAGGTCAAGCGGCTCTCCTCCCGCATCGACGGCCTCGAGAAGGAGCTGCAGCAGGTCGGCGCACCGACCTACGCGGGCCTCGGAGCCAAGCTCGAGCACACGCTCCGGGTCGCGGAGGAGCAGTCGGAGCGGCTGATCGCCCAGGCCGAGAACGACGCCTCCGCGCTCCGTCGCTCGACCCGCGACGACGGCGACCGCATCCTGCAGGAGGCGCGCGACGAGGCCGAGCGCCTGATCACGGAGGCGCGCCGCCGAGCCGACCGCAACCGCAACGAGTCCGAGGCGCAGGCCGCGGCGACGCTGGGCAAGGCGGCGGACGACCGCGACGTGATGACGCAGGACGCCGTTCGCGAGGCCGCTGCGATCCGCGGCACCGTGGCGACCGAGGCCGCCGAGACGCGCGCCACCGCCAAGCGCGAGGCCGCCGCCATCCGGTCCGAGGCGGAGCGGGAGGCCGCCGAGATGCGCGCCGTCGCCGCCCGCGAGGTCGAGGTGGCGCGCGCCGAGGCCGCCCGGCTCACCCAGAGCACCGAGCTGCTGCGCGCCGAGGTCGCCTCCGAGGTCGACCGCCTGCGGGCCGCGGTCGCCGCCGAGGTCGCCGAGGCGCGCGCCGCCGTCGAGGCCGAGATCCTCACCGCTCGCGCCGACATCGAGGCCGAGCTCGCCGGAGGACGCGCGAACGCCGCCCGCGAGCTGGCCGATCAGCGCACCCGCCTCGCGCAGGAGCGGGCGGACGCCGTGGCGCTGCTCGACGCCGAGCTGGCGGGCCTCCGCGCCGCTGCGAACGACGAGGCCGCGGCCCTGTCGCGCGACGTCGAGCAGGCGCGCATCGACCTGGTGGTCGAGCTCGCCGCCCGCCGCGAGGAGGCCGACCGCGACTACCTCGTCCGCCACCAGGAGGCGGTCGCGCAGACCCAGCGCTACCTCGACGAGTCGAACCTGCAGCTCGCCGACGCGATCCGCCGCGCGAACGACAAGCGGCTCGAGGCCGACGAGCTGCGCAGCGACGCGCTCGACGAGACCACCCGGCTCCGCCGCGACGCGCAGGACGAGTCGGACCGGCTGCTCGACGAGGCGCGCGACCGGGCGCAGAAGATCGTCGCCGACGCGGAGCGCCGCACCCGCGAGCTCGTCTCGTCGGCGGAGGGGCGACTGGACGAGATCCGCACCGAGCGCGACGCCATCGCCGGCTACGTCACGGGTCTGCGCGGCCTGATCGGCCACATCGACGGGATGTCGGACGAGGGCTCGAAGGACTCGGACGACTCCGGCGCCTCGCAGGACTCCGACGACTCGCAGGACTCGGACGCCGACGAGAAGCACGGCGACTCGAAGGCCTGAGACCGGAAGAGGCCCGGTCCGTCGAGCACATCGACGGGCCGGGCCTCTTCTCGGTTCGGGTCAGGCCGGCTCGCCCGCCCACTCCGTCGGCAGCGGCGAGGAGGCGGGAGCGACGACGCGGACGATCTCGTCCAGCACCCGGCGCGTCTGCGCCTCACCCACCCACAGGTGCTTGCCGCCGTCGACGGCCACGAGCTCGAGCTGCGGCACCGCGGCGAACCGCTCCGCCGCCTCCGGAGGTCGCAGGTAGTCGTCGAACTCGGGGATCAGCGCGACGAGCGGCCGACCGTCCTCGGCCCACGCCGCGACCTCGTCCGCCGACGCGCGGTGCAGCGGCGGCGAGAGGAGGATCGCGCCCTCGATCGGGTGCTCCCTCCCCCACTTGAGGGCGAGCTCGGTGCCGAACGACCAGCCGACGAGCCACGGGTGCGGCAGTCCGCGCTCGGCGACGAACGCCATCGCGGCCTCGACGTCCGCGCGCTCGTCCGTCCCGTGGCCGAAGCCGCCCTCGCTCGCGCCCCGGGGCGAGCTCGTGCCGCGGGTGTTGAAGCGCAGCACCGCGAGATCGGCGAGAGCCGGCAGTCGCGCCGCGGCCTTCCGCAGGATGTGGGAGTCCATGAATCCGCCGTGCGTGGGCAGCGGGTGCAGCGTGACGAGCGTCGCGACCGGCTCGCGGTCGAGCGGCAGGGCCAGCTCGCCGACCAGCGTCAGGCCGTCGGTCGTGTGCAGCTCGATGTCCTCGCGCCTGGCGGGCAGGACGACTCCGCCGCGGATCTCGGTCGTCATCGGGCTCCTTCGATTCTCCAGCAGTGGGTGTGCCAGTGGCGGCGGCCCGCGAGGTCGGCCGCGTTGCCGAGGGCGCCGTCGGCGCGCCAGACCACCACGTGAGCGAGACCGACGTCGATCGTCAGACCGCAGCCCGGGCAGAGGTAGTTCTTGACGGCGCGGGCCGCCGAGACGGGTTGCACGTTCCACTCGCGACCGCGGTGCGACTCGGTACGGCGCCAGCCGGCGAGCATCTGCGAGAGGTCGCGCTGCTCCTCGCCGTCGTCGTCGCGCCGGCTCCCCCGGGGTCTGTTGCTGCGCGGCATCGCACCAGTCTAGGAGGCGGTCGGATCGCCTCCCCGGTCAGTGCGAGCTGTCGTCCATCTCGAGTCGCGTCTCCTCGGCGTCGAGCATCAGCTGCGCGCGGCGCAGGATGCGGGAGGAGTAGACGCCGCGGCTGCGCGCCTCCAGCAGGGCCTCGCGCTCGGCGAGCAGCACCGCGCGCCGCAGGTGGAGGTACTGCCCGTGCGGGCCGAGCGGCTCGTCGTCGCGCCGCTCCACCTGCTCCCACGCCACCTGCGACCGGGTGAGGGTGTCGCGGCGGACGCGCTCGAGCACCCGCGGGCCGACGCTGCCCTCGGGGAGCTCGTCCACCGCCTCCGGGAGCGCCTGGATGCCGGTCGACGCCACCTCGTCGAGGAGCGTCGCGAGCTCGCGGCGGTCGGCCTCGCCGTCGCTTCCCTGGATCCCGGTCAGACGGATCAGCGCGGGCAGCGTCGCTCCCTGCAGCAGGAGGGTCACCACGGCGACCGTGAACGCGATCAGGATCAGCTGCGAGCGGTAGGGCGTGCCCTCCGGGAGCGACTGCGCCGCGGCGAGCGTGACCACGCCGCGCATCCCCGACCACGACAGGATCACCCCGCCCCGCCAGCCGAAGGCCTCGCTCGTGGTCGCCGCCAGGTCGGTCTCGCGGCGCTGGTAGAGCTTCTCGGCCCGCTGCTGGCGCCTCCGGAACCGCTCGTCGCTCGTCGCGCTGTTGCGCAGCCGCATCACCCCGACCTTCAACCGCCGGTTGATGCGCTCGGCCCGGCGCCCCGAGCCGCGGAGCCACAGCAGCAGCGGCCAGACGAAGAGGGACCGCAGCACGATCAGGATGACCACCGTCGCAAGGCCCAGGTACACCGCGGTGTCGGCTCCGAGCCCACCCTCGACCTCGCCGATGATCGCCTTGATCTCGGCGCCCATCAGGAGGAACACGCCGTTCTCGAGGAGGAACTGCGCCGTCCGCCAGTTGATCCGCTCGCTGAGGCGCGACTGCGGACTCAGGAAGCGGGCGCTGTTGTGGCCGGTGTAGATGCCGGTGACCACGACGGCGAGGACGCCCGAGGCGCCGAGCTCCTCCGCGGGGATGTAAGCGAGGAACGGCACGGCGAACGAGACGGCGGTGTCGAGCACGGGGTCGCTGAGCTTCGAGCGCACGAACACGGTGAGCACGCCCATCACCAGCCCGAGCGCGATCGCCATCAGCACGGAGTAGACGAACAGCACTCCGACCTCGCCGATGTCGATCGCGTCGGTCGTCACGGAGTCGCCCACCACGGCGGCCGCGGCCGTCGCGGCCCGCAGCAGCACCAGGGCGGAGGCGTCGTTCACGAGGCTCTCGCCCTCGAGCACGGTCACGAGGCGGGGAGGCAGCCCGAGCTTCTTGCCGATCGAGGTCGCGGCGACCGCATCCGTGGGACTGACGACAGCGCCCAGCGCGATGGCGGCCGGCAGGCTGAGGTCCGGCAGCACGAGGTAGAGGAACAGGCCGACGACCAGCGCCGTCACGAAGACGAGCAGGACCGAGAGCCCGAAGATCGAGCGGAGGTTGCGGCGGAAGTCGGTCAGCGGCACCTGGATCGCCGCCGAGTACAGCAGCGGCGGGAGCACGCCCGCGAGGATCAGCTCCGGCTCCACCTCGATCTCGGGGACGCCCGGGAGGTAGGAGGCGCCGATGCCGACGACCACGAGGATCAGCGGGGCCGCGATGCCCAGCCGGCTCGAGAAGCGCGCGACCGTGACGACGGTGATGATCCCGGCGATCCCTAGCAGCGCGTAGTCCACGCCACCAGGGTAGCGAGGCGGTCAGCGCCGACCGGTCGCCGCCGTCAGCGGATCAGTACCAGCCGACGTCCTCGGAGTGCGCCCACGCGCCGCACGGCGATCCGTAGCGGCCCGAGATGTAGCCGAGACCCCAGGTGATCTGGGTGCTCGCGCTGGTCGCCCAGTCGCCGCCCGCACTCGCCATCTTGCTGCCGGGCAGGGCCTGCGGGATGCCGTAGGCACCGCTCGACGTGTTCTCGGCGTACACGTTCCAGCCGGACTCGCGGTTCCAGAGCAGGACCAGGCAGTCGTACTCGCTGTCGGCCCAGCCACGCTGCACGATCATGTCGTACGCGATCGCCTTGGCCGAGCCGGGGTCGGGAGCGGCGGCACGGGCGACGGGGGTCGAGGTCGCCTCCGACTCGTCCTCCTCCTCGGCCTCCGCCGTCTCGGTGGGGGTCGGGGTGGGAGTGGGGGTCGGCGTGGGCTTCGCCTGCGCGTCGAACGTGTCGCGCTGGACCGTGCGCTCGATGTCGCCGGCGACGATGAGACGCTGCGCGGGATCGCCGTCGAAGCGGGCGGGGGCCTGGTAGTACGGCGAGGCCACGGCTCCGCTGGAGGGATCGACGACGTTGACCATCACGAAGGCGATGGAGGCGGCGAAGGCGAGGAACGCGAGGGGCACGCGGGCCCGGGATCCGGTGCGGCGAGGGGCCGGCGCCTTGACGGCCGAGGGCCGGGAGACGGGTGCCGGGGTGACGGGTCGTTCCTGATGCATAGCCACGATCACGAAAGCATAACGGACTATGGCCTGATCGGCCAGGCTATCGGCGCCGCATCAGCGGACCGCCAGCATCACGTCGACCACGGTGTCGAGCACGAGGTCGACCTGCGGCTCCGAGTACCCGCCGCGCTGGGGAGCGAAGGAGACGGTGCGGACGTCGTCGACCGTGAGGACGGAGCCGTCGCGGAAGTAGCCGGAGATGCGGTCCGCGAAGGCGTCGACCTGTCGGATGTTGTAGCCGGTGGTGAGCACACCGGCGTGCTGGAAGCGCTCCCGGGCGGGGCGCGCGAGCCGGTTGACGACCTCCTGCGCCGTCGAGCGCGCCTCCTGCAGCCACTGCTCCTCGCCCTGCGCCGAGATCGCGTACTGGCGCTCGCGGAGCGCGAACGCGTCCTCGAGTCGCTCGAGGGCGGCGTCGACGTGCGGGGCGGAGTAGCCGCCCTTCTTGAGCGAGAACGCCGTGTGGCGGAGGTCGGCGGCCCGCAGGTCGGCCGGTCCGCCGGAGAGCTGCGCGTACGCCTCGCGGGCCGACGCCAGGAACGAGTCGACCTCGGCGGTGTCGTAGCCGGGGCGGGACTCGCGCGCGTAGGGGAAGGGAGCGTCCATCCCGACATTGTGCCAAGCCCGGAGGCCGGTCGCCGACAGCGGCGCGCTCACGGGGCATCGGAGCACTGCTCGGGCTCGGAGCTCCCGGAGCGCCTCAGCGGGCGAAGACGGAGTACAGCACGTACGCCGCGGCGGCCGACGGCAGGATCGAGTCGAGCCGGTCGAGGATCCCGCCGTGACCCGGGAGCCACGTGCTCATGTCCTTGATGCCGATGTCGCGCTTGATGAGCGACTCGGCGAGATCGCCGACGGTCGCGGTCAGGAGGATGACGGCGCCGAAGAGCGCGCCCACCCACCACTCCTGGCCGAGCAGGAGCACGGCGAGCAGGACGCCCGCCACCACGCCCGCGACACCGGCGCCCGCGAAGCCCTCCCAGGTCTTCTTCGGGCTGATGCGCGGGGCCATCGGGTGCTTGCCCCAGGTGAGCCCGCTGGCGTACGCGCCCGTGTCGACCACGATCGCCAGGACGAGGAACGACAGCGCCCAGAGCTGTCCGCCCGGCTCCGCCACCAGGCGGATCGCGAACGCGCCGAGGAACGTGACGTAGGCCTGCACGAACGCGCCGAGGCCGAGATCGAGCAGAAGGTCGCGGCGCGTCGACGAGGTGTGCTTGACGAGCTGCTCGACGAGACGCCAGAGCGCGATGACGAGGGAGCCCAGGAGGACCGCGAGGAACCCGCCCGAGATGCCCCCGTAGTAGGCGGCCGGCACCGCGACGACCGCGACGATCCCCGTCGGGATGCGCGGGATGTCGCGACCGGCGTGGCGCAGTGCATTGGAGAGCTCGAGCGCCGCGAGGAGCACGAGCGCGCCGGCGAGCACCATGAAGAGCTCTTTGACCACGAGCAGGCTGACGAGCATCACGCTCACGCCGACGATCCCGATGAGCGTCGCCGACACGAGGTTGCGCCCGGACCGCGCCGTCAGGCGGTCGTTCGTGGCCTCGAGCTGCGCCCGGGTAGCCTCGAGCTGCCTCTCGACGTCCGCTCGGCCCTGCTGGGCGCGCGCCCTCAGGGCGTCGCGCGTGACCATCCGCGAGCCCCGGGCTCCCGGGACGTGAGGACCTGGCCGCTCCTCGCCGCCTTCGGGTTCCACGGGGTGCTCTGACACGGCCGACTACACCTCGAGGAGTTCGGTTTCCTTGCGCTTGAGCGCCTCGTCGATCGCGTCGACGTGCTGCTTCGTGAGCGCCTCGAGCTCCTTCTCGCCGCGCGAGAGCTCGTCGTCGCCGATGTCGCCCTTCAGCGCGTCGAGGTCGTCCTTCGCCTTGCGGCGGATGTTGCGGACGGCGATCTTCGCGTCCTCGGCCTTCGTGCGGACGACCTTCACGAACTCCTTGCGGCGCTCGGTCGTGAGCTCGGGGAGGGTGACGCGGATGACCGAGCCGTCGTTGGTCGGGTTGGCGCCGAGGTTCGGCATGTCCCGGATGGCCTGCTCGATGTCGCGCAGCGAGCCCTTGTCGTAGGGCGTGACGAGGAGCGTGCGCGCCTCCTGGTTCTGCATCGACGCGAGCTGCGCCAGCGGCGTCGGGGTGCCGTAGTAGCTCACCAGCACCTTCTGGAACATGCCGGGGTTCGCACGGCCGGTGCGGACCGACGAGAAGTCCTCCTTGGCGACCTCGACGGCCTTGCCCATCTTGGTCTTCGCGTCGGCCAGTACATCCGAGATCACAGGGGACTCCTTAGGAAGTGGGAAGTGGTCAGTCTAGTTCGAGACGAGGGTGCCGAGCTGGGCCCCCCGGATGGCCTTGGCGACGTTGCCGGCGGGCTCCATCCCGAAGACCTGCATCGGCATGCCGTTGTCCATGCAGAGGCTGAACGCGGTCGAGTCGACGACCTTGAGGCCCCGCTGGAGCGCCTCCTGGTACGTGAGGGTGTCGAGCTTCTTGGCGTCGGGGTTCGTCCGCGGGTCGGCGTCGTAGACGCCGTCGACGCCGTTCTTCGCGACGAGGACGACGTCGGCGTGCGTCTCGAGTGCGCGCTGCGCGGCGACCGTGTCGGTCGAGAAGAACGGGAGGCCGGCGCCGGCGCCGAAGATGACGACGCGGCCCTTCTCCATGTGGCGGATCGCGCGGCGGGGGATGTAGGGCTCGGCGACCTGCGTCATCGCGATGGCCGACTGCACACGCGTCTCCGCTCCGGCCTGCTCGAGGAAGTCCTGAAGGGCGAGGGAGTTCATCACGGTGCCCAGCATGCCCATGTAGTCGGCGCGGCCGCGGTCCATGCCGCGCTGCGACAGCTCGGCGCCGCGGAAGAAGTTGCCGCCGCCGACCACGACCGAGATCTCGACCTCGGTCGCCGCATCGGCGATCTCGCGCGCGAGGGCGCTGATGACATCCGGGTTGACGCCGAGCGTCCCGGCTCCGAACGCCTCTCCCGACAGCTTCAGAAGCACCCTGCGGCGCTTGCCCGTCGTCATCGCATCCGTCTGCGTCATGGACGTTTCCTCCCGTAGACCCGTACAAACCTATCCCGCGCGGGACGCACCCGCGACCAGGCCCGGGGCACCCGACCCCGGGCAGAGCGAAGGGAGCCCGGGTCGACTGAACGACCCGGACTCCCCTCGTGTGTCTTACGCGCCGACCTTGAAGCGGGCGAAGCCCGACACGGTCAGACCCGCGTCGCTCAGGACCTTGGCGACGGACAGCTTGTTGTCCTTCGCGTAGTCCTGGTCGAACAGCGCGACCTGCTTGAAGTACGCGTTGACGCGTCCCTCGATGATCTTCGGGAGGGCGGCCTCGGGCTTGCCCTCACCGCGCGAGATCTCCTCGACGATGCGGCGCTCGTTGTCGACCTCGGCGGTCGGGACGTCGTCGCGCGAGAGGTACGTCGGGTTGGCGAACGAGATGTGCTGCGCCACGGAGCGCGCGGTCTCGGCGTCGTCGCCCGAGTAGCCCACGACCACGCCGACCTGCGGGGGCAGGTCCTTGTTGGTCTTGTGCAGGTAGACGGCGAAGTGCTCACCGGTCACGGTGGCGACGCGGCGGAGCTCCACCTTCTCGCCGAGGATCGCGGCCTCGTCGTTGATGATGTCGGCGACGGTCTTGCCGTCGGCGGGGGCCGCGAGGGCCTCCTCGACGGTGGTCGCGCCGGCGGCGACGACCGCGGCGAGCACGGCGTCGGCGAGTGCGATGAACTTCGTGCCCTTGGCGACGAAGTCGGTCTCGCACGCGAGCTCGATCATTGTCGCGACTCCGCCGTTCTCCGCGGCGGCGACGAGGCCCTCGCTGGTGGAGCGGTCGGCGCGCTTCGCGTTGCCCTTGGCGCCCTTGAGGCGGAGGATCTCGACCGCCTTGTCCAGGTCGCCGTCGGCCTCGACGAGAGCGTTCTTCGTGTCGACCATGCCGGTACCGAGCTGCTCGCGCAGCGTCTTGACGTCAGCGAGGCTGAAAGTAGCCATAGTTCTGCGAACTCCTTCGTGGTTCTGCGGACCCCGGTCGCCGTCGCGGCGCACCGGGTCCCCAGCGATTCTGTTACGTGGGTGTCGTGCTCTACCGAACGGGGGCCGAACGTTCTGCATCCGCAGAACGTCCGACCCCCGACTCAGGAGGTGGTGTCAGGCCTTGGCGGTCTCGTCGGTCGAGGACTCGACCGTGGTCTCGTCGGCGGCGGGCGCCTCGTCGGCAGCGGTCTCGGCGGCGGGCGCCTCGGCGTCGGCGACGGCCTCGTCGATCGTCTCGGACTCGGCGTCGGCGACCTTCTCGGTCTCCGCGCCGGCCTGCTCGTTCGGCTCCTCGACGGCGGCATCGGGGGTGCCCGACGTGAGCAGCTCCTTCTCCCACTCGGCGAGGGGCTCGACGGCGGAGACGTTGCCCTCGGCCTCGGGCTTCTGGTGACGCTGGATGAGGCCCTCGGCCGCGGCGTCGGCGACGATGCGGGTGAGCAGGCTCACCGAGCGGATCGCGTCGTCGTTGCCCGGGATCGGGTACTGGACCTCGTCGGGGTCGCAGTTCGTGTCGAGGATGCCGATGACCGGGATGCCCAGCTTCTTGGCCTCGTCGATCGCGAGGTGCTCCTTCTTGGTGTCGACGACCCACAGGGCCGACGGCGTCTTCGAGAGGTTGCGGATACCGCCGAGCGACTTGTGCAGCTTGTCGAGCTCGCGCTTCTTGATGAGGAGTTCCTTCTTCGTGAAGCCGCTCTTGGCGGTGTCGTCGAAGTCGAGCTCCTCGAGCTCCTTCATGCGCGCGAGGCGCTTGGAGACGGTCTGGAAGTTGGTCAGCAGACCACCGAGCCAGCGCTGGTTGACGTAGGGCTGGCCGACGCGGGTCGCCTGCTCCGAGATCGCGTTCTGCGCCTGCTTCTTCGTGCCGACGAAGAGGATGGTGCCGCCGTGGGCGACCGTCTCCTTGACGAAGTCGTAGGTCTTGTCGATGTAGGCCAGCGACTGCTGGAGGTCGATGATGTAGCTGCCCGAGCGCTCGGTCAGGATGAAGCGCTTCATCTTGGGGTTCCAGCGACGGGTCTGGTGCCCGAAGTGGACGCCGCTGTCGAGCAGCTGGCGCATGGTGACGACTGCCATGAGTCGTTCTCCTTGTCTCGGGGCTCGGGCGCACGACGGCGCCGAACTCCCGTTCGGTTGTCTGCGACGGCCGGTCGGCACGTCGCCCTGGCGCCCGGCGCACTCCCGCCCGTCCGTGTGAGCGGAGGGACCGTGGGGAGCGTAGGCCGAATGGGCGCGCGTAGTCACCCCGACGAGCGAGGTGCTCCGGAGATTCTAGCACCAGGGCGGGGTGGCGGCGGGCTGTGCCACGGGTGGGCGGCACCTCCGGCTCGCAGGACCACGTTCGGCTCGCGGAAACACGTTCGGCTCGCAGGAATCGAGGATTCCGACGAGCCGAACGTGCTCTCGCGAGCCGAGGGTGGCGCGAGCTACTTGCGCGCGGACTTCATGACGGTGCGGATGTGCAGCGTGTCCATCTCCTCGAGCGACCGACCCTTGGTCTCCGGCACGAACATGAAGACGAAGATGAACGACAGCGCGGCGAACGTCGCGTACAGGCCGTAGGCGAGGGTCAGCGAGACGTCCTGCGAGAGGATCGGGAACGTCACCGTGATGGCGAAGTTGGCGATCCACTGCGCGGAGGCGGCCAGGCCGAGGGCGGCGGCGCGGATGCGGTTCGGGAAGATCTCGCCGAGGAGGACCCAGACCAGCGGTCCCCAGGTCGCGCCGAAGAAGACGACGAAGGCGTTGGCCGAGACCAGGGCGATCGGACCCCAGGCGCCGGGCAGCGAGACGTCCTCGCCGCTGATCGTCGACTGGCTGAACGCGATGGCCATGAGAGCGAGCGAGATCGCCATGCCCGCGGAGCCGACCAGCAGCAGCGGCTTCCGGCCGACCTTGTCGACGAGGAAGATCGCGACGAACGTGACGACGACGTTGACGACCGAGGTGAACACCGAGATGGCGAACGAGTTCGACTCGTCGAAGCCGACCGCGCTCCACAGCGAGGTGGAGTAGTAGAAGATCACGTTGATGCCGACGAACTGCTGGAACACCGAGAGCAGGATGCCGACCCAGACGACGGGCAGCAGGCCCAGCGCCGGTCCGCGGAGGCTCGACTTCTGCGCGTTCTCGGCGTCCTCGTTGATCTTCTTCTGGATGTCGTTGAGCGCGTCGTCGACCTCGTCACGGGGCGTGACGGTCGCGAGCACCTTGCGCGCCTCCTCCGTCTTGCCGCGGGTCGCGAGGTAGCGCGGCGACTCCGGCAGCGTGAGGGCGAGCAGCCCGTAGACGACAGCGGGGACGGCGCAGGCGATGAACATCCAGCGCCAGGCGGCCACGCCGAACCAGTACGGCTCGGAGGCGCCGTCGGCGCCGTTCGCGATGAGGGTGTCCGAGAGCAGCGCGGCGAAGATGCCGAGCGTGATCGCCAGCTGCTGGAGCGACGCGAGCGCGCCGCGGATCGCCTTGGGCGCGATCTCGGAGATGTAGGTCGGCGCGATGACCGAGGCGATGCCGATGCCGAGTCCGCCGACCACGCGCCAGAGCACGAGGTCCCAGACGGCGAAGGCGGCGCCGGCGCCGATCGAGGAGACGAGGAAGAGGACGGCGCCGAGCAGCATCACCTTGATGCGACCCCAGCGGTCGGCCAGACGTCCCGCGAGGTACGCGCCGAGCGCGCAGCCGAGCAGAGCGGAGGCGACCGCGAAGCCGATCAGCGCGGCCGACAGCTCGAACTCGCCCTGCACCGCCTCGACCGCGCCGTTCACGACGGAGGAGTCGAAGCCGAAGAGGAATCCGCCGACCGCCGCGGCCACTGCGAGGCCGATCACCTTCCTCCGCAGCTTCGCCGCCGAGGGGTTCGGGGTGGTGTCAGATCGTCCGCTGGTCATGGTCGTCTCCGATTCTCGCCGCCGGTGGGTGCGCTGGTCTCGCCCCGCTCCGGATCACAGGCACGTTACTCCCGGCTCGGAATCCACCGAGACGGGTTGTGCTCGGGAGGATTCTGCGTTCCTCCTCCCCAGGACCCGGTGCCGTGCGCTTCTCCCCCGGTCGGGCCGCCGGTCGCCCGCGTCGCCGCGCCTCTCGGCACGGTGGGCGGATGAGTCGTCTCTTCCTTCCTCGCCCGGGCGTGTTCCTCGTGCTCGCTCTGCTCGCTCCGGTGCTCTGGACCCCGCCCGTCGCGGACGTCACGGTGGTCGCACCCTGGTCGGCGCCGGCGCACCGCTACGCGTCGGGGCACCGCGGGATCGACCTGGCCGCGTCACCCGGCGCCGTCGTCGTGGCGGTGGCCGACGGGACGGTGTCGTTCGCCGGACCGGTGGTCGATCGCCCGGTCGTGAGCATCGAGCACGCCGACGGGCTGGTGTCGAGCATCGAGCCGGTGGTCGCGAGCGTGACGAAGGGGCAGGTCGTCGCGGCGGGTGACGCGATCGGAGTCGTCGGCGCCGGCGGGCACTGCGACGGATCGTGCGTGCATCTCGGCGTCCGGGAGGGCGGGGAGTACGTGTCGCCGATGCGGTTCTTCGGCGGGATACCGCGGGCGGTGCTGCTGCCGATGGACGACGTCGCGTCAGGCGCGCGGGTGCGCGAGCCGGTAGGCCTCGCGGATGCGCTCGGTCGAGACGTGCGTGTAGATCTGCGTGGTGCCGAGGCTCGCGTGGCCGAGCATCTCCTGGACCGCCCGGAGGTCGGCCCCGCCGTCGAGGAGGTGGGTGGCGGCGGTGTGCCGGAGGGTGTGCGGGCCCGACGGGCCGGAACCCTGCCCGCCGTCGAGCAGGCGCGCGACGACGCCGTAGACCGTGCGCGGCGTGAGGCGGGCGCCGCGGCGGCCGAGGAGGAGGGCGTCGGTGCGCTCGGAGACCAGCGTGGGGCGGGCCTTCTCGAGGTAGGCGACGAGCGCCTCCTTCGCGGGGACGCCGAACGGGACGACGCGCTGCTTCGAGCCCTTGCCGGTGACGAGGACGGTGAGCCGGGAGAGGTCGAGGTCGGCCGTGTCGATGGCGACCAGCTCCGAGACGCGGATCCCCGAGGCGTAGAGCAGCTCGATGATCGCGAGGTCGCGGAGCGCGACCGGATCCTCGGTCGCCCCCTGCGCCGAGACGATGTCGATGACGTGCTCGGTCTGCGGCTGCGTGAGCACGCGGGGAAGGGAGCGCCCGGCTTTCGGGGTGCGCAGCCGTGCCGCGACGTCGGTCGCGAGGCGCTCGGAGCGGAGTGCCCACGACGAGAAGGAGCGGACCGCGGCCGTCCGCCGCGCGAGCGTCGCCCGCGCGGCCCCGGTCTGCGATTCGTGCCAGAGCCAGTCGCGCAGGAGCTCGAGGTCGAGCTGGTCCATGCGGTCGGTGTGCTTCGTGCCCGCGAACTCGACGAGCTTGGCGAGGTCACCGCGGTAGCCCTTGGCGGTGGCGGGTGAGAGCGAGCGCTCGTCGAGCACGTAGCGGAGGAAGTCGTCGACCGCTCCCGCGATCGTGTCGTCAGGCATCGGGCATCCGCGACCAGAGGTCGATGCGGCCCTGCTCGTCGAGGCTCTCGAGCTTCTCGATGAGGTCGGTGCCGAAGCGGGTGGCGACCGCGGCGGTCGCCGTCGGGACGAGCGAGGTCGCGACGGTCTCGGGGTGGACGTGCACGAGCGAGAAGCTCTGGGCGCCGTCGATCCCGCGGAGCTCCCGCTCGGGGGCGCCGAGGTCCATCGTGTAGCTGGTCGCGCCGGCGACGAAGACAGGGACACCGGCGAACGTCGCTGCGGTCGGGTAGTGCAGGTGGCCGCCGAGGATCGCGCGCACGTCGGTGCCGCGGACGACCTCCTCGAGCCGGTCCATCCCGCGCAGCTCGAGCACCGTCATCGCCCCGAGCGGGGTCGGCAGCGGCGGGTGGTGCAGCGCGAGGATCGTGCCGAGCGGCGCCGGCATTGCGAGGACGTCGGCGAGGCTGTCGAGCTGGGCGTCGGTGAGCGCACCGTGGTGGAAGCCGGGCACGGCGCTGTCGAGCGCGATGAGGCGGAGCCCGTCGAGGTCGACGACCTGGTCGATGGGCGCCTCGTTCTCGTCGGTCTCGTCTAGGAGGACTCTGCGGAAGGCGCTGCGCTCGTCGTGGTTGCCCATCCCCCAGATGATCGGGCACCCGAAGCGCTCCCCCAGCGGGCCGAGCGCGGCGCGGACGCGTCGGTACGCGTCCTCCTCCCCGCGGTCGGCGACATCGCCGGTGACGACGATCGCGTCGAGCGCACCCCCGCGCTCGACGAGCCGCTCCACGGCCTCCGCGAGCCGGGTGACGGTGTCGACCCGCCCGTAGAGAGGAGCGCCCTCTGCGAGGAAGTGCGTGTCGCTGAGGTGGGCGATGATGCGGTCGGCCGCCCTGAAGTGACCGAGCTGCGGCCTCACCGCCTGTGCTGTCTCGTCGCCCACTGCCACTCCCCTTCGCCGATGCGTCTTCAGCGTAGGGCGGACGACCGACACGGCCGGAGGGGCGCACGGGCGGGCACCGGCCGAGACAGTCAGACGGGTCGCCCGACGGACAGCCTCGCTCCACCAAGGCACGCGGTGCCCGAACGCTCGCCGGATCGGACCGGCCCGTGGGGGCACCGACCTACCTCGCCGACGGAGCGGGACTGACGCGTGTCATCGATCGACGCCGACCCTCCGACCGAGAGGGCACCAGCGGAGAAGGTGCACGCTCCGCCCGGTGCCGGCCCGGCGCCGCTCGCCTCACCTCGGCGCGGCGCGCCACCCTCCGTCCTCGCCGCGCTCGACGAAGCCGTCGGCGAGGAGCGCCCCGAGCATCGCCAGCGCGTCGGCCACCGAGCAGCCCGCCGCTCGCGCGATCGAGTCGGTGTCGTGTGCGCCTCTCCCCCGCAGGGCGTCCATGATCCGGGTGGCGGGCCCGGCGGGCTCAGCCACCTCCGCACTCTGCTCGCGCGCTCCGAGGAGTTCGAGGACGTCGGCCGCCGAGGTGACGCACGTCGCCGCGTACTCGCGGAGGAGACGGTGGCAGCCCGCGGAGGAGGAGCTCGTCACCGGTCCGGGAACAGTTCCCAGCGGCCGACCGAGCGCGGCCGCATGCCCCGCGGTGTTGAGCGAACCGGAGCGGGCACCGGCCTCGACGACGACCGTGGCCGCCGTCGACGCCGCGATCAGCCTGTTCCGCTGGAGGAACCTCCACCGCGTGGGTGTCGTGCCCGGGGGCACCTCCGTCACCACGGCGCTGCCGGGCGTCGCGATGATGCGGTGCAGCAGGTCGGAGTGGGCCGTCGGGTAGAGCCGGTCGGCGCCTCCGGCGAGGAACGCCACCGTACGACCACCCGTGCCGAGCGCTGCGCGATGAGCGACGGCGTCGATCCCGAAGGCGCCGCCCGAGACGACGAGCACCCCTCGATCCGCGGTTCCCGCGGCGAGTTCCGCGGCGACGTGCTCGCCGTAGCCGGTGGCCGCTCTCGCACCGACGAGCGCGAGTCGACGAGGCGTCGTGAGGGCGGAGGCGTCGCCCCGTACCCAGAGGACGAGTGGCGCGTGCGGACCGAGGTCGTCCAGCGACTCGGGCCATCCGGCCGACCCCGGCACCAGCAGGTGGGCATCGAGACGGTGCGCGATCTCGAGTCGCCGCCGCAGAAGCGCCCGGTCCACCCGGGGGCGCCATCGCTCGAGTCCCACCGCGAGAGCGGTCGGCTCGAGGGGAGGCTCCTCGGTCGAGGCCAGGATGTCGGCGGCGGTCGAGGTCGTGATCACGTGAGCGAGCGCCGCGGCGGCACCGATGCCGTCGATCAGCGTCGCAGCGACGGCGTCCCCGGGCTCGGTGAGCGAACTCCAGGCGGCGCGGGCCAGCACCTCGACGGGATCGATCGCGGTCCCCTCCGTCAGCAGGGGACGGACCGCGCGGATCTCCGTCCGGTCGAACAGCTCGGCAGTGCGCATCACGCGGCACCTCCTCGCAGCACGAGGGCCCGCCCGAGATGAGCGGCCGTGGGGCGGTCGACGCCGTCGAGGTCGGCGAGCGTCCAGCCGAGGCGGAGGACGCGGTCGTAGCCGCGCATCGTCACGAGCCCTCTCTCCAGCGCACGATCGAGCACCCGAGACTCGCCGGCCGTCGGGCGGTGCGCGGTCGAGCGGAGCCAGTTGCCGGCGACCTCCGAGTTGGTCGACCAGGGCGTGCGGCGCCACCGCTCGGCGGCGCGGGCTCGGGCAGCGACGACGCGTGCTCGTGCCTCCGCCGTCGAGAGGCCGGGCTCGTCGCGGCGGGCCGCCAGCTGCGCCGCGCCGATCCGGCGGACCGTCAGCCGGATGTCGACCCGGTCGAGCAGCGGACCACTGAGCCGTGCGAGATAGCGGCGCCTCAGGGCCGGAGCGCAGGTGCACGTCTCCCCCGGGATCCCGTGCCGACCGCACGGGCACGGGTTCGCCGCGAGAACGAGCTGCACCCGGGCCGGGAACTCCGCGACGGCGTTCGCGCGGTGGATGCGGATCACCCCGGACTCGAGCGGCTGGCGCAGCGCATCGAGCGCCACCGCCGAGAACTCCGGAGCCTCGTCGAGGAAGAGGATTCCGCGGGTGGCGCGCGCGACGGCGCCGGGCCGGATGCGTCCGCTGCCGCCCCCGACGATCGCCGCGGCGGAGGCGGAGTGGTGCGGGCTCTCGAACGGCGGGCGCCGTACGAGATCACCGCCGGTCGGCGCGCCGGTCAGCGAGCGCATGCACGTCGCCTCCAGAGCCGCCTCGTCGTCGAGATCGGGCAGGATCCCCGGCAGGCGAGACGCGAGCATGGTCTTGCCCGCGCCGGGCGGTCCGAGCAGGAACACGTGGTGACCGCCCGCGGCCGCGACGACCATCGCCTCCGCCGCCTCCTCGTTGCCGATCACATCGGCGAAGTCGAGCCGCGCCTCCGGCTCGATCGTCGCCGCGGGCGCTGACGTCTCCTCCGGCAGGACCGGAACGTCCCACTCGGCGCCGTGCCACACCGCAGCCGCGGCGAGCGAGGAGACCGCGATGACCTCGACACCATCGACCAGCTCGGCCTCGAGCCGGTCGTCGGAGGGGACCATCACGCGCCGCCGCCCCTCCCGCGCCGCCGCGAGCACCGCCGGAAGCACCCCCGGCACCGACCGCAACCGCCCGTCCAGACCCAGCTCGCCGACGTGCACGACCGACGCGACCGACTCCGGATTCACCTCACCCAGCGCTGCCAGCGTCGCGAGCCCGATCGCGAGGTCGAACGCCGACCCGTGCTTGGGCATCGCCGCCGGCGACAGGTTCACCGTGATCTTGTACTCCGAGACCACGCTCCCGGAGTTGATCGCCGCCGACCGCACCCGCTCCTTCGCCTGCGACAGCGCCGCATCCGGCAACCCGATGATCACCATCCCCGGCGTCCCATCGGCCGAATGCGCCTCCACCCCGACCACCGCGCCCGCGAACCCCACGAGCCCCACCGACGACGTCCTCCCGATGCCCATTACGCCACCGCCCGCAGATGACGCACCTGCGTCGGCACACCCTCGGGCGCGATGATCCCCACCGCATCGATCCGCAGATGCCGCGACCGCTCGTGATGCTCATGCGCCCACGCATACGCCAACCGCCGCAACCGCGCCGCCTTCGCCCGCGTGATCGCCTCCACCGGCAACCCGAACCGCGTCGACGACCTCGTCTTCACCTCCACCACCACCAGCGCCGCACCCTCACGCGCCACGATGTCCAGCTCGCCCTCCCGCACCCGCCAGTTGCGATCCAGGATCTCGAACCCGTGCGCCCTCAGATGCGCCGCCGCGATCTCCTCGCCCCGCCGCCCCAACTCGTCCTTGTCCATGCAGAACCTCCCGCACGAAGAATCGCGGAGACCGCGCTAGCCCGCGGGGGCGAGCGAGAGAATTGGGGACGGAGACCTCGATCAGCGGCTGTGGAGGAATGCCGGGTGTTGCAGTTTCGAGGACGAACTTGGGTCTGGTCGACCTAGCCAAGCTCGCTGCCATCGTCGTCGGCACTTGCCTCCTCTAGCTCAGCGCGCGGGTCGCAAAGGACCGTAGCGATCGGGTCAGCGACGCGATCGGCTCAGCCCCGATGGAGTCGGCCTCGTCGCGCATGCTCTTGATGAGGAAGCTGGCGTCCTTCGTGTCGAGCCCGCCGCTCTCGAAGCTCAGCGCCAGAGCGTTGCGGTTCGCCGGGATGGCAACGACGCTCACTTCGAGCAGCTCGTTGTCCTTGAGCAAGGGCACGTCGTCCTCGAACTCCATCGTGTGAGGGATGAAGCCAGCGGAGACGGTGCGCCGCGTGCCCGCCTTGACCTGGCGGTAGATGAGATCGGCCTTCGGGTTGATTCCGGCCGCGTCGAACTGGGCAGTCAGCTGAGACTTGCCGCTCTGGTCGAGCTGGATGTCGACGGCCTTGCCGAGGATGTTCTGCGGCTCAGAAGGATCGTGGCCCAGAGCACGACGGGGTTGTTCTTGTAGTGCGTGACGTCCCAGGTCTTCTGGTCGACCTTCTCGCCGTAGCGGTCGATCGAGTCGTCGCTGAACACGAAAGTCACTGTTCGGTTCTCGTCGTCGATTGACTTGAGGTTGATGTTGTACAGTTTGTTGATCTTCTTGTTCAGTTGTGCCTTCATGCTGCCACTACTTATAGGGAAGTGGCGCAGTTATTGCAAGGACTACATCTCGCTCGACAGATCATTGAACGACAGCTCAGGTTCGTCAGCAGGCTTCGCCTTCTTCAACTTCCCGCTCTCATAATCGAAAACCCAGCGCTTCCCGCGAAAATCGTTAAAATACACGAGGACTTGCCGATCCTCGAACTCGGGAGTGTAGAAGATGGCCGCTGCCTTCTCATTACGAGGCAGGATGTCAAACGTGATCGTCATCGCCCCTCCATCGTTGTCTTTCCTCGAGAGAGTGCGATCGTCGAAGCCTCCGAGATTGAACTCAGGAAAAGTCAGCGTTGGGAAGTCGATTCCGCCCTTCGATCCCTCGGTCATGTGCACCTTGATGCGCGATTTCGCGCGACCATCTTCGTTGAGCAGCTTGACTGCGGTCCCGTATAGGTAACGGTGGTGGTTCATCGCGACGCTCTGAACGAGACTGACGCGAAGTCCTTCCGCGTCAGCATTCCTCCGATCGAAGAACTGGATAAATTGCGTGATACTCGCGACCGCCAGAGCAACGAATGCCACGAGTCCAGCGGTCCAGTCGGCCCAAGTACCAAGTTCCATGCGCTCACCGTACCGGCAGCGAACCTGCCGCCAACGTCGAGTCTGACTCGAACAGCTTGCTGGTGTGTATCCGCAGACGGACGCGCAGCCTCCTAGACAGCATCCGTTTTTTCTTTATGTCCCAGGCCCAGGACTGACCGAGGCTGTCCTCGAAGGCCACGACCAGCAGCTTGACCCCCTCCTCGATCGGCAGATCCAGCTCGAAGCCATCCGCTGGCGAGATGGTGCCGACGGACTCGATCGCGTAGTGCGGCGTACGCCGATGTACCTCCCAGTAGAGCCGAGCGCCGTGCCAGGCCCCGATCACCCGGGCCCTGACGTTGGCTCTGATCTCCCTGCGGAAGCCCTTCATCACACCCTGCCAGGATCGCCGGCCCGCCAGCATCTTCTCTGGCGTGACGTCGTAGATGACGCAGACGTCTACGAATTCCGACTCTGAGCGGTTGTCGAGCATCACGGAGTGGGTCCAGGGGTCATCGTCTCGGTTGAACCTCGTCTGGATTCGCAGCAGACGTGCCTGAGACTTCCTGTGCTGGGCGCGGTCGTGTCTGAACGCCAGTGCAGCGATCCAGACAGCGACGGCCGTCACGATGCCTGTCACCCAGTCAGCGGTGGAGCCCCAGTTCCACTGCCGCATGTCTGCCTCGCCGGTGAGTAGCTCCGAGAGCCAACCGACGACAGCGTTCAATCGACCCCCGAAGTCCACGCGTGAACCCTAGCGTCAGGGTGAGTTCTAGATGACCCTCCACGCGCTCGGGAACGCCTTGAGCGTGACGGCGGCGCCGGACGGCAGCGTGTAGGTGTTGGCCGTCGTCACGTTGCCGATCAGCTCGGCGCCGTTGCCCTTGATGGTCGCGGCGGCGGCGTTGATGTTGACGAAGTCGTACATGCGGCCCTGGCACGTCGCGAGGGCTGGCAGGGTCTGGGTGGCGGTCGTGTTCAGCTCGACGGCGAAGTGACCGGACTCCAGCGTCTCGACGTCGAGCTGAGGTACTGACTTCGGGTCGGTGGCTAAGTGCGTGAAGTTGGTGTTGTCACGGACGTCAACGGTTGGTGACAGTGCCGCCCCGTTGTTGAGGTAGACGGAAGGAGTTGAGGTCTCTGTCGCGAGAGAATTGTTCACGATTTGAACGTCGGACCAAGTCAATGCCCCGTCAAAGACGATGGCATGCCTTTGGAACTTCGAACCCGGCGCCCCCGACCGTGATGACCTCGATCTGCGTCTCGTCGACGCTGACGTGGACGACGTCCTCGAGTACATGAATCACATCGCTCATACGGTGACCTCTTGGTCGAGCGTGATCACACCCTTGAGGAGACGCTTCACGACTGAGGTGCCTTCGGTGATCTCTAGGTCGTAGTTCGCGGTGTCGAAGCTCAGTGCGGTCGTCTGCGCGCTGCTGAGCACGATGATGATCGTGCCTGCTATACCTCCGAGAACGAGACCCGCCGTATCGGTGAGGGTCAGGATGATGGACTACTCAGCGTCGCGCACCTGCATGCGCGCGGTCTTGTTCGTGAGGTTGACGAGGGCGCCCGAGGCGTCCTTCCATGTGACGACGCGGGTGAAGGCGACGCCTTGCTCAATTGTGAAGTTGTACTTGCCTGCCATATGCCGCCCAATATGACGGAGCGTCAAGCTTCTGGCAAGGAGTTTACTTTCGCTTCTGCCGCCCGGGACCACTTATCGAAAAACTTATAGGAGACAGGCAAGCACTCGTCGTGGGAGAAGAGGCGGATCCATCTCCGGTTATGCGCATCCTTGAACGCGACTGCACCATAGTTTACCGCGTAGGGTTCTTTCAGTTCTATCGAGTGGGAGAGAGTTTCTCCGAATTTCAGAGGGGCATAGGACGATTTCACCGCCTCATCTCCATCCTCTTTCGTTTTTCTGGTTAGGGGCGGCATGGCCGTATGCACTTGGGCGACGGGTCTCCACCGCGAGCTGCAGAGCGCTGGCTCTACCATTAGAAAGAATGCATCAGATATTCGCTTATCAGTGAGGTTCTCGACTGAAAAGTGTGCCTTGCCAGAATAATGCTGAACATTAAAGAACACCTGATCGGCCTGATCTCGTTTTAGGCGCAGCGCTTCACCCCGATACACGAACGCAACGGCAACGAAACCGGCAGTCGTGGCGACCGCGGCCAACCAGTCGGGCCATGTGCCCAGCCCAATGACGGGGTCTTCAGACCTATTGGCGACCGCAATCATGAAGGTGTAGGCAGTATGCACCAGGCCAATGTAGCGGTCTGTGCCTAGCGGACACGCACCGGCAGCAACGTGCACCTGCACCGCGGGTGCAGCGGAGCGCCTGCCACATCGTCGTAGTCGTGGTTGTAGACGTAGGTCGTCTCCTCGCCCTTCCGGTTCGTACCGGCCTCAGTCTGGACGTCGCCCTTCGAGTGGAAGTTCTTGTCCAGGCCGATCACGCGGCCATGCATCGGTACACAGAACTTACAGACGCGCTCGTCCTGGGCGGTGTACCACTCCTTCGCCGTGACGATGCCGCTCTGGTCCCACGCCTGCACGTCGGCGAAGCTCTGAGCACGGGCGATCTCGGTCTGGGCGATTAGGTCAGCGCGTAGCGTCGAGACGAGCCCCATGACAGCTTCGATGCGCGCCTGGAGCTGGTAGCTGCTCTCCCCCGCGTTGGCACCTTCGGTCAGCGTCGCTCGGAGCTGCTTCTCCGTCTCGTCGTTGACATCCTCAGCGATCTTCGTGGTGCGCTGCTGGTACCAAGCGTTGATGGCGTCGCTGTACGGGTCGTAGGTGCTCGGCTGCATGCCGATCTGCTGCATGGCGTCCATGCCGGTCTCGATGATCACGGCGAGAAGGGCTGGTTCTACGGCAGCCTTCATGGCCACGTTGGCTTGCTCCCAGTTGAGGAGCGAATCGACGTAGTCCTTCGTGCGCTGTCCGGTGAAGGTGCGCTGCACCGTAGCGACGCTGGCTAACACCTCGTCACGCTGGCGGTTGAACTCCCGCTGGATCCCGGTGAGGAGGCTCGTCTAGCACGCCATAGTCCCGGATCTCCGCGATGCTCTTCGGTTCGGAGGAGTCCGCGATCGTCAGCGTGTGGGTGCGACCGATGTACGCCCCGTCCTGGGCGGCAGGCGTCAGCCCCCCGGCCGTGCGGATTGCGTTGGCCAGCGCCTTGTTCTTCTGGTCCGTTAGGTACAACTGCTCATCGAGCAGGAAGCCGCCCTCGTAGCGGTACAGGTCCACCAGAGCGGATGGGTCGTTGGTGAAGCCGAAGTCCAGGGTGTGCCGGAAGAGCTGAGCGCCCTCGGGCACGGCCTCGACCGGCTCCCAGTTCTCGTAGATGACGCCCTCCGGGAGACCGATCTCCCCCAGGCCGTACACGCGCCAGTAGTTCGCGTCGTGCATGCGGCTCTCGACCGAGCGCACGATGGCCGGCTCCAGCGCCTCGTTGTCTCGGTACGTCAGCTTGAGAAAGTCGTGCGGGTTGTGCGGCTCGACCTCTGTGTGGACCCAGAACTCACTGGTCGGGTTGTAGTCGAGGACGACGAGCTTGCGCGTACGCGTCTCGAGCTGCGTGTAGACCTCGTAGGTGACGTTGTTGCACTCGTTCAAGAAGAGCACGTCGCGGCGTGGCCCGTGCGCCTTCGAGGAGTCGACGGAGAAGAACTCCAGCACCGCCCCGTTCGGGAACGTGTAGTACAGGTCTCCCTTCGACCACTCGTCCTCGCGCCAGTAGCGCTGCGCCTTTATGATGAACCGGAAGTCGCGGATCGCGCCGAGCTTGAGGTGCGGCAGCGACTCGCCTTGCCCACGTCAGGAGAAGCCCCTGATGCGAGAAGCTTCGGTGCCAGATTCCTGCGTGTAGAGCCTTCTGTCATATGGCTCTAGTTATCGCGCAAGCTGCGAAAAATTGGAATAGTCAGCGCGCGTCACCGACGCGAAAACTGCCTTCACAATGCGTGAGCGTGCATCCGAAGTTCACGATCCGTTGCGGGGAACCCCCGGGTATAATGATGAATTGAATCCTTGGTCGAGTCCGAATTTTTTTCGACGCTTGCTGGACAGATATTTGCCGCTCGCTAGATCACGCACCCAAACCGAATTAGATGCGTCAATAAACATCACGCAGATTTGAAGATTACGACTGTTCGGCACTAAATTGATCGACCCATAGGCAGTCATGCCGCTCGCGAGCACAGGCGAGTAGCTGTGCTGAGTTTTCGTCTGCAAGTGAAAGAATGTCCGCACGACCGGCTTGCCGTCGATCTCCAGTAGGCAGATCACATCAGCCTTTGGAACCGGGGCTGTTCCAGCATTGTACGCCCGGACCGAAAGCACATTGGCGTCAGGTCCCCCTTCGCGCTTCTCCCACTCTGGCCACGTCGCAAATTCATCTGCGTGCTTTCTGGTCGCTTTAACTCGGTCGTTCGCGAGAATGCCTAGACCGAGGAAGAACGCAGACACCGTTCCAACGGCTGCAAACCAGTCGGGGACAGTGCCCCACGCTTGGCCATCCCACCATGTACTAAACCACTCCATGCGCTACCACCGTCGATCTGCCGAACAACTCATCATCGATCATTTGCCCGGTACCCCTCTATCCGCTTGTCTCGCCTGCCCTCACGAGTAAATAGATACCAACGCGCAAGTTGTCGCTTCCACTTTCGCTCTTCCTTCTCAGAATTTTTGAGCCACTTCTGACCCTCACCTGTCTTCAAGAACGCTGCATGTTCCCGTTCGTTCTTATCACCGATCTCTTTCATCCGCTTGGCAATTTTTGATTGGTTCCACGAGCTGAATAGAAAATGATAGAGCCCGATACCAGTGTCGCCATGCGCGCGATACCATTTCTTCACTTGACGACGAGAAACATACCTGTTTGTCTGCAAGTCTCGTAGCCAGCCTTTACCGTGCGCATCACGAAAGTAGAGCAACAGCGGCGAGTCGGATGGGTCGTTCTCAAAACCAACCTTCGTTTCGATTTCTGCCCCCGGTTGAATCGGCTCTCGCTGGAACGCCCGGAGGACATGCTGAGGGCTGCCGGGCTTGACCATTAGCATCGTGAAGGGAATCGGTTTCGCACCGGCATTAAACCCGTGAACGTGGATGTACCAGTCAGGCATCTCTACGACTGCCCTGCTGCTCACCACCTCGCGCCACGTCACGAAGCCGTCTGCACTCGAACGTGCATCTTTCAGGCGATCCTTTTGAAGGACGAGGAGCGCTACGAGCAGCGTGGCGAACGTGAGGAGCCCAGTGACCCAGTCCGCTGCGGATCCAGGTTCGAGGCCGAGTACGTCATTCACCCAGTCCCAGATTGCGTCCACGCCGCGATCCTAGCGACCACCCTCCACCACGTAGTCCACCGCACCTTCACCTTGCAGCGCCTGCACCCGCGCACGACGAACCACGCCGTGCCCGTGAAGCCGACGTTCTCGGCCGTCACGGTCTGCTCGAACGTCTCCCGCCCGTGAGCGCAGGTCGTCGGCTTGGTGCGAGCCACGCGTCGGGCCTCAGCCCAGAGGCGGATGCGAGCGCGGAGGGCGGAGCGGAGGGTGTCGAGGTGGTCGGTCACTCGAGGAGGTCCGGGTTCTCGTGGATGTTGCCTACGACCGCAAGCTCACCCGGAGTCGTGTCCTCAAAGTTGAAGTTGTCCACGGGCTGAACACCCCGCATGTACCAGTAGTGGTCTGACCACTCGACGACCGCATGGAAACTCCATTCCCCGTTTAGGTACTCGACTATGTCGCCTTCGTATATTTCGACGCTTTTCTTGTCAAGGAGGCCGGTGAACTGCTCTAACGTGTACATCTGTCGGTCATGAGGTAGCGAGACTTGCACAAGGAGATCGCGCTCGTTGTGCCAGTTACGATCGAACAGGCCTCGAAAGATAAATGCGTTGTTGCTGTCACTCCACGCTCTGAACTTGATCTTGCGGCTCATCGCTCGTTCCTCTGGTCGAACCAGACGGCGATGCCGGTGACGATGAAGATGATGGCGAAGATAATTCCGACGACGATGTAGCTCTGTAGTGTGACAATGAGGATGTTCCTTGTTTAGTTATGCTTTCACTATGCGCCTATGGCTTCAAATAGTCAATACTATTCTTGCGCCATAGGTACTGCTGATACTTGCCGCTCGTATAGACCGACCACGGCGTGAACGAACCGCGCGCCTCGTAGATGCGCCACGCGTTCGCCACGTTGGTCGCCGCGTCTAGCAGCGCGTCGCAGTCCGGTCGGCCGGCCAGCACGCGGACCTGCATGAGCCCGCAGCTCATCCCCTCGCGCCGACCGTCGCCCTGGTAGGTGAGACTCAGGTCGCCGATCGCGCTCGGGTTACAGCCACTCTCGGCCTGCATGATTGCGAGGGTCCTTCTGTCAAGACGGGCACCCGGTGTGCTCCTCATGCCATTACTAAGAAGCATTTGGATCGCGCCGTAAAGAGTGGAAATTACAACAGACTTAATGACCCCCGTTCGAGACAATAGAAGTACACATGCAAGACCAGTTCGACCTCACCACCTACGTCACCGCCTCCACTCACGCAAGCGGTATTCCTCTGAAGGTCGAAGACCAATCGGTGATCACCTCGACCGCGACCATGGCGGGAGACGGAGACCGCAGCACCCCCTGTGGAGGAACGCCGGTCACACCGTCGACGCGAGCGCTCCCCGCCGAGACAGCCGTTCGAACGACCGGATGATGACCACCGCCGACGCCCCGAACCACAGCCAGGTGAGCAGATCCGCCACGAACCCCGTCACGAAGAAGCCCAGCACGAGGGCGACGACCCAGCCGACGGCCACGATCACGACCAGACCGAGAACCGCGAGCACCGAGCCGCCCACCCGCCCGCGCAGCGCACGGAGGGTCGCCGCCACCGGCCGAGCCTCTCCCGCCGCCACCGCCGGCAGGAACGCGGCGCCCAGCAGCGGAACCACGACGGCCCACGGCGCGACCACCGCCACCAGCGCCGTCACCACCAGGATCCCCGCCACCCACAGCACGAGCCGCACCGACGGCCTTCCGCTGATTAGCACCCCGGTCACCAGGACCGACAACACCGACACCGCCACGAGCACGACGAAGACGGGTGACGCCGTCACGTCCGGGTCACCGATCACCAGCAGCGCCTGCACCACCGCGTTCACCGCGACCGCGACCCAGCTCCGCAGCATCACGACCCGCCCTGCATGAACGAGGCGATGGCGTCGTCGAGGGACCCGTCGTAGAGGGTGTCCGACCCGACCGTGACCGTGAGCGTCGCGTCGTCGGACGAGCTCGACGCGACGGCGACGTCCTCGCCGTCGACCGTCGAGCCGGTGCAGGTGATCGCCTCGCCGTCGAGCGTGCAGAACGGCGCATCGAAGATCTCGACCCCCTGAGCCACCAGGACGTCGATCGCCGCGAATCGCACCTTCGCGACGTCGTCGCCTCCGACCGGCGCGAGCGCGGCGACCTGCGAGCAGCCCGCGAGCAGTGGCACGACGAGCAGCAGCCACACGAAGCGCCTCACGAGAGATGCCCCGCTTCGTACTGAGCGAGCCGGGTCCGGGCACCCATCTGCTGCGTCTCGAGCACACCGTCGCCGATCGCCGACAGATCGAAGGGAGCCGGCAGCAGCAGCTCCGTGTTGCGGTCGAGCGGCGATCCGCGGCGCATGAGCGGGTCCTCGGCCCAGTCGTTCGCGGCGAGCTCCCTGCTCTGCGAGGCGAGGTCGAGATAGCCGCCGCTCGTGCCCGGCACGACCGGCGAGGCATGGTCGAGCACGGTGGTGAAGATCGAGAGCGTGCCGTCGCGGTTGTCGACGAGCTCGACGGTCTGCTGCTGCTGAGGGAAGTCGATGCACGAGGCCGTGGTGATCTCCCAGAACCCGCCCCGCTCGCCGCGGTGCGGGAGGATCTGGTTCAGGTGGGTGTGGCCGTTCAGCCAGCCCACGACGACCGGGTACTGCAGCAGCAGGTCGACGAACTCCTCCGCCCCGTGCAGGGTCTGGGTCTGACCCGGGCGCTGGGCGCGGTTCTCGAGTGTGAGGCTGTTGTGGTGGCTGAAGATCAGTACGAGCTTCTCCTCGGCCTGCGCCTTGGCGAGCTCGCCCTTCAGCCACTGGAACTGGTCGTCGGGTACGGCGCCGTCGGGCCCGGCGACCTGGTTGCAGGTGTCGAGTCCGAAGGCGCGGATGCTCGGCGTCAGATCGTTCGCCCACCAGGTCTCGCCGCTGTCGAGGTTGTGCTGGGTGAAGCCGTGGCCGGCCGGCCCGGGCGTGGGCTGCGTGTCGAAGTGCTCCACCATGAAGTCGCGCTGCGAGAACAGCCGGCGGCGAGTGTCGCTCGACACAGCGCGGAAGCCCGAGCCTCCGAGCTGCACGCCGAGAGCATCGAGCAAGCGCTGCACCGGGCTCGCCGACGCCGCATAGCCCCCGAGGACCGCGGAGGCGGTGCCCTCGAGTGAGAACGACTTCTGCCCACCGACGGCGAGGGCGCGCAGCTGCGAGCCGATGTCGAAGGTGCCCAGCAGCAGCGTCTCGTGGTTGCCGTAGACCGTGTACCAGGGCACGGGGAGACCGACCGAGTCGACGGGCGTCGAGCTCGCCTGCGCGAGCAGATCCGGGAGGCGGGGGAAGCCGTAGTCGCCGAAGTCGCCTCCGGTCGGATCCGCCGGACGGTAGGCCCAGGCCGCCTCCGGCCAGGCCTGCACGCCCTCGAACACCGAGCCGGATCCGCTGGACGGAGTGACGCTGACGCCGTCGAGGATGTCGATGTACCAGCGGAGCTCGTGGTGCGAGTGCATGTCGGCGCTGTCGCCGGTGACGATCGCCGCCTCCATCGCCGCTCCGGTCAGCGGGCTGTAGCGCACGTCGGCGAACGCCTTCACCATCGCCGCGGTGGCGTGCACGGTGAGCGCGTCCTGCGGGTGGAACGCCGACCCCCACGCGGCGTGGTCCTGGACGATCATCGGCTCGATGCGGCCGGGCGACTCCGAGTCGATGACGTGCAGATCGGAGAGGTGTCCCAGGTACAGGAGCGAGCGCCGGGCGGCGGTACGGCCGGCAGCGGGCGCCGTCCGCAGCACGTCGATGCGCGCGACGTAGGGCTCACCCGGTCCGGCGCGGAGCCCGCGGTACTGCCCCGAGATCACGGAGCCCTGGAGGATCGTCTGCGTCAGGGTGCTGGGCGCCTCGGCCGCCGCGGCGACAGGGGCCGAGAGGAGTGCTCCCAGCCGGTCGAGGCCGAGCCCGCTCGCCGCGGCGAGGAGTCCGACCGTCGTCGTGAACCGGCGACGGGACAGACCGGGCACAGTTCGTCCTCTCGGAGACGCGGGGCACCAGTATCGGGCACCCGGGTCGCCGGAGGTTCCCCCCAGAAGACGTGGCGGTGAGCCCTACTCGTCGAGCGCGAGCTCCTTGGGCAGCTCGAACTCCTTGCGCGAGAGCTCCTCGACGTTGACGTCCTTGAAGGTCAGCACGCGCACCGACTTCACGAAGCGGTCGGAGCGGTAGACGTCCCAGACCCACACGTCGCGCATGGTCAGCTCGAAGTAGAAGTCGTGCTCGGTGTCGCGGCGGACCAGCTCGACCTCGTTCGCCAGGTAGAACCGGCGCTCGGTCTCGACGACGTACGAGAACTGCGAGACGACGTCGCGGTACTCCCGGTACAGTGCCAGCTCGACCTCGCGGTCGTAGTCCTCGAATTCGTCTTCATCCATCGTCCGTCAATCCTACGCCGGTGCGAGGGGGCCGGACGCCGAGGGCGAGAGCTCGTCGGGCTCCACGGCCGAGCGCGACTTCGACAGCCACGTGACGCGGTGCAGCGGCGACGGCCCGACGCGGTCGATGCCGGCCCAGTGCGCGGCGCTGCCGTAGCCCTTGTTGCTGTCCCAGGCGTAGTCGGCGAAGTCGTCGTGGTGGCGCACCATCTGGCCGTCGCGGCCGACCTTCGCGAGCACGGAGGCGGCGGACACCGACGCGCAGTCGCGGTCGGCCTTGATGCGGGTCACGATGGTGAGCTCCGACGCCCACGGCCCGAGGGCGGGGCTCAGCCAGTCGTGCTTGCCGTCGAGCAGCACCACGGCCTTCGAGAGGTCCACGCCCTGGTCGACCAGGCGCTCGATGCCCCGGGAGGCGGCGCGCGCGAGTCCGGCGATGATGCCGGTCTCGTCGATCTCGTCGGCGGAGGACTCGCCGATCGCCCAGCCGGACACCCACTTCACGACTCCCGGCAGCAGTGCCTCGCGCCGCGCGGGGGCGAGGAGCTTGGAGTCGCGCAGCCCCTCCGGGAAGCGGCCGCAACGGGAGCCGATCGAGACGACTCCGACCGAGACGGGGCCGGCGATCGCGCCGCGGCCGACCTCGTCGCAGCCGATGACGCTCTCGTAGCCCTGGCGGAACAGCCGGCGCTCGAGCGTGAGGGTGGGGTCGGCGACGACCACCTAGCCCTCGCTGCTCTCGGTCTCGTCGGAGCTCTCCTCGGACGCCTCGTTCTCGACGCCCTGGAACACCGAGGGGTAGTCGTCGAGCCAGGCCCACTGCTCGATCGGCCAGGTCACGAGGATCGCGCGGCCGACGACGTTGTCGATCGGCACGAAGCCGCCTCCGGGCTTGTCGGTGTTGTAGCGGGAGTCGGCCGAGTTGTAGCGGTTGTCTCCCATCACCCACAGCGAGCCCTCGGGCACGACGACGTCGAAGGGCGTCGCCGAGACGGCCTGGACGCCGTCGGGCAGCTTCACGTAGGGCTCGTCGATCGGGTTGCCGTTGATCTCGATCTGGCCGAGCGGCGTGCAGCAGGTGACGTGATCGCCGGGCAGCCCGATGACCCGCTTGATCAGGTGGTCGTTGCTGTCGGGCGCCGTCAGGCCGACGATCGCGAGAGCGGAGTCGACGGCCGCCTGGAACGCGGGCACCTGTGGCTCGACGGTGGGCGACAGCCATCCGCCGGGATCGCGGAAGACGACCACGTCGCCGCGGGAGATCGGGACGACTCCGGGCACGAGCTCGTTGACGAGGATGCGGTCGTTCTCGATCAGCGTCTGCTCCATCGAGGACGACGGGATGTAGAACGAGCGGATCAGGAACGTCTTGACGAGGAACGACACCAGCACCGCGACGAGGAAGATGATCAGCACGTCGCGGAGGAAGAGCAGGAACCCGCGGCGGCGGCGAGGGCGGCGCGACTCCCCCGGCTCGGCGCTGTGACGGGCGTGCTCGCCATCGCCGGGGAGGCGGACCGGGGTCGTGCTGTCTGTCATCGCTGGCGTGGCCCCTACTGCGCTGTCGTGCATCGAGCTCGTGTGCGCGGTGCTTGATCGGCACCGCGCGTCGTCGTCACGGTGCGTCCCGGCGAGCGGCCGGTCGTCGTGCGTCGCGGGGCCGAGATCCCGGACGGGAACGGCCCCTGGACAAGGTCGAACCCCGGCCCATTCTAGACGGGCCGGGGTTCGGGAGATCCTGTGCGGAGACCGCTTAGGAGCGCTTCTCCTTGATCTTCGCCTTCTTGCCGCGGAGGTTGCGGAGGTAGTACAGCTTCGCGCGACGCACGTCACCGCGGGTGACGACCTCGATGTGGTCGATCACCGGGGAGTGCACCGGGAAGGTGCGCTCGACGCCGACCTGGAAGCTGACCTTGCGGACCGTGAAGGTCTCGCGGACGCCCTCGTTGGAGCGGCCGATGACGACGCCCTGGAAGACCTGGATGCGCGAGCGCGAGCCCTCGACGATGTTGACGTGGACCTTGACGGTGTCGCCGGCGCGGAAGTCGGGGATGTCGGTCCGGAGTGACGCCGCATCGACGGAATCGAGGATGTGCATGGTGTATCGCTCTCCGTGCCCGCCACAGGTCGAACACCGTTTCGTTGAATGGGAGTCGGTGCGTGCCTCGCGTCGTCGCGGCTCCCCTGTGGCAGAGCCTGCGCCAGGCACAAGCGCTTATTCTGTCACGCCGCGCGAGCCCGCGTCAAAGCGGGCCGAGCCTGCTCAGAGGACGATCGTCTGCCCGTCCTGCGGACGCTCCGGATCGAAGCCGTCGCGGGCGATCGGAGCCTGCGCTCCCGTCTGCACCGAGCTCGCCTCCGCGAACGCGAGGAGGGTCGCGCGGGCGTCGGTGGCGAAGCGCCACGTGGAGTGCCAGAAGGCGACCAGGCCGAGCAGCACCGAGAGCAGGCCGATCGCCCAGGCGCCGGGAGGGAAGAAGCCGAAGGCGAAGAGGGAGGCGTGCCAGGCGCCCAGCGCGGCGACATCGCCCCACGCGGGGGTCCGCGTCGGCCGCACAGTCACCCGGAATGACACGATCCCGGCCACGACGGCGAGGCAGACCGCCAGAATGGGGAGGGCGATGACGAGACCGAGGACGGTCCACCCGCTCGATCCCCCGAAGAGTCCGTACCCGAGGAGGATCCACAGGGGCAGGACGATCGCGGCCGGATACTGCCAGGAACCGAAGGCCCGTCGCGTGCGCATGCACCGACCGTATACACCAGCGCTGAACAACGCCTCAGCGACTCCCGAGAGGATCAGGATGATCGAGCTACGCACCCCCGCCGAGATCGAGGAGATGCGCCCCGCCGGCCGTTTCGTCGCCGAGGTCCTCCAGGCGACGGCCGCCGCCGCCGGAGTGGGTGTGAACCTCCTCGAGCTCGACCGCCTCGCGCACGACATGATCCGCTCGGCCGGCGCCGAGTCGTGCTACATCGACTACCACCCGTCGTTCGGCGCGAGCCCGTTCGGCAAGGTGATCTGCACCTCGGTGAACGACGCCGTGCTGCACGGCCTGCCGTTCGACTACCGGCTGCGCGACGGCGACCTGCTCACCCTCGACTTCGCGGCGTCCGTGGACGGCTGGGTCGCCGACTCCGCCATCAGCGTCGTCGTCGGGACCCCGCGCGCGGAGGACCTCGCCCTCATCGACACGACGACCCGCGCGCTCGACGCGGGGATCGCCGCGGCCCGTCCCGGCGGGAAGATCGGCGACATCTCGGCCGCGATCGCGGCGGTCGCGCGGGCCGAGGGCCTCTCGATCAACACCGACTTCGGCGGCCACGGCGTCGGACGCACCATGCACGGCGACCCGCACATCGCGAACGACGGCCGCGCCGGCCGCGGCTACCCGCTCCGCCCCGGACTCGTCGTCGCGATCGAGCCGTGGTTCCTGCAGACGACCGACAAGATCTTCACGGACAAGGACGGCTGGACGCTGCGCAGCCGCGACGGGTCGCGCGGGGCGCACATGGAGCACACGATCGCGATCACCGAGACGGGCGTCGAGGTGCTGACGGCGCGCAGCTGAGTCTCCTCGGCTCGGAGAACACG
This sequence comes from Rathayibacter sp. VKM Ac-2759, assembly GCF_009834225.1. Taxonomy (NCBI): domain Bacteria; kingdom Bacillati; phylum Actinomycetota; class Actinomycetes; order Micrococcales; family Microbacteriaceae; genus Rathayibacter; species Rathayibacter sp. VKM Ac-2759. The sequence goes on from NZ_CP047176.1 coordinate 2,161,880, forward strand.
GTTCGGCTCGCAGAACGCGGTTCGGCTCGCAGAACACGGTTCGGCTCTAAGGAATCCGCGGATCCTGCGAGCCGAACGTGTTTCTGCGAGCCCGAGGTGAAGGGTCTCGGACCTTCGGCTCGCGGAATGTCGTTCGGCTCGCCAGAAACGTCTGATTCCGCGAGCCGAACCGGTTCTGACGAGCCGGACGTCGAGGGCGTCCCGGTTCGGCTCGCAGGATGCGGTCCGGCTCGCTGGATCGCGTTCGGCTCGCAGGATGCGGTTCGGCTCGCTGGATCGCGTTCGGCTCGCAGGATGCGGTTCGGCTCGCTGGATCGGGTTCGGCTCGCTGGAATCGCCGGATTCTGCGAGCCGGAGGCGTTTCTGCGAGCCGAACGTCTCGGAGTACTGGACAGCAGCACTATCGGATAGTCATACTCTCCACATGCGCATCTCCGAGCTCAGCGACGTCAGCGGCATCAGCGTGGCGACGATCAAGTACTACATCCGGGAGGGGATCCTCGCGCCGGGGGTCTCCTCCGGCCCCCAACGGGCCGACTACGGCGACGAGCACCTGGCTCGGCTGCGACTGCTCCGTGCGCTGATCGAGAGCGGCGGAGTCGGCATCGCCGGAGCCAAGCGCATCACCACCGTCCTCGACCGCGGGGATCCGCCCTCGGTCGCGTTCGAGGTCGCGCAGGACGTCGTCTCGGCCGGCGCCGACTCCGCGACGCCCGCATCGCCGGCCTCGGTCGAGCGGATCCGGTCCCTCGTCGGCGATTCCGTCTGCGAGCACCCCGCGGTCGTCACGGCGGCCCGCGCGCTCGACGCCCTCGAGCTCACCAGCGGCGCCATGACCCCGGCGTGGCTCGAGAGCTACGCGGAGGCGGCTCGGATCGTCGCGCGCGCCGATCTGGACGAGCTGGAGGCGCGCACGAGCGTCAGCGAGCAGGCGTCGATCGCCGCGGTCGGGACGGCGATGGGCGATGTCGTGCTGCAGTCGCTGCGGCGGATCGCCCAGGCGCACGAGACGCAGACCCGCTTCGGCGCGGGAGCGGCCCGATGAGCGCGACGATCACGGGAACCGCGACGACGCGCGACTCCGCCCGCCCCGCTCCGCACCGGCCGCTCCTCGTCCTGGCGGTCGCCATGGCGGTCGGCGCCGCCCTCTGCGTCGTGGCCCTGATCCTCGATCCGCGCGAGCTCGGCGGTCAGCCGCTCTGGGCGAAGCCGCTCAAGTTCTGCCTGTCGATCGCGGTGTACTCGGTGACCCTCGCGTGGCTGATCGGGCTCCTCCCCCGCCGCCGGCGCCTCGCCTCGGCGCTCGGGAGCATCGCGGTGGCCGGTCTCGCGATCGAGATGGTGATCATCGCCGGTGCCGCGGCCGTCGGCGTCACCAGCCACTTCAACGTCTCCACACCGCTGCACTCGGTGCTGTGGGGAGCGATGGCCGTCTCGATCGTGGTCGTCTGGCTCGTGACGCTGGTGCTGGCCGCTCTGCTCGCGCGGGTGCGGCTCGCCGATCCGGCCCTCACCCTGGCCGTGCGCGGAGGGCTCGTCATCGGCCTCATCGGGATGGCGCTCGCCTTCCTGATGACCGGGCCCACGGCGTCCCAGCTCTCGGACTACCAGGGCATCGTCGGAGCGCACGCGGTCGGCGTCGACGACGGCGGGGCGGGGCTGCCCCTCCTCGGCTGGAGCACGACCGGCGGCGATCTGCGGATCCCGCACTTCGTCGGCATGCACGCGCTGCAGGGTCTGCCGCTGCTGGCGATCGCGCTGGAGAGCCTCGCGCCCCGGGTGCGGGTGCTGCGGGACGCGGCGAAGCGCCTCCGCCTGGTCGCGCTGGCGTCGATCGCCTGGGCGGCCGTTGTCGCCCTGACCTGCTGGCAGGCGCTGCGCGGTCAGTCGATCGTCGCTCCGGATGCGCTCACGCTCGTCGTGGGCGGGGTCGTCGCGACGCTGCTCGTCGCGAGCACGGTCGTGGTCCTGGCGCGCCGACAGGAGGCGTCGCGATGAGCGCGCTGGGCCGCGGCTGGACACCGCTCGCCCTCGTCTACCTCGCGCTCGCGATCGCGGGCCTCGTCGGGACCTGGACGTGGAACCTCCGCGCCGTGCTCGAGAGCGCCGACTTCCTCGGCGATCTCTCCGGAGGAGGCCCCGCGGTGTCCTCGATCACCACCGACCTGCTCGTCGTCGCCATCGCGGCCGTGGCGTTCATGGTCGTCGAGGGCCGCCGGGTCGGGATGCGGCGGGTCTGGATCCTGGTGCTGCTCGCACCGCTGGTCGCCCTCGCGTTCGCGTTCCCGCTGTTCCTCGCACTGAGGGAGCGGCACCTCGCGCTGCGGAGTGACCGGGACGGCCGGCCGGACGCCTAGGGCAGCAGCTCGGGCCGCACGCGGCGCGTGCGCTCGACGCTCTGCTCGTGGCGCCAGGCGGCGATCGCTCCGTGATTGCCGCTGAGCAGCACCGGAGGGACGTCGAGGCCGCGCCACGAGGCGGGCTTGGTGTAGCTGGGGTACTCGAGCAGGCCGTCGGAGTGGCTCTCCTCGACCAGGCTCGCCGGATTGCCGACGACGCCGGGCACGAGTCGCCCGATCGCCTCGATCATCGCCATCACGGCGACCTCGCCGCCGTTGAGCACGTAGTCGCCGAGGCTGATCAGGCGCACGCGCGCGCGGGACGCGGTGTGGTCGACGACCCGCTGGTCGATGCCCTCGTAGCGACCGCAGCCGAAGACGAGCGACGACTCCTCGGCGAGCTCCCGGGCGGTGGCCTGGGTGAACAGCTCGCCGGCGGGCGACGGGAAGACGACGACGGGATCCGCCTCGGGATCGACGAGGGAGTCGAGCGCCTCGCCCCACGGCTCCGGCCGCATCACCATCCCGGCGCCGCCGCCGTAGGGCGTGTCGTCGACGGTGCGGTGCCGATCGTGGGTGAAGGAGCGCAGATCGTGCACGCCGAGCTCGATCAGCCCGCTCTGGCGCGCACGCCCGAGCAGGCTGATGTCGAGCACTCCGAAGAACTCGGGGAAGATCGTGACGATGTCGATCTTCACGACCGGGGCTCCTCCTGGGCGGAGGCGTCCGGCGCGGACTCGGCGGGAGCGTCGGTCGCGGGAGCGTCGGTCGCGGCCTCTGCGGGAGCGTCGGTCGCAGGCGCGTCCTCGGCGGGCTCGTCCTCGACCGGCTCCTGCGCGGTGAGCGCCGGATCGGTGAGATCGACGCCCGAGAGGTCGACCTCGGCGGGCTCCTCCTCCGGCGCCTCCTCGAAGAGGCCGATCGGAGGGGTCACCGTGACGACACCCGCGACGGGGTCGATCGACGGGACGATCGCGTTGACGAACGGCACCATCACCTCGCCCGCGGGCGTGCCGACGATCAGCAGGTCCTGCGCCGGGAAGTGGTCGACACGGCGGACCGTGCCCACCTCGACTCCGTCGCGCACGACCTTGAGGCCGACGAGCTGGTAGTCGTACCAGCTGTCGTCGTCGCCCGGCTCGGTCTGCAGGTCCTCGTCGATCCAGAGGATCGCCTTGAGGAGCGTCTCGGCCGCGCTGCGGTCCTCGATGCCCTTGAAGAAGGCGACGGCGTGGCTGTTGTACCAGCGCAGCTCGACGAGCTCGAGCTTCTTGCCGTGCCACTCGGAGGTGCGGGGCACCTGCAACGTGAAGGAGGCACCGGGCGTGAAGCGCTTGTCGGGCTCATCGGTGTAGAGCTCGAGCTTGATCGCGCCCTTGAGTCCGTGGGCCTTGGTCAATCGGGCGACGCGGAGCTGCGTCGTGCCCGTCTCGGGGATCGACACCTCTACTTGTCGGTGTCGACGACGTCGACGCGCACACGGCGACCGTCGGCGAGGGCGGCGACCAGGGTGCGGACGGCCTTGGCGGTGCGGCCGGAACGTCCGATCACGCGGCCGAGGTCCTCGGGGTGCACACGCACCTCGAGGACCTCGCCGCGCGGGGAGCTCGCAGCCACGACACGGACCTCATCGGGGTTCTCGACGATCCCCTTGACGAGGTGTTCGACGGCGGGAGCGAGCATCGACTACGCCTCGGTGGAGGTCTCGTCGGCAGCGGCCTCGGGCGCAGCAGCCTTGGCCGGAGCCTCGGACTTCGGCTTGAGGACGGGCTTCTTCTTGGCGTCGACGACGTAGGGAGCCTTGGGCTCCTTGACCTTGACGGTGCTGACGGCGTCGGCGTCGCCCTTGAAGCGGCCCCAGTCGCCGGTCAGCTTGAGGATGGCGGCGACCTGCTCGGTCGGCTGCGCGCCGACTCCGAGCCAGTACTGCGCACGCTCCGAGTCGACCTGGATGAACGAGGGCTCCTCGGTCGGGTGGTACTTGCCGATCTCCTCGATCACGCGGCCGTCGCGCTTGGTGCGCGAGTCGGCGACGACGATGCGGTAGTAGGGCGCCCGGATCTTGCCGAGGCGCTTCAGACGAATCTTGACAGCCACAATTCTCCTGTGTGGTCGTTGACCATGAGTGGTCGAGATGGATGAACTGAGCCGTGAGCGTGGGGGCACACCCGGCCGGAAGCTCGAGGGGGTTTCGTCGGCGGTGAGTAGAGGGTCGACCGCCTCGGACCCGACGGATCATTCTGCCAGAAAAACGCCCGGCGCGCGGGCCCGACACCCGCGCGACTCCCGGGGAGTCCCGCCGCGAGCCCCTGAGCGCACCCGGATGCGCGTCGGAGGCGGCGGTCGGCCACCGGATGCGAGGATGTGCAGGCGCGTCCCGACCCTGGGGACGCCGGATCGACGAGGACGCCGTCATGGAGATCAGCTTCGCCACATCCGCCCGCTCGACCCTCGGGATCGAGTGGGAGGTCGCCATCGTCGACCGGGAGACCGGCGACCTCGCCAACGTCGCCGACGTCGTGCTCGAGGCGCTCCGAGGGGAGGACGGCGAGCCGCACCCGCAGATCACCGGCGAGCTGCTGCGCAACACGGTCGAGCTGGTCTCGGGAGTGCACCGCACGGTCCGCGACGGGGTCGCCGACCTGCAGGACCAGCTGCGCCAGGTGCGCGAGATCACCGATCCGATGGGACTCGACCTCGTCTGCTCGGGCACGCACCCCTTCGCCCAGTGGTACGACCAGACCGTCACCGACAAGGAGCGCTACCACCGCTTGATCGACCGCACCCAGTGGTGGGGCCGGAACATGATGATCTGGGGCATCCACGTGCACGTCGGCATCGAGGACCGCGACAAGGTGCTGCCGATCCTGAACTCCCTGCTCGACTACTACCCGCACCTGCAGGCGCTCTCGGCGTCGAGCCCGTTCTGGGGCGGGGTCGACACGGGCTACGCGTCGAACCGCGCGCTGATGTTCCAGCAGCTCCCGACCGCCGGCCTGCCGCCGCAGTTCGGTGCGTGGGCGAACTACGAGGAGTACGTCGACGACATGATGCGCACCGGCGTCATCGACGACCACACCGAGGTGCGCTGGGACATCCGCCCGTCGCCGCAGTGGGGGACGCTCGAGATGCGGGCCTGCGACGGACTGTCGTCGGCGGAGGAGATCGGCGCGGTCGCCGCGCTCATCCAGTGCCTCGTCGAGCACCTGTCCTCCCGCCTCGACGCGGGCGAGGACCTGCCGACGATGCAGCCCTGGTACGTGCGCGAGAACAAATGGCGCGCGGCGCGCTACGGGCTCGACGCCGAGATCATCCTCGACGCGGCCGGCGCCGAGCGGCTCGTCACCGACGACATCCGCGATCTGCTGCAGACCCTCGCACCGGTCGCCGAGCGGCTCGACTGCGTGAAGGAGCTCGCCGACGTCGAGCTGATCCTCGTCGCCGGAGCCAGCTACCAGCGGCAGCTGCGGACGGCCGCCGCGCACGACGGCGACCTCACCGCCGTCGTCCGGGCACTGGCGGGCGAGCTGCGCGACGGACTCCGGGACCCTCGGGCGTGAGGCGCGCTGCCGCGGCGACCGCACTGCTCGGGGTGCTCGTGCTCGCGGGCTGCTCGACGGCGGCTCCGGAGGCGGAGACCGGCGCGACCGCGACCGCCCGAGCGACCGCGACGACCGCGTCCGCCCCGCCCGCCGACGACTCCGCTCCCCTCTCCCTGGGCGCGGAGATCCCGGTCGGCGCGCGCGTCACCGTCGTCGGCGACAGCATCGTGCGCGGCTACGGACTAGCACCCGAGGCGGCCTGGCCGATGCTCGCCGGCGACGCCTTCGGCTGGAGCGTCACGAACCTCGGCTGCGACGGCGGGGGCTTCCTGCAGCCCGGGGCCTGCGGCGAGCCGATCGGCGACCGGGGCGACGAGATCGCCGGGACCGACCCGGACGTCGTGGTGATCGTCGCGAGCAGCAACGACCTGGGGTCGCCGAGCGACGAGGTCGCCGAGGCGATCCCTCCGGCGGTCACGGCGATCACGGAGGCGGTGCCGTCGGCGCGGCTCATCGCCCTCGACGCGGTCTGGGGGCCGGACCCGCGCCCCGCCGACCTCGACGCCTACGACGCCGCGCTCGTCGCGTCCGTCACCGCCGCGGGAGGCGTCGCGCTCGAGTACCCCGACCCGCTGCGCGAAGACGGCCTCCTCGCGCCCGACGGCGTGCACCCCACCCAGGCGGGGCAGCTCGCACTCGCCGAGGCGTTCGCGCTCGCCGTCGAGAAGGCCGGGCTCGCGCAGACGGCGCCCACCGATCTGAGGGCGACGGACGCGCCCGGCTGACCGCGCCGGCCGGGAGGGTGTCGCACCGTCGACCCCGCTCCCGGCGGACGACGCGCGTCAGGCGTTCTTGCCGTCGCGCCAGGAGAGCAGGTCGCGGACCGGCTCCAGGTCGATGTCCGGGCCGGTGATGCCGAGCGTGAACAGGCGGGCGCCGAGCTCGAACTGCTCATCGAGCACGCCGAAGGAGGCGTCGCCGACTCCGCCGCGCACGCTCGCGCCGGTCGAGATCTCGATGGCGGACATCTCGCGGTCGACCTTCCCGCACCACTCCGAGAGCACCCCGAGCTTGCGCTCGAGGGTGGGGACGTCCGAGAAGCTGTGCCAGATGTCGGCGTGCTCGGCGACGATGCGCAGCGTCTTCTTCTCGCCGCCTCCGCCGATCATCACCGGGATGTCGCGGGTGGGAGCGGGGTTGAGCTTCTCCCAGCGGCTCCGGATGCGCGGCATGGCCTCCGACAGCTCGTCGAGGCGCGAGCCGGCCGTGCCGAACTCGTAGCCGTACTCCTGGTAGTCGCGCTCGAACCATCCGGAGCCGATGCCGAAGATCAGGCGGCCCTCGGCGCCCTTCGCGCTGATGTGGTCGACGGTGCGCGCCATGTCGGCGAGCAGATCGGGGTTGCGGTAGCTGTTGCAGGTGACGAGCGGACCGAACTCGATGCGGCTGGTCTGCTCGGCCCAGGCCGCGAGCATGCTCCAGCCCTCGAAGTGCAGGCCGTCGGGCTCACCCGACAGCGGGAAGAAGTGGTCCCAGTTGAAGGCGATGTCGACGCCGAGGTCCTCGATCTCGGCGAGCGTGTCGCGGATGACCTCGTAGGGGACGTGCTGAGGGGCGATCTGGACGCCGATGCGGACGGGGCGCGAGGGTGCGGTTGTCATGCCTTCACGCTAGACCTCGACCGTGACGGGGAGGGGACCGCACGTGCTCACGAGGGCGGATCTCCGTCGAAGAGACCGGCCGCACACCTGCTGGTCGAGTAGCCCCGCAGGGGCGTATCGAGACCGACCGACGTCAGCAGATCGAGCTTCTGATCCGGCCTTCTGAAGCTGGTGGATCTCGATACGCCCGCTGCGCGGACTACTCGATCAGCAGAGAACGCCGCGCACGGGGCGGTGTCTCCTGGGAGACCCGGAGAGCCGTCAGAGCTGGAGGGGTGCTACTCGCCGGCGGGGTCGGGGGCCGTCGTCGGGGCCTCGTCGGTGGTCGAGCGGGCGAGCTTCACCGTGGTCGCACCGGCGTCGTCGAAGAGGCGGAGGCGTCCGCCGTCGATCGAGGCCATCGCCGACTCGGTGAAGATCGCGGGCAGCGCGACTCCGTCGCAGGCGATCTGCGTGCTCATGCCGGCCTCGACCGTGAGGGCGCCCTCGGCGTCGATCGACCACTCCCCCTGGGCGCCGTTGCAGCCGTCCGACCCGGTCCAGGTGCCGTCGCCGGCGATCAGGAGGAAGGGCACCTCCGGCGAGTCGTAGGCGACACCGGTCACCCAGCGGCCGACCAGGTCCTCGGGCGCGGGGGCCGACATGGCGTCGACTCCGGAGCCCTCGGCGCAGCCGGCCAGGCCGAGCGCGAGCGCGAGCACCGCGGACGCACTGAGCGCGCGGCGGATCATCGGCCGAGGAGCTTCTGCAGCTGCTCCAGCTCCGCGGGGGTGGGCTGCGCCGCACCCTTGCCACCGCCGAGCCCGAAGCCCGAGCCGCCGGCGTCGGTCGGACGGGGCCCCGCGGCCAGCGCCGCGTTCTCGGCCGCGCGCTTGGCCGGGTTACCCGACTTCGAGCCGGCCTTCTTCTTCTGCGGCTTCGGCTTGCCTCCGTAGCCGGCGCCGGGCACCGGGCCCATGCCGGGGACGTTGGGCACGCCGCCCTTGGCGACGGTCTTCATCATCTTCGCGGCCTGCTCGAAGCGGACCACGAGCTGGTTGACGTCGGTGACGGTCATGCCCGAGCCGCGCGCGATGCGCAGGCGACGGGAGCCGTTGAGCAGCTTGGGATTGACGCGCTCGGCCTTCGTCATCGACTGGATGATCGCCTCGGTGCGCACGATCTCGCGCTCGTCGAACTGGTCGAGCTGCTCGCGCATGCCCTTCGCGCCCGGGAGCATTCCGATCATCTTCTTGATCGAGCCCATGTTGCGCAGCTGCTGCATCTGGCTGAGGAAGTCGTCGAGCGTGAACGAGTCGCTCATGATCTTCTCGGCGACCTTGCGCGCCTCGTCCTCGTCGAACGCGGACTGCGCCTGCTCGATGAGGGTCAGCACGTCGCCGAGGTCGAGGATGCGGCTCGCCATGCGGTCGGGGTGGAACTGCTCGAAGTCGTCGAGCGACTCGCCCGTCGAGGCGAAGAGGATCGGGCGGCCGGTGAGGGAGGCGACCGACAGTGCCGCGCCTCCGCGGGCGTCGCCGTCGAGCTTCGACAGCACGACGCCGGTGAAGTCGACGCCCTCCTGGAACGCCTTCGCGGTCGCGACGGCGTCCTGGCCGATCATCGCGTCGATGACGAACAGCACCTCGTCGGGGTTCGTGACACGGCGGATGTCGGACGCCTGCTTCATCATGTCGGCGTCGACGCCGAGACGGCCGGCGGTGTCGATGATGACGGTGTCGTACTGCTTGTCGGTGGCGTAGCGGATCGCCTCCTGGGCGACCTTGACCGGGTTCCCGACTCCGTTGCCGGGCTGCGGGGCGAAGACCGCGACTCCGGCCTGCTCGCCGACGACCTGCAGCTGCTGCACCGCGTTGGGGCGCTGGAGGTCGGCCGCGACGAGGAGCGGGGTGTGGCCGTCCTTGCCGAGGTACTTGCCGAGCTTGCCCGCGAGGGTCGTCTTTCCCGCGCCCTGGAGGCCGGCGAGCATGATGACGGTCGGCGGGCGCTTGGCGAACTCGAGGCGGCGCGACCGGCCGCCGAGGATCGCGACGAGCTCCTCGTTGACGATCTGCACGACCTGCTGCGCCGGGTTGAGCGCCTTGTTGACCTCGTCGCCGAGGGCGCGCTCGCGCACCTTGCCGGTGAACTCCTTGACGACCTCGAGCGCGACGTCGGCGTCGAGCAGGGCGCGCCGGATCTCGCGGACAGTGCCGTCGACGTCGGAGGCCGAGAGCTTGCCCTTGGTGCGGAGGTTCTTGAACGTCTCGACGAGTCGATCGGAGAGGGTGCCGAAAGTAGCCATGATGCCCGGAATTCTACCGGAGGCCGAGCGGGGGTCGGTCGGCACACCTCGCCTCCCGATTAACTGGACCGAGTGCAAGAACGCGCATAGGGTGGCGGCGTGATCGAGACACTGGTGGCGGGCGACTCCGCCGACCCTCTGGACTACCGCGACGGCTGGGAGCTGCAGCGCCGCCTCCACGCCGAGATCGTCGCCGGTGCGCGGCCGAGCACCCTGGTGCTGTGCGAGCACGCCTCCGTCTACACGGCGGGCAAGCGCACGGAGGCGCACGAGCTGCCGAGCGACGGCTCCCCGGTCGTCGACGTCGACCGCGGCGGGCGCATCACCTGGCACGGGCCGGGACAGCTCGTCGGCTACCCGATCGTGCGGCTGCGCGAGCCGGTCGACGTGGTCGCCTACGTCCGCTCGCTCGAGGGCGTCCTGATCCAGGTGCTCCGCGACCTGGGCGTCGAGGGCGTGCGGGTCGACGGCCGATCGGGGGTCTGGATCCCGCGTCCGACGGGAGCCGACAAGATCGCGGCCGTCGGGATCCGCGTCGCGAGCGGAGTGACGATGCACGGCTTCGCGCTGAACGTCGCGAACAGCCTCGAGCCCTACGCCCGCATCGTCGCGTGCGGCATCGCCGACGCCGGCGTGACGACGATCGAGCGCGAGCTCGGCAGCGCGCCGTCGATGGCCGCGGTGCGCGCGCGCGTGAGGGCGAGGTTCTCGGAGGCGGCTCCCGCCTTCACTGCGCAGCCCGGCGCCTCCGAGGGGGTCGCCGCGTGAGCGCCGACACCGGGGGCCGCAAGCTGCTGCGCCTCGAGGTCCGCAACGCCGAGACGCCGATCGAGCGCAAGCCCCCGTGGATCCGCACGAAGGCCACGATGGGGCCGGAGTACCAGCAGCTGCAGTCGCTCGTGAAGAGCGAGGAGCTGCACACGGTCTGCCAGGAGGCGGGCTGCCCCAACATCTTCGAGTGCTGGGAGGACCGCGAGGCGACGTTCCTCATCGGCGGCGCGCAGTGCACGCGGCGCTGCGACTTCTGCCAGATCGACACCGGGAAGCCCGCCGACTACGACGCCGACGAGCCGCGGCGGGTCGGCGAGTCGGTGGCGCGGATGAACCTCCGCTACGCCACCGTCACCGGGGTCGCCCGCGACGACCTGCCGGACGAGGGCTCGTGGCTCTACGCCGAGACGATCCGGCAGATCCACGCGCAGTCGCCCGGGACGGGTGTCGAGATCCTGGTGCCGGACTTCACCGGGTGCGCCGAGCACCTGGGCCGGGTGTTCGATGCGGAGCCGGAGGTGTTCGCCCACAACGTCGAGACGGTTCCGCGGATCTTCAAGCGGATCCGGCCCGCCTTCCGCTACGAGCGCTCGCTCGACGTGCTGACCCAGGGGCGCGAGGCCGGGCTGATCACGAAGTCGAACCTCATCCTCGGCATGGGCGAGGAGCGCGAGGAGATCTCGCAGGCGCTGCAGGACCTGCACGACGCGGGCACCGACATCGTCACGATCACCCAGTACCTGCGGCCGACGCCGCGGCACCTGCCGGTGGACCGCTGGGTGCACCCGGAGGAGTTCGTCGCGATCAAGGAGGAGGCGGAGGACATCGGGTTCCTCGGCGTCCTCTCGGGGCCGCTCGTGCGCTCCTCCTACCGCGCGGGCCGGCTCTGGGCCCGCTCGATGGAGTCGAAGGGCCGTCCGGTGCCGGAGCACCTGCAGCACCTGGCCGACGCGGCGCTCGGCTTCGCGCAGGCGGTCTGACGCGCTCCGCGAGATGCCGCTCCGGTACGCCTGCTGCGGCGTGTCGCGTACTCACGTGGCATCTCGCGGGACGACCGGCAGAACGAGGTTCTCGCGCGAATCCTGACCCCGTGTCCACGGTCACGGAGCGAGCGCGCGTGCTGCGCGCAGCAGTGGACGCCCGCCGTGATGTGGTGACGGCCGTCCTCACTCGCTACGGCGCGAGCAATCCGAGACGCGAGCCGGTGTCCATCACCGCCCACCGCGACATGGTCGCCCTGTGAGCAGGTCGCCGGACGAGCGCTTCTCCGACATCCTCGCGGCGATCGAGCGCTGCCTCGAGTGCCGGGCGCATCTCGACGCCGAGGACGTCCCTCTCGCGGCATGGCACTCGATGCCGTACTCCGCGATCCGGCGGTGATCGGAGAGGCGGTACGCATGCTCCCCGACGCAGAGCTCACGTCCTTCGCCGACGTTCCCTGGGCGTCGATCGCCGGGCTCCGGAACGTCATCGTGCACGAGTACTTCCGGATCCAGCCCGCACTGATCGTCGAGATCCTCGACGACGAGCTCGCTCCCCTGGCCGGCGCCCTGCGCGACCGCCTCTCCTGACCGGAGCCGGCAGCTCCGGCGGCGAGCCGGCCGCTCCGAGCGACCTGCGTCAGCCGACGAGCTGCTGCGCGAAGACGTGGGGGGTGAAGCCGGTGAGGTCGCCGATCTTCTCGCCCTGGCCGACGAGCTTGATCGGGATGCCGGTCCGCTCCTGCACGGCGAGGACGAAGCCGCCCTTGGCCGAGCCGTCGAGCTTGGTGATGACGAGACCGGTGACGCCCGCGTGCTCGATGAACGCCTCGGCCTGGCTCAGGCCGTTCTGACCGGTGGTCGCGTCGAGCACGAGCAGGATCTCGGAGATGGGCGCCTGCTTCTCGATGACGCGCTTGATCTTGGTCAGCTCGTCCATCAGGCCGCCCTTGGTGTGCAGGCGGCCGGCGGTGTCGATGATGACCATCTCGATGCCGTTGTCCTTCGCGAACTGCACGGTCTGGAACGCGACGGACGCCGGGTCCTGCCGCTCCTGCTGCGGGCGCACGATCTGCGCGTCGGCGCGCTGCGCCCAGGTGGCCAACTGGTCGACGGCGGCGGCGCGGAACGTGTCGGCGGCACCGACGACGACGCTGCGGTCGAAGTTGCGGAGGAACTTGGCGAACTTGCCGATGGTCGTGGTCTTGCCGACTCCGTTGACCCCGACGACGAGGATCACGGCGGGGCGCTCGCTGAGCTTGAGGGTCGTGTCGTACTTCGACAGCCGCTCCTCGAGCGACTCGCGGAGCATGCGCTGCAGATCGCGCGGGTCGGTCGTGCTGTAGCGCTCGACCTTGGCGCGGAGGTCGGCGACCATCTCCTCGGTGATGTCCGGACCGAAGTCGGCGGTGATCAGAGCGGTCTCGAGGTCGTCCCACGTCTGGTCGTCGATCGTGCGCTTCTCGAACAGGCCGCGCAGTGCGCGACCGAGCGACCAGGAGGTGCGTTCAGCCATGGGTCCAGGCTACCGGGGCGCGCGGGCGAGGCGGTCTGGGGCGGGACGGTGCGATCGGCAGGTGGTGGCGGCGCTGTCGCGGGATCCGCGCGGATGATCGCGCTCTCCCGCTTCGATCTCCTGCACATCGCACGAACGCCTGCGCACGGCACCTGCGCCGTCAGACCGCCGGTGCCTCCACGCGCTGACCCACCACGGCCGACACTCCGTTCTGCCGCATCGACACGCCGTGGAGGGCGTCCGCGATCTCCATCGTGCGCTTCTGGCGGTGCGGTCGATGGTCCCCCGGATCTGCACGCGATCGCGGGCATCTGCGATGAGCCGAGCGAGCGACGACGAGCCGGAGGGTGTCCGAGGCGGGCACCCGCCCCTCCCCTACGCCGCGCTCACTGACACTTCCACGACCGCCCACGACAGCGCGGGCAGCGCCAGTGTCACGACCGAACCGTCGACCGCCACTCCCGCGAGCGGCACGAGCCCGACGGCGTCCTGCGCATCGAGCGTGTTCGCCGTGTGGCGCGTGCCGCCCGACGGCACCTCCAGCACTTCGGCGCGCAGCACCCGGCCGCCCGTGAAGCCGCGCAGCGAGATCGAGACGGCCGATGCGTCGTCGAGTCCGCGGTTGGCGAGGAAGAACGCCACGACGCCACGGTCGGCGTCGTAGGTCGCGGAAACGTCGACCTGGTCGGCGTCGCCGAACGTTCCCGCGTCGACCTTGTCGGAGGTCACCGCCGTGCGCAGGATCTGCCCCTGCGCGAGCGCCGCCATACGGGCGAACGGCCAGAAGATCGTCTGCTTCCACGCCGGCCCGTTCTCCTCCGAGCGGATCGGCGCGATGACGTTGACGAGCTGCGCCTGGTTGGCGATCGAGACACGATCGCCGTGACGCAGCAGCGAATTGAGCAGGGTGCCGACGACGACGGCGTCGGTCACGCTGTACGTGTCCTCGATGAGGCGGGGATGCTCGCGCCACGACTGCGAGACAGCGCTCGGCTGGTCGTCGGTGTCGAGCCCCGACTGGTACCAGACGTTCCACTCATCGAACGAGAGGTTGATGTACTTCTTCGCCTTGCGCTTGGCCCGCACGGCATCGCAGGTCGCGACGACCGACTCGATGAAGTAGTCCATGTCGACGGAGGAGGCGAGGAACGACGCCGCATCACCGTCGTGCTCCTGGTAGTAGGCGTGCATCGACATGTAGTCGACCTCGTCATAGGCGTGCGAGAGGACGGTGTGCTCCCACGAGCCGAAGGTCTCCATCCCCGAGTTGGACGATCCGACGGCCACGAGCTCGATGGACGGATCGACGAAACGCATGGCCTTGCCGGCCTCCTGAGCGAGCCGACCGTACTCGTCGGCTGTCTTGTGGCCGATCTGCCACGGGCCGTCGAGCTCGTTGCCGAGGCACCAGAGCTTGATGTCGAACGGATCCGCGGCGCCGTTGGCGATGCGGCGATCCGACAGGGCGGTGCCGCCGGGGTGGTTGGCGTACTCGACGAGCTCGCGTGCGGCGTCGACGCCGCGGGTACCGAGGTTGATGGCCTCCATGATCTCGACGCCGGCCTCTCTCGACCAGTCGACGAACTCGTGGAGACCGAAGGCGTTGCTCTCCACCGTGTGCCAGGCGCCGTCGAGGCGGCGGGGGCGCTCGGATGCGGGGCCGACCCCGTCCTCCCAGTTGTACCCGGAGACGAAGTTGCCACCCGGGTAGCGGACGACGGTGGCGCCGAGCTCCTTGACGAGGGCGAGGACGTCACGGCGGAAGCCGCGCTCGTCGGCCTGCTCGTGGCCGGGCTCGTAGATGCCGGTGTAGACGCAGCGTCCCATGTGCTCGACGAACGAGCCGAACAGGCGACGCGGCACCGGCCCGATCGTGAAGTCGCGGTCGATGACGATGTGTGCCGTGGGCATGGAGTTCCTAACGTAGGTGTGACAGAAGGGTGCGCACCCGCCTGGAGGCGAGGCGAGGAGGTCAGCCCTTGAGGCCCGAACCGGTGACGCCTTCGACGATCTGACGCTGGAACGCCAGGTACATGATGATCAGCGGGAGTGCCGCCAGCAGGGCGCCGGCCTGGATGTCGGCGAAGCGCTGGCCGAACGAACCCTGCACGGTGGCGAGGCCGACCGGGATGGTCATCAGGTTCGGGTTCGAGAGCACGAACAGCGGCAGCAGAAGGTTGTTCCACACCCCGACGAACGTGAGGATCACGACGGCCGCGATCACGGGGCGCGAGAGCGGCATGATGACCGACCAGTAGATCTTCCACAGGCCGGCGCCGTCGATGCGGGCGGCCTCCTCGAGTTCCTTCGGGATCCCGTCGAAGAACTGCTTGAAGATGAACACCGCGATCGCCGCGGGAACCTGCGGGAAGATCACCGACCAGTAGGTGTTGAGCAGGTTGAGGGCGCCGAGCTCCTGGAAGATCGGGATGATCAGCACCTGGCCGGGGATCATGATCCCGAACAGGATGAGCAGCAGCACGACGTTCGAGCCGCGGAACGTCAATCGCGACAGCGCGAAGGCGGCCATCGAGGCGAAGAGGACGGTCAGCACGGCCGTGACGACCGAGGTGATGCCCGAGGCGAGGTACCAGTTCCAGATGTCGCCGGCTCGGAAGAGCGTGGCGTACGAGTAGAGGGTGGGGTTGAGGTCCTTCATGATCTCCGGGGCACCGAGCGCAGCCACCCCGTTCGCGGTCAGCGACGTCTTGAGCGCGAACAGGCTGGGGATGAGCCAGATGATCGCGAAGACGATGAGCACGGTGGCCGAGACGATGCTGAAGGTCCGGTTGCCCGCGCCCACGCGGGCTGCGGTCGGCCTGGCCATGGGAGCGGCACCGGAGATCGGCGACTTCGTGGCGCGAGGAGCGTCGGTGATGGCCATGATCAGGCCGCCTTTCGGGTGGCAGCGCGGTCGATGTACTGACGGATCAGCGCGATGGCGACGATGACGATGAGGAGGAGGACCGATGCGGCGGAGGCCGCGCCCAAGCGGTTGTCGGTGAAGCCGACGTTCGTGACGAGTCCGAGTGCGACCTGGGTCGAGATGCCGGGGCCGCCGGACGTCATCAGGTAGACCTGGTCGAAGATCTTCAGGGACGCGATGATCTGCAGCAGGATCACGAGCGTCGTGGTGCGGTTCAGCAGCGGCAGCGTGATGAAGCGGATCTGCTGCCAGGGCGTCGCCCCGTCGATGGCCGCGGCTTCGTACAACTCACGCGGGATCTCCTGGAGTCCGGCGAGGTAGAGCACGAAGTTGAAGCCGAGAGTCCACCAGACGGTGGCGATCGCGATGCCGATCATCGCGGTGTTGGGGTCCGCCAGCACGCCGGTCGCGCCGGTGATACCGAACCAGCCCTGCGCGGTCGCCCACAGGCCCGTGCCCGGCGTGAAGATGAACAGCCAGATCAGCGAGATGGTCGCCGACGGGAGGATGTACGGCAGGAAGAACGCGAGGCGGAAGAACCACTGCCCGTGCCGAACCCGGTTGGTGAGGATCGCGAAGACGAAGGCGATGATCACGAGCGGGGGCACCGTGTACAGCGTGAACTGGAGCGTGTGCCACATCGCGCTCCAGAAGTCGGCGCGCGAGAGCATCTCGGCGTAGTTCGCGAAGCCGGCGAACGAGCCCAGGCCCGTCCGCACTGTCGAGGTGTTGAAGAAGCTGGAGATGACCATCCAGACGGCCGGTCCGAGGAGGAAGGCCAGATAGAAGAGTCCGAAGGGAGCGATGAAGAGCCAGGCTCCCCGGCTCTCGCCGCGGGTGCGGCGGGATCCCGTGGTGCCGCGACTCGATGGCGATGTCGGGGCGGGGCGGATGAGGGCAGGTGCGGCGGTCACGTCGTTGTACCTCCAGGGGTCAGCGGTCGAGAGCAGGTCAGAGGGGGCTGGGGGTGTTGGTGTAGATCGCGAGCTGATCCTTGATGGCCTTCAAGGCGCCCTCGGGCGACAGCGACAGCTGCTGGACGAGTGCGAGCTGCGCGCCCACGGTGACCTCGAAGGTCGATCCTGATCCGCCGTACCAGGCCGGGTCGTCGTAGACGGCGTAGTCGGCCGCGGACGAGTAGTCGGCTTGAGGCTCGAGCGCCTTGTAGTCGGCGCTCTCGAGGGTCGGAAGGTACGCGGGAACGTGGCCGCCCATCGCCCAGGTCTGGCCTTGGTCGAGCATCGACTTGATGAAGCCCATCGCCTGCAGGCGCTGCTCCGGGGTGCGGTCCTTGCGAGGCAGAACGAAGGTGTGCGAGTCGGCCTGCACGGCCGGCCTGTCGAACAGTTGCGGAACCGGCACCATCCCGAAGGTGAGGCCCTCGATCGACTCCGCCGTGGTGATCTCCCACTCCCCCTGGAGGAAGATGCCGGACTGTCCCGTGAACATCGCCGTCTGCGCACCGGCGTAGTCGAGGCCCGTGTTCAGCCAGCCCTTGTTCACCCAGTCCTGGATCTTCGTGGTCACCTGGATGAAGGCGTCCTCGTCGACCGAGATCGTCGCTCCGTTGTCGGAGAGGAACGGCGTCACGCCGTCGATCTGGTTGTAGAGCGTCCAGAACACACGCCAGGGAGTCGCGGTCTCATTGACGTTTCCGAAGGTGATCGCCGTGCCGCCGGTGACCCCGGCGATCGCGTCGAGCGCGGATTCGAACGTCTCGAGGCCGGTGAGGTCCTTCAGCTTCCCGTCCGGATCGAGCAGCCCCGCCTGGCCGCAGACGTCGGAGTTGAAGAACATCACGAGCGGGTGGGTGTCGAGCGGGATCGCGATGTTCTTGCCGTCCGTCTTCTGGGCGTCCCAGGAGGCCGGGTTGAAGTCGGTGGAGGACATGCCGACCGAGGCGAGGTCCTCTTCGGTGATCGGGTCGAGGATTCCGCCGTCGTACAGCGGCTTCGCCCGCGTGAGGTGCGCGACCGCGACGTCCGGCGGCTTGTTGCCCACGGTGGCGAGCGTCAGTTTGGAGTAGTACGGGTTGCCCCACGCGAAGACGGTGGCCTGGAGCGAGCCGGGACCGCCGTTCGCGTCCGCGTAGCCCGCCTGCATCTCCTGCATCCGGGTGCCGTCGCCGCCGCCGAAGAGGCTCCAGAAGATGAGCTGCTCGGGGTTGAGCGGGCTGCCGAAGAGCCCGGCTCCGATCGGACTGCTCGCGCAGCCGGCGAGAGCGAGAGAGCTCGCCGCGGCGAGAGAACCGCCCAGAAATGCCCGTCGGGTGAATGGTGACACCATGTCGACCTCCTCGTCGTGTGGCAGCGCCCGTGACAGAACTGTGTTCGACGGCCCGCGAGCGAGTCGGTCGTAGCGCTTGATCAGCAGCGTTACATCGTTGTAACGGGGAGTCAAGGATTTCTTGCGAGTCGCCTCGCAGAATCAGTCCGCGGCGGCTCGAGCCGTCGCGGTGGACGCCCGCGCGATGATCTCGTGCGGGATGAAGATCTGGCGCGGTGGGAGGGACCGGTCGGCGATCCGCTCCGCGAGCATCGACAGCGCGGCCTCAGCGAAGGCTCGCTTGTCGAAGGACACCGTGGTCAGCGGAGGGGACGCGAAGCGGCCGCCGCGCACGTCGTCGAAGCCGGCGACGGCGATCTGCTCCGGCACCCGGATGTGCCGCGCGAACAGGATGCTCAGAACTCCCACCGCCATGGAGTCGGTGAAGCAGAAGACGGCATCCATCTCGACTCCCGCGTCGAGCGCGCGGGCGAACGCTTCCCCGGCCACGCTCGGAACCCAGTCCACCGTCATGATCTCGAGGGCCGGGTCGTTCGGCACACCCGCAGCCGCCAGGGCCTCGCGGTAGCCCTGCGTCCGCGCTCGCGCTGACGCCCGATCGGAGCCGGGGCCGTCCGTTCCGACGACGGCGATACGCCGATGGCCGCGCGCGAGGAGGTGCTCGGTCATCTCCCGAGCGGCGGCGACGCTGTCGACGGCCACCCTGTCGACGAGATCCTGCTCCACCTCACCGATCACGACGATCGGGGGCAGCTCGGCGGCACCGACGATGGCGCTCAGTTTCAGGCTGACCGGGTTGAGGATGAGGCCGTCGATGAGGTGCTCGCGCGCGCGCGAGAGCAGTTCACCTTCGCGGTCGGGTCGCCTGCCGGTCTGCTCCATCTGGATCGACCACCCGCGCTCATGGGCGGCCTCGACGAAATTGTCGAGCATGGCGGCGGAGTACTCGGTGGTCAGGTCGGGGAAGGCGAGGGCGACCGCACCGGAGCGGCCGTTGCGCAGACCGCGCGCGCTGAGGTTGGGCACGTAGTGCAGGTCGGCGATGGCGGCCTCGACGCGCTCCCGGGTGCCGGGCCTCACGAACACGACGCCGTTGATGACGTTCGAGACGGTCTTCGGGCTCACCCCGGCACGAGTGGCGACATCCCGGACGGTTGCGCGCATGCGGCCCAGATTAGCGCGGCGCTCGGCCCGGGCGCCGCGGCGGAAGGTGCATCCTCGTCGGACTCGGCTCGGCGGGTGCGGAGGAGGAGGCAGAGCTGAGCACGCTCGCGCGGCCGGTGTCGGTGGGGGTCGTGATCCGTTCGTCTGCTCGGCTCGGTAGCGGGACGGTTCCGCGTACTCGTCGGCGCCCCAGATCCCGGGACAGGTCAGACGGGATCGTGCCCGCACTCCGCACAGACCTGCACACCCGCACGGGTGCCCGCAGACCGCACATCGCGCGTCAGACCGCCGGCGCCTCCACGCGCTGGCCGACGACGGCCGACACTCCGTCCTGCCGCATCGAGACGCCGTAGAGGGCGTCCGCGATCTCCATCGTGCGCTTCTGGTGCGTGATCACGATCAGCTGGCTCGAGGTCCGCAGGTCCTGGAAGATGCTCAGCAGGCGTCCCAGGTTGGCGTCGTCGAGGGCCGCCTCGACCTCGTCCATGATGTAGAACGGGCTCGGCCGCGACTTGAAGATCGCGACCATGAAGGCGACCGCGGCGAGCGAGCGCTCGCCTCCCGAGAGCAGCGAGAGCCGCTCGATCTTCTTACCCGCCGGGCGCACCGCGACCTCGATGCCGGTCGTCAGCAGGTTGGCGGGGTCGGTGAGGCGGATGCTGCCGGTGCCGCCCGGGAAGAGCACCGGGAACACGTCGGCGAACGCGGCCTGGGTGTCGTCGAACGCCGAGGCGAAGACCGTCTGCATGGTCTCGTCGAGCTCCTCGATGATCGTCATCAGGTCTCGGCGGGTGTTGGTCAGGTCGGTCAGCTGCTCGGTGAGGAACACGTGGCGCTGCTCGAGCGCGGCGAACTCCTCGAGGGCGAGCGGGTTCACGCGGCCGAGCTGGCCGAGCTGCTTCTCGGCCCGGTCGAGGCGCCGGCGCTGCTCGTCGCGGACGAACGGGCGGTCGGGGGCGTCGTCGTCGGTCTCGTCCGGCACGCCGACCTCCGGTCCGTACTCGGCGACGAGCACGTCCTCGACGAGCCCGAGCTCGGATCCCGCGCGCTCGAGCAGACCGGACAGCTGCAGCCGCTTCTCGTAGATCTGCAGCTCGAGCCCGTGCACGCTCTCGGTCACCGACTGCAGGCGGTCGCGGAGCACCGCCTCCTCGCGCCGGAGCACCTGGAGCTCGGCGTTCTGCTGCGAGCGGGCGGCCTCGGCCTGCACCAGCTCGGCGCGCGCCTGCTGCACCGAGCGGTCGACGGAGGCGAGCACCGCGGGGATCGCGCCGACGACATCGGCCGCGGCGTCGTGCTGACGCCTCCGGATCACCGCGCGGCGGGCGGCCTCGTCGGCGGCGGCGCGGTCGGCCGCGAGCTGACGGGCGAGGGCCTCGCCGCGGGACTGCTCGGCGCGGACGCGCTCCTTCGCCGTCTCCACTCCGAGCCGCGCCTCGATCTCGCGCTCGCGGGCCGCATCCACCTCGCCCTGCAGACCGTCCCGGCCGCTGACGTCGAGGATCGGCCGGGGCCGCGAGCGTGCGACGTCGAGCTCGCTCTTGGCCCTGTGCGCCGCCTGCTCGGCATCGCCGACCCGCTCGGAGGCGATCGTCAGCGCCTTCTCACCGCGGCCGTGCTCGGCGACGGAGGCCTCGAGCTGCGCGCGCACCCGGCCGAGTCGCTCGGTGTGGGCGGCCCGGGCGGCGTCGTGCTCGCGGAGAGCCGCGAGGGCGAGCCGGGACTGCTCCTTCGCTGCCTTCAGCGCGCCGGTCTGCTCGGCGAGCTCGAAGCGGAGGCGGTCGATGCTCCCCTCGATCTCGTCGAGGCGGCTCGCGGCGGAGTCGCGCTCGGAGACGAGCTCGAGGCGGCTCCGCTGCCCGCCGGCGCCGCCGCTGAGGACGACGTCCGAGACGGCCGCTCCGTCGCGGGTGACCACGGTGACGGGGTGCTCGCCTCCCGAGAACGCCGGCCACAGCCTCCGTGCCGCGGCGAGGTCGTCGACGACCACGATCTGCTCGAGGAGCGCGAGGACTCCCGCGGGACCGGAGACGAGGTCGCCCGCGCGCACCGCCCCCTCGGGGACGTCGAGAGCGAGCGGGGGCCGTGCCGCGTCGGCGACCAGCAGCTCGACCCGGCCGAGCTCACGGCGGACCGCCTCGTCGAGCGCCGCCTCCGCGTGCTCGAGGGTGTCGGCGAGCACGGCGTCGGCGGCGACCCCCAGCGCGGCGGCGATCGCGGCCTCGTAGCCGGGGCGCACCTGGATCCGCTCGGCGACCCGGCCGCTGATGCCGTCGAGGCGCGTCGCGATCAGCTCGGCCGAGCCGTCGCTCACATCGAGGGCGAGCGAGAGGGCGCTGGTGCGGGCGGCGAGCCCGTCGCGCTCGCGCTCGAGCGCGTGCAGATCCTCGCGGAGGCGCTCGATCTCGCCCTCCGCCTCGAACACCGAGGACTGCGCGAGCTCGTAGCCCTCATCGAGGGTGCCGTCGGTGCCCCCGCCCGCCTCGCCGATCTCGTCCTCGAGCGCATCGAGCTGGCGCTGGGCGGCCTCGCGCCGCTGCACGGCGGAGTCGAGGGTGTTCTGCGCGCGGAGGACCTCGCCCCGCACCGCCGCGAGCCGCGACGCCGCGGTGTCGGCCTGGCCGGTGAGCTTCGAGATCTCGAGATCGTGGCGGGAGACCAGGGCCGACTGCGCGGCGATCTCGTCGTCGACCGCGTCGAGGGCGCGGCGGGCCGCGAGGGTCGCCTGCTGCGCCGCGGCCCAGCCGGCCTCGGCGTCGATCACGCCCTGCCGAAGGCGCTCCAGCTCGTCCCGCGCCTCCTCGATCAGCTGCGGAGTGACGCGCGGCTGCGCCTGCGGCTGCTCCGACTCGAGCTCGAGCAGCGCGAGACGCTGCCCGGCGAGCGCCGACAGATTGCGCAGCCGCTCCTGCACCGACTCGAGCTCGAAGGTCGTGCGGCGGGCGTCGTCGACCGCATCGCCGACCATCTCGGACTCGATGCGCGCCATCCGCAGCGTCGACTGCTCGAGCTTCTCCTGCAGCACGATCCGCTCGCTGTGCCGCTCGCTCTCGGAGCGGGCGAAGCCGTCGAGGGCGGTGCGGAGGGTCACCACGTCGTCGGCGAGCAGGCGCGCGCGGGCGTCGCGCACGACCGCGGCGATGGTCTGGGCCTGGCGGGCCACCTCCGCCTGGCGGCCGAGCGGCTTGAGCTGGCGCCGGATCTCTCCGGCGAGGTCGGAGAGGCGAGTGAGGTTGGCCTGCATCGCGTCGAGCTTGCGGAGGGTCTTCTCCTTGCGGCGGCGGTGCTTGAGGATCCCCGCGGCCTCCTCGATGAAGCCGCGGCGCTCCTCCGGAGTCGCGTGCAGGACCGCGTCGAGCTGTCCCTGGCCGACGATCACGTGCATCTCGCGCCCGAGACCGGAGTCGCTCAGCAGCTCCTGCACATCGAGCAGACGGCAGGAGCGGCCGTTGATCGCGTACTCGCTGCCGCCGTTGCGGAAGAGCGTGCGGGTGATGGTCACCTCGGTGTACTCGATCGGCAGCGCGCCGTCGGTGTTGTCGATGGTGAGCGCGACCTCGGCGCGACCGAGGGGGCCGCGGGTGGAGGTGCCCGCGAAGATGACGTCCTCCATCTTGCCGCCGCGGAGGGTCTTGGCGCCCTGCTCCCCCATCACCCAGGCGAGCGCGTCGACGACGTTGCTCTTGCCCGAGCCGTTGGGGCCGACGACGCACGTCACGCCGGGCTCGAAGGCGAACGTGGTCGGCTGAGCGAAGGACTTGAACCCCTTGAGGGTCAGGCTCTTCAGATACACCCGTGCCCGCCTCGCTCCCGGTCGAAAACACCCCTACGGTACTCGACGGGCGCCGCTGGGCCGGGAGGCTGGTGCGCCGACCCGCCCGGGACGGCGCGGCGCGAGGTCGGGCGCTGGTCGCCTCCGGACCGACGCGGGCGCAGAAGGCGCCGACGGAGCCTCCGCCAGGGGGCGGAGCAGGAGCCCCGCTGCGGTGACGAGGGCGATGTCGACGACGGCGATCAGGACCGCCCTCCACCACCCGCCCCTGTCCCAGAAGCCGCGCCGGCCGCGGGTCGCGGGTCGGTCGTGCTCTGTCGTCTGCGTCATGGGGAGCTCCTCGCCGTCGTGCGGTTCGAGAGCGGTGCGACCGCTGCGCGGAGGACGGGACTGTCGCCGGAGGCGAGTGCCGGTCGTCGGGAGCAGGACCTGTGGCCGGAGGGAGAGGACCGGTCCTGGGGCGACCTGCCGCCCGTCAGGAGAAGAATCGATCGGCGCGGGCGGTGTAGAGCAGCAGCAGACCGATGAGGGCCAGCACTCCCGTGATCACCGCACCGACGACGGCGTCGGGCGAGGACGAGAGGAGCGCCTGCAGGATCGCGCTCACCAGGGAGAGCGACAGCGAGATCGTCACCAGGACCCGCGCGGCGTTGCTGCCGCCGAACAGGCCGAAGCTCACGAGAAGCGTGACCGCACCGACGACGATCATCAGCCAGATCGCCGGACGGGAGACGCCCGACGGAGCGAGGACGCCGGCGAGGACCAGGGTCCCGAGTCCGACCTGGGTCACGCCGGCCAGCCAGGCGAGCACGGCGACCACCGTCACGCTGGCGGGGCGTCCCGGCGATTTCATGCGTTCCCCGGTCCGGTCGGCGACCCTGCCGGAAGCGGGCAGCGTGTGCTCATCGGTCGCTCGGGGACCCGGGGAGCGCTACTTGTCGAGCTCTGCGAGGAGGTCGCCGAGACCGAGGCCGCCGACGTTCTGCGCTTCGAACTCGAGCGATGTGCCCGTCGTCGTGTCCTTCAGCTCGATGACCCGGACCGTGCCGCTGTGGCGGCGGGAGACCTCGAGGTCGCTCCGATCGATGTGCGCCACCGGGTGCAGGTTCTTCCACCCGCCGACCAGACCTGTGGAGGTGCGGCCGAGAACGTAGAGCCTGGTCGCCGAGACGGCGAGGACGATCGACGGGTAGCTGCCCTTCGACGCGCTCGCGGCCCGCTGAGCGATCATCCCGCCGGCGACTCCCCACGCCGCGTGATCGCCTCCCCCCAGGCCGACGCCCACCGCTGCTCCCAGCACGCTGGAGCGGGTCGACCCCCGGGGCATCACCACCGCGACGTCGAGGATCTCGTCGTCCGGGATGACCGACTGCGCGCCCTCGCGTGCGTGCTCTTCTCGTGACATCGTCCGCCTCCTTCCCTGCCGCGTCGGTAGGGACGACAACGGCGAACCCTAGGACGACCGTAGACAGATTCAAGACAGATCCGAACGTCATCTCCCGACACCACGGCCCCCTTCTGCGGCACGTCGGAATGCGCCTGTGCTCGAATCGGGCCCTCTGGACCCGATCTGTCGCTCCGCAGGATCTCAGCGACGTCGCCGAGCAGCTGGGGCGGTTCAGCGACGAGATGACCCTCGCTGTCGATCGCGCCTTCGGAAGCGACTGGGCCGACAATGAGGAGATCCTCGCGCTCGTGACCATCGCGACGTCGGACGGAGTGTCCTCCGGGGCCGTCGCCGAGGCCAGCGGGTGGGGACGTCGAGCGGTCTCACGGCTGGTCGCGCGCCTCGAGAGGGACGGCCTCGTCGAGACGGGTCCCTCGGCGGCGGACGGACGGGTCGTCGTGATCGCGTGCACCGAGGAAGGCGCACGCAGAGCCGAGCATCTCCGCGGTGCCCGAGGACCGACGAGCCGTCGTCCTCGTCGCCACCGCCGACGGGCACGACGTCGCCGCTCTCGTCGCCTCCGCGATCCGCTGCCAGGCGGACAGCCTCTCCGCGGCGCTCCTGGAGATCGCGATGGGGGATTCGCGCGCCAGCGGGCGAGACTCCCGCAGGGCGGGGTGAGCGCGGCGACGACGGCGAGGGGAACCGGACCGCTCCAGTCGCGATCGATGCCTCCGGCCTCCGCCACGAGCAGCACGACTCCGATGACCGCTTGGGCCGCCGCCTCCAGGAGGATCAGCGCTGCTGATGATCGAGACGGCGCGGGGCGATCTGCTGTCTTGGGCCGTCCGTTCGCGGGGGCCGCGATCCGGTCGCGGCGTCGAGGATGTCCGGAGTGCACGTGGAGCCGGCAGGGGCGCCGAGAGGAGCTCCGCCGATCCGGGTGGTGCCCGGATCGTGACCGAGAGCCCGGGCGTGCGATCGGCCGGGCTCTGTCGCTCCGGCGCTCGTGGATGGTTCGATGGGCCGGGCAGCTCGCACAGCCCGCACTGCCGTCGCCGCTCGAGAGGTCGCCGTGGCCGCCACTGTTCTCATCGTCCTCCTGGCGGTGCTCTCCGCGCTCGCCGTGGGTGCCGTCAGCCGTCGCGTCCTCGGTGCGCCGGTCGGGTGGCCGCGGAGCGTGGTCGTCGGCCTGCTGGTCTTCGCGACCGGTCTCCCCTTCGGAGTCTGGGTCAGCGAGCAGACAGGGATCGTGTCGGCCGGCCGCGCGACGGACGCCACTTCGGCGTGGGTCGCGATCCTGACCGTCGTGGTGGCGGTCGCGTGGATCTTCGCCCTCGGCGTCGGCGCCCTGGTCGCCCTGGAGCTCTTCTGGCCCACCGCCTCCCTCCGCAATCCGATCGAGGTCGTTCGCGGCGCAATCCGGCGACGCCGGCGCACGAAGCGCTACCTCCAGATCCTCGCGATCGCCTCGCGGCACGGCCTCGGCTGGATCTTCCACGACCGGTCGAGCACGGGGCCGAGTGCGACCACGGCCCAGCAGCGTGCGAGAGCGATCGTCGACGCCATCAACGCCTCGGGGGTGACGTTCGTGAAGCTCGGGCAGGTGCTCTCGACGCGCCGCGACCTGATCCCCGAGCCCTACCTCGGCGCGCTCGCGTCTCTGCAGTCGGGCGCGACGACGCTGCCCTGGGAGACGATCCGATCGGAGATCGCGGACGAGCTCGGCCGCCCGATAGAGGAGGTGTTCGCCTCCATCGACGAGACGCCCCTGGCCGCGGCATCCGTCGCTCAGGTTCACACGGCCCGGCTGCTCGACGGACGGGACGTCGTGATCAAGGTGCAGCGGCCGACCGCCCGAGCGCAGGTCGAGGCCGATGTCGACATCGTCCTCCGTCTCGCCGAGAGCGCCGAGCTCCACACGCGGCAGGGCCGCGAGCTGCGGGCCGTCTCCGTGGCCCGGGGCTTCACGAGCACCCTGCTCGATGAGCTCGACTACGGCGTCGAACTCCGCAACACCGAGATGATCCGCGCCACTCTCGCCGCCGTCGCCCAGCACTCGGACGTCGAGGACGTGCGGATCTCGGTGCCCGAGGTCCACCCGGAGGCGAGCGGGCGGCGGATGATCACCATGGACCGCGTCGACGGTCTTCCGCTCAGCCGCGCCGCAGGCCGTCTCGCACAGCTCCCGGAACCCCGGAGAGAGGCTCTCGCGCTCGGCCTCATGAACGTCGTCCTCGAGCAGATCCTCGTGCACGGCGTCTTCCACGCTGATCTGCATCCCGGCAATGTGATCCTCCGGGAGGACGGCACGCTGGGCCTGATCGACTTCGGAGCGGTCGGAGTCGTCGAGCGGAGTCAGCGCGAGTACCTCGCCGCTCTGCTGCTCGCGGCGGCGAGCGAGGACGACATCGCCGCGACGGACGCCCTGCTGCTGATCGTGGACGTGCCGGACGGGGCCGACCTCGACGGGTTCCGCCACGACATCGGGCAGGTGCTGACACGGGCGCGGTACCAGAGCGGCGAGCACGACTCGATCTTCACGATGATGCTCGACGTCATCCGGCAGCATCGGATCGCGCTTCCCTCGACGCTGAGCTCCGCCTTCCGCAGCTTCGCGACGCTCGAGGGCTGCCTCCACGTGCTCGTCCCGGACTTCGATCTGATGGAGCGGGCGCTCGAGCGGGTGCCGACGCTGGTGAAGCGGATGCTGAGCCTCAAGCGGATCGCCGCGTCGGCTCAGGCGCAGGCCGCCGTCGGGGCCGCGTACGCACGACGGATCCCCCGACGGATCGAGAGGCTGTCCGAGCATCTCGAGCGAGGGACTCTCGGGGTGCGGCTGCGCACCTTCGCCGAGGAGGGGGACCGGGGATTCGTCGGCGGACTGGTGGCCGAGGTGGTCGGTGTGCTGATCTCCCTGACCGCGGTCGTCCTGGCGATCGTCCTGGTCGTCAGCGACTCCGGCCCGCTGCTCGCACCGAACCTGCGCCTGTTCGACCTGGGCGGTGCGTTCGTCGGGCTGCTCGGGTTCCTCGGAGTCCTGCGGATCCTGCGGCGCCTCCAGCGGGCGCCCTGAGCGCGCCTGCCCGAGACGACCCCGAGCGAGGGAGGACGCCGGTCCAGCGCACGCGCCGGAACCCGTGCGGGAGTGCACACTGGGGAGGTGACCCGCCTCTCCGTCCGCGCCCTCCCGATCCCCGAGCGCCCGGGCGCCGCGGGCTGGGACGACTTCGTCGCGCTGACCGCGATCGGCAACGCGGTCGAGGCGGAGGGCACGGGCACCGACGATCTCGGCTACTCCCCCGAGACGAACCTCGGGGAGTGGCGGCAGCAGGAGTTCTCGCCCCAGCGCGCCTACCTCGCCGAGGTGGAGGGCCGCGCCGTCGGCAGCGGCGAACTGCACTGGAGCGCCGAGGCGCAGGACGACGCCGCGTGGCTCTCGATCGCGGTGCTCCCCGAGCAGCGGCGACGCGGCGTCGGGACGGCGCTGCTCGATCGGCTGAGCGCGGACGCGGCCGACCTCGGCCGCCGCGTGCTGCAGACCTGGACCTCGCACCGCGCGGACGCGGCGGGCGACCGGCGGGAGCCGCTGTCCGGAGCGGGCTCGGTCCCCTCCGCCGACCCCGGCGCGCGCTGGCTGATCGCACGTCGCTGGAGTCTCGAGCAGGTCGAGCGGGTCAGCGTCGCGCGGCTGCCTCTCGAGGCGTTCGAGGACCGCCTCCGAGCGGCTCTCGGGCACAGCGCCGGGTACGACGTGCTGCACTGGCGCGGCCGGACTCCCCCGGAGTGGATCGACGACCTGCTGCTGCTCCGGACCGCGATGAGCACGCAGGCGCCGTCGGCCGGGCTCTCGGTGCCGGAGGAGACCTGGACCCGCGAGCGCCTCGCAGCCCACGAGCGCGGTGCCGAGGCGGGAGGACGTGTCGAACTCGCCTCCGCTGTCCTGCACCGCGGCAGCGGCAGGCTCGTCGGCTACTGCACGATCGATCTGCTCCCGGGCCGCCCCGCGCTGTGGGGCGACACGCTCGTGCTGCCCGAGCACCGCGGGCACCGCCTGGGCATGCTGCTGAAGCTCGACGCCCTCGGGCAGCTGACCGCGACGGGCTGCCGCGCCGTCTACACCTGGAACGCCGAGGAGAACCGACCGATGCTCGCTGTGAACGAGGCCGTGGGCTTCACCGCCGTCGCCGTCGAGGGCCAGTGGAAGACGGTGCTCGCATGAGCCTGACCGACAGCGACCGGGAGCGCTTCGCCCGCCAGATCAGGCTGTTCGGCGAGCAGGGCCAGCTGCGGCTGGCGAACGCGCGCGTGCTGGTGCTGGGCGCGGGAGGCATCGGCTCGCCGGTGATCACGGCGCTCGCCGCGGCGGGCATCGGCCGCCTGGGCATCGTCGACTCCGACGTCGTCGAGCCGTCCAACCTGTCGCGGCAGACCGCGCACGACAGCGGCTCGGTGGGCCGCTCGAAGGCGGAGTCGGCCGCCGCGACCGCGCGGCGGCTCTCGCCGGGGATCGACGCGCGCGCCTACTCCGTCGCCTTCACCTCGGCGAACGCCGACGAGCTCGTCGAGGGCTGGGACGTCGTCGTCGACGGCTTCGACACCTTCGGGTCGCGCTACCTCGCGTCGGACGCGACGACCCGCGCGGGGATCCCGCACGTGTGGGGGTCGGCGCTCGGCTTCGACGGGCAGCTCTCGACGTTCTGGGTCGCGGCGCCGGGCGGAGGCGTCACTCTGCGCGCCCTGCACCCGGGAGCGGAGGACTCGGCCGACAGCTGCGCCACGGTCGGCGTGCTCGGGACGCTGTGCGCGACGATCGGCTCGGCGATGGCGAGCGAGGTGGTCAAGCTGGTGACCGGGGTCGGCACGCCGCTGTTCGGCCGGGTGCTGGTGCACGACGCGCTCGACGGATCGTGGACGGAGCTGCCGCTCGTGCGCGCGGTGCCGGTCGTGCCTCCACGGGTCGTGGGCGCGGGGTCGGTGACGGCCGCGGAGCTGCGGGCCCGGCTGGCGGGGGCGGTGCCGCCGACGGTGGTCGACCTGCGCGAGGACGCGGAGGACCGGTCGGTGACGGTGCCCGGTGCGGTGCGGATGCCGATGTCGCGGTTCGACCCGGGGACGCTGCCCGCGGGGCCGCTGGTGCTGTACTGCGCGTCGGGGGTGCGCTCGCGGGCGGCGGCGGAGCGCGCAGCGGCGGCGGGAGTCGCGGCGGACTCGCTGGTGGGCGGCGCGGCGGCCTGGGGCTGAACGGCCGTGCGGTCTGCAGGAGCTGATCGCACCGACGCCTGCAGACCGCACGCGCACTCGAACGAGCGCGCGCCTCAGCCGCCCGCGAACGGAGGCAGCACGTCGACAGTCGCGTCCGCCTCAAGCGGAGTCGCCCGATCCGTCGTCGACACGCCGCCCACGAGGTACGTGCACCGCTCCAGCACCGCGGCGGCCGACGGCGCGGAGGCGACCAGCCGCGCCTCCAGCGCACCCAGGTCGCGCACGTCGTCGAACTCGTCGCCGGCGCGCCCCAGAGCGGCCTTCGCCGCGGCGAAGTAGCGGACCCGCACGCTCATCCGCCGATCGCGCTCATCGTGCGCTCGGGCTGCACGAAGCCCACCCGGTTCATCTCGTGGCCCGCCGGCTTAGCCCACATCGCGCCGCGCCAGAGCTGCGCGACCTCGTGGTCGTCGGCGCCCGCACGCATCGGGCTCAGCAGGTCGGTCTCCTCGTTCGAGAAGAGGCAGCTGCGCACACCGCCCTCGGCGGTGAGCCGGGTGCGCCGGCAGTCGCCGCAGAACGGCTCGGTCACGGAGGCGATGATGCCCACCTGCCCGAGGACCGGCCCCTCGAGGACGCCCGCCTCGTGCACGTCGAACAGCTCGGCCGGCGCTCCGTCGCGCGGAGCCGCGTGCGGGGTGAGGGTGAAGCGCTCGGAGAGCAGCGCGCGGATGCCCTCGGCGGTGATCATCGTGTCGCGATCCCAGCCGTGATCGGCGTCGAGGGCCATCTGCTCGATGAAGCGGAGCTGGTGGCCTCCGGCGAGCGCCCAGGCGAGCAGCTCCGGAGCCTCGTGGTCGTTGATCCCGGGGAGCAGCACGGCGTTGATCTTCGTCTGCGCGAGCCCCGCGGGGCCGAGGGCGTCGATGCCGGCGAGCACCCGATCGAGGAACGGGCGCCGGGTGACCTTGGCGAAGGTCTCGGCGCAGATCGAGTCGAGCGACACGTTGACCCGGTCGAGCCCGGCCGCGGCGAGCGCCTCCGCCCGGCCGGAGAGGCCGATCGCGTTCGTGGTCAGCGAGATCTCGGGGCGGGGCTCGATCGCGGCGACGTCGCGGATGATGTCGACGAGGTCCTTCCGCAGCAGCGGCTCGCCGCCCGTGAAGCGGATCTGGCGCACGCCGAACTGCTCGACGGCGATGCGCGCGAGACGCACGATCTCCTCGCGGGTCAGCAGCGACGCCGGCGCGAGGAACGGCAGGCCCTCGGCGGGCATGCAGTAGGTGCAGCGCAGATTGCACTTGTCGGTCAGCGAGATGCGCAGGTCGTCGGCGACCCGGCCGTAGGTGTCGAGGAGCAGCGGAGTCGCAGGGCGATCGGCGGGGAGCTCGGATCCGCGCTGCCGGGGCCGGATGCCGGGAATCCCGAGTGCTGTGCTCATCCGGACAGACTACGCGCCGGATCTGCGCGCGACCCGGCAGGATGGACTCCGGCCCCGACCACCACCGGGGCGAGCGCCGGAGAGGACGCGATGACCTCGATCGACATGCACGCCGCCCGGGTGCGCGCGCTGCTGGCCCCCCTCGCCGAGCGCGGCGCCCGCGAGCCGCTGACGCTGGATCCCGCCTCCGTCGCCGCCGACCCGGGCGCCTACGACCGCCGGGTGCTCGCCCGCTCGGTCAGCGCCCCGCTCGATCTGCCGCGCTTCGACAACTCGCAGATGGACGGCTACGCCGTGCGCGCCGCCGATCTCGACGCGGCCACCGCCGACAGCCCGGTCGTGCTGCCGGTCGTGGCGCCGATCCCGGCGGGCGATCGCGCGCCCCGCCTCGAGCCCGGCACCGCCGCTCCGATCATGACGGGCTCGCCGCTGCCCGTCGGCGCCGACGCCGTCGTGCCGATCGAGCGGGTCGATCCGCCGCGGTTCCCCGGGACCGGCTCCGGCGACGCGCGGGTCGCCTTCTCGGCGCCGGTCGTCGCCTCGACCTACGTCCGCACCCGCGGCAGCGACGCCCGGAGCGGCGATCTCGCACTGCCCGCCGGGACGACCCTCCGCGCCGCGCACTACGGGCTGCTCGCCTCCCTCGGCCTCAACGAGGTCGAGGTCCTCCCCCGGCTCCGCGTCCTCGTCGTGCCGACCGGGCACGAGATCCGCCCCGCGGGCGCGCTGCTCGAGGACGCGCAGATCTACGACGCGAACGGCTCCCTGCTCGCCGAGGCCGTGCGCGAGGCGGGGGCCCTGCCGATCGTCGTGCCGTGCGGCAGCGACCGGGCCGAGGACCTCCTGGAGCTCCTCCGGGAGCACGCGGCGGAGGCGGACCTCGCGATCACGGTCGGCGGAGTCAGCGCCGGCGCCTACGAGGTCGTCCGCGACGCGCTCGGGCCGGCCGGGTCGGAGTTCGGCCACGTCGCGATGCAGCCCGGCGGGCCGCAGGGCCTGGGCCTCGTGAAGGTGTCCGACGACGCGCATCTCGCGATCGTCTCGCTGCCCGGCAATCCGGTGAGCGCGCTGGTGTCGTTCGAGGTGTTCCTCCGCCCGGTGCTGCGCTCGCTCGCCGGACGGCTGCCGGCCGAGCGCCCCCGGCTGCGGGCGCGGCTCGGCGCCCCGCTCGACTCGCCCGCGCACCTGCACCAGATCAGACGCGGGGTCCTCGACGACGAGGGCCTCGTGCACGCGGTCGGAGGCCCGAGCTCGCACCTGCTCGCGTCCTACGCGCGCTCGAACGTGCTCATCCACGTCCCCGTCGGGACGGAACGCGCAGCGACCGGCGACACGGTCGAGATCTGGAGGATCGATGACTGAGGGAACCAGCCTCACCCACGTCCGCGGCGACGGCGCCGTGCACATGGTCGATGTCGGAGGCAAGGAGGTGACCGCCCGCACCGCGGTCGCCGAGGGGTTCGTCGTGACGACCGCCGAGGTCGTGCGGCTGCTCGCGCAGGGCGAGCTGCCCAAGGGCGAGGCGCTGGGAGTGGCCCGGATCGCCGGGATCATGGGCGCGAAGGCGACCTCGACGCTGATCCCGCTGTGCCACCCGCTCGTGCTCGACGGGGTCGACATCGATCTCGAGCCGAGCGGCGACCGGGTGCGGATCGAGGCGCGGGTGCGCACGAGCGGCCGCACCGGAGTCGAGATGGAGGCGCTCACGGCCGTCACCGTCGCGGCGCTGACCGTCTACGACATGCTCAAGGCCGTCGACCGCGGCGCCGTCATCACCGACGTCCGCGTGCTCGCCAAGGCCGGCGGCCGCAGCGGCTCGTGGAGCGCGGCGTGACCCGGCGCGCGGTCGCGGTGGTCGCCTCCACCCGCGCCGCCTCGGGGGTCTACGAGGACCGCACCGGGCCGGCGCTGCTCGCCTGGTTCGAGAGCCGGGGCTGGGCGGGACGCGTGGTCGTCGTCGCCGACGGCGACGCGGTCGGCGAGGCGATCTCGGACGCGATCGGCGCCGGAGTCGACATCGTCGTCACGACCGGAGGGACGGGGGTCGCCCCGAGCGACGTCACCCCCGAGCAGACGGCGCCGCTGATCGAGCGCGAGCTGCCCGGCCTCGCCGAGGCGATCCGCGCCAGAGGGGCGGGGCACGTGCCGACGGCGATCCTCAGCCGCGGCAGGGCGGGAGTCTCGGGCTCGAGCGTGATCGTCAACCTCCCCGGCTCCCCCGGCGGGGTCCGCGACGGCATCGGCGTGCTCGACCCGGTCATCGGCCACCTTCTCGACCAGCTCGGAGGCGGCGATCATGTCCGCTGAGTCCGTCGCGCTCGCCCGCATCGCCCACGAGGCCGTCACGGTCGACGAGTGCGAGCACGCCGTCGACTCGCCCGCCCACGGCGCGGTCGTCACCTTCGCCGGGGTCGTCCGCGACCACGACGAGGGGCGCGGCGTGCTCCGCCTGCACTACGAGGCGCACCCGGAGGCGCCCGCCGCGCTGCTCGCGTCGGCCCAGCGGATCGCGGAGCGCTTCCCCGCGGTGCGGATCGCGGCGGTGCACCGGGTCGGCGACCTCGTCGTGGGCGACCTGGCGCTGGCGTGCGCGGTCGCCTCTGCGCACCGCGCGGCGGCCTTCGAGGCGTGCGCGGCGCTGGTCGACGACATCAAGGCGTCGGTCCCGATCTGGAAGGAGCAGTCGTTCGTCGACGGCAGCTCGGAGTGGGTGGCGTCGCTCGGCTGAGCGCGGGCGGGGGAACCCGCTCTCGTCGAGGCCGCCCGCTCCTCCCGGCCGCCTCGATGGGCGCGGCTTCCCTGGACTGGCGGATCCGCCAGGGGGTGCGCCGGGCCGGGCTCCCGGCGACAGGCCCGGGTAACACGGGTGTCACACGTCTGAGGTTGACTGGAGGGGTCCGCATCCCGCGGGCTCCGGCGAGAGGTGCGGCATGGACCTGAACACCATCCAGCGCGTCCGCGTCGTGCACGAGCGCGCCGACCTGGCGGCGATGGGGCCGCGCACCGCGGTGATCGGAGGCGGCTCCTGGGTCTTCTCCCTCCCGCACGACCACCTCGAGGAGCTCCTCGACCTGCAGGGCTTCGGCTGGGAGCCGATCCGCGGCACTCCCGCAGGCCTCTCGATCGCCGCGACCTGCACCTTCACCGAGCTCGCGGCGATGCCCGACCGCGGCCCGCTGTTCTTCCAGTGCTGCACAGCCCTGCTCGGCTCGTTCAAGATCTGGAACGTCGCGACGGTCGGCGGCAACATCGCCAACGCGCTCCCCGCCGGCCCCATGATCGGCCTGGCCGCCGCCCTCGACGCCGAGGCGCTGATCTGGCGGGCCGACGGCTCCGACGACCTCGTCCCGGTCGCCGAGCTCGTGATCGGCAACATGACGACGACGCTGGGCCACGGCGACGTGATCCGCTCGATCGAGTTCCCCGCGCACGCTCTGGAGGCGCGCACCGCGTTCCGCAAGATCGCCCTGTCGCCGCTCGGCCGCTCCGGCGCCGTGGTGATCGGCCGGGTCGACGCGGACGGCGGCTTCGTGCTCTGCGTGACCGGCGCGACGATCAGGCCCGAGGTCCTGCGGTTCGCCGCGGTCCCCTCCGCCGGCGAGCTGGCCGAGGGAGTCGACGCGATCGCGACCTGGTTCACCGATCCGCACGGCGCCGCCGACTGGCGGCACGCCGTCGTGCTCGTGCTGGCCGAGGAGATCCGCCGGGAGCTCGGAGGGAGCGCCGCATGAGGTTCACCGTCAACGGCGAGGCGGTCGACGCGACACCGCGCCCCGGTCAGGTGCTGCGCACCCTGCTGCGCGACCACGATCACTTCGAGGTCAAGAAGGGCTGCGACGCGGGCGACTGCGGCGCCTGCTCGGTGCTCGTCGACGGCACGCCCTTCCACTCCTGCCTCTACCCCGCGCACCGCCTCGAGGGCCGCGAGGTGACGACGGCCTCGGGTCTCGGCACCGCGGAGGAGCCGAGCGCCGTGCAGCAGGCCTTCGTCGACTCCGGCGCGTTCCAGTGCGGATTCTGCACGGCGGGCATGGTGGTGACGGCCACAGCGATCGAGGGCGCGCGCCCCGAGGACGTCCCGCGGCTGATGAAGGGCAACCTCTGCCGTTGCACCGGCTACCGCGCGATCCACGAGGCGGTGACCGGCGGGCACTCGTGCGGAGGCTCGTGCGAGCACCCGAGCGGCCTGTCCCCCGTCCGCCGCACCGGACGCCCGACCGCCGACGAGTCCCGGGTCGGCCGCTCGCTCGGCGCCCCCGCCGGCCGCCGGATCGTCTCGGGCCGTGAGCCCTACACGCTCGACGTCGCGGTGCCCGGGCTCCTGCACCTGAAGGTGCTGCCGAGCCCGCACGCGCACGCGCGCATCGTGTCGATGGACACCCGCGCGGCCGCCGCGATGCCGGGCGTCGTCGCCGTGCTCACCGCCTCCGACGTGCCGGATCTGCTCTACTCGACGGCCCGTCACGAGTCGCGGCTCGACGACCCCGACGACACGCGGATGCTCGACACCGTCGTGCGGTTCCGCGGGCAGCGGGTCGCCGTCGTGGTCGCCGAGTCGGTCGCCCGGGCCGAGATCGCCTGCCGCGCGATCGAGGTCGAGTACGAGGTGCTGCCGGCCGTCTTCGACCCGGAGGAGGCGCGCTCGCCCGGCGCACCCCTCCTGCACGGCGAGAAGGACCCGATCGCGTCGCGGATCGCGGACCCGGGCTCGAACGTCGTCGCCGAGCTGCACGGCGAGTACGGCGATGTCGCGCAGGGGCTGGCCGAGGCCGACGTGGTCGTCGAGGGACGGTTCCGGACCTCGCGGGTCGCGCACACGGCGCTCGAGACCCACGGCACGGTCGGCTGGCTCGAGGGGGACCAGCTCGTGCTGCGGACCTCGACCCAGGTGCCGTTCCTCGTCCGCGACGAGATCGCCCGGATCTTCGACCGCTCGCCCGACAGCGTCCGCGTGTTCACCGCGCGGGTCGGCGGCGGCTTCGGCGGCAAGCAGGAGATCCTCACGGAGGACGTGGTCGCGCTCGCCGTGCTGGCGACGGGGCGTCCCGTGCAGTACGAGTTCACCCGCACCGACGAGTTCACGATGGCCCCGTGCCGGCACCCGATGCGCGTCGACGTGACGCTCGGCGCCCGCCGCGACGGGACGCTGACGGCGATGACGGTCGACGTCCTCTCGGACACCGGCGCCTACGGCAACCACGGGCCCGGAGTGATGTTCCACGGCACGTCGGAGTCGGTCGCGACCTACAACGCGCCGAACAAGCGCGTCGACGCGCAGGCGGTGTACACGAACAACCTCCCCTCCGGCGCGTTCCGCGGCTACGGACTCGGGCAGGTGATCTTCGGCATCGAGTCGGCGATGGACCAGCTCGCCCGCGAGCTCGGCATCGACCCGTTCGAGCTGCGCCGGATCAACGCGGTGCGCCCCGGCGACCCGCTCGTCGTGACGCACGTCGAGGGCGACGACATCGGCTTCGCCTCCTACGGACTCGACCAGTGCCTCGACCTCACGGAGGCGGCGCTCGCGCGCGGCCGGGCCGACGCGGGCCCCGAGGGGCCCGACTGGCGGATCGGCGAGGGCATGGCGGTCGCGATGATCGCCACGATCCCTCCGCGCGGCCACTTCTCGGAGGCGACCGTCGAGGTCGACGCCGAGGGCGTGCTCACGATCGGGGTCGGCACCTCCGAGTTCGGCAACGGGACGACGACCGTGCACACCCAGCTCGTCGCGAGCGCGTTCGGCGCCTCGGCCGACCGGGTGCGCATCCGGCAGTCCGACACCGCGGCCGCGCGCTACGACACCGGCGCGTTCGGGAGCGCGGGGACGGTCGTCGCCGGCAAGGCGGTCTACGCCGCGGCCGTGCGGCTGCTCGCCGACCTGCGCTCGCTCGCGAAGCGGCTCACCGGGGTCGAGGGCGGCGAGTTCGAGCCCGACGACGAGGGGCTGCTCGCGCCGGACGGCACGCGGGTGACCTTCGGCGATCTCGCGCTCGCGGCCGGCGGACCGGTCAGCGCGACGGGGACGGAGGACGGCGCTCAGCGCTCGCTCGCGTTCAACGTCCAGGGCTTCCGCGTCGCCGTCCGCGAGTCGACCGGCGAGGTCCGCATCCTGCAGTCGGTGCAGGCCGCGGATGCGGGCTTCGTCATCAACCCGGAGCAGTGCCGGGGGCAGGTCGAGGGCGGAGTCGCCCAGGCGATCGGCTCGGCGCTCTACGAGGAGGTGATCCTCGACGGCGCGGGCACGGTCACCACGGCGATCCTCCGGAACTACCACATCCCGCAGATGGCGGACGTGCCGACGACGGAGGTGCTCTTCGCCGACACGGCCGACGAGCTCGGCCCGTTCGGCGCGAAGTCGATGAGCGAGGCGCCCTACAACCCGGTCGCCCCGGCGCTGGCGAACGCCGTCCGCGACGCGATCGGCGTGCGCCCGCACGAGCTGCCGCTGTCGCGCGACCGGGTGTGGCGCCTCCTGCACCCCGACGCCGCCCCCGTCCGCTCCGTCTCGGCGGAGGCGCCCCCGGGCTGAGCCGGGTGGCCGGGGTCCGCTCCGCTCCTCTCTCGAGGGAGGTGGATCTCGATACGCCCGCTGCGCGGGCTACTCCATCAACGGGCCGGCGACGTGCCTGCCAGGACTCGTCATGCCTCCTGCCTGCTGGTCGAGTAGCCGCCGCAGGCGGCGTATCGAGACCCCACCACCGCCAGTAGGACAGCCCGGCCGATCGCTCAGACCCGGGAGGCCAGCTCCGCGCTCGCGCGGGCCACCTCGCGGGCGATCGCGTCCTCGTCCGCGTGGACGAGCCGCCCCTCCGTCACGGCAGGCCGCCCATTGACCAGCAGCAGCGTCAGCGGGGGCTGCGACCCGAGCGCGAGCGCTGCGACCGGATCCGCGATCCCCGCGTGCTCGATCCCGTCGACCCGCCAGAGCGCGAGGTCGGCCAGCTTGCCGACCTCGATCGAGCCGATCTCGTCCTGCCGGCCGAGCACCCGCGCGCCTCCGATCGTCGCGACCGACAGCGCCTGCCGGGCGCTCATCCGGTCGGCGCCGGCGCGCAGCCGGTTCATCAGGACCGCCTCGCGGATCTCGATGCCGAGCTGACCCGACTCGTTCGACGCCGCACCGTCGACACCGAGCCCCACCGGCGCCCCGGCCGCCAGCAGCTGCGGGATCGGCGCGATCCCCGCCGCGAGCCGGCCGTTCGACGACGGGCAGTGCGCGACTCCGGTGCCCGTGGCCGCGAACTTCGCGATCGCGTCGTCGTCGAGGTGCACGCAGTGCGCCATCCAGACGTCGTCACCGAGCCAGCCGAGCGACTCGAGGTAGTCGGTGGGCGACATCCCGAACGCCTCCCGGGTGTAGGCGTCCTCCTCGATCGTCTCGGAGCCGTGGGTGTGCAGCCGGACGCCGAGCTGCCGGGCGAGCACCGCCGACTCGCGGAGCAGATCCGGAGTGACCGAGAACGGCGAGCACGGCGCGATCGCGACGCGCACCATCGAGTCGAAGGAGGCGTCGTGGTAGCGCTCGACGGCCGCGCCGCTCGCCTCCAGCGCCGCCGCGGTCGTCTCGACGGCGAAGTCCGGCGGCAGTCCGCCCTGCGACTCGCCGAGGTCCATCGAGCCGCGGGTGGCGTGCAGCCGGAGCCCGAGGGTCGAGGCCGCGTCGACGATCCCGCCGACGATGTCGCCGGATCCGCGAGGGAACACGTAGTGGTGGTCGCCGACGGTCGTGCACCCGGAGCGCGCGAGCACGCCCATCGCGCCGAGGGCCGCCGAGCGGGTGAGGTCGGCGTCGATCCGCGACCACGCGGGGTACAGCGCGACGAGCCAGTCGAAGAGGATCGAGTCCTGCGCCCAGCCCCTGGTGAGCCACTGGTAGAGGTGGTGGTGCGTGTTGACGAGGCCCGGGGTGAGCAGGTGTCCGCGTCCGTCGACGCGCGTGATCGTCACCGGCTCCTGGGCCGGCAGCCCGGTGGGGGCGCGGCCCTCGAGGGCCCAGGCCGGAGGCGCCCCCGCGCCGACCGCCGTGATCAGCCGGTCGTCGACGACGACGTGTCCGCCCGCGTGCTCAGTGCCCGCCGCGTCGACCGTGGCGACGTGGGCTCCGGTGATGATGTGCCGCTGCATCCCCCGAGCATGGCACCGCCGTGTTTCCCGTCGGTTTCCGCCCGGCCCCCGATCGGCCCCCGCCGGTCTCTGCTCGGGCGCACGTACGCCGAGGCGCCGTGGCCCCGTGCGGAGTCTGCGCGGAGCAGGTCAGCGCGCGGCGTGGATGGGCCCGGCGCGGCCGGCGAGCGGCGTGCCGGAGGCACCGGAGCGCACGGCGAGCACCTCGGCGAGGATCGACACCGCCGTCTCCTCCGGCGTGGACGCTCCGATGTCGAGTCCGATCGGCGAGTGCAGGCGGGCCAGCGCCTCCTCGGCGACCCCCGCCGTGCGCAGCAGCCCCAGCCGGCGCTCGTGGGTGCGCCGCGAGCCCATCGCGCCGACGTACGCGACCGGCAGCGTCAGTGCGAGCTCGAGCAGCGGGATGTCGAACTTCTCGTCGTGGGTGAGCACGGCGATCACCGTGCGCCTGTCGACGGACGTGCTCGCGAGGTAGTCGGAGGGCCACTCGACGACCACCTCGTCGGCGGCGGGGAAGCGCTCGGCGGTCGCGAAGACCGGGCGGGCGTCGCAGACGGTCACGCGGTAGCCGAGCAGCGCGCCCGCGGCGCAGAGGGCGGCCGAGAAGTCGACGGCGCCGAAGACGAGCAGGCGCGGCTTCTCGGCGTGGACGATGTAGGTCACCTCGAGCTCGGTGCCCTGGCAGTCGATCTCGACGCTCGCGGAGCGGCCCGACAGCATGCGGGCCGTCCGCTCGGCGAGGATCCGGCGCACGGTGTCGTCGTCGAGGTGGGGGCCGACCACGTCCTGCGCGCGCGTCGCGCCGGTGAGGACCAGCCCGACGAGCTCCTGGGGACCGCCGACGATCATCGCGAGCCCGGCTGGACGCCCCGCCCTGGCCGCCCGCAGCTCGGCCAGCACCGCCCCGGACGACGCGTCGACGGAGTGCCCGAGCACCCGCAGCTGCCCGCCGCACGAGAGGCCGGCGGCGAACGCCGCCTCGTCGTCGAAGCCGAAGTGCTCGGAGGCGCTGCCGCCCTCGCCGAGCACCTCCTGCGCCAGCGCGTACGCCTGCGCCTCGACGCAGCCGCCGGAGATCGAGCCGATCGCGGCACCGTCCGCGTCGACCGCCATCGACGAGCCGAGGGCCCGCGGAGCGGATCCGAAGACGTGCGTCACGGTCACCACGGCGACGCGCTGACCCGCCTCGACGCGCTCGAGGATCGGCACGGCCAGTTCGAGCACGGTGACCTCCTCGCGGCGACGGTGGGAGGCGTCGCTGCCGGGGGCGAGGAGCGGCCGGCGGGCGCTCACACGCAGGAAACATGCCGAGTATAGGGTCGATCCATGCCTTCCGACGCTCCCTCGCTCGACCTCGTGATCCGCTCCTCCGCTGTGCTGACCGAGCACGGCCGGCAGCCGGCGAGCGTCGCGATCGCCGAGGGCCTGATCGTCGCGGTCGGCGCGTTCGACGCCCCGTGGCGGACCGCCCAGGAGGTCGTGCTGCCCGAGGGTCAGGTGCTGATCCCGGGGGCCGTCGACACGCACGTGCACGTCAACGAGCCGGGCCGCGCCGAGTGGGAGGGCTTCGCCTCCGCCACGAGGGCCGCCGCGGCCGGAGGCGTCACCACGATCATCGACATGCCGCTCAACTCGATCCCGCCGACGACCACCGTGGCGGGTCTCGAGGCCAAGCGCGCCGCCGCCGGCCCCCAGGCCCTCGTCGATGTGGGCTTCTGGGGCGGGGCGGTCCCCGGCAACCTGGGGACGCTCCGCGAACTGCACGACGCCGGCGTCTTCGGCTTCAAGTGCTTCCTCTCGCCGAGCGGTGTCGACGAGTTCCCGCACCTCAGCACCGAGCAGCTGTTCGAGGCGATGCACGAGATCGCCGCGTTCGACGGCCTGCTGATCGTCCACGCCGAGGACCCGGCCGAGCTCGAGTCGAGCGCGAACGACGGAGGCACCTCCTACGGCGCCTTCGTCGACTCGCGGCCGCCCGCCTCCGAGAAGAGCGCGATCCTGCACGTGATCGAGGCGGTCCGCGAGACCGGCGGCCGCGCGCACATCCTGCACCTCTCCTCCGCCGACGCCCTGCCCCTGCTGCGCGAGGCGAAGGCCGAGGGCCTGCGGATCACCGCGGAGACCTGCCCGCACTACCTCACCTTCGACGCCGCCTCGATCCCCGACGGCGCGACCGAGTTCAAGTGCTGCCCGCCCATCCGCGACGAGCGCAACCGCGAGCTGCTCTGGAAGGGCCTGCTCGACGGCACGATCGACATCATCGCCTCCGACCACTCCCCCGCCACCGCCGAGCTGAAGTTCGCGCACGACGGCGACTTCGGCCTCGCCTGGGGCGGCATCTCGGGACTCGAGCTGAGCTTCCGCGCGATCTGGACGGGCGCGCACGAGCGCGGGATCCCGCTCGAGCAGGTCGTCGCCTGGATGTCGACCGGCACCGCCGCCTTCGCCGGACTCGGGCAGAAGGGTCTGCTGCGAGCGGGCGCCGACGCCGATCTGGTGGCGTTCGATCCGGAGGCCCAGGCCAGAGTCGATGTCGGTGCTCTCGCGCACAAGAACAAGGTCTCCGCCTACGACGGCCGGGTCCTCCGCGGGGCCGTCGCGGCCACCTGGGTCGGCGGAGTCGCGGTGACCGCGTCGACGCAGGCTCCGGTCGGCCGCCTCCTGGCCCGCCCGCACCTCTGACGTCCTCGAGAGGCCGCTCCGGCACGCGACGCGCCGCGGAGCGCGTCCCGAAGAGGCGTGTTCCGGGGACGTTTCGAGCGTGTGAACTCGCGCGGTTCTCGGAGCCCGCGCGGGCGGATCGCACAAGACTGGCCGAGCGGCGGCGGCGGATTCGGCGCATCGGGAGGCGCGAGCCGCACCTCGGCCGCGGGATCCTGACAGACGGGGTCACGCCCACCACGACCCGAACAGGAGCGGACATGTCGATCATCCTCGGAGACCACCAGTACGGGAAGGCCGAGAACCGCGTCGTCCGGATCTACCGCGACAGCCCGCGGCACGAGATCCACGACGTCAACGTGTCGACCGCGCTCCGCGGCGACTTCGACGCCGCGCACCTCGAGGGCGACCAGTCGGCGGTCCTGCCCACCGACACGCAGAAGCAGACCGCCTACTCCTTCGCCAAGGAGAAGGGCCTGCGCTCGATCGAGGCCTACGGACTCGAGCTGGCCCGGCACTTCGTCGACGGCTACGCGCCCGTGCACGGCGCCCGCATCGAGATCGAGGAGTTCGCCTGGGAGCGCGTGCTCGTCGACGGCGAGGAGCACGACCACACCTGGGTCCGGAAGGGCCAGGAGGTGCGCATCGCCTCCGTCACCGTCGAGGGCGCGGGCGACGAGCAGCGCGTGTGGGTGACCGGCGGCTTCAAGGATCTGACCATCCTCAAGTCGACCGGCAGCGAGTTCCACGGCTTCCTCACCGACCCCTACACGGTGCTCCAGCCGACGAACGACCGGGTGATGGCCACCTCCCTCGTCGCCAAGTGGCGCTTCGCCCTGACCGAGGAGGAGCTCGCCGCCACCGACTGGGAGGGCGTCTACGCCGGCGTCAAGGCGCTGATGATCAGCCGCTTCGCCACCGTGCACTCGCTCGCTCTGCAGCAGACCCTCTTCGAGATGGGGAAGGCCGTGCTGGAGGAGTACCCGCAGATCGTCGAGATCCGCCTGTCGGCGCCCAACAAGCACCACTTCGTCTACGACCTCTCGCCGTTCGGAGTCTCGAACGACAACGAGGTCTTCCACGCCGACGACCGGCCGTACGGCCTCATCCAGGCGAGCGTCATCCGCGACGACGCGCCCGACGCGGGGCCCGCGTGGTACGCCTACACGGGTCTGGTGTGAGCCGGGGCGTCCACCGCGGGCACCTCCTGCACGTCGCCGGTCGGCCCTCGCTCGCCGAGGCCGAGGCGGCACTCGTGTCGGTCCCGGACGGCGCCCTCGTCGTCGACGACGCCGGCACGATCGCCTGGGCCGGGCCCTTCCGCTCGCTCCCGGGCGACTACGCCGACTGGCCGGTGACGGGCGACGCGTCCGCGTTCCTCCTGCCCGGTTTCGTCGACACCCACGTGCACTTCCCGCAGACCTTCACGACCGATGCGTTCGGCGGCGGTCAGCTGCTCGAGTGGCTCGACACCGCGGTGTTCCCGGCGGAGGCGCGCCTCGCCGACGAGGCGTTCGCGACCCGGATCGCGCGCGCATTCACCCGCCGGCGCGTGCAGGCCGGGACGACCGCGGCGATGGTCTTCGGCTCGGCGTTCCCGCACGCGCAGGACGCGCTGTTCGAGGCGAGCCGGTCGGCGGGCCTGCGGACCGTGTCCGGCCGCGGCATCCAGACCGTCGGCCCCTCCTCCGCCGCGCCGCTGCTCACCTCGGAGGAGGACGCGCTCACCCTCGTGTCCGACGAGATCGAGCGCTGGCACGCGATCGACACCGGAGACGCCGTGACGGCGCTGCTGCAGGTCGCGATCGTGCCGCGCTTCTCCCTGTCGGTCACCCCGACGACGCTCGCCGGACTCGGCGAGCTCTACGACTCCGTGCGCGACCGCGGCGTCTACGTGCACAGCCACCTCAACGAGAACGACCGGCCGGGAGACGGCGAGATCGCCGCCGTCCGCGAGCTGTACGGCACGCGCAGCTACCTCGACACCTACGACGGACTCTTCCTGCCGGGATCCGCGCGGGGCGGCTCCTCGCTGCTCGGCCGCCGGACGATCCTGGCGCACGCCGTGCACTGCCAGGACGCGGAGCTGCACCGGATGGCCGAGACGGGCACCTCCATTGCGCACTGCCCCACCTCGCAGCAGTTCCTCGGCTCGGGGACGATGCCCTGGCGCCGGACGACCGGCTCCGGAGTGACCGTCGCGCTCGGCAGCGATGTGGGCGCGGGCGACGAGTGGCTGCTCTCGCGGGTCGCGAACGACGCCTTCAAGGTCCACCTGTCGGAGGAGGGCGGCGCGGCGGTCGCGCTGCACCCGGCCGAGCTGCTGTTCACGGCGACGCTGGCGGGAGCGCGCGCCCTCGACATGGAGGAGCGC
Source organism: Rathayibacter sp. VKM Ac-2759 (assembly GCF_009834225.1). Classification (NCBI taxonomy): domain Bacteria; kingdom Bacillati; phylum Actinomycetota; class Actinomycetes; order Micrococcales; family Microbacteriaceae; genus Rathayibacter; species Rathayibacter sp. VKM Ac-2759. The sequence goes on from NZ_CP047176.1 coordinate 2,206,313, forward strand.
TTCGGCAACTTCGACCTCGGCAAGGACGCGGACTTCCTCCGCATCGAGCCCGACCGCTGGGAGCCGCTCGCCGATGTGCTCGCGCACGGGGTGCGGGCCGACGACGAGGAGCGGGCGACCGCGCAGCTGCTGTTCGCGCTGCTGATGGGGCTGCGCGAACCGGCGATCGCGGCGGTGCACGTGCGGGGGCGGCGGGTCGCGGCTCCGGAGTAGCGGGGCGCGCCACCTGCCGTCGTCACCGGCGCGACTCGCCTCAGCCATGGGCGCACCGCGAGCCGCGCGCTAGCGTCGGTGCATGCGCCTCCGCTCCGCGTCCCTCGCCGCCGCACTGCTCGCTCTCGGGCTCACCGGTTGCGCGAGCACGGCGCAGACCGGAGCCTCCTCCCCCGTGCCGACTCCCGGCCAGTGGGTCGCCGCCGGAGTCGACGTCTGGTTCGAGGGCGACTCGGCCCGGATCTGCAGGCACGACATCGATCCCGGCTTCAGCACGGGCCTCCCGCCGTGCGAGGGACTCGCTGTCACCGGGATCACCGCGGAGGACCTCCGCGCCCGGCTGGCGGCTCAGGGCATGCTCGTCCGCACCGAGGAGGGCGTCGACATCGTTCCCGCCTTCGTCATCGGGACCCTCTCCGGCCGGACGTTCCAGCTCGAGAGCCTCGACGACGAGCGCTACGCGCCGTCCACCTCGACCCCGACGCCGGATCCGGCTCCGAGCTTCGCGACCGACGAGGAGAAGCTCGCGTCCACGAGCGCGCAGCCCTTCCCCCCGCCCGTCGGCTGCACCACGCCCGAGGGCGGCTGGGCGTCGATGTCGGCGCTGGGCACGGGAGCCGCCGCCGAGTACCAGCGCGCGCACCCCGACGTCCTCCTCGGCAACGGGCAGACCTTCCTCGATGACGACACCGCGATCGTGCTCCTCGCCGTCGCCGCCGACGCGGATCCGGAGCAGGTCGCCGCCGATCTCGCCGGCGCCTTCCCCGACGCGCTGTGCGTCCGGCAGTCCGCGTTCACCGCGGCCGACCTGCGCGAGGTCGAGAGCGATCCGGTCTTCGCCCCGTCCGGGACCGTGCTCGACTCCGGCCTCCGGCAGCCGACCGACGGCTTCAGCGACGACCCCGAGCCGGTCTTCACCGTCTTCACGACAGTGCTCACCGACGAGCTCGTCCAGCGGGCCGCCGCCTACCCTGACGGTCTCGTCGAGCTCGTCCCGTGGTTCGAGCCCGTCACCGCCCGCTAGCGCAGCTGCAGCGCCAGGAAGAGGTCCGCCCGGTCCGACGTGTCCGACATGTCGCGCTGCGTCAGCTCCTCGACCCGGGCGATCCGGTAGCGGACCGTGTTGAGGTGCAGGTGCGTCTGCTCCGCGGTGCGCACCCACGAGCCTCCGCACTCGAGGAACGCCGAGAGCGTCGCCACGAGCTGCGAGTTGTAGCGGGCGTCGTGCTCGACGAGCCGGCCGAGCACGAGCTCTACGAACACGGAGCGGAGGTGGTCGGGGACCGCGGTCAGCAGCTGCACGGCCGAGGTGACCTCGCCCGAGTCGCTGATCCGCACCGCCGAGGCGTCGCCGGGGGCGCCCGGAAGCAGCATCCCGTAGCGGGCCGAGCGGAGCGCGCCACCGAGTGCCGACAGCCCGGTCGCAGCGCTCGTCCCCACGCGCAGCACCGGTCCATCGAGTCCGACTCCCGCCCGGCGCAGGGCCGCGGTGACCACGGCGAGCGGATCCGCTCCGATCGGGATCTCGGCCGAGCCCTCGATCGGCACGATCGCGACCGCGCAGCCCTGGGCGTCCTGGCCGACGACGGCGCGGCCGAGGTGCGAGGCCGCGTCGGTGAGCAGCCAGCGCGCGAGATCGGAGGAGGCTCCCTCCTCGAATCCCGCCGCCACCACCACGCAGCGTCCCCCGCCCGCGAGGCCGAGCTGGCGCAGGTACACCGCCGTCTCGGGCTGCTCGCTGTCCTCCTCGATCAGCTCGAGGAGCCGGTCGGCGAGGGCGGAGTCGGCGAGCATCGCGGAGTCGCGCTGCAGCCGGTAGAGGCCGACGACTCCGGTGAGCTCCGTGACCGCGTCCAGCAGCGAGGGGTGCCACTCGTTCCAGTCGCCCGCGACCACGACGAACCAGGAGGTCGCCCGGTGCTCGCCGGCTCCGGCGACGACGAAGACCGACAGCACACCGCCGTGGGCGTCGGGCACCGTCACGGGGTTCCGCCGAGCGCTGAGCCCGGCGCGCACGACGCGCTCGATCTCGGTCAGTCCGATCGGCTCGGCGGAGGCGGCGACGCGGCCGGTCGAGGTCAGCACGCGCACGGGACGGCCGAGCTCGGTCGAGGTGCGGGTGATCAGCTCGTCGAGCAGCTGACCGCGGTACACCTCGGTGAGCAGCTCCCGCTGGCGTGCGAGGCCGGCGGTCAGGCGGGCGACGCGGTCTCCCGCGAGCGTGTTCGAGAGGTGCGTCGTGATCGAGGCGAACGAGACGTCGGCGGGGACGGCGAACAGCGCGACTCCGTGGGCGCGGCACGCGGCGATCACGTCGTCGGGCACGAAGCCGTAGAGCCCCTCTCCGGCCAGCAGCGCGACCGCGCCCGAGGCGGCGACCGCCGAGACGAAGGTCTCGCTGTCCTCGGGGGTGCGGCGCCAGACCAGCCCGGTGAGCACCAGCTGGTCGCGGGCGAGGTAGCGGCGCGGATCGAGCAGGTCGGTCGTGAAGGTCCAGTTGACCGGTCGCGCGAGCGCCTCCGGGGTGGTGTAGACGGCGCGGATCCGGAGCTGGGGGGCGTCGAGGACGTCCTGGAGCTGCACGCTCAGCTCCCCCGGTAGGTCGAGTAGGCGAACGGGCTGAGCAGGAGGGGGATGTGGTAGTGCGCGTCGACGTCGTCGAGACGGAAGGCGACCACGACCTCCGGGTAGAACGCGTCGGGGCCGAAGTAGGCGCCCGTGTCGAAGACGACGCGGTAGACCCCTGCGGGCAGCGCCTCCGGACCGAAGACCCCGACGCGCCCGTCGGGGTCGGTCCTCGCCGTCGCCACGGAGGACCAGCCGGAGTCGGTGCGCGCCTCGAGCGCGACCGGCACGTCGCGCGCCGGGCGCCCGAGCACCGCGTCGAGCACGTGGGTCGTGACGTGGCTCGCGTGCGCGCTCACGAGTGCGCCTCCGCCACGATCGCGCCCGTCTCGGGGCCGAGTGCGCGGACGCGCAGCACCGTGATCTCGCGCAGCTGGTCGGCGACGATCGCGCGCTCGGTGTCGTCGTCGAGGCCGAGCCGGCGCTCGAGCTCCGCGACGATCGCGGCCCGGTCGCGGCCGGCCGCGCGGATGAGGAACACCCGCTCGAAGCGCTCCTCGTAGGCGCGGTTGCCGGCGAGCAGGCGCTCGGCCAGCACCTCGTCGCTCGAGAGGCTCGAGGCCTGCTCGGCGGCGGAGAACTCGGAGGAGCGCCCCGCGCCCGCGTGCCGCTCTCCGATCCGGGGGTGGTCGGCCAGCGCCGCCTCCACCTCCTCGGCGGTCAGCGAGCGCGCGACCCGGTCGGCCGCGTCCGCCAGGGCGTCGGTCGAGGCGTAGGGCGCGCCGGCGGCGACCTCGTCGGCCCAGCGCGGAACGGCCAGGCAGGCGAGCAGGGCCTCGCGCGTATCGGGGGTGGCGGACATGGAGTCTCCTCGTCGGGTGGCGGGGTGGGGCACGATGAACGGATGGATGCGCGCGCGGTGACCGGGATCGTGCTCGCGGCGGGCGCGGGGCGTCGCGCGGGCGGACCGAAGGCGCTGCGTCACTCCGAGGACGGCACGCCGTGGGTCGAGAGCGCGGTGCGCCGGCTCGAGGCGGTCGGCTGCGCGCGCGTGCTGGTGGTCCTCGGCGCCGAGGCGGCCCGGGCGCGGGTGCTCGTTCCACCGAGCGCCCGGATCGTCGTGGCGGCCGAGTGGGCGGACGGACTGTCGGCGTCGCTCCGCGCCGGGCTCGCGGCGGCCGACGGCGACGCCGCTCTGGTGACGCTCGTGGACCTGCCCGACGAACCGGCCGAGGTCGGCGCGCGCATCCTCGACCGCTCGCCCGACGGACCCGGCGCGCTCGCCCGCGCGGTCTACGGCGGGCGCCCCGGCCATCCCGTGCTGCTCGGCGCGGCGCACTGGCCCGCGATCGCGCGCGGGGCGAGCGGGGACACCGGGGCGCGCGAGCTGCTGCGCTCGGCGGGCGCCCTCGAGATCGAGTGCGGCGATCTCTCCGAAGGACTCGACGACGACGAGCCCGCTCACGCCAGCTCCCCCGCGTCGAGCGCACCGAGCAGCGCCCGCCAGGCGAGCGTCGCGCAGACCGAGCGCACCGGGTTGCCCGCCACGGCGAGCAGCGCCGACTCCTGACCGAGCCCCGCGTCGGCCTCCCGACGCCCCATCGCGTCGAGGAAGGAGTCGATGCGCGCGCGGATGTCGGAGGCGCTGCGCCCGTCGAGCTCGTCGGCCATCAGCGACGCCGATCCCTGCGAGACCTCGCAGCCGCGACCGCTCCAGGCGAGATCGACGTGCGACGCCGAGCCGCTCACCCTCACCTCGAGGCGGTCGCCGCAGGTCGGGGTGATCAGCTCGCTGCGCCCGAGCGCGGGGGTGGCCGCGTCGGACCGGCCGACGGGATGCCGGGCGTGATCGCGGATCAGCTCGGCGGCGGCGCTCACGCGCGGTCCTCGATCTCGGACAGCTCCGAGTAGACCGTGCTGATGCCGGCGATGCGCTCGCGGGCGTCGCGCGGCGCCGCGCCGAGCACTCCGGAGGCGAGCAGGGCCGCCGCGCTCATCGCCGCCGCGTAGCTGTCGAAGGGGGCGTCGCTGTCGACCGGGCACTCGAGCCAGACCGAGACGCGGTCGGCGAAGCGCCGCGCCTGCGGGTCGGCGAGGAGGACCACCGGCACGCCGTGCGCGGCGAGGACCTCGACGAGCGCCGAGAACGAGGCGGGCCGGCGGCGGAAGCCGACCAGCACGACGACGTCCTGGGCGTCGAGGCCGGCGATCTCCTCGCCGAGCGACTGGCCCGGCTGCGGGGCGATCCTGACCCGGGTGCGCGCCTGGGCGAGCTGCTGCCGGAGGTGCAGCGCGACGGGGTAGCTGTTGCGCATCCCGATCACGACGACCTCCCGCGCCTCGGCGAGCAGGGTCACCGCCGCCTCCAGCCGGCCGCCCGAGAGGGTGGTCGCCAGGCGGAGCAGGTTCGCGCGCTCGCTGTCGAGGTGGGCGGCGAGCGCGTCGCCCGGCTCGCCGGCGGAGGCGGGGCCGACCGGGACACCGGAGCTGCGGAGCGCGCGGGCGTGCTCGCGCACCTCCTGCGAGTTCGAGAAGCCGAGGCGACGGAACAGACGCGAGACCGTGGCCTTCGAGACTCCGCTGTGCTGCGCGAGCTCGGTCGCGGTGTAGATCGCCAGGTCGCCGAGGTGGTCGAGGATGAAGTCGGCCGCGCGCTGCTCCTGACGCGACAGCGAGGCGTAGCTCGCGTCGATCCGGTGCCCGATCGAGGGCGCGGCCGTCTCGGTCACGCCCGAGCCTCGGCGAAGGCGTGCACCGCGGCCTCGAACGCGTCGAGCGCGGTGGCCACGTCGGCCTCGGTCACGTTCTCGTCGGGGTGGTGGCTCACTCCGCCCTCGCAGCGGACGAAGAGCATCGCGTACTCGGTGAGCTCGGCGATCGCCATCGCGTCGTGCCCGGCCTTCGAGAAGAGCACCATCGGCTCCGCATCGCCGGTCGCGCGGATGCCCTGCCGGACGACGTCCTGCAGCCGCTCGGCGGCGACCACGGCCGGGGCGGAGTGGGTCTCCTCGACGGTGAGGGCGAGCCGGCGGAGACGGGCCGACTCCGACATCGCGTGCTGGATCTCGTCCCACACGCGATCGCGGACGTCGTCGAACTCGGCGCGCAGGTCGAGGCTGAACTCGACGCGCCCCGGGATCACGTTGACCGCTCCGGGGAACGCCTCGAGGCGCCCGACGGTGGCGATGGCGCCGTGCTCGCGCGCGATGCGCTCGACGGCCAGCACGGCCTCGGCCGCCCCCGTCAGCGCGTCGCGGCGGCGGTCGAACGGCACGCCTCCCGCATGGCCGGCCTTGCCGGTGAGAGTAAGCGCGAAGCGGCGCGCGCCCGCGATGGAGGAGACGACGCCGAGAGCGCGGTCGGCCTCCTCGAGGTACGGGCCCTGCTCGATGTGCGTCTCGAGGTAGGCGAGCACGTCGTCGGCGTCCCGCGCGGCGGTGGCGATCCGCGAGGGGTCGAGGCCGAACTCGTGGAACGCCTCGACGAGGGTCGTGCCGTGCGCGTCCTCGAGCTCCCACCAGTGCTCGTCCCAGGTGCCCGCGACGGCGCGCGAGCCGAGCAGCGCCGTGCCGAAGCGGGTGCCCTCCTCGTCGCCGAACGCGACGACCTCGATCGCGAACGGCAGCCGGGTCCCGGAGGCGTGCAGCCGCGAGACGACCGCGATCGCCAGCACGACGCCGAGGATCCCGTCGTAGCGGCCCGCGTTCGGCACGGTGTCGAGGTGCGAGCCGAGCAGCAGCGCCGGCAGACCCGGCGTCGATCCCTCGTAGCGCCCGCACTGGTTGCCCGCGGCGTCCTGCCACGAGCGCATCCCGGCGTCCTCCATCCAGCGCGCCGCCATCGCGTTGACGCGGGCGTGCTCGGGCGAGAGGTAGACGCGCTCGATCGCGCCGCGCGTGCTCGAGACGGCGGCGAGCTCGTCGCAGCGCGCCATGATCTCGGCGGCGTCGACGCTGCTCACCGTGCGCCCTCGTACACCTCGTAGGCGCCCGCGACTCCGCCGCCCGCGGCCACGGAGGCACCCGCGCGCCGCAGCACCGCCTCCAGCGCGGCGAGCGTGGTCAGCACCGCGTCGGTGCGGGCGTTGTAGCCCATCGTGCCGATGCGCCAGACCCTGCCGTGCAGCGGTCCGAAGGAGGTGCCGATCTCGATCCCGAAGTCCTCCAGCATCGTGCCGCGCACCGCGTCGCCGTTCACTCCCTCGGGGATGTGCACCGCGACGACGTTGTTCATCTTGTGCGCGACGTCGCCGAACACCTCGAGCCCGAGGCCGCGGACTCCCGCGAGCATCGCGGCGCCGTGCAGCACGTGCCGCTCGATCGTGTTCTCGAGGCCCTCCTCGACGATGATCCGCGCGCACTCCCGCGCGCCGAACAGCATCGTCGTCGCCTCGGTGTGGTGGTTGAGCCGCCGCGGGCCCCAGTAGTCGAAGATCATGCCGAGGTCGAAGTAGTTCGAGCGGATCGGGTGCGCGTTCACGGCGTCTCCCGCGTCGCGGATGCCCGCCTCGATCGACTTGCGCGACTCGATCACCGCGACGGCCTTCGGCGAGAACGTCGCCGGGGCCGAGCCCGAGGGCCCGCCGAGGCACTTCTGCAGGCCGGCCGTGACCGCGTCGAGCCCGAGCTCGTCGGCGTGGAAGACGTTGCCCGCGAGCGACGCGGTGACGTCGGTGTAGAAGAGCACGCCGTGCTTGTCGCACAGCGCGCCGAGCTCCTCGAGCGGCTGCGCCATCGTCGTCGAGGTGTCGCCGTGCACGACGGCGAGCACCTTCGGCCTCACCCGCTCGATCGCCTCGGCGATGACCGAGACCGGGAAGACCTGCCCCCACTCCGCCTCGATCACGTGCACCTCGGCTCCGCAGCGCTCGGCGATCTCGCGGAGGAGGTGCCCGAAGCGGCCGAAGACCGGCACGAGCACGCGGTCGCCCGGCTCGAGCATCGAGACGAGCGCGGCCTCGATGCCCGCACGGCTGGTGCCGTCGACGAGCAGCGTCTTCTCGTTCGCGGTGTCGAACACGCGGCGGTAGAGCTCCTGCGTCTCGTTCATGTAGGCGGTCATCGCCGGGTCGTACTGGCCGACGAGCTGAGCCGACATCGCACGCAGGACGCGCGGATCCGCGTTGATCGGGCCCGGGCCCATCAGCAGCCGCGGCGGCGGGTCGATCGGGAGGAACGTCGAGGGCGCGGGCACGGACGGGATGGGGACCACCTCTTCACAGACGGACGGGCAGAGAAAAACCTGTTTCAGTCGCCCATTCTACGCAACAGACGTTTCTCCGGTGTTTCGGGATCCTGCACGCGGAGGCGGGTCTCGAGACGGCGCTGCCTGCTGGTCGAGTAGCCCGCGAAGCGGGCGTATCGAGACCCTCGCACCCCGGAAGCGAGCTAGCCGGCGAGCCCCGCCGCCACCTCCAGCAGCGCCCGATCCGTCCCCCGCGGCCCCACCAGGCACAGCCCGACGGGCTTCCCGTCGACCACCAGTCGCGGCACCGACAGCGCCGGGTATCCGCCGATCCCCGCGAGGCACGTCAGCCCGAGCGTCGCCGTCCGCGCCGCGTCGATGACCTCGGCCGAGGCGTCGAGCGCCGGAGCGACCGACGACGCGGACGGCAGGAGCAGCACCCGCCCGTCGAGCGCCTCGTCGAGCGCCGCGCGGAACCCGACGAGCCGCGCCCGCGCCTCCGCCTCCGTCGCCGCGTCCACCCGCGCCGCCGAGTCGAACCGGGCCTGCACGTCCGCCGCCAGCACGCCGGGATGTGCCGCGACCCACTCGCCGTCGGACGCCCACGCCTCCGCCGCCTGCACCAGCCGGAACGCCTCGAACATCTCGGCCACCGTCGGCAGCGTGATCCGCTCCGGCGAGAGCTCGTCGACCACCGCCGCGAACGCCGCGCGCACCGGGGCGTCGACCCGCTCGAGCAGCGCCTCCGCCACCACGAAGCCCCCGGCCGCCTCCTGAGCGGCCCCGCCCAGCCCGACGGCCGCGACCCGGCGCAGCGTCGCGAGGTCGCGGGTGAGCCAGCCGACCGTGTCGAAGCTCGGCGCCAGCGGCAAGAGTCCCGCGACGGGCACCGCGCCGTGCGTCGTGCGCAGGCCCCACAGGCCCTGGTACGACGCCGGCACCCGGATCGACCCCGCCGTGTCCGTGACGAGCCCGACCGACGCCTGCCCGAGCGACACCGCGGTCGCCGGTCCGCTGGAGGAGCCGCCGGGGATCGCCCCCGGCACCGCAGGATTCGGCGGGGTTCCGTAGCCGGAGTTGCGCCCCGCGATGCTGTACGCGAACTCGTCGGTCTGCGCGATCCCGCGCACCGCGGCTCCGGCGCGCAGCAGCATCGCCACCGCCGGCGCCGTCGTCGTCTCGAGCGGCGCCTCCGCCAGTCGCGCCGGCAGCCCGGCGCCGATCCGCTGCCCCTCGATCGCGAAGAGGTCCTTCACCGCGACGTCGAGGCCGTCGAGCGCGCCGGAGGCGGCGGCCGGCACGAGCGGCGCCCCCACCGCGCGCCAGACCCGCGCGTCCAGCGCGGGAGCCGGTGCCTGCACCTGAGCCGCCCGCACGCGCCAGACCCCGGAGTCGCGCGCCCACAGCTGCGTGACGAGCCCCCGCCCGCCCCGGGCGGGCAGATTCACGGTGACGACCAGCGCCGTGTCCGCGTCGACCGCCCGCACGTGCAGCTCGGCCAGGGCGCGCGGAGGCGTCCCGCCCCGCCGCCCGCGGAAGCCGGTGATCGCCTCGTGCCCCACGAGCAGTCCGGAGGCGTCGCCGCGGAGCGTCGTCGGCGCACGGACGAAGGCGTCCGCGAGGGCCGGCACGTCGTCGGCCGCGAGCGCCGCCTCGTACGCCTCGACCGCGTCGACGAGGCCGTCCGGCAGCTCGCCCTCGAGCGAGGTCACCCGCGGGTCAGTCATCGAAGTCCGCGGTCCGCACGCGGGCGTGCACGCCCTTCACCAGGTCGACGACCTGCGAGATGTTGAAGTCGGTCGCGGCGCTGAGATACGCGTAGGCGAGGCTCGCGTCCATCCCGTAGCGGGCCTGCAGCAGCGCGATCGCGGCGCGCACGCAGTTCTGCACCGCCACGTCGAGGTCCTCGTCCATCCCTGTCGGCACGAGGAACTCGGTCGTCTCGCCGAGCGGTCCGACGAGCGAACCGAACTCGGCCAGCGCCTCCGCCTGCGGCACGGCCTCGAAGCGCACCCGGACCCGCAGGCTCGCCTCCATCGCCGTCAGCGCCACCTCGCCGTCGCCCTGCGCGAAGTGCGGGTCGCCGACGTAGGCGAGTGCGCCCTCCACCTGCACCGGCAGGTAGAGGCTCGCGCCCGCGGTGAGCAGCGAGATGTCGATGTTGCCGCCGTGCGCTCCCGGAGGCACGGAGTGCGGCCGCACGTCGCCCGCGACCGCGACGCCCATGATCCCGAGGAACGGGTGCAGCTCGAACCGTGCCGAGCGCTCGCCTCCGGGCACCAGGGGCAGCACCCCGCGCCGCACGCCGTCGGCCCCGTCCTCGACCCGGGCGAACGCGCTGAACGGACCGGCCTGCAGCGGGTACTCCCCCGGCAGCGCGCCGCGCCCGTGCCGGTTCGAGATCACTCCGTAGGGCACGCGCGGCTCGGCCTCGAGCAGCGTCATCCTGAGCAGGTCGCCGGGCTGCGCGCCGCGGACAGCGATGGGCCCGGTGACGACGTGCGGTCCGTCGACCGCGGGGTCGCGGAAGGGCCCGGAGGCGGCGAGCTCGATCGCATCGCGCAGCACGCCCTCGGGAGCGACGCCGTGCCCACCGAAGAAGGCGAGCGGGTCGCGGCCCTGATCCTCCAGGACGCCCTCGTGGCTCAGCGTGTCGATGACGACCTCGGTGCCGGAGTCGATCGTCAGCGCCGGCAGGTCGGCCGCGCAGGGCAGGCGCCCCCAGAGCACCGACCGCGGTGTCGCCGCGAGGTACTCGACCCCGTCGGGCACCGATTCACCGGGCTGGACCGCCCATTCCGCCTGCAGCATCCGCCGCCGCCTTCCCGCGCGGGTCCGCCCCGCGATCGCTTCGAGGCTAGCGGCGGTGTGTTTCGGGCCTGTGGCGCATCCGTGGCAGGATCGGCGGCGCACCCCCTCCGCTCCTCGCGACCTGCCGCCTGCGCACGCGACACGCCGGCAGAGGCGTGCAGAAGTGGTGTCTCGCACGCCCGCCCCTCCCCTCCGACGACAGGACTCCCGTGTTCAAACGCCTGCGCACGCGCCCCGACAACGTCCACCTCGGGCTCATGCTCGCCCTGACCTTCTCGACCGGCATCATCGACGCCGTCGGCTACCTCGGGCTCGACCGCGTCTTCACCGGCAACATGACCGGCAACGTCGTCATCCTCGGCATGGCCCTCGCCGGAGCGGACGACCTGCCCGTCGTCGGCCCGATCATCGCGCTCGCCGGCTTCATGCTGGGCGCCGCGATCGGCGGCCGCGTGCTGCGCCCGGTGAAAGCCGGCTGGACCACCCGCTCCACCTGGCTCTTCACCGTCGTCGGCATCGTGATGGCCGTGCTGGCGATCGTGCTCGGAGTCGTCCCGCAGCACCCGGAGCCGCTCGCCCTCACCGTGACCGGGGTCCTCGGTCTCGCGATGGGCCTCCAGGCCGCGACCGCCCGCCACATCGCGGTGAAGGACGTCACGACCGTCGTCGTCACCTCGACGATCACCGGTCTCGCCGCCGACTCGCGCCTCGGCGGAGGCAAGGGCCAGCCGTGGTTCCGCCGTCTGACCGCCGTCGTCCTCATCGGCGCGGGTGCCGGCGTCGGCGCCCTCGCGTTGAACGCCGGCCTCTGGCTGGGTCTGGCACTCGCCGCCGCGATCACGCTGATCGCCTCCCTCTTCGGCCACCTCGTGGCGCACGCCAAGCACGCCCCCGTCGCCGAGAAGACGACCGCCTGACCCCTGCCGCGAGAGGGCGTCAGCGCGGCAGCTGCTGGCAGTGCGGGCAGAGGTGCGACGAGCGGTTCATGAACGGCACCCGCACGATCGCCTCGCCGCAGCGCGGGCAGGGCTTCCCGGTCTGCCCGTAGGCGTTCAGCGAGTGCGAGAAGTAGCCGGACGCGCCGTTCACGTTGACGTACTGCGCGTCGAAGCTGGTGCCGCCCTCGGCCAGCGCGCGCTCGAGCACCGAGCGCACCTCGGCGAACAGGCGGCGGATCCGCGCCTCGCCGAGCGAGGAGCTCGGCCGCTCCGGATGCAGCTCGGCGGCCCACAGCGACTCGTCGGCGTAGATGTTGCCGATGCCGCTGACGAGCGTCTGGTCGAGCAGCGCGCGCTTGATGCCGCTGTTCCGCCTCCCGAGCACCGCGACCACGGCCGCGAGATCGAAGAACGGGTCGAGCGGATCGCGGGCGATGTGCGCGACCTGCGACGGCACCGCCCGCAGCCACTCGCCGGCGGAGGCGTCGTCGCCCGCGAATCCGCCGGGCGCACCGTCACTCGTGGGAACGAGGGCATCGACCGCCATCGAGCCGAAGATGCGCTGGTCGACGAAGTGCAGGGCGAGCTCCCCGTGATCGGGGTTCTCGATCGCGATGCGGATGCGCGTCAGCCGGGCCAGCGGCGCGTCGGCCGTCCGCAGCAGCACCTGACCGCTCATGCCGAGGTGCACGAGCAGCGCCTCCTCGCGCCCCGCGGGCAGCCAGAGGAACTTGCCGCGCCGCACGGCGCCCTGCAGCCGGCGTCCGACCAGCAGCCGCTCGAACGGGTGCGCGTGCACGTGGCGCTTCAGCGAGCGCTCGTCGACGATCTCGACCCCCGTGACCAGCGAGCCGGTGACGGCCGGCGCGAGGCCGGCGCGCACCACCTCGACCTCGGGCAGCTCGGGCACGCTCAGCCCTCGGCGGAGGCGCGGACCGCTTCGCCGGGCGCGGTCTCGGCCAGGCGCGTCCAGGCGTCGAGAGCGGCGGCCATCTCGGCCGCCTTCTTGCTGGTGCCCTCGCCGCGCGCGGTGACGAGTCCGCCGACGATGACGGTGGCCACGAACACCTTGTTGTGGTCGGGCCCCGTGGCGGCGATCTCGTAGCGCGGGGCCGGTGCGCCGCGCTCGGCCGCCGCCTCCTGCAGGCTCGTCTTGGGGTCCATCGAGACGCCGAAGCGCAGCGGATCGGCACGCAGCGGCGCGATCAGGCGCAGCACGAGATCGCGGGCCTCGTCGGGCCCGGTGCCGAGGTAGACGGCTCCGATGATGGCCTCGACGGTGTCGGCGAGGATCGACGCCTTGTCGCGACCGCCGGTCAGCTCCTCGCCGCGACCGAGTCGGAGGTGCTCGCCGAGCCCGATGCCGCGGGCGATCTCGGCGAGGGCCACCGTCGAGACGAGGCTCGCGCGCCGCTTCGCCAGATCGCCCTCGGAGAGCGCCGGGTACTCGGTGTAGAGCATGACCGTCACGGCCTGCCCGAGGATCGAGTCGCCGAGGAACTCGAGGCGCTCGTTGTGCGGGAGTCCGCCGTGCTCGAAAGCGAACGACCGGTGCGTCAGGGCGAGCTCGAAGAGCTCACCGTCGAGGCTCACGCCGAGCGTGGCCTCCAGACGCGACCGGTCGTCGCTGGAGTGTGTTGCGGGGGTCTGGTTCACCATGGACCGCACGACTCGCACCGACGAGCGGTGCGATGCCGAATCAGACGTCGGCGACCTTGCGGCCCTTGTACTCGAGGAACAGCGCGGTGCCCGCAGCGTCCTCGACGACCTTGGCGCGGTGGGGGAGGCTGTAGACGACCTTGCCGTTGGGCTCGATGGTCTTGACGAGCGCGGGAGCCGTGGCCTTCCACTGCGAGCGGCGCATGTGGGTGTTCGCGCGGGACTTCTTCCTCTTGGGAACAGCCATGATTCTCTCTTCTCTACCTCTGGTTGGATTCGGTGCGGGCACTCTCGCCCGCGCCGTTGTCTGTGGTCGTGCCCGTGACGGACGCGCTGTCTGCGGAAGCTCCGGGCGCTGCGGCCCCACCGGACCCCGCGTCTCCCAGCCCGGCGAGCGCGGCCCACCGGGAGTCGCGCGGTGCCTCGGGCTCGGGCACGGAGGATTCGGCCAGCCGCTCCCCCGTGACGGGGTCGAGGCCCGGACAATCCGGCCGGCACACCGGCTGGAACGGCAGCGACAGAACCACCGCATCCCTGACCAGAGGTTCAAGATCCACGTGGTCGTCGTGAACCTCATAGTCGAAAGCTTCGTCAGAAGAGTACGCGAAAAGTTCCTGGAACTCGACATCGACAGGCAGGGAGATGTCGGTGAGGCAGCGGCTGCACTCGCCGACGGCCTCGGCCGAGACCTCGACGGAGGCGAGGATGCCCTCGTGGACCGACTCGAGACGGATGTCGAGATCGAGCGCCGCGCCCTTGCGGACAGCGACGATCCCCTCGCCGAACTGCTCCGGCGCGTCGAGGTCGAGACGGTGCTCGCGCATCTCGCCCGGGCGGCCCAGGAGGTCGCGCACGTTCACGGTGAACGGCGTCTTCTTGAAAGTAGTCACAAGGGTCCAGCCTACTCCCCCGGATCGGCCTGCGGCCGGATGGTCCGCGATCCGCCCGGGCTCCGATCGGAGGGACTCGGCAGCACGATCTGCAGGTGCACGCACGGTCTGCAGGTGTTCGTACGATCTGCAGGAGCTTGTGCGATCTGCAGGAGTTCGGAGGCCGAGAGCGCTTCCATCCGCATCCTCGGCTCGAGAAGTGCGGTCATCACCTGCAGACCGCACCGGCACCTGCAGACCGCACCGTCGCGCGCGACCCGAACCCGCAGAAGCCGCGGCGGACACGAGCGTCCACCGCGGCTTCTGGAGGGCGCCCCGTCAGAGCGCCGGCGAGGAGGCGTCAGGCGCCGCCCTCCTCCAGGGTCACCTCGATCGGCTCGTAGTCGGCACCGCTGGTGTCGACGCCCTCGTCGGCGAGCTCCGCCAGCGCCTTCTCGACGTACTCGTTCGAGTAGGCGGTCGCGGGCGGGTCCTCGCTGATGATGGTCGCGCCGGTCTCGTTCGTCGTCTCCTTCGCGATGTCGACCGTCTGCTGCCAGGCGGCCTCGTCGATCACGCCGACGCCGCTCGTGGAGGGCCAGATCAGCTTGTTGACCTCGTTGGTCATCCAGAGCTGGTGGCTGGTGCCGAGCGTCGACCCGGCCGCGGTGACGATGTCGGCCGCCTCCTCCGGGTTGTCCTTCGCGTAGATCCAGCCCTTGATCGACGCCTTGATGAAGGCGACGGTCTGGTCGGCGTACGCGTCGTCGCTCTCGAGCTTGTCGGCGTCGGCCCAGATCGCGTCCTGGAGCATCGCGGTGCCGACGTCGTTCCAGTTGATGACGTCCAGGTCCTCGGGCTGGTACAGCTCTCCGGTGTCCGGGTTCACCGTCTCGAGCACCTGCGCGTACTCGTTGTAGGTCATCGCCTGCGCCGCGTCGATGTCGCCCGCGAGGAAGCCGTTCATGTCGAACTGCTGCTGGACGAGCGAGATGTCCTCGAGCGCGACTCCGTCCTTCTGCATGCCGGCGAAGAGCTCCCACTCGTTGCCGTAGCCCCAGCTGCCGACGGTCTTGCCCGACAGGTCGGCGGGAGACGTGATGCCCTTGTCCTTGAACGAGATCTGCGTGGTCGCGCTGCGCTCGAAGATCTGGGCGACGTCGGTGATGTTCGCGCCCTGCTCGATCGAGCCGAGCACCTTGGGCACCCACGAGATCGCGTAGTCGGCGTCTCCTGAGGCGAGGACGTCCTGCGGGACGATGTCGCCGCCGCCCTCGGCGATGGTCACGTCGAGGCCCTCGTCCTCGTAGTAGCCCTGGTCGACGGCGGCGTAGTAGCCGGCGAACTGGGCCTGGGCGACCCACTGCAGCTGCAGGGTCACGGGCGTGAGGTCTCCCGAGGAGCCGGAGCCCCCGGAATCGCCGCCGGATGCGCTGCAGCCGGTGAGTGCGAGGCCGACGACGGCGAAGCCCGCCGTCGTGGTCATCGCGATGCGTGTGCGTCTGTTCACTGTTCCTCCTGGTGCGGTGTGGTGCAGGACGTGCCCGCGAACGGGCGGTGCTGTGGAGCGGCGGTGCAGTGGAGCGGGTCGTGCGGGTGGGAGAGGAGTTCGCGGCCGAGGGATCAGCGCGCGCGACTGCGTCGGAGCGCGACGGCCTCGAGGCCGGCGGTGACGCAGTAGAAGAGGAGGCCGACGAGCACGGCGCCGAGCACGTAGGCGTAGGCGAGCGCGTAGTCGCTGCCCGATGCCGCCGTGGTGATCGACTTGCCGAGCCCGCCGACCGGTCCGCCGAAGTACTCGGCGACCAGAGCCGAGATCACGGCGAGGGAGGAGGCGATGCGCAGTCCCGTGAAGAAGAACGGCACCGCGCCGGGCAGGGTGATCGTGCGCGCGGTCTGCCACGGCGAGGCCGCGTACGCGCGCATCAGATCGCGGTGCACCGGGAGCGCCTGGCGGAGCCCGCGCAGGGTGTTGATGTAGACGGGCACGAACACCGCGAGCGCCGCGACCAGCTGCCGGGCGGTCTCGACGTTCGCGCCGAACATCGTGTAGAGCACCGGAGCGAGCGCCACGATCGGCACGACGGCGGCGGCGGCCACGATCGGAGCCACGAGACCGTCGAACACGCGCGCCAGCGCCGAGAGCCCCGCGACGAGCACGGCGAGCACCGCGCCCGCGACGAGCCCGACGAGGGCGTTCCGCCCGGTCACGACGCTCCCCGAGACGACGGAGGCGAGGTTCGCGCCGAACTCGGTGCCGATCGCGACCGGAGACGGCAGGACGAACGGCTTCACGTCGAGCGCCGTCACGCCGACCTGCCAGAGCAGGACCGCCGCGAGCCCGAGCAGCAGCGGCGCGAGGATCGTCCGCGCGAGCGCCGGGGTGCTCACCTGTTCTCCACCCCGCGCGGCACGGCGGCAGCGTCGCCGTGCAGCAGCTCGCGCACGGCGCCGACGTCGCGGAAGAAGGCGGTGTCCTCGCGGACTCCGGCGTTCCGCTCCGAGGAGTCGGGCAGGGCGATGTCGAGCACGTCCCTGATCCGGCCCGGCCGCGGCGACATCACGACGACGCGGTCCGAGAGGAACACCGCCTCCGGGATCGAGTGCGTCACGAACACGACGGCGGCGCCGGTCTCCTGGCGGATCCGCAGCAGCTCGGTCTGCATCCGCTCGCGCGTCATCTCGTCGAGCGCGCCGAACGGCTCGTCCATGAGCAGCAGACGGGGGCTCTCGGCGAGCGCCCGCGCGATCGCGACGCGCTGCTGCATCCCGCCCGACAGCTGGTCGGGGTACGAGTCGGCGAAGTCGCCGAGCCCGACCAGCGCGAGCAGCTCGTCGACGCGGGAGCGGCGGGCCGCGGTCGCGACTCCGTGCAGCTCGAGCGGCAGCGCGATGTTGGCCCGGATGGTGCGCCAGGGCAGCAGCCCCGCCTGCTGGAACGCGATCCCGTACTCCTGGTCGAGGCGCGCGCGGCGGGCGGTCTTGCCGAACACCGTGATCGAGCCGGAGCTCGGCTCGTCGAGATCGGCGATCAGGCGGAGCAGCGTCGACTTGCCGCAGCCGGACGGGCCGATCAGCGAGACGAACTCCCCCGGCGCGATCTGGAGCGACACGTCCTGCAGGGCGGTGACGCTCGCCGCCTTCTTCGCGGCGAACGTCTTGGTGACCGCGTCGACGACGACCGCCGCCTGCGTGGTGCTCTCGGCTGCTGCGGTGCTCGTGCGGGCTGTCGCGCTCATGCGGGCTGCTCCCCTCGACGGAACGGACGGAGGACGGTGCCGATCAGGGCGACGGCACCGGCGGCCGCGAGGCCCACCAGCACCGCGCCGAGGATCGGGGCCCAGGGCTTGGCGGGATCGCCGCCGGCGGCGGAGGCGAACTCGATGATCATGCGGCCGATCCCGCCGCGCAGGCCGATCGAGACCTCCGCGACGACCGTGCCGACGACGGCGCTCACCGCACCGAGCCGCAGCGCGGGGATCAGGTACGGCACGCTGGCCGGCAGGCGCAGGCGCAGCAGGGTCTTCCACCAGCCGACCCCGTAGACCCGCATCAGCTCGATCTGGCTCGCCGACGGCGAGCCGAGACCGCGCAGCGCCCCGATCGAGACGGGGAAGAACGCGAGGTACGAGGCGATCAGCGCCACCGACATCCAGTTCTCCCAGCTGAAGGCTCCCAGCTCGAGCTGCGAGCCCCAGCGGCGCACGAGCGGCGCGATCGCGATCAGCGGCACGGTCTGGCTGAGCACGATCCACGGCAGGACCGCCGACTCCGCCGTCCGGAACCGCTGCATCAGCAGCGCCAGCAGCAGGCCGACGACCACTCCGACGACCCAGCCGACGGCGGCCACGCCCAGCGAGAACGCGCTCGCCTGCAGCACCGCGAGCCACAGCGCGGGAGCGTTCCGCGCGCCGGTGACCGGCTCGACGAGCCGCCCCGCGATCTCCCACAGGTGCGGCATCGCGATGGCGCTCGTGCGCGGCAGCACCGTGACACCGCCGAGGACCACACCGGTCTCGGGGCCGAGCGCCTTGTACGCCTCCCAGAGCAGCGCGAGCAGGAGGAGGCCGGCCGCGCCGAGGAGCACGCTGCGCGTCGCGACCCGCGAGGTCATGCCTTCGCCACGATGTGCTGGCTCAGCGCCGGGATGACGGTCTCGCCGTACACCCGCAGCGTCTCCTCCTTGTTGTCGTGCTGGAGGTAGCCGGCGAACTGCGTCACGCCGATCTCGGCGAGCGCCTTCAGCTTCTCGATGTGCTCGTCGGCCGTGCCGAGCACGCAGAAGCGCTCGACGATCTCGTCCGGCACGAACGTCGTGTGGCTGTTGCCGGCGCGGCCGTGCTCGTTGTAGTCGTAGCCCTCGCGCCCGGCGATGTAGTCGGTCAGCGCCTGCGGCACGGCTCCGGAGGTGCCGTAGCGGCCCACGATGTCGGCCACGTGGTTGCCGACCATCCCGCCGAACCAGCGGCACTGGTCGATCATGTGCTCTCGGTCGGTCCCGATGTACATCGGCGCCGCGACGCAGAACTGCAGCGACTCCGGGTCGCGGCCGACGTTCGCCGCCGCCTGCTTGACCGTGTCGATCATCCAGCGCGCGATGTCGAGATCGGCCAGCTGCAGGATGAAGCCGTCGCCGACCTCGCCCGCGAGCTTGAGGGCGAGCGGACCGTACGCCGCCACCCACATCTCGAGCGATGAGCCGCGGCTCCACGGGAACTGCAGGGTCGAGCCGTTGTACTCGACCGAGCGGCTGTTCGCGAGCTCGCGGATGACGTGGATCGACTCCCGCAGCGTCTTGAGCGTCGTCGGAGCGCCGCCGGTCACGCGCACAGCGGAGTCGCCTCGGCCGATCCCGCACACGGTGCGGTTGCCGTACATCTCGTTGAGGGTCGCGTGCAGCGAGGCGATGACCGTCCAGTCGCGCGTCGCCGGGTTGGTCACCATCGGCCCCACGGTGATCCGGTGCGTCTTCTCGAGGATCTGCGAGTAGATGACGTACGGCTCCTGCCACAGCAGGTGCGAGTCGAACGTCCACGCGTAGTCGAAGCCGTAGGTCTCGGCGAGGACGGCGAGGGCGACGGTGCGCGAGGCGGGCGGGTTGGTCTGGAGGACGACTCCGAAGTCCATGGGGTTCCTTTGGTCGAGCGTGTGGTGCAGGTGCTCAGTGAGATTCACGCGACCCATTGAGGGTCGCCGTTGCGTACCGCGGTCTTCCGCGAGATCGGCGACAGAAGTCGCCGCGGCTGCCGCCTTTCTTGATCTAGGTCGAAGCGATGCTTCGACCTAGATCAAGTACTGAGAGAGGCCCCGCTTGATGTACTTGCCGTCGCCCTTCGTCCCGACGTAGTCGCCGTCGTCGACGACGACCTTGCCGCGCGAGATCACGGTGTCGACGTGTCCGTCGATCTCGTACCCCTCCCACGCCGAGTAGTCCATGTTCATGTGGTGCGTGCGCCCCTCGCCGATGCCGATCGAGGTGTGCCCGTTCGGGTCGTAGATGACGACGTCGCCGTCGGCTCCGGGCTGGATCACGCCCTTCTTCCCGTACATCCCGAACATCCGCGCCGGAGTCGTCGACGTCAGCTCCACCCAGCGCGGCAGCGTGATCTGCCCCGACACGACGCCCTGGTACATCAGGTCCATCCGGTGCTCCACCGAGCCGATCCCGTTGGGGATCTTCGAGAAGTCGCCGAGACCCATGTCCTTCTGGCCCTTCATGCAGAAGGGGCAGTGATCGGTCGAGACCATCTGGATGTCGTTGGTGCGCAGCGACTGCCACATGTGGTGCTGGTGCCCCTCCGCCTTCGAGCGCAGCGGAGTGGAGCACACCCACTTCGCGCCCTCGAAGTCGCCCCACTCCTCGCTCGAGGCGCCGAGCTGCTCCTCGAGGGAGAGGTAGAGGTACTGCGGGCAGGTCTCGCCGAACACGTTCATCCCGCGGTCGCGCGCCGCCGCGATCTGCTCGACCGCCTGCTTGGCCGACACGTGCACCACGTAGAGAGGAGCGCCCGTGAGGTCGGCGATCATGATCGCCCGGTGCGTCGCCTCCTCCTCGGCCTGCCACGGCCGGGTGAGCCCGTGGAAGTACGGAGAGGTCCTGCCGGCGGCGACCGACTGCTTCACCAGCTCGTCGATGATCGCCCCGTTCTCGGCGTGCATCATCATCATCGCGCCGTTCTCGGCGCCCTTCTGGAACGCCCGCAGGATCTGCCCGTCGTCCGAGAGGAACACGCCCTTGTAGGCCATGAACAGCTTGAAGCTGGTCACGCCCTCGGCGATCAGCTCGTCCATCGCGACGAGGGACGAGTCCTGCACATCCGAGAGGATCTGGTGGAAGCCGTAGTCGATCGCGCAGTTGCCCGCGGCCTTCTCCTGCCATGCGCCGTAACGCTCGACGACGCTCTCGCCCGGGTACTGGACGACGAAGTCCACGATCGACGTCGTCCCGCCCCAGGCGGCCGCCCGCGTCCCGGTCTCGAACGTGTCGGAGGCGTTGGTGCCGCCGAACGGCATCTCCATGTGCGTGTGCGCGTCGATCCCGCCCGGGATGACGTACTTGCCGCTCGCGTCGATCACCCGGTCGACGTTCGAGGCCAGGTCGAAGCCGAGCAGGGTCGAGCCGGGTGCGAGCACCGCGGCGATGGTCTCCCCGTCGATCAGGACGTCGGCGGCGGCGGTCCCGGTCGCGTTGACGACCGTCCCGTTCGTGATGAGGGTCTTCATCGATGCTCCTCGGTGTCGCAGCTCGGGTCAGGGCTTGGGGATGCTCGTGTACGAGTCCGGACGGCGGTCGCGGTAGAACTGCCAGTCGTCGCGCATCTCCTGCACCATGTCGAGCTCGAGATCGCGGATCAGGATCTCCTCACGCTCGCCCGAGCCCCGGTCGCCGACGAAGTTGCCGCGCGGGTCGATGACCTGGCTGGTCCCGTAGAAGTCGACGGCGAGCTCGCCGTACTCGTTGTCCTCGCGCCCGACGCGGTTGGGCTGCAGCACGAAGTAGCCGTTGGCGACGGCGGCGCAGGGGCCCTCCACCTCCCACAGGCGGTTCGAGAGGCCGGGCTTGGTCGCGTTCGGGTTGAACACCATGTGGGCGCCGTTCAGCCCCAGCTCCCGCCAGCCCTCGGGGAAGTGCCGGTCATAGCAGATGTAGAGCCCGACCTTGCCGACGGCCGTGTCGAACACCGGGTAGCCGAGGTTGCCGGGACGGAAGTAGAACTTCTCCCAGAAGCGGTCGAGGTGCGGGATGTGGTGCTTGCGGTACTTGCCGAGGATCGTCCCGTCGGCGTCCACCACGACCGCGGTGTTGTAGTAGACGCCGGTGATGTCCTCCTCGTAGATCGGGAGGATCGTGACCAGGTTCAGCTCCTTCGCGAGCGCCGCGAAGCGCTGCACGATCGGACCGTCGGCCGGCTCCGCGTAGCGGTAGTACTTCTTGTCCTCGGTGATGCCGAAGTAGGGGCCGTAGAAGAGCTCCTGGAAGCAGATGATCTGCGCTCCCTGCGCCGCCGCGTCGCGGGCGAACTGCTCGTGCTTGTCGAGCATCGACTCCTTGTCGCCGGTCCAAGTGGTCTGCGTGATTGCCGCGCGGACGATGGTCATCGGTACCTCCATGCCTTGGGCGACCCGGGGCGGGTCTCCGCGGTGGGTCTTGTGCGGATGCGGAGCCGAGGGGCCGTGGTCCCACTGTGGTCCGCACTCCACCCGAAGGCAATCGCGGACCCCGTCCGACTCCGTGGACAGGGGACCATCGTCGTCCTCCGACGTTTCCCGGGTGTTTCCGGCGGAGATCCGCAGCATTAAGGCATCAGAACTGAGGAATCCGTCGCGCCCTCTCCCGCGCGGTACCGTGACCGGATGCGCATCACGATCCTGGCCGGCGGCGTCGGCGGAGCACGTTTCACCTCCGCCGTCCGCGAGCACCTCCGCGACCTCGAGGCGGCGGGGGGTGAGGCCTCCGAGATCACGGTCGTCGCCAACACCGGTGACGACATGTGGCTGGCAGGTCTCAAGGTCTGCCCCGACCTCGACTCCCTCACCTACTCGCTCGGAGGCGTCAACGACACCGAGCGCGGCTGGGGTCGCGCGGGCGAGACGGAGCGCGTGTCGGCCGAGCTCGAGGCCTTCGGGGTCGGCTGGCCCTGGTTCACCCTGGGCGACCTCGACATCGGCACCCACCTCGCCCGCACCTCGATGCTGCGCGACGGCCTCACGCTCTCGGAGGCGACCGCCCGCATCACCGCGCGCTGGCCGCTCGGCGTCCGCCTCCTCCCGATGTCCGACGACGACGTCGAGACCCACGTCGAGGTCGACCTCCCCGGCGAGGGCGTCCGCGAGATCCACTTCGAGGAGTGGTGGGTGCGGCTGCGCGCCTCCGCCCCCGCCCGCCGCTTCCTCCAGACGAACGTCTCCGAGGCCCGCCCCGCCCCGGGGGTGCTCGACGCGATCGCCGACACCGACGCCGTCCTGATCGCCCCCTCGAACCCGGTCGTCTCGATCGGCACGATCCTCGGCGTCCCCGGCATCGCGGACGCCGTCCACCGCACGTCCGCACCCGTCGTCGGCGTCTCCCCCATCATCGGCGGGCGCGTCGTCCGCGGCATGGCCGACGCCTGCCTCGCCGCGATCGGCGTCGACACCTCGGCCGAGGCCGTCGGGCGCCACTACGGCTCCCGCTCCGCCGGCGGCCTCCTCGACGCCTGGCTCGTCGGCGAGGAGGACGCGGCCGCCGTCTCCGCGCTCGCCGACACGGGCCTCCGCGTCCACTCCGTCCCCCTCTGGCTCCGCGACCGCCCCGCCTCCGTCCGCCTCGCGGCCGACACCCTGGCCGCCGCCCGCGCCTGACCCCGCCGCCTCCCCGACTCCTCCGGAAAGTCCTGCCGCCTGCCCTCCACTCCGGCCGCACCCTCCTCCAACTCCCCTCCAGCACCCGCTCCCTCTCCCGAACCCGAGGAGCGGGCGGGGTGCCTCGTCGCGGCTCCTGGCTCGGGTCTGGCGGGAGCGCCGCAGGCGCTCGGGAGGGAGCCGTGACGAGGCACCCCACCCGATCCGACGCCTTCTGCACTCCCCCGGCCGCGCGAAGCGCGCCGCCCTGCACTCCCCCGGCCGCGCGAAGCGCGCCGCCCTGCACTCCCCGGCCGCGCGAAGCGCGCCGCCCTGCACTCCCCGGCCGCGCGAAGCGCGCCGCCTGCACCTGCTCGCCCGCGCGAAGCGCGCCGCCCTGCACTCCACCCGCTCGCGCACAGCGCCCCGCCCCGCACTCCCGCCGCCCGACCCCCACCCCCGCACACCACCCGCAGGCCCCGCCCGACCGCGCCAGGGCAGACGACCGGAAGCCCGGAGAACACGGCGGAGACGGGGGCGAGCCGACACGGGAGAGCGGCGGCCTCCGATCCCTTGTACGGTCGGGGTCGGACGGCCACGGTACCGACCCGCCACCAGGAGGACTCCATGCAGCTCAGCACCGAGAAGATCGAGCCCGACATCGTCGTCGTCCGGCCCGTCGGCCGCCTCGATCTCACGAGCGCGACCGAGTTCGAGGCCGTGGTCCTGCGGGCGATCACCGACGGCGATCTGCGGATCGTCGTGGACCTCTCCGGCGTCGGCTTCCTCGACTCCTCGGGTCTCGGCGCACTGGTCGCGTGCCTCAAGGAGGCGCGTCGCGCGGGCGGTGACATCCGGTTGGCCTCCCCCGGCGAGCAGCCGACGATGGTGCTCCGCCTGTCGAACCTCGACCGCCTGCTCGCGACCGTCGAGAGCGTCGAGGACGCCTACCGTGTCTGAGCGCTCGCTGGTCATCCGGACCCCTCCGGACGACGGCGTGACCGCCGTGCACGACGCGCTGAGCGAGATCTGGGCGGAGTCGCCCGGGGTCGGCTCCTGGGACCGCATGGCGTTCGAGACCGCTCTCGCCGAGCTGACCTCGAACGTCGTGCAGCACGCGCACTCGACCCGTCACACGATCTGCGTCATCCGGATCAGCGTCGACGAGCACGAGCTGAAGGCCGTGCTGAACGACTCCGCTGCGGCCGCCGACGTCGACGTCAGCGAGCCCCGCGACATGCCCGACGAGTGGGCCGAGGCCGGCCGCGGCATCCCGTTCATCCAGGCGCTCGTGACCCGGTTCGAGTACAGCCGCGTCGACGGCCGGAACATCTGGTCGATCGTCCGAGAGCGGCGCCAGTCGTGATCGACGAGCGCGAGCGCGTCCGTCTGGCCGCCGTCGCGTCGCTCGACTTCTCGGGGTCGGGGCCGCAGGAGCGCTTCGACCGGATCACCCGGGTGGCACGCCAGCTGCTCAACGTCCCGTCGGCCGAGATCAACATCATCGAGGAGTCGACGCAGTTCACGAAGTCGCCGCAGCGGCCCGCTCACTCCGATCGCATCGCGCGCGCCGACTCGATCTGCGACGTCACCGTCCAGCAGCCGGATCTCCTCGTCATCGAGGACGCCTCCGCCGACGCGCGCTTCGCCCAGCGCGGTTCGGTGACCGGCGACACCCACCTGCGGTTCTACGCCGGCCGCCCGCTGACGGTCGGCGACGGCGTCCGCGTCGGGACGATCTGCGTC
Source organism: Rathayibacter sp. VKM Ac-2759 (assembly GCF_009834225.1). Taxonomy (NCBI): domain Bacteria; kingdom Bacillati; phylum Actinomycetota; class Actinomycetes; order Micrococcales; family Microbacteriaceae; genus Rathayibacter; species Rathayibacter sp. VKM Ac-2759. Next base: position 2,231,118 of record NZ_CP047176.1, read on the forward strand.
TTCGACCGGGTCCCCCGCGACTTCTCCGAGGAGGAGGGACGCGTCCTCGAGGAGCTCGGGCGGTGGGCGGAGCGCGAGCTGCGCGAGATCGCCTCGGCGAGCCGTGCTGCCGAGCTGCAGCGGCGCCTCCGCCCGGCTGCTCTCGTCGTCGACGGCTGGAGCGTCGCCGGCTCGACGCTGCCCGCTCACGACGTCGCGGGCGACTACGCGTCGTGGCGGTCGGTCGACGACGGCATCGCGCTCGAGGTGGTCGACGTGATGGGCAAGGGGACGGGAGCGGCCATCATCGCCGCCGCGATCCGGTCCGCGTTCCAGGCCAGGCCGGAGGCGGCGCCCGCTGCCGCCGTCGACGCCGTCAACGCGCAGCTGCTCGAGGATCTGACGGCCACGGCGACCTTCGCGACCGCCTTCATCGGACGGATCGATCTCGCGGCCGGTTCGGTCTCGTTCGTCGACGCCGGGCACGGCCTCTCGCTCCTCGTCCGCGCCGACGGTTCGGTCGAGCGGCTCAGCACCGCAGGGCTCCCGCTGGGCATCGACAGCGACGTCGAGTGGGAGGAGGCGCAGCGGACCCTCCACCCCGGCGACGCCCTGTTCTCCTGCAGCGACGGCGTGCTCGACCTGTACGACGGCACGCTCGGAGCCCTCGATCACCTCGCCGAGCTGGTCTGCCGTCTCGGGGACGAGGAGCTGTTCGACCACCTCGCCGAGCTCGCGCTCAGCACCGACGTCCAGGACGATGTGACAGCGTTGGTGGTGCGGCGGCGCTGACCGCGTCGGCGGTCGCCGCCTCCCCCTGAACGTGAACGGAAGGACCATCGTCATGCCCGGAGCCCTCGTCCTCGCCGGAGGCGGCCTCGCCGGAATCGCGTGGGAGCTCGGTGTCGTCCGCGGCATCGCCGACGCGTCGCCCGAGACGGCCGGGCTCCTGCTCGACCCGGAGACGACCTTCGTCGGCACCTCGGCCGGCTCCGCGGTCGCCGCTCAGCTGAGCACCTCCGTCGGTCTGGACGAGTCGTACGCCGCGCAGCTGCGCGAGGAGTCCGCCGAGATCGGCGCCGATGTCGACGCGCTGGCGCTGCAGGCGCTGTTCGCCGCGGCGATCGAGGGCGCGACGAGTCCCGAGGACGCGCGGCGCCGCATCGGCACCCTCGCGCTCGAGACCGCGACCCTGCCCGAGGAGACGCGGCGGGCCGTGATCGCCGCCCGGGTCGCCGACGCCGGCTGGCCCGAGCGCCGCCTCCTGATCACCGCCGTCGACACGGCGACCGGCGCACTCGAGGTCTTCGACCGCGAGAGCGGCGTCGAGCTCGTCGACGCGATCTCGGCCAGCTGCGCGGTGCCCGGAGTCTGGCCGCCCGTCACCATCGCGGGCGTGCGGTACATGGACGGCGGCGTCCGCTCGGGGAGCAACGCCGATCTCGCCGCGGGCGCCGAGTGGGTCGTGGTCATCACCCCGCTGCCCGGTGTCGGCGCTCCCGGTGTGGGGACCCTGCCGACCGGTGAGCTCGACGCCCTCGAGGGCTCGCGCGTCGAGGTCGTGTACGCCGACGAGGCGTCCGTCGCCGCGTTCGGCCCGAACTCGCTCGACCCCGCCGTCCGTGCCGCCTCGGCCGAGGCCGGTCGTGCGCAGGGCGCGCGCATCGCCTCGCGGATCGCCGCACTGGTCGGCGCCGACGAGGCCGATCAGCGGCGCACGGCGTAGCGGAGGTAGACGGTCCCGTCGGGGAACCGGCGCTCCTCGAGCAGGTCGAGCGCGACCTTCAGACCGGGAGGGAACACGGGAGTGCCCCCGCCGACGGCGACCGGGACGACGAACCAGCGGATCTCGTCGACGATCCCGGCCAGGAGTGCGGTCGCGGCGAGCCCGGCTCCCCCGATGGAGGTGTCGTGGTCGCGGGAGCGCGCCTCGGCGGCGACGACGGCCGGGTCGAACTCCTGCTCGCGCCGGGTGCGTCGCGTGGTGATCGCGGACAGCGTCCTCGAGTAGACGATCTTGTCCGCCGCCTGCCAGTGCCTCTGGAAGTCGTCGATGAAGGCGAACTCCTTCGCCAGCTCGAAGCCCGTGTCCCAGTCGCGCATGGTCTCGTACATGCGACGTCCGAAGAGCATCGTCCCGACGGACGCCTCGCTCTCGTTGATGAAGCGGTGCACCGCGGGGCGCGGTTCCGCCCAGGTGAATCCGCCCGACTCGTCGGCGGTGAAGCCGTCGAGCGATGCGATAGCGCTGTAGACGAGCGCGCCCACGTCGGCCTCCTCTGCGGGAGGCTTCGGGTTCCACCCACCTCGCGAGGTTAAACCTGAGAGCGCTCTCCTTCAACCACATCCGGACGCCGGGACGGGAATCGGCGGAGCTGCGCCCGCAGGAGTCGCGGATCCCGGACCGTCGGCGAGCCGGACGGCTCAGGACGGCGTCCGCCGGGTGGCCCGTCCGCCGGCCGCTCCTCGGCGCGCGGGACCGCGTACGGTGGGGAGGTCGCAGAGCGCGGCCGTGGAGGGTTCCGGATGAAGATCAGTCAGCTGCGTCATTTCGTGGTGGTCGCCGAGGAGCTCCACTTCGTGCGCGCCGCCGAGAAGCTCGGGATCTCGCGGAAGAGGCTCGACTCCTCCGTCGAGGCCGTCGAGCTCGACGACGGCCGCGTCCTCTTCGAGCCCGGAGCCGCCGCCACCACTCTCACCGCGGCCGGCCGCCAGCGTCTCGCCTCCGCGCGCGAGGAGCTCGCCGCTCTCGGCGCCGAGGAGGCCGCACCGCCCAAGAGCGGAGGCAAGGCCAAGGCATCCAAGGGCACCGGCCGCGCCCCGATCGTCAAGGGCCAGCCGAAGCCGTACAAGCGCCGCCAGTCCCGCTGACGCGCCACCTCAGCACGGCGGCACCGCAGTGATCCGCATCGCGCGGCACCGGGACGGAGCGCGATCGGGAGCGGGACGCGCATACGGGAGTGGGCCCTACCGGGCTCGAACCGATGACATCCACGGTGTAAACGTGGCGCTCTACCAACTGAGCTAAAGGCCCCCGTCGCGGCCGCGCCGCGGACGATCGCCTCGATCCTACGACACGCTCGCGCTCCCCCGACCCGGGGCCGGGCGGGGCTCCAGCGTCGTAGCGGCCGGGCGCCGCTACCCTCGGCACATGTCCGACAGCAGTGGCGACGGCGCGCGATCGCGGCGCCGGGCCGAGAGCCGGTGGCCCGCCTCCGCCGCGATCGTGGTCGCGGTCGCCCTGAACGTCGTCGGGCACAACGACGGCACCTCGATCGTCAGGCTGGTCGCGGCGGGGATCACGCTCGCGCTGCTGGTGCCGCTGTTCGTCGTGAATCCGCACCGGCTCGACTCCGAGACGCGCTGGTCGCGCGGCGTCTCGATCACGCTCGCGGTCGTACTGACCGTCGCGAACCAGGTCAACGTCGTCGTGGTGATCGGCGATCTCGTCGACGGCTCCGCCGACGGTCCGCTCCTCCTGCTCACCGCGCTGCAGGTCTGGGTGACGAACGTGGTCGCCTACGCACTGCTCTACTGGGAGATCGACCGGGGCGGACCGGTCGCGCGCGGGACGCTCCCCCGCGCCGAGCTGCCGCCGGCCGACTTCGCGTTCCCGCAGGACGCCTACCGGGACACGGTGGGCGAGGTGTCGGTCTCCTCCTCCGAGCGCGCCGACTGGCGACCGGGCTTCGTCGACTACCTCTACGTCTCGACGACGAACACGATGGCGTTCAGCCCGACCGACACGATGCCGCTGTCGAGCCGCGTGAAGCTCCTGATGTCGCTCGAGGGCTTCACCGGCTTCGTCCTGCTCGCCCTCGTCATCTCGCGCGCGGTCAACATCCTGAACTGACTCCGCGAGGGCGGGCGGGAGCGACCGGACGCGTCAGGCGTGCGCCGGGGCCAGGGCGTCGATGGCGGCGCGGTACGCGTCGATGGAGCGGGCCTCGCCGGGAGCCGTCATGAAGGTGTCGCGGATGACGCCCTCCTTGTCGATGAGAAAGGTCGCGCGCGTGGCGTAGCCCTTCGCCTCCATGAACACTCCGTACTGCTTGGCGACGTCGCCGTGCGGCCAGAAGTCCGACAGGAGGGTGAAGTCGTAGCCCTGCTTCTCGCCCCAGGCGCGCAGAGTGTGCTTCGAGTCGACCGAGATGCCGATCAGCTCGACGTCGGCGTGCTCGAACAGCGCCAGGTTCTCGCGCAGCGCGCAGAACTCACCGGTGCAGGTGCCCGAGAAGGCGAGAGGGAAGAAGACGAGGGCGACGTTGCGCCGCCCGAGGAAGTCGCCGAGCTGGATGCGCTCGCCGTACTGGTTCGCGAGTTCGAAATCGGGGGCCAGCGTGAGCTTCTCGAGAGCCATCGGTCCGAGGTCCTTCCGTGCGCACGAGAGTCGCGCGAGCACGAGGGGCAATGCTAGACCCGCTCCGGGCATCCACCAAGGACAGCGGCGATCGGGCCTCCGGCTGGTGCGATCCCACAGACACCTGAGCGGTTCCGTCGTGGATCGTCACAGATGGCTGGAATCGCTAGGCTGATCCAGGTGCTCGCGCGCGTCCCGTCATCCGGGTCGTGAATGCGCGGATCCGCACCGCTTCATGAGAGTGATGTCTCGGGCACGATCTGCCCCCAGAGAGAGGTCGAGGGTGACTGTTAACGATCAGGACCCGTATTCCGTCGGACACGTTGACTCGGATCCCGAGGAAACGTCGGAGTGGAACGAGTCGCTGGACGCGCTCGTCGAGGAGCGGGGGGCGGGTCGCGGACGTGACGTCATGCTCAGCCTCCTCAAGCGCTCCAAAGAGCTGCACCTCGGCGTGCCGATGGTCCCGACCACGGACTACATCAACACGATCGCTGCCGAGAACGAGCCCGACTTCCCGGGCGACGAGGACGTCGAGCGCCGCTACCGCGCCTGGATCCGCTGGAACGCGGCCATCCTGGTGCACCGCGCGCAGCGCCCCGGCATCGGGGTCGGCGGCCACATCTCGACGTACGCGTCGAGCGCGTCGCTCTACGAGGTCGGCTTCAACCACTTCTTCCGCGGCCAGGACCACCCGGGCGGCGGCGACCAGATCTTCATCCAGGGCCACGCCTCCCCCGGCCCCTACGCGCGCGCCTTCCTCGAGGGACGCCTGAGCGAGCACCAGCTCGACGGCTTCCGCCAGGAGAAGTCGCACCAGGGCGGCGGACTCTCGAGCTACCCGCACCCGCGCCTCATGCCGGAGTTCTGGCAGTTCCCGACCGTCTCGATGGGCCTCGGCCCGATCAACGCGATCTACCAGGCGCAGGCCAACAAGTACCTCACCAACCGCGGCATCAAGGACGCCTCCGACCAGCAGGTCTGGGCGTTCCTCGGCGACGGCGAGATGGACGAGGTCGAGTCGCGCGGTCAGCTGCAGGTCGCGGCGAACGACGGACTCGACAACCTCAACTTCATCGTCAACTGCAACCTGCAGCGCCTCGACGGCCCCGTCCGCGGCAACGGCAAGATCGTCCAGGAGCTCGAGTCGTACTTCCGCGGCGCCGGCTGGAACGTCATCAAGCTCATCTGGGGCCGCGAGTGGGACGACCTGCTCGCCCGCGACACCGAGGGCGCGCTGCTCGACCTGATGAACAAGACGCCCGACGGCGACTTCCAGACCTACAAGACGGAGGACGGCGCGTACGTCCGCGAGAACTTCTTCGGCCGCGACGAGCGCGCCAAGAAGCTGGTCGAGGACTACTCGGACGAGCAGATCTGGGGCCTCCGCCGCGGTGGTCACGACTACCGCAAGATCTACGCCGCCATGAAGGCCGCGACCGAGCACAAGGGCCAGCCGACGGTCATCCTCGCGCACACCATCAAGGGCTACGGTCTCGGCCGCAGCTTCGAGGGCCGCAACGCGACCCACCAGATGAAGAAGATGACGCTCGACAACCTGAAGGGCTTCCGCGACACGATGCGGATCCCGATCACGGATGCGCAGCTCGAGGAGAACCCCTACCTCCCGCCGTACTACCACCCCGGTCAGAACGACGAGGCGATCGAGTACCTGCAGGAGCGCCGCCGCGCGCTCGGCGGCTACCTGCCCGAGCGCCGCTCGAAGTACACGCAGCTCAACCTGCCGGACGACTCCGCCTACGCGATCGGCAAGAAGGGCTCGGGAACGCAGGAGGTCGCCACCACCATGGCGTTCGTGCGCATCCTGAAGGACATCCTCCGCTCGAAGGACTTCGGCAACCGCGTCGTCCCGATCATCCCCGACGAGGCGCGCACCTTCGGGATGGACGCGTTCTTCCCGAACGCGAAGATCTACAACCCCCGCGGGCAGCACTACACCTCGGTCGACCGCGAGCTGCTGCTGGCGTACAAGGAGAGCCCCCAGGGGCAGATCCTGCACGTCGGCATCAACGAGGCGGGCGCCCTCGCGGCGTTCACCGCGGTCGGCACCTCCTACTCGACGCAGGGCGAGCCGCTCATCCCGGTCTACGTCTTCTACTCGATGTTCGGGTTCCAGCGCACGGGCGACGCCATCTGGGCGGCGGGCGACATGATGACCCGCGGCTTCATGATCGGCGCGACGGCCGGTCGCACGACGCTGACCGGTGAGGGCCTCCAGCACGCGGACGGCCACTCGCCGATCCTCGCGGCGACCAACCCGGCCGTGGTCAGCTACGACCCGGCGTACGGCTACGAGATCGCGCACATCGTGCAGTCCGGTCTCGACCGCATGTACGGCGGGAAGCACGACGACCCGAACGTCATGTACTACATCGCCGTCTACAACGAGCCGATCGTGCAGCCGAAGGAGCCGGAGGACGTCGACGTCGAGGGCATCGTCCGCGGCATCCACCGGGTCTCGTGGGGCCAGTGGGACGGCCCGAAGGCGCAGATCCTCGCGTCCGGAGTCGCCGTGCCGTGGGCGATCGAGGCGCAGAAGCTCCTCGCCGACGACTGGGGCGTGTCGGCCGACGTATGGTCGGTCACCTCGTGGAACGAGCTGCGGCGCGACGGCATCAAGGCCGAGCACCACAACTTCCTCCACCCCGAGGACGAGGCGCAGGTGCCCTACGTGACGCAGAAGCTCGCCGACGCGAAGGGTCCCTTCGTCGCCGTCTCCGACTTCTCGCACCAGGTCCCCGACCAGCTGCGGCAGTTCATCCCGGGCGACTTCGCGACGCTCGGAGCGGACGACTTCGGCTTCTCGGACACCCGCGCCGCCGCGCGCCGCTACTTCAAGATCGACGGTCCGTCGGTCGTGGTGCGCACGCTGCAGCTCCTGGCCAAGCGCGGCGAGGTCGACCCCTCGCTCGCGGTCCAGGCGATCGAGAAGTACCAGCTCCTCGACGTCAACGCCGGCACCACCGGCAACGCGGGCGGCGAGAGCTGACGGACGGCTCCGTGCTCTCCTCCGACGACGCATCGTCGGTCGCGCGAGATCTGCCCTCGGAGCGCTCGGCCCCCCGGCCGGGCGCTCCGAAGACCAAGGAGCAGACCCTCGCGTGGCTGCGCACGATCGCGGGCGAACTCGCGACGCAGACCATCAAGCGCCTCGAGGACACGCTGCCCTGGTACGGCAGCATGCCTCCTGGGCGGCGCTCCTCCGTGGGGCTCGTCGCCCAGGCCGGCATCACGTCGTTCATCTCGTGGTTCGACGACCCGTCGGCCACGGCGTGGATCGCGGCCGACGTGTTCGGCGCGGCTCCGCGCGAGCTGCTGCGCTCGGTCTCACTGACCCAGACGCTCCAGCTCATCAAGGTCACCGTCGAGGTGGTCGAGGACCGGGTGAAGAACGGCGGAGTCGACCTCCGCGAGGCGATCCTGCTCTACTCCCGCGAGATCGCCTTCGCCGCGGCCGACGTCTACGCTCGGGCCGCCGAGGCCCGCGGCCTGTGGGACGCCCGCCTCGAGGCCCTCGTCGTCGACTCGATCCTCACGGGCGAAGCCGACGACGAGCTCCCGAGCCGGATCGCGGCCCTGGGCTGGCACGGTCACGGCGAGGTCGCCGTGCTCGTCGGCACCGCGCCCAAGATGCTCGACGTCGACCAGCTGCGCCGGACGGCGCGCCACATGGCCGCCGACGTCCTCATCGGCGTCCAGGGCAGCCGGCTCGTCCTGGTCATCGGCCGGGCCGAGCCGAGCGAGAGCGCCACGGAGGAGAGCGGCCCGCCGGTCGCGTTCCTCGAGATCGCGGAGGCGCTCGAGCCGGGATTCGGGACGGGTCACCTCGTCCTCGGCCACGAGGTCCCGACGCTCGTCGAGGCGTCGCGCAGCGCCCGTGCCGCCCTCGCCGGCTTCGCGGTCGCCCGCTCGTGGCGCAACGCGCCGCGCCCGGTCAACGCCGACGATCTGCTCCCGGAGCGGGCCCTCGCGGGCGATCCCCTCGCCCGCCAGAGCCTCATCACGCAGATCTACCGCCCGCTGCAGAAGCACTCGACCGAGCTGCTGACGACGCTGTGGGCCTATCTCGACAACGGCCGCTCCCTCGAGGCGACCGCACGCGAGCTGTTCGTGCACCCGAACACCGTGCGCTACCGCCTCAAGCGGGTCGCCGAGGTCATCGGCTGGGATGCGACGGGCGCACGCGAGGCCCTCATCCTCCAGTCGGCCCTCATCCTCGGCTCGATGAGCGATCCGGACGGCGCCGTGCGCAGGCGCCCCACGCGCAAGTGACACCGCGGCCGCCGGGGCCGTGTTGTAGAACCGCCACAAGCTCTTTGTGGTTTGTCAGTACGTCAGAGCGCCGCACTCGGCGGCGCGGATCGGAAGACTGAGAACTGTGATCGTCGTCGTCGCCCCGGGTCAGGGCTCCCAGACCCCCGGATTCCTCGCGCCCTGGCTGGCCGACCCCTCGGTGGCCGAGCAGGTCGCCTCGCACTCGGAGGCGGTGGGGATCGATCTCGCGGCCCACGGCACGGACTCGGATGCGGACACCCTCCGCGACACCGCCGTCGCCCAGCCGCTGATCGTCTCCGCCGGCCTCGTCACCTTGACCGCGCTGCTCGGCGACGGCCGACGCGACCGCATCGCGGGCATCGCCGGTCACTCGGTCGGCGAGATCACGGCCGCCGCCGGCGCCGGAGTGCTCAGCGAACCGGACGCTCTCGTCTTCGTCCGCGAGCGGGCCCGCGCCATGGCCGCCGCCGCGGCGACGACTCCGACCGCGATGAGCGCCGTCCTCGGCGGTGACGAGGAGGCGCTCCTCGCGCGCCTCGCCGAGCTCGGTCTCGAGCCCGCCAACTACAACGGCGGCGGCCAGATCGTCGTCGCCGGTGCCACGGACGCGCTCCAGGCCCTCAAGGACGAGCCCGTCCCCGGGACCCGCGTGATCCCGCTGCAGGTCGCCGGCGCCTTCCACACCCGCTACATGGCGCCCGCGCGCGACGAGCTCGCCTCCGTCGCGGCCGCGATCACGCCCTCCGACCCGACGCTGCGCCTCTGGACCAACCGCGACGGCTCTGTCGTCACCTCCGGAGCGGCGTTCCTCGATCTGCTCGTCGGTCAGGTCGCCTCCCCCGTGCGCTGGGACCTCTGCATGGCGGCGTTCGCCGACGCGGGCGTCACCGGCCTCATCGAACTCGCGCCGACCGGAGCCCTCGTCGGCCTGGCCAAGCGCGGCCTCAAGGGCCTCCCGACCCTTGCCGTGAAGACACCTGACGATCTGGGCGCCGCCCGCGCCTTCATCGACGAGCACGCCGCGTAGCAGGAGAGACAGATGACCACCCCCGCCCTCACCCAGTCCAGCGGCAGCGCGTACACGCGCATCCTCGGCATCGGAGCCGCACGCGGCGATCTCGTCGTGCCGAACGACGACCTCGTCGGCCCGATCAACTCGTCCGACGAGTGGATCCGCCAGCGCACCGGCATCATCGAGCGCCGCCGCGCCTCGGCCGACGTCCAGGCCGTCGACCTCGCGACCACGGCCGCACTCGAGGCGATCGAGAAGGCGGGCATCCGCCCCGACCAGATCGGCGTCGTCCTCGTCTCGACGATCAGCAACACGGTGCAGACCCCGTCGCTCGCGGCGCTGCTCGCCGACCGCATCGGTGCGAACCCCGCACCGGCCTACGACATCTCGGCCGCCTGTGCCGGCTACACCTACGGCATCGCCCAGGCCGACTCGTTCGTCCGGTCCGGCCTCGCCGAGTACGTGCTCGTCGTCGGCACCGAGAAGCTGTCGGACCTCGTCAAGGCGACCGACCGCAGCATCTCGTTCCTGCTGGGCGACGGCGCGGGCGCCGCGGTCGTCGGCCCCAGCGACTCCGCCGGGATCTCGAAGACCGTCTGGGGCTCCGACGGCTCCAAGTGGGACACGGTCGGCATGGACAACCCGCTGCAGGCCTACCGCGACGGCGTCGCCGAGTGGCCGACCCTCCGCCAGGACGGCCCCTCGGTCTTCCGCTGGGCGGTCTGGGAGATGGCGAAGGTCGCGAAGCAGGCGCTGGCGGAGGCGGGGGTCGAGCCCTCGGACCTCGCCGCGTTCATCCCGCACCAGGCCAACATGCGCATCATCGACGAGCTCGCCAAGCAGCTGAAGCTGCCCGAGACCGTGGCGATCGGCCGCGACATCGAGACGACCGGGAACACCTCAGCGGCGTCCATCCCGCTGGCGACCCACCGCCTGCTCGAGGAGCACCCGGAGCTCAGCGGCGGACTCGCCCTGCAGATCGGATTCGGCGCCGGACTCGTCTTCGGCGCGCAGGTCGTGGTGCTCCCTTAGGGGGCGCGGGGCCACCCCTAAACTGACTCACGGTCACGACGACTCCCTGTTCTGCGACGAACAACGAATCCTCGACGAACAACCTCACCACACCCTCAAGGAGAGAACCATGGCACTGTCCACCGAAGAAGTCCTCGCCGGCCTGGCCGAACTGGTCAATGACGAGACGGGCATCGCGACCGATTCCGTCGAGCTGGACAAGTCGTTCACCGACGACCTCGACATCGACTCCATCTCGATGATGACCATCGTCGTCAACGCCGAGGAGAAGTTCGACGTCAAGATCCCGGACGACGAGGTCAAGAACCTCAAGACGGTCGGCGACGCGGTCACCTTCATCGTCAACGCCTCCGCGTAGTCCGCGCCTCGCGCACCCCGTCCTCGAGGCGGACACCCCGGCCCGGGCATCCGCTCGGCCCGGGGTGCGCCCGGCACCCACCCGTCACGGAACAGAGAACTCGTCATGACCAAGAAGATCGTCGTCACCGGAATCGGTGCCAGCACCCCCCTGGGTGGGACCGCCCGGGCCTCCTGGGACGCCCTGCTCGCCGGCGAGTCCGGGGTCCGGACCATCGAGGCCGACTGGGTCGCCCAGCACGATCTCCCCGTCACGTTCGCTGCACAGGCCAAGGTGCGCCCGGAGGAGGTGCTCTCCCGCCCCGAGGCGAAGCGCCTCGATCCGTCCAGCCAGTTCGCGCTGATCTCGGCGCGCGAGGCGTGGGCCGACTCCGGTCTCGCCGACGCCGACGTCGACCCGCTGCGCGTCGGAGTGGACTACTCGACCGGGATCGGCGGTCTCTGGACCCTGCTCGACGCCTGGGACACCCTCCGCGAGCGCGGACCCCGCCGGGTCCTCCCCATGACGATCCCGATGCTCATGCCCAACGCCGCAGCAGCCGCGATCAGCATGTCCATCCCCTCCCGCGCCTACGCGCGCACCGACGTGTCGGCCTGCGCCTCGAGCACGGAGGCGATCGCCAACGCCTACGAGCACCTCCAGCGCGGCCTCGCCGACGTGGTCATCGCGGGCGGCACCGAATCGGTCGTGCACCCGCTGCCCATCGCCGCCTTCGCCGCGATGCAGGCCCTGTCGCGCCGCAACGACGATCCGGCGACCGCCTCCCGCCCCTACGACGTCTCCCGCGACGGCTTCGTCCTCGGCGAAGGCGCCGGGACCCTCATCCTCGAGACCGAGGAGCACGCCCTCGCCCGCGGCGCCCGCATCTACGCCGAGCTCGCCGGCGGAGCCGTGACCAGCGACTCGTACCACATCACCGCGCCCGACCCCGAGGGGTCCGCGGCCGCCCGCGCCATGATCGAGGCCCTCGAGCAGGCCGGAGCCGAGCGCACCGACGTCACCCACGTCAACGCTCACGCCACCAGCACCCCCGTCGGCGACATCGCCGAGTACCGGGCCCTCGCCCGCGTCTTCGGCGACCACCTCCCGAACATCGCCGTCTCGGCCACCAAGGCCGCCACCGGCCACCTCCTCGGCGGGACCGGAGCCCTCGAGGCGATCTTCACGGTCCTCGCGCTCCACGAGCGCACCGCCCCGCCCACGATCAACCTCACCGAGCAGGACCCGCAGATCCCGCTCGACGTGGTCACGAGCCCGCGGCCGCTCGGCGACGGACCGCATGTCGCCCTTTCGAACTCGTTCGGGTTCGGCGGGCACAATGCTGTCGCCGCGTTCCGGTCGGTGTAGCGGGGCGTAATGGTGCCTCTGCCACGTTCCTGACGGAACGCGGGCTGCGCCGCACAGTGCGCGGCGCAGGCGCGTCCGCTCCCGGAGTGGTCGCGATCCGCAGGGCCGGTGCGGTGCGACGACGCCGATTCGCTGGAACGCGAATCGCCGGATACGCCTCGTGCCGCGAGGGTGGTCTGCAGGCTCGCGTGGTGGTAGCGCGAGCTTCGCCGCGCGCTTCCGCAGGGAGGTGCCGGCAGAAGTGCTGGTGTCAGTGACCGTTGTACAGGGGCTCAGGTCTCGGCGCGGGTGTCGGTTCGGTGAGCCGCACGCTGGCCAGGTCGCGGGCTGCGCCGCGTTGCCCGCTCACGGGGTGCGGGCCTCTCAGCGGAGGATCCGCCAACTCTGCTGATCGAGTAGCCCGCGCAGCGGGCGTATCGAGATCCACCAGCATCGGAGGGCGGGGCTTCCAGGCTCTTCCTCTGAAGGAGGTCGGTCTCGATACGCCCCTGCGGGGCTACTCGACCAGCGGGCTTGCAGTAGTCCGCTGGCGACGATCCGATCCTGCACCCCGGTCGGCAAAGGCGCATCCGGCGATTCGCGTCCCAGCGAATCGACGTCGCCGAACGCAGGACGCTCTCGAGAACGCCACCACCTCGACAAGCCGACCGCGCGACGCCGCGCAGGGAGCGGCGTCGACGATGCACAGCCTCGGCTGATCAGCGCAGCTGGTCAGCCGACGCTGTGCATCCAGATCACCGGCGCGAAGTCGCTCGCGTAGCGGAAGGGCTCGAGTTCGTCCTCCCAGGCCTGGCCGAGGGCGAGGCGGAGCTCGCGGTGGAGCTCGATCGGGTCGGCGCCGGCGGTCTCCATGGCGGAGCGGATGCGGTCCTCAGGGATGACGGTGTTGCCGGCGCTGTCGGTCTGCGCGTAGAAGATGCCGAGGGCGGGCGTGTGCATCCAGCGTCCGCCGTCGATGCCGGGGGACGGCTCCTCGGTGACCTCGTAGCGGACGTCCTCCCAGCCGCGGAGGGCGGAGGCGATCGTCGCTCCGGTGCCGGGCGGGCCCTCCCAGACGAACTCGGCTCGCTGGGTGCCGCGCAGCACGGGCTGCTCGATCCACGTGAAGTTCACGGGTCGACCGAGAGCGCGACCCGCTCCCCACTCGAGGTGGGGGCAGAGCGCGCGGGGGGCGGAGTGCACGAAGAGCACACCCCGGGTCTGTTGCGCCACCATGCTGTCCTCCGTCCGTCCCGGTGCGTCTTCCCCAACGACCCGGACCACGTGATGACTAGCGGTGCATTCTTCGATTAGACGGTGGACGAGCCACCACGTCGAATTATGCAACACCCTCTCCGCGCCGACAAGGCGGCTCGCCGCGCCTGGAGACCGGGTCACCGGATCCCCTGCCTATACTCGGGATCGTCCGCCCCTCCCTCTCTCCGACAGGAGCTCCGTGTCGGTCCGCGACGGTCTGCTGGCTCTCCTCACCCTCGGGCCGGCCTACGGTCTCCAGCTGCACGCCGAGCTGCTCGATCGGGCGGCGCATCGGCGCCGGGTGAACGTCGGGCAGATCTACTCGACGCTCGAGCGCCTCCGCGAGCGGGGGCTCGTCACGGGCGCCGGCTCCACCGAGGACGGCCTGCCTCTGCACGCGTTGACCGAGAGCGGCCGGGCGGAGGCGATCGCCTGGCTGACCGGCGTGGGCGCCTCCCCCGCCGAGGACTGGGACGACGTGCTCGACCGGATCCTGCTCGCCTCGAGCCTGCCCGGCGCCGATCTCGACTCCGTGCTGGAGGCCTACTCGAGCGCCCCGCTCGACGGCTCCGATCCGCTCGACGAGCATCCGCAGCGCCGCCTCGCCGCTCGCGCCTCCCTCGTGCGCGACGAGGCCCTGCGCCACCTCCTCGATGCCGCTCGCGACGAGCTGTCGAAGGGCGAGGCGTCGTCGGGCGTGCGCGGCTTCGCCGTCGAGCGCCCGCGTCGCGGCCGGCGGGCGGGGAGCCGGGACGAGACAGGGACGGGCGCCGTCGCCTAGGGTGGATCGCATGTCCCGCTCCCCCCTCGGCGTCCGCGCTCCCTCGCGCGCGCGTCGGCGCCTCGTGGCGGCGGGTGCGGGCACCGTCCTCGTCCTCTGCGCAGCGCTGGCCTCCCCGCTGACCGCGTCCGCCGCCTACGACCCGTCCGACTATCCGTCGTGGTCGGATGTCGAGGCCGCGAAGTCGAGCGAGTCCGCCACCTCGGCCGAGGTCGACCGGATCACCGCCTTCCTCGCCGATCTCCGCGATCAGGCCGCCGCGCTCACCGACGCGGCGATCACCAAGGCCTCCGAGGCCGACGCCGCGAAGAGCGCCCTCGACGAGGCGACGCAGAAGGTGACCGCGCTCGAGGAGCGCGCCGACGCCGCGCGTGCCGACGCCGATGCCGCCAAGGAGCAGGCCGGGCGCCTGGCCGCCCAGCTCTACCGCAACGGCGGGACCGACGCGACCCTCAACCTCCTCATCGGGGGGCAGGAGTCCGACGCCCTGCTCTACCGCCTCGGCACGATGAGCCAGCTCACCCTGCAGACCAGCAGGCTGCAGACCGAGGCCGAGTCGACCGAGAACCAGGCCGGTGCCCTCGCCGCTCAGGCCGAGCAGGCTCGCACCGAGCGCGCGACGCTCGCCTCCGCCGCCGAGGACGCTCTCGCCTCGGCGCAGGCCGCTCAGGCCGCCGCCGATGCGAAGGTCGCCGAGCAGGAGCAGTACAGCGCCCAGCTCTACGAGCAGCTCGCGTCTCTGAAGAACACCACGGCCGCCCTTGAGGAGGAGTACGCCACCGGTCAGGATGCGAAGGCCGCGTTCGAGGAGCAGGAGCGTCAGGCCAGGCTCGCCGCAGAGGCGGAGGCGCGCCGCCAGGCCGCTGCCAACGCCCCCGCGGCCTCCGCACCCGTCTCCGCACCGGCGGCGCCCGCGTCCTCGTCCGGAGGCGGCCCCCTGCAGCTCGGCAACGACGACCCGACCGGGGCGACCAACAGCTCGGCCCAGACCATCGCCGCCCTCAGCACGTACGCGGGCCGCACCGACGGCATGTCGCCGTCGCAAGCGCAGGCGTACGCCCGCTCGGTCCTCGGCAACCACGGTTGGGGACAGGACCAGATGGACTCCTGCCTCATCCCGCTCTGGAACGGCGAGTCGGGCTGGCGCTGGAACGCGCTGAACCGCTCCTCCGGCGCCTACGGGATCCCGCAGTCCCTCCCCGCCAGCAAGATGGCGTCCTACGGCTCCGACTACCAGACCAACGCGGCGACCCAGATCGACTGGGGTCTCGCCTACATCAAGAGCGTCTACGGCTCGCCGTGCACCGCGTGGTCGAAGTGGAACTCCCGCTCGCCGCACTGGTACTGATCGCTCGTCGGGCGGGCGTCACTTCGCCTGGTCGTAGGAGTCGACGACCGCGACGGTGACCGGGAAGTCGACCTCCGAGTCGCCGAAGAGGGCGCGGCCCGCGCGCGCCGCCGACTCCCGGACGATCGTCGCGACCCGGTCGGCCTCCTCCTCGGGCGCGTGGACGATGACCTCGTCGTGCAGGAAGTACACGAGGTGCGCGTCGCCCTCGCGGATCCGCGCGCGCAGCTCCCCCATCCAGCAGAGCGCCCACTCGGCCGCCGTCCCCTGCACCACGAAGTTGCGGGTGAAGCGCCCCCACTCGCGGGCGCGCTGGCCGCTCCGGGCGTCGGTCGCATCGGAGTCGAGAGCCGCCCCCGGAGGCGAGCTGCGGCCGAGCCACGTCGACACCGGCTCACCGCGCTCGCCGGCCCGCGCCGCGGCCTCGACGTGGGCGACCGAGCGCGGGTAGGCCCGCGCGAGCCGCGGGAGCAGCCGTCCCGCCTCTCCGCTCGTCGCCCCGTACATCGCGCCGAGCATGGCGACCTTGGCCCGCGGGCGGTCGGGGACCACTCCCGCGTCGACGATGCCCTGGTAGAGGTCGCGGCCCCGGCCGGCGGCCGCCATCGCGGAGTCGCCCGACACCGCCGCGAGGATCCGAGGCTCGAGCTGCGCGGCGTCGGCGACGACGAGCTTCCAGCCGGGATCGGCGACCACGGCGGCCCGGATCTGGCGGGGCAGCTGCAGCGCGCCTCCGCCCGATGTCGCCCACCGGCCGGTGACCACGCCGCCCACCACGTACTCGGGCCGGAAGCGCCCGCCGCGGACCCACGCGTCGAGCCAGGCCCAGCCGTTGGCGGTCAGCAGCCGCGAGAGCTTCTTGTACTCCAGCAGCGGCTCGATCACCGGATGCTCCAGCGACTGCAGCTCCCACGAGCGGGTGGACTCGACGGCGAGCCCACCGCGTCGGAGCGCTCGGATCAGGTCGGCCGGAGAGTCGGGGTTCAGCTCGGGAGCAGCGAGTGCGGAGCGGACGCGGTTCACCAGCGCCTCGAGGCGCTCGGGCCGTCCGCCGAAGTGCGGTCTCGGGCCGAGCGCCTCGGTGAGCACCCGGTCGTGGACGTCCGCCCGCCACGGCAGGCCGGCGGCGGCGATCTCTCGGGCGATGAGGGCGCCGACCGACTCGGCCGCGAGCAGGAGGCGGAGCCGCCCCGATCCGGCGGCACCCGCGAGAGCCGCCTCCTGGCGGGCGAGCTCCTCGAGCGGATCCCGCTCCCCCTCCTCGCCCGACGCCTCCTCGAAGCCGAGGAGCGTGTCTCCCGACGCGGGCACGGCGGCGCCCGCATCCCAGGCGTCACCGGGCGCCCGCGCGAGCGTCGAGCCGGCCGTCGCCACCGAGCGGCGGAGGATCGCCCTGGCCAGACGCAGATCGTGGCAGCGCGCGACCCGCACGCCCGCGTCGAGGAGGGCGGGATACCAGCGCGCGGTGTCGTCCCACACCCAGCGGGGCCGCTCCCGCTCGCGAACCCGCACCAGCTCTGCGAGCTCGCGCGCGCCACGACCCGCCGCCACCGTCTCGCCGGTGTCGACGGAGAGGACCTGCCACTCCCCGGTGGGGCCGCCGGCGAGTGCGAGGAGCATCCGCTCATTCTCCCCCGCCGAGAGCACCCGCGTCCGCGTCATCGGGGAGAGGCCTCTGTCGACGGCGGATAGCCCGGGAACGGCTTCTCCTGCGCGGTGGGCGGCTGCCGCTTCCACAGCGCCTCGGCGATCGCCTCCATCGACGGCGAGTAGCCGACGAGCTCGCGCCGGCTCGGGTCGGCCGACCAGGTGACGGCCCGGAACCACGCCTCGCGGTACGGCCCCGTCTCGATCCGCCGGACGAGGCCGATCCTGCCGGTGCGCATCGCGTCGACCATCACCCACTCGTCGGGGCCGCTGCTGCGCAGCATCTGGAGGGGACTCCACTCGATCATCACGCCTCCTGCCCGGTCGATCCGCGGCCGTGGCGAGCACGGGCGCCGCGGCGTACACTCGCAGACTATCGAACACATGTTCGAACGACCAACCGGTACGGCGGGTCGCGCGGAGGGAACGGAGGCCGTCGATGGCGGTGATCGAGGAGACGGCGGTGGTCTCGACCGATGGCGACGGCGTGCCCGTCTCGCTGGAGTGGCGGGGAGGTCGCTACCGGGTCTCGGACCGGCCGACGGTGTGGACGTGCACGAGCGAGTGGTGGGCACCGCTCGAGGGATTCCCGCCGACGTTCGGGGGGACGCCGGTCAGCATCGGCGGCTGGCGCTTCCAGGCCACCGACCTCGAGACCGGCGGAGCGTTCGTGCTCGACGTGGTCGCGTCGACGGATCCGTGCTGGAGCGTCGTGCGGATCTACCAGTGAGGGCGTGCCCGCTGACGAGAGCCGCCGCCTACTTGTCGGACCAGGGCGCCTTCGTCATGGCGATCAGGGCGGCGGTGCCGGAGACGAGGCCGACACCGGCGATAGCGGCCACGACGAGCCAGAGCACGAGTTCCATACGACGAGTCTACCGAGCGCGTCGAGCCCTCATTCCATACCCCGGCTCTGCAATAGCGTGGGGGGAATGACCGACGCCCCCACTCGCGCGAGCGTCGGACTGCGCTCCGAACGCGGTCCGATCCTCCTGGCGCTGATGATCTCGACGGCGCTGGTCGCCCTCGACGCCACGATCCTCGCGACCGCCGTCCCCTCGATCGTCGAGGACCTGGGCGGCTTCGAGCAGTTCCCCTGGCTCTTCTCGGTCTATCTGCTCGCTCAGGCCGTCTCCGTCCCCCTCTACGGCAAGCTCGCCGACGTGGTGGGCCGGAAGCCCATCATGCTGATCGGGATCGGCCTGTTCCTGCTGGGGTCCCTGCTCTGCGGTCTCGCCTGGAGCATGCCGGCGCTGATCGTGTTCCGCGCCCTCCAGGGCCTCGGCGCCGGAGCGATCCAGCCGATGGGCATCACGATCGCCGGAGACATCTACACCGTCGCGGAGCGGGCGAAGACCCAGGGCTACCTCGCGAGCGTCTGGGGCATCTCCTCCGTCGTCGGGCCGACCCTCGGCGGCGTGCTCTCGGACCTCGGCGCCTGGCGCGGGATCTTCCTCGTGAACATCCCGCTCTGCCTGCTCGCGGCGTTCCTCCTGGTGCGCAACTTCCGCGAGACCACCCGGGGTGAGCGTCAGCCGATCGACCTGGCGGGCGCCTCCGTGCTCGCGGTCGGCACCGCCCTGCTGATCCTCGGGCTGCTCGAGGGCGGCAGCGCCTGGCCGTGGCTCTCCCCCGCCGGCATCGGCGTCTTCGTGCTCGCCGGCGTCGCCTTCGTGGTCTTCGTCGCGATCGAGCGCCGAGCGGCGGCACCGGTGCTGCCGCTCTGGGTGCTCACCCGCCGCATCCTGATCTCGACGAGTCTCGTGTCGGTCTGCGTCGGCGCGATCACCCTCGGCATCACCTCGTACTTCCCCACCTTCGCGCAGGGCGTCCTCGGCAGCTCGGCCCTCGGCGCGGGCTTCGCCGTCGCGGCGATGACGCTCGGCTGGCCCGTCGCCGCGAGCCTCTCGGGCCGGCTCTACCTCCGGATCGGCTTCCGCACCACGGGCTTCATCGGCGCGACGCTGGTCGTGATCGGGACGGCGCTGACCATCCTGCTCGGGACGTCCTCGTCGCTGTGGGAGATCGCCGGCTTCTGCGTCGTCATCGGCGCGGGGATGGGCCTCGTCGCGACTCCGACCCTCATCCGCGCTCAGTCGAGCGTGGAGTGGAACGAGCGCGGCGTCGTCTCGTCGACCAACTTCTTCGCCCGCAACATCGGCAGTGCGGTCGCGGTGGCGGTCTTCGGCGCGATCGTCAACTCGGCCACGGGAGACGGCACTCCCGCCGCCGCCGACCTCGCCGCGGGCACCCGCTCGGTCTGCATCGCCCTCACGGTCCTCGCCCTCGGCATGCTCGCCGCGGTCTGGGCGATGCCCCGGGAGGAGCGGACGAGCGCCTAGCCGCGCCTCGCGGCGGCGACGGCCCGGAGGCGGTCGATCCGGTTGCGGCGGACGAGGTGCGTCCAGCGCTGCACCGGGGCGCCGAGCCCGCGATGGCGCCGCAGCGTGTGCAGGGCCCGGTCGAGCCGGCGGAGCATGTCGGCCGGCGCTCCGAACGGCCGCGCCGAGATGCCGACCACGAGGTGGCGGTCGAGCACGATGCGGTGCCGCAGCCCGAGGTGCACGCTGATCTCGACGTCGTCGTGCACGTAGGGATCGTCGCGGTGCATCTCGTCCGCGATCTCCTCCCACGCCGAGCGCCGGACGGCGCAGTTCGAGCCGAACAGCGGCCAGTTCGCCAGGGCCGAGCCCATCAGGACGAAGTAGGCGTCCATGTAGACCACGCGCGCCACGACTCCGGCCACCGGTCCGAGCTCGAGGAAGCGGCCGGGTCCGGTGACCGCGCCGACGGCCGGATCCGCGAAGTGGCCGGCGAGGCGCGCGACCCAGTCGGGCCCCGGCTGCGAGTCGGCGTCCAGACGCGCGAGCACCGCCCCGCGGGCGACGTCGAAGCCGTACGCCGTGCTCGCCGGGATCCCCGCGCCCTCGTGCACGACCACGCGCGCACCGGCCGCGCGGGCGACCTCGGCGCTGTCGTCGGTGCTGCCGTCGTCGACGACGACGATCTCGTAGGGGGCGAGCGTCTGCTCGGCGAGAAGGGAGAGCAGCTGCTCGAGATGCCGGGCGTCGTCCTTGACGGGGACGACGACCGAGATGCGCCGGTGATCCATCCGCTCAGTCAACGCGATCAGGACGCCTGAGGAGGTGTCCGCCACGCGGTTCCGCGGGTCCCGTCCGCAGACGCCCTCCTCCGCGGTCTGCTGATCGCGGGGACCATCACGATCGCCCGCCCGTCCTGTCCGCCCTGCGGGTATTCTCGGAGGGGTGCTCCGGCGGGCGGGGCACGCGATCGGGATGCAGGTGACGCGCGTGTGGTTCCGCCGTCGACGCCGCTTCAAGATGGAGCCGTTCGACCCCGATGAGAACCCGGTCCGCGATCCGGTCTCGGTCGAGGAGGCCACGGAGGAGGGCCTGATGCTCGCGCAGTACGCGAGCAGGATGGCCGTCAAGAACCGGGTGCTGATGGACGGCCTCACCGCCGATGTCCCCTTCGACGTCGGCCACTACTCCGTCATCGCCGCGGCCGAGCTCGAGAAGCTCGCCGACGAGTCGGAGGCGGCGGCGCAGCGCCTGCACGCGATCTCGGCCGACGCCACCTACGTCGACGGCCGCTCCGACCACGTGCACGACTACCGCTCGGCGGACATCGACAACCTCGACCACCGCGAGAAGCTCTCGCTCGCCGTCGCCGACGCGCTGCGCGAGCGGGCCCGCGACGAGCAGCACCTCGCGGCTCTGGTCGACGACGCCCGTCTCGACGCCTGGCGCGAGCTCGCGCAGTCGATCGAGGAGACGCTCGACCGGGTGCCGAGGATCGACGCCGACGACGAGGACTACCGCCGCGACCGCTCCGTGCGGATGGCGCTCGTCATCGTCGACGACCTCGCGCGGCTCGCCGAGGAGCGCGGAGTCGCACTGGAGGGCTGAGGCTCACGCCCAGCCGGCGCGGAACGACTCCGTCGCCTCGGCCGAGCGCTCGCGGACGGACTCGAGCAGCTCCTCCATCGACGTGCTGCGGAGGAAGGCCAGCCGGTCGATCTCGGTGACCGGGGCGACCCCCGCGAGCTGCCAGGCGTGCGCGGCCGGATCCTCGGCCAGCTCGACCACCGCGCCGTAGCGCTGCTCGACGAACTCGCTGGCCACGGCGAGAGCCATCCGGACGGCGGCCTCCGCCTCCTGCAGCTTCTCGTCGAGACTCGAGCTCCACTCGAGGGGGTCGAGGAAGCGCACCTCGGCCTTGGGGTACGGATCGTCCTCGTACCAGCGGACGACCTCGAAGCGGTCCTCGCCCACCGAGTCCAGGGTGACGAACGCCTCCTCGCCGTCGATGTTCAGGATGCGCGCGACGGTGCCGACCGCGAAGCGCTGGTCGCCGCCGCCGACCTCCTGACCGCGCTCGATCAGGACGACGCCGAAGGAGGGACTGTCGTCCTCGAGGACGTCGCCGAGCATCCGCAGGTACCGCGGCTCGAACAGCCGGAGCGGGAGCGGCATGTGCGGCAGGAGCACGGAGCCGAGCGGGAACATCGGGAGATCAGGCACGAGATCAGGCAATCACGTCCGGCTCTGAGCAGCCAGTACGGGCATCGGTGCGCCGGACGTGCTAGCGGATCAGGCGCCCGTGGGCGACTGCCCGCCCAGCACGACGGCGATGAGCTCCTCGGCGTCGGCGAGGTACCCGGCGAGCTCCTGCTCGTCGCGTGCCGCGGCGAGCTCGGCGACGGTCGGCGAGACGTACACGCCGTCGACCGGGTCCTTCACGAGGATGCCGCCGCGAGCGAGGGCGACGGCGGTCGCGTCGTCGAGGGCCCAGGCGTTGACTCCCGAGGTCTGGACGGTGTCGTCCTCCGCGCGCCGCCGTCCGCCTCGACGGCCGACCGAGGGCGAGACGGAGCGGACCGACAGGGGCGCGACCGTGAGGTCGCCGCGGTTGACGGCGCGGGTCACCGCATCCGACAGCGAGGTCCTCGCCAGTGCGTGCAGAGTCGTCGCGAGCTCCGTGCGATCCATCGATGATCCTCCGTCGTCCGTCCCGGCGGAGCGGTGCAGACCGTGCGGCTGCCGCCCACCGCGAAGCCGTACTGCAGTGCGGGCGAACGCGACGTCGCATCCGCGTCAAGAGTAGGGAGAAGCGGGCGATCGCCGCGCCCCCCGTAGAGGACTCAGCGCGCCTGCGCGGATCACCAGGAACGGGCTCGCCGGCTCGCACCTGCTGTTAACCCTGCCGGTGCATGCTCTCCCGGTGACCACCGAAGTGAACCTCGACGAGATCGTGTCCGAAGTGTCCGCGCGCCTGAAGGGCCGCTTCCCCGATCGCCCCGCGGCCGAGGTGGAGTCGGTCGTCCGCACCGAGCTCGACGCTCTCGCCGACCGCCCGGTGCAGGACTACCTCTCGGTGCTGACCGAGCGCGCGGCCAAGTCGCGCCTCAAGAAGTCGCGCCCGGACGCCTGAGGGCCGGGCGACCCACGCGACTCTCCAGGAGTTGTCGTACTCGGCAGCCGACGACGACAACTCCTGCGTTCTCGATCCGCCGGTGCGCGCGTGTGGCGCGGGGTGGGACGGGCCGGCGCGCTGCGGGCACCGACGGCGCTGCCACCGCAGCACTCGTCTTCGGCGTCCTCGGCGTCTTCCTCGCGCCGATCCCGCTGTTCATCGGGCTCGTGCTCGGCGGCCTCATGGTCCTGGCGATCTTCGTCGGAGCCGGCACGATCCGGTGACGCTCGGCCGCTTCGGCGAGACACCGGATTCTCACCGAGGTACCACTGCGACCACGGCGTCTCGCCGCGGAGCACGGCGTCTCGACTCCCGGGAGTAGGGCGTACGGGACTTGAACCCGTGACCGACGGATTATGAGTCCGCTGCTCTGACCAGCTGAGCTAACGCCCCGCGGCGACCC
The DNA here is from genome assembly GCF_009834225.1 of Rathayibacter sp. VKM Ac-2759. Classification (NCBI taxonomy): domain Bacteria; kingdom Bacillati; phylum Actinomycetota; class Actinomycetes; order Micrococcales; family Microbacteriaceae; genus Rathayibacter; species Rathayibacter sp. VKM Ac-2759. Next base: position 2,254,413 of record NZ_CP047176.1, read on the forward strand.
GCAGGGCGGGATCCGTCAGGATCGGCCGGCCGGAGCGGACGCTGCGTCGGCGGCCGGATCGGTCACCGGCTCCCCACGATACAGGCTCTCGAATGTGCTGATCGTGCGGTTGATGTCGTGCGCGGCGACGATCCGGAGGGAGGCCCGCTTCATCGATTCGAGCGCCTCGGGGCCGGCGGTGAGGACGTCGGTGAGGCGGTCGGCGAGGGCCTGGGCGTCGCCCGGGGCGAAGAGGTAGCCGTTCTCGCCGTCGTGCACGAGGTGCGGGAGGGCCATCGCGTCGGCGGCGACCACGGGCAGGGCCGAGGCCATCGCCTCCATGGTCGCGATGCTCTGCAGCTCGGCGATGGAGGGCATCGCGAAGACGGTGGCGCGGGTGTAGGCCCTCTTGAGCTCGGCGTCGTCGACGTAGCCGGTGAAGTGGACGCGATCGGCGATGCCGAGGGTCGACGCGAGCTGCTGCAGGTTGCGCATCTGGTCGCCTCCGCCCACGATCTCGAGCTTGGCGTCGAGTGACGGATCGAGCAGCGAGACGGCCCGCAGCAGGACGTCGATGTGCTTCTCGCCCGTGACCCGGCCGACGAACAGGATGCTGTTGCCGGTGCGCTCGGTGAAGTCGGGCGTGTAGTTGTCGGCGTCGATGCCGCAGGAGATGGCGAGCACTCCGCGGAGGCCGGTGTACTTCTCGAGGAACTGGGCGGCCTTGCGCGTCGGCGTGGTGATCGCCTCCGCGCGGCCGAACGTGCGCCGGGCGGCGCGCCACGCCATCTGCACGGCCTTGGCCTGGACGGCCTTGGGGAGCAGGGTGAACTCGAGCATGTTCTCGGGCATGAAGTGGTTGGTGCCGACGACGCGGATGCCGCGCTTGGCGGCCTCCATGCCGAGACCGCGGCCGACGATGATGTGCGACTGGAAGTGCACGACGTCGGGCTTCACCTCGTCGAGGATCCGCGCGCTGTTCTGCCGGATGCGGAACGGCATGGCGAACCGCAGCCAGTCGTGCGGGTACCAGCGGAGGCTGAAGAGGCGGTGCACGATCATCCGCTGGCCCTCGTGCGTCTCGACCCGGGTGCCGCTCCAGCCGTCGGCCGACGGCGCGACGACGTGGACCTCGTGGCCGCGCTGCACCAGACCGGCGGCGAGGCGCTCGGCGAACTTGGCGGCTCCGTTGACGTTCGGCGCGAACGTGTCGCAGCCGATCACCACGGTCAGCCGCTTCGCATCGGCGGACGCGGGCGCCTCGGGCTGGGCTGCGTCGCGGGGGTCTGACACGGGAGGGTTCCTTACGGGGTCGTGTCGCTCCAGCGGCAGAGGAGGAGGAGCGATCGGCTTCGGGTCGGTGTCGTGGCTTCTCGGCGCGGGGCCCAGTGTAGCGAGGGGGCTCAGCGGATCGCGGATTGCGGCCGCGGGAGGCACCCCGCGTCGCCCTGCGGGTCAGTGGGCTTGCGGGTGGTGCTTGGCGAGGAGGAAGACGCCCCAGATCGCGACGACACCGGCGAGGATGAAGAGCGGGATGGCCCAGGGAGCCGCGTACTGCGCCTCCCCCAGCACGACGATGCCGATCGCGACCGCGACCAGCGGATCGATCACCGTGAGGCCGGCGACAACGAGGTCGGGCGGACCGGACGAGTACGCGTTCTGCACGAAGTAGCCGCCGAGCGCCGTCGCCGCGAGCAGCGCGACGATGCAGACCACGGTCAGCGGATCGAACTCGCCGAACTTGATGCGGTTGAGCACCACCTTCGCGAGCGTCGCGACGAAGCCGTAGACGACTCCGGCGCCGAGGATGTAGAAGATCGCCTTCGCGCCCTTGCGGAACACCCGGAACGCGATGATGAAGACCGTCAGCACCACCGCGAGGATCACCAGGATCGTGATCAGCTGCGACGTCTGGATCGACTTGTCGACCGCGTTGAAAGCGGCCACGAGCACGAAGGTGCCGACGCCTCCGACGCACAGCATGATCGCGCGGATCGACGCCTTGTTGAGCCGGACCCTGCTGACCCGGGCGTTCACCACCGCCGTGATGACGAGCGCGACGGCTCCGAGCGGCTGCACCACGATGAGCGGCGAGAAGCCGAGGCTCGTGAGCTGGAAGACGATCGCGAGCGCGAGCATCAGGGTGCCGACCACCCAGGAGGGGCGCGAGAGCAGGGCGAAGAGCTGACCGCCGCTGAGGCCCGCCGAGCCGGAGCGCTTCGAGAACCGCTCGACCTTGACGACTCCGCGGTGCTGGAACTGCGCGCCGAGAGAGAGGAACACCGCGCCGACGAGGGCGATCGGGATGCCGATGAACTGCGCCGGGTCGAGCGTGAACTGCTCGGTCAAGTCGGCGATGGCGGAAGGCATGGTTTCGACCCTACCCAGATTCGATCCGGGGGTCCTCCGACGCACGGGTGACGGGGGAAGACCACCGGATGACGGTCAGGACGGCCCGGGAGGAGCCCCGCGATACCCTGGTCGGCATGGCCGTCCTCCCCATCCGCATCGCCGGCGACCCCGTCCTGCACGCCCCCGCCGCCCCCGTCACCGAGTTCGACGACTCGCTCCGGACCCTGGTCGCGGACATGTTCGAGACGATGGACACCGCACCCGGAGTCGGCCTCGCCGGCCCCCAGGTCGGGGTGCCGCTGCGGCTCTTCGTCTACGACTACGCGGCCGACGACGGCACCCCCCGCCGCGGAGTCGCGATCAACCCCGTGCTCTACATCACGCCCACTCCGCTCGGCGAGGCCGACGAGGACACCGAGGCGGAGGGGTGCCTGTCGTTCCCGGGCGAGCGGTTCCCGCTGCGGCGCTCGGAGCGGGCGATCCTGCGCGCGGTCGACCTCGACGGGAAGGCCTTCGAGATCGAAGCCGAGGGCTGGTTCGCCCGGGTGTTCCAGCACGAGTTCGACCACCTCGACGGGGTGCTCTACACCGACCGCCTCGAGCACGAGTACCAGAAGCCGGTGGCGAAGATCACGCGCAAGCGCGGCTGGGGCGTGCCCGGTCAGTCGTGGCTGCCGGGGGTCGAGCACCTGGAGGACTGAGGTCCGAGGGGCGCTGCCCGCTGAGCGAGGGGCTCGCGGGGCGGGCGGCGTCCGCGCCGGGTCAGGCGAGGTCGACGCCGTGGACTCCGTTGTGGTGGCGCAGCGCCGGGAAGGAGGCGGTGACCGAGCGGCCGACGCCCGGGGTCCGCTTCTCGCTGATGTCGCCTCCGAACAGGGCCGCGCGCTCGCGCAGCTCGGCGAGGGCCGGGCTGTCGATGCGCTCGGTGAGGGCGCGCAGATCGGCGTCGACGGCGCTCTCGTCACGCTCGGCGGCTCCGTGGCGCTCGCGGTCGTCGTCGACATCGACGCGCAGGCCGGTCGCGGTCCAGTTCGAGGTGATCCGCACCTCGGTCCCGGTTCCGCCCGAGGAGAGGGCCGCGTCGAACGCGTACTCGAGCACGCGCAGCACGGCCACCTCGGCGCCGTCCTGCAGCGGGAAGGGCTCGCCGTGACTCTGCTCGGCGACGACCAGCCCGCGCTCGCGGGCGTCGGCGAGGAGCGGCTCGCTGCTGCCGGTGAGCGGCAGCTCGCCCGGATCGACGGCGGCGACGGTCGCGATGCGGCGCAGCTGGGCGAGGGACGTCTCCGCCGCGCGCACCGCCCTGACGGCCGAGCGCGTCGCGGCGGCCGGGTCGCGCTCGATGGTGAGGCGGACGCTCTCGGCTTCCTCGACGACGTGCGAGGCGCTGCGGACGGCGAGCTGCTCGAGCTCGCCGACGATGCGGAGCCTGGCCTCCTGCTCGCCGACGACCATCTCGAGGCGCGCGGTACGGGCGGCCGCCTCCTCCTGCGACGCTCGGGCCTCACGCTCGGCGGCGACCGAGCGGCGCCAGAGCACCACGGCCGCGACGGCGACGATCAGGGCGAGGACGAGGACGACGATCTCGAGCACGACGGCCTCCGGTTCGGGTCGAGGGGAACGGCGCGGGGGGACACCGGAGAGCGATGGTACTCGGGAGCGGAGGGCGCTGCCCGCCGCGCGGGTGGGGCTTGCGGTCAGGTCGCGTCGACGCGGGTGGAGCGGGTGACCGTGAACTTCCGGTCGCGGGCGACGACCTTCGTCGGCCCGACCGAGCGGCGCAGCTCGGAGGGGTGCGCGAGGTGCGAGTTGAAGACCGTCCAGAGCTGGCCGCCCGGGCGGAGGATGCGGCCGGCCGCCCGGATCATGCGGTGCGCGACGAGGTCGGTGACGGCGCCGTCGGAGTGGAACGGCGGGTTGCAGAGGACGACGTCGACCGAGCCGTCGGCGAGCGTCGAGGCGTTGTCGTCGCGGAGGACGCGGATCCGATCGCCGAGGCCGTTCGCGCTCGCGGTGGCGAGGGCCGACTCCGTCGCGGCTCGCGAGGTGTCGGTGGCGATCACGGCGAGGTCGGGGCGCGAGCGGGCCAGCACGGCGGCCAGGACCCCGGTGCCGCAGCCGAGATCGACGGCGGTCCCCGCGGGCAGGGCGGAGAGGTCGAGCGCGGCGAGCAGGGCCCGGGTGCCGAGGTCGAGGCGCGCGCCGGAGAAGACCCCCGCGAGGGCGACCACGTCGAGGTCGGACTCGGGGAGCCTCCGCCGCTCGGCCTGCGGCGCCGGCGGCTGGTCGGCCCGCGCGGTGCTCGCGATCAGGGCGCGCGACTTCTGCCGCGCCAGGCTCACGTCGACGCGCTCGTAGCGGGCGGCGAGCACGTCGTTCATCCCGTGCGACATGTGCTTGATGCGGCCGGCGCCGATCAGCGCGGCCTCGGGTGCTGCGACGGCGGTCTCCGCCGCGATCGACGCCAGCGCGTCGAGGGAGCGCGGGAGCCGGAGAAGGACGGCCTCGGCGCCCCGGGCCGCGGCGGACGCCGACTCGACGATCTCGAACGGCGCGAGCTCGATGCCCGCGGCGCGCACCGCCTCGGCGTTGGCCGCGAGGGCGAGCTCGGCGGTGATCGTGTCCTGGTTGACGCGGACCGGCACTCCGTCGGCCGCGAGGGCGAGGGTCAGAGCGCCGAACGCGTCGCCGACGACGCCGATCGGGCCGGTGAGCCCGCGCTCGACGACGAGATCGAGCAGGAGGCGATCGCTCGCGTCGACCGCGACGAGGGACACGCCCTCGACGTCGGGACGGCGGCGGAGGAGGTCGAGCACGTCGTCGCGCATCGCGCCTCCGTTCGGGTTCGGGCCGCTCGGATCCGGGCCGCTCGCGCGCTTCCGGGCAAAGAAAAAGGGCCCGAGAGTGGAGTCCCAGGCCCTTCGCTCCCCGACTTGGACTCGAACCAAGAACCTACCGGTTAACAGCCGATTGCTCTGCCAATTGAGCTATCGAGGATCATCCGCTCACCCGGAGGTGAACAGCGCGTAGCTACTTTACCAAACTCTGCGCGCAGACCAAATCGGCGGCGGCCCGTGCCCCGTCGTCCGGTTCAGTAGCCCGCGACCGCATCGACGACGCCGAGGAGCGGCTCGCCCGAGGCGAAGGCGGCGACGTTCGCGCGCACCCGCTCGGCGAGCAGCGGCGCCGTGATCTCGGGGGTGTCGGCGGTGTGCGGCGTGATCAGGCAGCGCGGCTCGCTCCAGAGCGGGTGCCCGTCGGGCAGCGGCTCCGGGTCGGTGACGTCGAGGGCGGCACCCGCGAGGCGTCCCCCGGCGAGGGCCGCGACGAGCGCGTCGGTGTCGATCAGGGTGCCCCGGGCGACGTTGACGAGGACGCAGTGGTCGGGCATCCGCTCGAGGATCTCCGCATCGACGAGTCCCGCCGTCGATCCCGTGGCCGCCGCGGCGAGCACGACCACGTCGGCGTCGGCGACGGCGTCGGCCAGGCGGTCGGCGGTGACGGTCCTGTCGGCGCCCGCCATCGGCTCCGCCGTGCGCCGGACCACCGTGACGTGCGCGTCGAAGACGCTCAGCAGCCGCAGCAGCTCCGTGGCGATCCCGCCGGCGCCCACGACGACGACCCGCGAGCGGTGCAGGGTCGCCGCGCGCTTCGCGCCCCAGGAGTGCGCGCGGGCGCGCTCGGGCAGAGCGCGCAGCAGTGCGAGGGTCAGTGCGAGAGCGTGCTCGGCCACCGGCTCGGCGTAGGCGCCCTTGGCGCTGGTCCACAGCAGGTCCGAGCCCTCGAGGATCGCGGAGAACGCGTCCACCCCGGCCCAGGGCAGCTGCACCCAGCGGATGCCGGGGTGCGCCGCGAGGACCGCCGACAGCTCGTCGATGCGGCCGTACGAGAGCCAGAGCAGCGCCTCGGGGTCGTCGTCCACGCCGACGACCCGGCCGCCGCCCGCCTCGACGGCGTCTGTGAAGACCGGCTTGGTGCGGGGCAGGACCGCGACGCGCGGACCGCTCACGCCTGCTCCTCCGCCTGAACGACGCGCAGCGCCCGGCTCGCGTCGAAGCGCTCGTACTCGGCGAACGCGGAGCCGAGCTCGCGCACGTACGGGTGCTGCGCGCCGGTGAGCACCTCGAGGAGCGGACCGTAGGCGACGACCTCGCCGCCGACCAGGACGGCGACGCGGTCGGTCGCCCGGCTCAGCACGTCGATGTCGTGGCTGACGACCACCGCCGCGAAGCCCTCGCGCCGGCGCAGATCGGCCAGGAGGTCGACGATCGACTCGCGGACGGTCGCGTCGATGCCCGAGGTCGGCTCGTCGGCGATGAGCACCTTCGGGCCGAGCACGAGTGCGCGGGCGATCGCGACGCGCTGACGCTGACCGCTCGAGAGCTCGTAGGGGAAGCGGTCGAGCAGGAACAGCGGGAGGTGCACCGAGTCGAGCAGCGTCGCGACCCGCACGGCGGCCTCGCGCGGGTCGTAGTGCCGGTCGCGGAGGAAGATCGGCTCGGCGATCAGCTCCGACACGGTCAGCTCGGGCCGGAGGACCGCGCCGGCGTCCTGGGCGAGGTACGCGACGTCGAAGGTGAAGCGCTTGATCGCGCGAGCGGGCAGGTGGCGGAGGCGGTGCCCGGCGACGGTCGCGTCGCCTCCGACGATCACGGGCCGCACGCGCGCACTGTCGCCGCCGAGCCCCTCGCCGCCGAGGACCCGCGCCAGCGTCGACTTGCCCGATCCGCTGCCGCCGAGCACGCCGAGCACCTCGCCGGGCTCCACGCGCAGGCTCACCCCGCGCAGCGCCGTCCAGCGCCGGCTGATCCCGCGCGGCGGGTACTCGACGCTCAGGTCGTCGACGACGATGGGCGCCTCGGCGGCTGCGCTCATGCCGTCCGCTCCGCCCGGGTGATGCGGCGGAGGAGCTCGCGGCGCTCGGCCTGCTCGGCCGGATCGGGCACGGGCAGGGAGGCGAGCAGGCGCTGGGTGTACGGGTGCTTCGGTGCCGAGAGGACCTCCTCCCCCGTGCCCTCCTCGACCAGCTCGCCGCGGTAGAGCACCGCGATCCGGTCGGCCAGCAGGTCGACGACCGCGAGGTCGTGGCTGATGAAGAGCGACGCGAAGCCGAACTCCTTCTGCAGCTCCGCGAACAGCTCGAGCACCCTCGCCTGCACCGAGACGTCGAGCGCGGAGGTGGGCTCGTCGGCGATCAGCAGCTTCGGCTCCAGCGCCAGGGCGCGCGCGAGGCTGGCGCGCTGACGCTGCCCGCCCGAGAGCTCGTGCGGGTAGCGGTCGCCGTAGGAGCGCGGCAGCTGCACCGCCTCGAGCAGCTCGTCGACGCGGCCGCGGGCCGATCCGGTGTCGCGGGAGCGCCCGTGCACGATCAGCGGCTCGGCGACGCCCTCCGCGATCGTCAGCAGCGGGTTGAAGCTCGAGCCCGGGTCCTGGAACACGAAGCCGATGTCGCCGCGGACCGGGCGGAAGCTGCGCTCGCGGATCCCGCGCATCTCCTTGCCGAGCACGCGGAGCGAGCCTCCGGTGACCGTGGTGAGACCGGCGATCGCACGCCCGATGGTCGTCTTGCCCGAACCGCTCTCGCCGACGAGACCGAGCACCTCGCCCGCGCGGATGCGGAAGGAGACGCCGTCGACCGCGACGAAGCCGGGGCGGCCGAGACGGCCGGGGTACTGGATCCGCAGACCGTCCGCCTCGACGAGGACCTCGGCCTCGGGTGCCTGCGCCCGTTCGATCGCTCGCACCTTGGCGCGCTCGACTCCCTGGCCGACGTGCGGGACGGCCGCGAGGAGCTTCCTCGTGTACTCGGCCTTCGGAGCCGAGAACAGCTCGGCGACCGGTGCCTGCTCGACCAGCTCGCCCTGGTACATCACGGCGACACGGTCGGCGAGGTCGGCCACCACGCCCATGTTGTGCGTGATCAGGACGATCGAGGTGCCGAAGTCGTCGCGGCAGCGGCGGAGCAGGTCGAGGATCTCGGCCTGCACCGTCACGTCGAGCGCGGTCGTCGGCTCGTCGGCCACGATCAGCCCGGGGTCGAGGACCAGCGCCATCGCGATCACGACGCGCTGCTTCTGCCCGCCCGAGAACTGGTGCGGGTAGTAGTCGACCCGCTTCTCGGGATCGGGGATGCCGACGGTCCGGAGGACGTCGATCGCGCGGGCCCGCGCCTCCTTCTTCGACACCGTGCCGTGGGCGCGGAGCCCCTCGGCGATCTGCCATCCGACGGTGAAGACGGGGTTCAGCGCGGTCGACGGCTCCTGGAACACCATCGCCACATCGGTGCCGCGGATCTCGCGCAGGCGCGACTTCGGCACCGAGACGACGTCGGTCGCCGAGCTCCCGTCCTTCTTCGAGAGCAGCACGACGCCCGAGGCGGTGGCCGTCTCGGGCAGGAGCCCGAGGATGGTCTTCGCGGTCACGGTCTTGCCGCTACCCGACTCCCCCACGATCGCGAGCACCTCGCCGCGCTCGACCCGGAGGCTGACTCCGGCGACCGCGCGCACGGCGCCCCGGTCGCTGGCGAAGGCGACCTCGAGATCGGTGATGTCGACGATCGGCCGGTCGCCCGCGGCGTCGTGCGGTCGGGTCTCGCTCATCGGGTCTGCTCCGTTCCGGCGCTGGGATCGTGCCCCGGCGTCTCGAGGCCGTCGGCGACGAGCACGCCGCCCGGGACGACCGAGGTCGCGGCGATGTCGCCGGCACTCGCGGCCACCGCGCGCCGGCCGCGCAGGCGCGGGTCGGCGAGGTCGTTCAGGCTCTCGCCGACGAGGGTGATGCCGACCACGACGAGGACGATCGCGAGGCCGGGGAACACCGAGGTCCACCAGATCCCGCTCGTGACGTCGGACAGCGCCTTGTTGAGGTCGTAGCCCCACTCGGCCGCCGACGTCGGCTCGATGCCGAAGCCGAGGAAGCCCAGGCCCGCCAGGGTGAGGATCGCCTCGGACGAGTTGAGGGTGAAGATCAGCGGGAGGGTGCGGGTGGCGTTCCGCAGGACGTGACGGAACATGATCCGCGGCGTCGAGGCTCCGATGACCTTCGCCGACTCGACGAACGCGTCGCCCTTGATGCGCACCGTCTCGGCCCGGATCACGCGGAAGTACTGCGGGATGTAGACCACGGTGATCGAGATCGCCGCGGCGAAGATGCCCGCCCACAGGTTCGACTGGCCTCCCGAGATCACGATCGACATGACGATCGCGAGCAGCAGCGTCGGGAACGCGTAGATCGCGTCGCAGATCACGACGAGGACGCGGTCGAGCCAGCCGCCGAGGTAGCCGGAGACGAGGCCGAGGAACACGCCCGCGAAGATCGAGAGCACGACGGCCACGACGATGACGAGGAACGCGGTCTGCGCTCCCCAGAGCACCCGCGAGAGCACGTCGTAGCCGCCGACGGTGGTGCCGAGGAGGTGCTCGGCGCTCGGCGGCTGCTGGGCGCCGAACGCTCCGTCGTCGGAGCGCAGCTGCGAGTAGCCGTAGGGCGCGAGCAGCGGAGCGAAGAGCGCGACCAGCAGGAACGCTCCGGTGATCACGAGGCCGGCGACGAGCATCCCGCGCTGGAGGCCGACGCTCTGCCGGAGCTGGTGGACGACCGGGAGCCGGTCGACGAGGCGACGGCGCGGGCGTGCCGGTGCGGTGGTGGCCATGGTCAGTACCTCACTCGCGGGTCGATGAGCGCCGCGATGACGTCGACGATGAAGTTGGTCAGCGCCACGATCACCGCGAGCAGGGCGACGATGCCCTGGACGGCCACGAAGTCGCGTGCCTGGAGGTACTCGGCGAGCTGGAAGCCGAGGCCCTTCCACTCGAAGGTGGTCTCGGTCAGGACCGCGCCGCCCAGGAGCAGGGCGATCTGGAGGCCGATGACCGTGATGATCGGGATCAGCGCCGGCCGGTACGCGTGGGTGCGCACGAGGCGGAACTCGCTGACACCGCGCGAGCGGGCCGCGTCGACGTAGTCGGTGCCGAGGGTGCCGATCACGTTCGTGCGCACCAGGCGGAGGAAGATGCCGGCGGTCAGCAGGCCCAGCGCGATCGCGGGCAGCACCGCGTGCGAGAGCACGTCGGCGACCGCAGCAGGATCGCCGGTCTGGATCGCGTCGATCAGGTAGATCCCGGTCTTGTTCTCGAGGAACTGCAGCGAGAGCTCGGTGCCGGTGGTCGCGCGACCCGCCACCGGGAACCACTTGAGCCAGACCGAGAAGACGAGCTTCAGCAGCAGGCCCGCGAAGAAGACGGGAGTCGCGTAGCAGAGGATCGCGAAGATGCGCAGGACCGCGTCGGGCGTGCGGTCGCGGTGGTACGCGGCGAGCATCCCGAGCGGGATGCCGACCACGAACGCCACGATGAGGGCGTAGAACGCGAGCTCGACCGTCGCGGCGCCGTAGGTGAGCAGCACCTCGGTGACGGGCCGGTTGTCGCTCAGCGTGGTGCCGAAGTCGCCGGTGAGCAGCTGGCCGAGGTACTCGACGTACTGCACGATCAGCGGCCGGTCGTAGCCGGCGGCGGCGACGCGCTCGGCGAGCTGTTCGGCCGTGAGGCGCCCGCCGAGGGCCGCCGTGATCGGGTCGCCCGTCGTGCGCATGAGCAGGAACACCAGCGTCACGAGGATGAAGACGGTCGGGATGATGAGCAGGAACCGGACGAGCAGGTAGCGCCCGAGTCCGCCTCCCGAGCCCCGCGAGCGCCGGGTGGGCGCAGGCGGTGCCGCCGTGGCTGTCGTCACGTGATGCCTTTCGTGGAGAAAGGCCGGCGCCTCCCGAGGAGGAGGCGCCGGCCCGAGGGGTGGATCAGCTCTTGCTGAGCGCTCCGTAGCGGAACTTGAACGAGGCGTCGAGGGTGTCCTCGGTGCCGCTCACCGTGCTGCCGACGACGGCGACCTGCGAGCCCTGGAGGTAGGGCACGGTCGACAGCTGAGCCGCGACCTTGTCCTGGATCTCCTCGATCAGCGCGGTGCGCGCCTCCGGATCGGTCGTCGAGACCTGCTCGGCGATCAGACCCTGCACCTCGGCGTCGTCGAAGTGGTTCGCGAGGAAGTTGTCCTCGATGAAGAACGGCGACAGGTAGTTGTCGGCGTCGGAGTAGTCGGGGAACCAGCCGAGCTGGTACGCCGGGTAGACGTCGCTCGAGCGGTCCTTCGAGTACTGCACCCACTCGGTGGTCTGCAGGTTGACCGTGAACAGGCCCGACGACTCGAGCTGGTCCTTGATCAGCGCGTACTCGTCGCCCGAGGACGGACCGTAGTGGTCGTTCGAGTACTGCAGGTTGAGGGTGACCGGACCGGTCACGCCGGCGGCATCGAGGGTCGCCTTCGCCTTCTCGGCGTCGGGGCCGCCCTCTCCGTCGCCGTAGAGGCCCTTGAGCGACTCGGTCGCTCCGGTGAGCCCTGCGGGGACGTAGGAGTAGAGCGGGGTGTAGGTGCCCTTGTAGACCTGGTCGGCGATCTCGTCGCGGTCGATCAGGTCGGCCACCGCCTGGCGCACGGCGAGCGACTTGGTGGCGTCCGCCTCCGGGGTCGTGGCGCCGAACGGCTGGGTGTCGAAGTTGAAGACGATGTAGCGGATCTCGCCGCCGGGGCCGTCGACCACCTTGACGGAGTCGTTGCCGCGGAGGTCCTCGACGTCGGTCGCGGAGAGGCTCCGGAACGCCACGTCGATGTTGCCCTCCTGGATGTCGAGCTTGAGGTTCGACGAGTCGGCGTAGTACTTGACGTTGATGGTGCCGGTGCGGGCGGCGCCGAGCACGCCCTCGTAGCCCTCGTACGCCTTGTACTGGATCAGGTTGTTCACGTCGTAGTTCGTGATCGTGTACTGACCCGCGAAGGCGTCGCCCGAGACGATGTCGGCGTCGGCGGTGAGCGAGTCGGCCGAGAAGACGTCCTCGTCGACGATCGGGCCGGCGGGGCTCGACAGGATCTGCGGGAAGGTCTGGTCGTTCTCGGACTTCAGCGTGAAGACGACGGTGGTGTCATCGGGGGCCGCGACGCTGTCGAGGTTGGCGAGCAGCGAGGACGGGCCGTTCGCGTCGGCGATCGCCAGCTGGCGGTCGAACGAGAACTTGACGTCGGAGGAGGTGAGGTCGTTGCCGTTGGCCCACTTCAGTCCCTCCTTGAGCTTCACCGTGTACTCGGTCGGAGCCGAGAACTCGGCCGACTCGGCGATGTCCGGCTCGACGTCGGGCGTGCCGTACGGCGTGTTCATCAGGAACGGGAAGACCTGGTTCATCACCGCGAACGAGCCGTTGTCGTAGGAGCCGGCCGGGTCGAGGGTGGTGATCTTGTCGGTCGTGCCGATGGTGAGCGTGCCGCCGGCGGCGCTGTCGCCGGACGAGTCGTCACCGCCGGCGGAGCAGCCCGCCAGCACCAGTGCGACCGCGGCGAAGCCTGCGGTCGCGGTGAGTGCGCGAGTAGCCCGGGTGGATGCGGATGTCATCTCCGTCTGCCTCTTCCTGTCAGGGATGGGATGCGGGCGCGCACACGGCGCGCAGCCTCTCGGCACACAGTTCTCCTGTGGGCTGTAGCGCCACGACACTGGGCGCCCGCATTGCTGTTCCTCAGTCGTAACACAGTCGGGAGCGCTCTCAGGACCGCGGGGGCACCGCACTCGATTTCTTCACACGACTGCAACACGTCCCTCATCGTGGGTGCACCCGCCCGCTCACTCGTTGCGCAGAGCGCGCTTCTCGCGCTCGAGCTCGACGAGTCGGACCTGCACGGCGCGCGCCATCACGGGGTCGGCGGAGGCGCGCTGCAGCGCTCCGCGGAGCTCGGCGATCTCGCGCAGCAGGTCGCGCTCGATCAGCGAGATCGCGACATCGCGGGAGTAGCGCGCGAGCCCCGCCTCGTCGGCCGCCGGGATGGGCGCGACCGCGAGCTGCCGGACGAGGGACGCGAACGGGCCGGGGACGTCGGCCGCGACGTGCTCCACCCAGTCGCGGTCCTGCGCGCGCTCGAGATTCGCCACCACGGCGTCGCGGACGACCCGGAGCGTCTCGTTGGTGACGGCGGCGTGCGCTGCCCGGGTCAGGAGCTCCTCCCCCATCATCTGCGGCAGCTGCAGCATCGCCATCAGGGCCTCGCGCTCGATGCGGGTGACGACGTCGAGCGGGAGGTCGGTGATGCGGGCGCCGGCGGGCGCCTCCTGCGCGGGGGTCTCCCCCTGGTCGGTCTGCCGGGCGGGAGCGCGGGAGCCGGCCGAGCGCACTGCGGAGTTGACCTCGGACATGTCGAGGCCGAGCATGCGGGCGAGCTCGCGGGAGTAGCCGGGCCGGAGCGCCGGGTCGCGGATGTCGGCGACGACCGGCGCGGCGGCGCGCAGGGCAGCGATCCGCCCCTCGACCGTCTCGAGGTCGTAGCGCGCGAGGAGCTGCCGGATGACGAACTCGAACATCGGCTTCTTGTCGTCGATCAGTCTGCGGACGGCGTCGTCGCCCCGGTTCAGGCGCAGGTCGCAGGGGTCGAGGCCCTCGGGCGCGACCGCGACGAAGGTCTGCGCGGCGAAGCGGTGCTCCTCCTGGAACGCGCGCATCGCCGCCTTCTGGCCGGCCGCATCGGGGTCGAAGGTGAAGACGACCTCGCCGACGCTGCTGTCGTCGCCGAGCACTCGGCGGAGCACCTTGATGTGGTCGACGCCGAAGGAGGTGCCGCAGGTGGCGACCGCGGTCGTGACGCCCGCCAGATGGCAGGCCATCACATCCGTGTAGCCCTCGACGACGACGACCTGGTGCCCGCGCGAGATGTCGCGCTTGGCGAGATCGAGCCCGTAGAGCACCTGCGACTTGTGGTAGACGGGCGTCTCGGGGGTGTTCAGGTACTTCGGGCCCTTGTCCTCCTCGAGGAGCCGCCGTGCGCCGAAGCCGACGGTCTGCCCGGTGACGTCGCGGATCGGCCAGACCAGCCGGCCGCGGAACCGGTCGTAGACGCCTCCGCGGTTGCTGCTGCTGACGAGGCCCGCGGCGGTCAGCTCGGGCTCGGTGAAGCCCCGGCGCTTCAGGGCGGTGGTCAGGCCGTCCCAGCCGTCGGGGGCGAAGCCGACGCCGAACCGGTCGGCCGCCGCGCGATCGAACCCGCGCTCGCCGAGGAACCGGCGGCCGACATCGGCTCCCGGAGTCGTCAGCTGCTCGCGGAAGTACTCCTCCGCCGCGTCGTTGGCGGCGAGGAGGCGCGCGCGGCCACCGGTCTCGGGAGCCTGCCCGCCGCCCTCCTCGTACTGGATCTGGTAGCCGATGCGGGCGGCGAGGCGCTCGACGGTCTCGCTGAAGGAGCCGTGATCCATCTTCATGACGAAGCTGTAGACGTCGCCCGACTCCTGGCAGCCGAAGCAGTGGTAGAAACCGGCCTGCGGGCGCACGTGGAAGCTCGGGCTGCGCTCGTCGTGGAACGGGCAGAGGCCCTTCAGCGATCCGACGCCGGCCGACTTGAGGGTGACGTACTCGCCGATGACGTCGCCGATGTTGACCCGGGCTTTGACCTCTTCGACATCTTGTTGTCGGATCCGAGGCATGGGGACCATCGTATCCGCGGCACTGCACCCCTTGGCCGGGTGCCCGATCTTCGGCTCGCAGAACGGGCTCCGGCTCGCAGAACGGGCTTCGGCTCGCAGGAATCCCCCGTGTGAACGAGCCGGACCGGTTCTTGCGAGCCGAGCGCGCCTCCGCTCCGTCTTCGGCTCGCAAGAACCGTTTCGGCTCGCGGGAACCGCTCGATTCGGCGAGCCGAACGCGATCTCGCGAGCCGGACCTGCAGCCGCCCGAACTCCGGCTCGCAGGAACCGACTCGGCTCCCAGGAACCGACTCGGCTCGCAAGAACCGTCTCGGCTCGCCGGCACCGCCGCATTCCACGAGGCCGACGTGATTCGACGAGCCTGAGGTGACTTCGTCAGCTCCGATCGAGCCGCCACGCCGCGCCACAGCTCAGTCGAGCGGTGAGGGAGGGGCGCCCGGTGGTCGAGCAGCTCGGCAGGGTGCATCGAGACCCGGCATCAGCAGATCGGTGCCGTCACCAGGCCTCCTGGCGTTGGTGGATCTCGATACGCCCGCAAGCGGGCTACTCGATCAGCAGGCAGAGCCCACCCCCGACAGGTGACCAGGAGACCCACCAGCGTCAGCAGATCGGAGCCCCCACCAGGCCTCCTGGCGTTGGTGGATCTCGATACGCCCGCAAGCGGGCTACTCGATCAGCAGGCAGAGAGCGCCGATCGGGAAGGCGGCTTCTCTCTGTAGGCGCACCCCTCGGGCACAGCCGCAAGCGTGATTCGCGTGCCAGCGAATCGCCCTAGGCGGTCGCGACCCGCTCTGCGGAACGCACCACCTCGACAAGCCGACCGCGCGGACGCCGGGCAGGGACCGGCGTCCGAGGTGAGCAGGGCCGCGCCCTGCTCACCTCAGGAGCACAGCCGCTCGAACGCGGCCAGCGCGCTCTGGTCGGTGAGGTTCGCGACCTGGTCGACGACGACGCGGCGGCGCGCGTCGTCGGTGGGCGCGGCGCGCCAGTCCTCGGCGAAGCCGGGTTCGAGGGCGTCCGGGCCGCGGTCGAGGAGGGTGTCGGCGAGGCGGGTGAGGACCTCGCGCTGCTGGGCGTAGATCGGCTGGCGGGTGTTGCGCGACATCACGAAGGTCGCGACGATGCCCTTCAGCACGGCGATCTCGGCCTGCTGCTCGCGGGGCACGACGACGTGGCCGCCGAAGCGGACGAGGTCGGGGTGCGCGTACGCGTCGCGGGTCGCCTCGGTCGCCGCGCCGGCGAAGCGGCCGATGAGCTGGCTCGTGAGGTTCTTGAGACGGGCCTGGTCGCGGCGCGAGGCGTCCCAGGAGTCGACCCACACGTCGAGCGAGTCGAGGCGGTCGAAGGCGGCGACCAGCTCGTCGTGCGCGATCTCGCCCCCCACCCACGAGTGCATCGACTCGACGAGGTCGTCGTGGTCGGCGCGCGAGCCGAGGGCCTCGACGTCGATGTAGCCCGAGAAGACCGCGTCCTCGAAGTCGTGCACCGAGTAGGCGATGTCGTCCGAGAGGTCCATGACCTCGGCCTCGATGCAGCGCACGCCCTCGGGGGCGCCCTCGCGCATCCAGGCGAAGGCGGGCTCGTCGTCGTCGTAGAAGCCGAACTTGGCGCGACCCGAGGGGTCGGCCACCGAGCGGGTGTCCGGCCAGGGATACTTGCAGCTCGCGTCGAGGCTCGCCCGCGTGAGGTTCAGGCCGTAGGGGCGCTCATCGTCGCCGAAGACCTTCGGCTCGAGGCGGGTGAGCAGCCGGAAGGTCTGGGCGTTGCCCTCGAAACCTCCGATGCCCGCCGCCCACGCGTTGAGCGCGCGCTCGCCGTTGTGCCCGAACGGCGGGTGCCCGATGTCGTGGGCGAGGCAGGCCGTGTCGACGACGTCGGGGTCGAGGTCGAGGCTCGTCGCGAGCTCGCGGCCGATCTGCGCCACCTCGAGCGAGTGGGTGAGCCGGTTGCGCGCGAAGTCGACTCCGGCGGTCGGGCTCAGGACCTGCGTCTTGGCGGCGAGTCGCCTGAGCGAGCTGGAGTGGAACAGCCGCGCGCGGTCGCGGGCGAAGTCGGAGCGGCGGGTGGAGTGGTCCTCCGGCAGGAAGCGCTCGGTGTCGACGAGCGAGTACCCCCAGAGCGCGCGGTCATCCACCGCTGTGGTGGATCTCGGCGGCCGACACGGCGTCGCGCTGCGCGGCGTTCAGCTCGCGCGACTCGAGCCAGCGGTCGGGCAGCGACGGCACCTTCGGCGAGCCCGCGCGACCGCGCTGACCCTCTGCGTCGACACCGGGGTACGGCACGTCGGGGTCGAGCGTCGCGAGCAGCTCGTCGAGCTCGGCGAGGGTCACCACGGACGCCATCCTGGCCCGCAGGTCGCCGCCGACCGGGTACCCCTTGAAGTACCAGGCGACGTGCTTGCGGATGTCGCGGCAGCCGCGCTCCTCGCTCTCGAAGAACTCGACGATCAGCTCGGCGTGGCGGCGGAAGGCCACGGCGACCTGGCCGAGCGTCGGCCGGAACCGCTCGTCGGATCCGGCGAAGGCGGCGGCGAGATCGCCGAACAGCCACGGGCGACCGAGGCAGCCCCGCCCGACCACGACGCCGTCGCAGCCGGTCTCGGAGATCATCCGCAGGGCGTCCTCGGCCGACCAGATGTCGCCGTTGCCGAGCACGGGCACGCTCGTGATCGCCTCTTTCAAGGTCGCGATCGCCGACCAGTCGGCGTGGCCGCTGTAGAACTCGGAGGCGGTCCGCGCGTGCAACGCGATCGACGCGACCCCCGCGCCCTCGGCGGCACGGGCGGCCTCGAGGTAGGTGAGGTGGTCGGCGTCGATGCCCTTGCGCATCTTGATCGTGAGCGGGATGTCGCCGGCGGCCTTCACGGCGCCCTCGACGATCGCGCGGAAGAGCGGGAGCTTCCAGGGCAGCGCGGCTCCTCCGCCCTTGCGGGTGACCTTGGCGACCGGGCAGCCGAAGTTGAGGTCGATGTGGTCGGCGCGGTCCTCGGCGACGAGCATCGTGACGGCCTCGGAGACCGTGCGCGGGTCGACTCCGTAGAGCTGGATCGACCGCACCGACTCGCTCGGGTGGTGGCGGATGAGGCGCATCGACTCGGGAGTGCGCTCGACCAGAGCGCGCGAGGTGATCATCTCGCTGACGAACAGCATCCCGCCGACACCGGGCGTCTCGCCGGCACCGGGCGTCTCGCCGGCGGTCGGCGTCCCCCCGGCGACGGGACCGTCGCCGAACTCGCGGCAGAGGCGGCGGAACGCCGTGTTGGTGATCCCGGCCATGGGCGCGAGGACGACCGGCGCGTCGAGTTCGAGGGGGCCGATGCGCAGCGCGGGCGCGGGTGGGGCGGCCAGAAGTGTGGAGGACATCGGTAACGATTGTCCCAGATCCTGTGTTGGGGAAGGCGAGTCGAGCCGAGAGGGTGCAGAGATGGTCGAGAGAGAGCCTGTGGAGGGCGGAGCCGAGAGGTTCGGAGCGGATGCGCGGGCGCGCGGACTCGAGGTCGAGATCGTGGAGCGGCCCGAGGCGCACAGCCTCGCCGAGGCGGCGGAGCTGCTGGGCATCGAGCCCGGCGAGATCGTGAAGTCGCTCGTCGTGAAGCGCCACGACGGCGAGTACCTCTTCGCTCTGATCCCGGGCGGCCGGCAGATCTCGTGGCCGCTGCTGCGCGCCGTGGTCGGAGTCAACAAGCTGCGGCTGCCCGACGAGCAGGCGGCCCTCGAGGCCACCGGCTACCGGCGGGGCACCATCACGCCGATCGGATCGACGACGGCCTGGCCGGTCGTCGCCGACGAGCGGATCGTGGGCCGGCGCATCGCGATGGGTGCCGGCGAGGGAGGTCGCAGCGCGTTCGTCGACGCCGACGCGCTGATCGCCGCCTACGGGGCGACGGTCGCCGACATCAGCGTGGAGGAGCCTCCGCGCTGACCTGCTCGGCGCTGACCTGCTCGGCGCTGACCTGCTGGGTGCCGACCTGCTCGGCGCCGACCTGCACCGGGCCGACCTGCTCGGCGGAGGGGACGACGCACACGCCGTCCTCGCACACCGGCACGTCCGAGGCGCCGAGCATCACGAAGCCGCTCACGCCACGACCGCCCGCTGCGAGAGGACGTGCTCGAGCACCTCGGTGAACGCGGCCGGCTCCTGCGCCCCCGAGACCCCGAAGCGCCCGTCGAGCACGAAGAACGGCACGCCGTTGATCCCGTACTCGCGCGCCTGGGCGATGTCGGACTGCACATCGGCGAGGTGCCGCTGCTCCTCGAGCACCCGCAGCACCTCGTCGGAGTCGAGTCCGACCTCGGCGGCGAGCGACGCGAGCACGGCGGGGTCGGCGAGGTCGCGGCCCTCGACGAAGTAGGCGCGCAGGAGGCGCTCCTTCAGCTCGAGCTGCAGCCCGGCCGACTTCGCGTGGTGCAGCACCTGGTGGGCGGTGACGGTCTTGACGTGCCGCACCGTCTCGAAGTGGTAGTCGAGCCCGACGCCCGCCGCGATCGCGGTGACCGAGTCGAGCATCTGCTGCGCCTGCGCCTCGGGGATGCCCTTGTGCTCGGCGAGGAAGGCCGCCTCGCCGCCGCGGTAGTCCTCGGGAGTGTCGGGCGAGAGCTCGAAGCTGCGGTACTCGATCGCGACGTCGGGGGCCTCGGGGTGGGCGAGGCGGAAGGCCTCGAGCCCGCGCTCGAACTTCCGCTTGCCGATGTAGCACCAGGGGCAGGCGATGTCCGACCAGATGTCGACGGTGATGGGGGTCTGCGCGTCACTCACTCCGAGGACAACCGCGCCGATCCGGCCGTATTCCCGTCAGCGGCCGAGGACCCGGACGAGCTCGTCGACGTCGGACTCGTCGTTCCAGACGTGGAAGGCGACGCGGAGGCGGCCGCCGCGACCCGAGACCCGGATGCCGGACGCCGTCAGTCGCGCGAGGTCGGCGCCGTCGGCGTCGGGCCACGACACGATCGCCCGGTGCTGCGGCTCGCGGTCGAGGCGCGCGCAGAGCGCGTCGCCGAGCCCGGAGGCGTGCTCCCACACCGCGGTCGGGTCGAGCGAGCGGAACAGCTCGAGCGACGCCTCCGCGCCGACGAACGCCTGCCAGGCGGGTGAGACGTCGAACCGGCGGGCGCTCTCGGCGAGGTGCATGGCCGGTCCGTAGCAGGACGACCAGACGTCCTCGCCCGAGTACCAGCCGGCCTGCACGGGGATCAGCTCGGCGGCGTACGAGGGTGAGACCGTGAGGAACGCGACTCCGCGGGGCGAGCAGAGCCACTTGTAGGCGTGCGTGAGCGTGGCGTCGAAGCGCGTCGCGTCGACGGGGAGGACACCGGCGGCCTGGGTGAGGTCGCAGGCGGTCCGGACCCCGTGGCGCGCCGCCGCCTCGACGATCGCGTCGAGATCGGCGAGGGCCCCGCTGGAGGACTGCACGGCCGAGAAGACGACCAGGGAGTCACCGGCCTCGACGGAGTCGGCCAGCGCCTCGAGCGGCACGCTGCGGACCCGGACACCGCGGTGCGCCTGCGCCAGGAACGGGAAGACGATCGACGAGAAGTCGCCGTCGACGCAGAGCACCGCGGCGCCGTCGGGGAGGGACGCCGCGAGCACCGCGGCCATCGCCGAGGTCTGGGAGCCGATCGCCACCTGCGAGACGGGCGTCCCGACGATGCCGGCGAAGGCCGCCCGCGCCCGCTCCGCGACGTCGCCGTAGCCCGCGGCCGTGTTGTCGCCCGCCGACCAGCTGTCGAGGTCGGCGCGCAGCGCGTCGACGCTCTCGCGCGGAGGCAGGCCGAGGGTGCAGGCGTTGTGGTAGCCGCGGGCACCGGCGAACCGCTCGCGCAGGGCGGACGACGGCAGGGGTGCGGTGCTCATCCCTCGAGGATCCCCCCGCCACCTCCGATCGCCAAGATGCGCCGGGTGCCGGGCGAGTCGTGTCAGCGCGCGGCCAGGGCGTGCGCCTGCTCGAGCAGGGCGACGACCTCCCGCGCCTCGCGGACGTCGACGGGAGGCGCGGCGCCCTCGAGGAGCGAGCGCGCGACTCCTTCGGCGAACGCCGCGTACCGGCCGCGCTCGCTCGGGACGCGGTGAGCACCGCTCTCGTCGTGGAGGGTGCCCAGGGCATCGGAGGGGACCACTCCGAAGTCGGCGTCGCGCGGGTCGGCGCCTCCCGAGCGCAGGGCGCCCTCCTGGGGGTCGAGACCGTCGACGGTGAAGGCGGCGCGCGTGCCGAGCACGCGGAACCGCGGCCCCGTCGCGCGGGCCACCCGGCTCATCGTGAGGTGCGACCGCACTCCCCCGGCGTGCAGGAGCGAGACGAACGCGTCGTCCTCGCTGGCGCCTCCGGTGTGCACGATCCGCGTCTCGGCCGCGGTCACCTCGGCCGGACCGAACAGGACGAGCGCCTGGTCGACGAGGTGACTGCCGAGGTCGAACAGGATCCCGCCGCCCTCGGCCGGTGTCACCCGGGTCTGCCAGCGGCCCGTCTTCGGCGCGCTCCAGCGCTCGAACGACGATTCGAAGCGCACGACGTCTCCGAGCGCGCCGTCGGCGAGGAGGCGCCGGAGGGTCAGGAGGTCAGCGTCCCACCGGCGGTTCTGGAAGACGAAGACGGGTGCGCCCGCGGCCTCGGAGGCGGCGATGATCGCGTCGGCGTCGGCCGCGGTCGGCGCGAACGGCTTGTCGATGATCACGGCGACTCCGGCGCCGAGGACCGCCTCGGCCTGCGCGCGGTGCACGGAGGGAGGGGTGGCCAGCACCACGACGTCGGGCCGCTCGGCGAGCACCGCGTCGAGGTCGGGGACCACCCGGGCCCCGGGGTGCGCGGAGGCGGCCGCGGCCGCACGGGACGCATCGGAGGTGGCGATCGCGACGATCGAGAACGCCGGATCGGCGGCGAGGAACGGCGCGTGGAAGACGCTGCCCGCGAGCCCGTACCCGACGATGCCGGCGCGGATCACGCGGAGGCTCCCGGCACGTCGACCGCACCGCCGAAGCGCCGCGAGCGGCCGGCGTAGTACTCGACGGCCTCCCACAGGTCGGTGCGGCTGAAGTCGGGCCACAGCCGGTCGAGGAACACCATCTCGGCGTAGGCGCTCTGCCAGAGCAGGAAGTTGCTGGTGCGCTGCTCGCCGGAGGAGCGCACGAAGAGATCGACGTCGGGCATGTCGGGCACGTAGAGGGCCCGCGAGATCGTCTTCTCGGTGATGCCGGAGGGCTTCAGGCGCCCCGCCGCGACCTCGCCCGCGAGGCGCTGCACCGCATCCGCGATCTCGGTGCGGCCGCCGTAGTTGACGCACATCGTGAGCGTCAGGACGTCGTTGCCCTCGGTCAGCCGCTCGGCGAACTGCAGCTCGTTGATCACCGACGCCCAGAGCCGCGGCTTCCGCCCCGCCCAGCGCACCCGCACGCCCCACTCGTTCAGCTGATCGCGCCGGCGGTGCAGCACATCGCGGTTGAAGCCCATCAGGAAGCGCACCTCGTCGGGCGAGCGCTTCCAGTTCTCGGTCGAGAACGCGTAGACGCTGAGGTGCTTCACGCCGATCTGGATCGCTCCGGCGACCACGTCGAGCAGCGCCGCCTCGCCGCGCTTGTGCCCCTCGACGCGGGTGAGGCCGCGCGAGTTGGCCCATCGGCCGTTGCCGTCCATCACGATCGCGACGTGCCCGGGAACCGCCTTGCGCGGCAGCTCGGGCGGATGCACGCCCGTCCAGTCGAGGGGGCGGAAGGGCTCGGCGTCCTTGTGGGTGAAGGGCTTCATCGGGTGACGTGCTCCAGGGATCTGAGTCCGCGTTCGAGGTGGAACTGGGTGTAGGCGGCGACGACTCCGCTGGCCCGCGACCGGGTCGAGGGCTCGGTGGACTCGGCGTGCACCCAGTCTCCCGTGAGCAGAGCGCCGAGGAGGACGACGACCTCGGGAGCGACCCGCGGGGCTCCCGGCGGGGTGCAGTCGGCGCAGACGACGCCTCCGAGCTGGACGACCACCGCGCCGTGCGGCCCCGGGGCGCCGCACCGGGCGCAGTCGTCGAAGCTCGGGGCCCAGCCCGCGATCGACAGCGCGCGCAGCAGGTAGGAGTCGAGGGTGAGCACGGCCTCGTGCTCGTGCCGCGAGAGCGAGCGCAGCGCGCCGACGAGCAGCAGGTACTGCTGGAGGGAGGCGTCGGCGTCGGTCAGCCGATCGGCCGTCTCGACCATGGCGTTCGCCGCGGTGTAGCTGTCGTAGTCGGCGGCGATCAGCGCACCGTAGGCGCCGAGCGACTCGGCCTGCGTGACGATGTCGAGACTCCGCCCCTCGTAGAGCTGGAGGTCGGCGACCATGAACGGCTCCAGCCGCGAGCCGAACTTGGAGCCGGTCTTGCGGACGCCCTTGGCGACGGCGCGGATCTTGCCGTGCCCGCGCGAGAGCAGGGTGACGATGCGATCGGCCTCGCCCAGCTTGTGCGTGCGCAGCACGACGGCTTCGTCACGGTAGGTGGGCATGACCCCGATTATCCTCCCGACCACCGACACCGGCCTGGACGCGGGGCCGCGCGTGGAACGATGGACGGGTGGCAGCGACCCTCTTCGTGATCCCGGCCTGGGCCGATCTGCTCGCGATCGCCATCGGCTGCCTGCAGGGCGCGATGTTCGCGGGCGAGTTCCGCGACCGACGGATCGACCTGCTGGGCGTCACGATCATCGGCACCGCGACCGGGCTCGGTGGCGGCGTGCTGCGCGATCTGCTGCTCCAGACTCCGCTGGTCGCCCTGCACACGAACGCCTACCTGCTCGTGGCGGTCGCCGCCTCCCTCCTCGGGATGCTGCTGCAGCACGTGCTGAACCGGGTGGACGGCACGATCACCGCGCTCGACGCGCTCACACTGGGCCTCTTCGGTGCGATCGGCACGACGAAGGCGCTGGCGCTCGGGGTCCCGGAGGTGCCCGCCGTGTTCGTCGGCACCGTCTCGGCGGTCGGCGGATCGGTCGTGCGCGACATCCTGCTCAACCGGCCGATCGCGCTGATGCACGTCGGATCGCTGTACGCGATCGCGGCGACCGCGGGCACGGTGGTGCTCGTGACGGGTCTGCGCTTCGGCATGATCATCGACTACGCGGCTCCGCTGGCCGTGGCGGTCACGACCGTGATCCGGCTGCTGGCGGTGCGCTACGGGTGGAGCCTCCCCGAGCAGCGCGCGCTGAACCGCGTGCCGCGCCTGCGCTGGCGCCGCCCCTCCTGACGGTCCCTCCGCCGAGGGAGCCCGCACCCGCCGAGGGAGCCTCGGAGTGCCGGCTCCCTCGACGGTCAGGGGCTCCCCCGCGGTGTGCGAGGGTCAGACGGAGGCGGTGGCCAGCTCGAGAGCGGGCGTCGTCTCGCGCAGAGCGCGGTTGACGGCCGAGACGATCGCCTTCAGGGAGGCGGTCGAGATGTCGGCGTCGACGCCCACGCCCCAGAGGGTGCGGCCGTTCACCGAGCACTCGACGTACGAGGCGGCGAGCGCGTCGCCACCGGCGCTGAGAGCGTGCTCGACGTAGTCGAAGACGCGCACCTCGACGCCGTGCTGGGCCAGGACCGCCTCGAAGGCGTTGATCGGGCCGTTGCCCGTGGCGCTCGCGGTCACCATCTCGTCGCCGACGCGCAGCACGGCGTCGAGGGCGATGCTGCCGCCCAGGTCGCTCGACGTGCTGGTGCGGGTGAGCTCGAAGCGCCCCCACTTCTCGTCCGCGCGGTGCGCGGGCGCCGGCAGGTACTCGTCCTGGAAGATCGCCCAGATCTGCTCGCTGGTGACCTCGCCGCCCTCGGCGTCGGTCTTGGCCTGGACGACTCCGGAGAACTCGATCTGCAGGCGGCGCGGCAGGTCGAGCGCGTGGTCGGTCTTCAGCAGGTAGGCGACGCCGCCCTTGCCCGACTGCGAGTTGACCCGGATGACCGCCTCGTAGGAGCGGCCGAGGTCCTTCGGGTCGACGGGCAGGTAGGGCACGGCCCAGGTCAGCTCGTCGACGCTGCGGCCGGTGCGCTCGGCCTCGGCCTCCATCGCCTCGAAGCCCTTCTTGATGGCGTCCTGGTGCGAGCCGCTGAACGCGGTGAACACCAGGTCCCCCGCCCAGGGGCTCCGCTCGGGGACGGCCAGCTGGTTGCAGTACTCGGCGGTGCGCTTGATGCCGTCCATGTCGCCGAAGTCGATCTGCGGGTCGATGCCCTGCGTGAAGAGGTTGACCCCCAGCGCGACCAGGTCGACGTTGCCCGTGCGCTCGCCGTTGCCGAAGAGGCAGCCCTCGATGCGGTCCGCGCCGGCCAGGTAGCCCAGCTCGGCGGCGGCGACGGCGGTGCCGCGGTCGTTGTGCGGGTGCAGCGACAGGATGATGTTCTCGCGCTGGGCGAGGTTGCGGCTCATCCACTCGATCGAGTCGGCGTAGACGTTGGGAGTGGCCATCTCGACCGTCGCGGGCAGGTTGAGGATGACCTTGCGCTCGGGAGTGGGCTCGAAGACCTCGACCACGCGGTCGCAGATGTCGCGCGCGAACTCGAGCTCGGTGCCGGTGTAGCTCTCGGGCGAGTACTCGTAGTAGACCGCGGTGCCGGGGACGGACGACTCCATCTCGCGGCACTTCCGCGCACCCGCCAGGGCGATGTCGATGATGCCCTGCTTGTCCTTGCGGAACACGACCTCGCGCTGCAGCACGCTCGTCGAGTTGTAGAGGTGCACGATCGCCTGCCGCGCCCCGCGGATGGACTCGTAGGTGCGCTCGATCAGGTGATCGCGCGCCTGGGTCAGCACCTGGATGGTGACGTCCTCGGGGATCGCGCCCTCCTCGATGAGGCTGCGCACGAAGTCGAAGTCGGTCTGGCTCGCGCTCGGGAACCCGACCTCGATCTCCTTGTAGCCCATGCGGACCAGCAGATCGAACATGATGCGCTTGCGCTCCGGGCTCATCGGGTCGATGAGGGCCTGGTTGCCGTCGCGCAGGTCGACGGCGCACCAGCGCGGCGCCGTCGTGATGCGCTTCGTCGGCCAGGTGCGGTCGGGCAGCTCGACGGTGATCTGCTCGTGGAAGGGCTTGTACTTGCCGATCGGCATGGGCGACGGCTTCTGGGTGTTCTTCATGGGGTGCTCTCCTGCGCGCGAAGGCGCGTCTCTCGTGTCGCGGGGATCCGGATGCGGATCAGACCACGCGGGTGGAACTCGGTTCAGCCGACGACGAACACCGCGACGAGGGAGGCCTGAGGATCAGATCTCGTCGCGGCGGCTAAGAAGGAGCAGGCCGTAACGCACGGGGCCAGGGTAGCACTGCGCCCCCGGGCCGTGCGGTGTCAGGCGACGAGTCCGTTCTCGTACGCGTAGACGACGAGCTGGACGCGGTCGCGCAGGCCGAGCTTGCCGAGGGTGCGGCTGATGTGCGTCTTCACCGTGGCCTCGCTGAGGAACTCGGCGCGGGCGATCTCGGTGTTGCTCAGGCCGCGGGAGGCGAGGTGGAAGATCTCCCTCTCGCGGTCGGTGAGCGTCCCGAACTCGGGCGGCGTCTCGCGACCGCTGCCCGGCGCTCCGAAGTGCTCGAAGAGCTCGCGGGTCGCGGAGGCGGCGACCACCGCGGTCCCGGCGTGGACGGTGCGGACCGAGGCGAGCAGGAAGCCGGGCTCGGTGTCCTTGAGGAGGAAGCCGCTCGCGCCGGCGCGGATGGCGCGCGCCGCCGCCTCGTCGAGGTCGAAGGTCGTGAGCACGAGGATCCGGGGCGGCGCGACCCCGGTCTCGGTGGCGTGCGCCAGGATCCGCCGCGTCGACTCGATGCCGTCGACCCCGGGCATCCGGATGTCCATCAGGACGACGTCGGGCGAGACGCGGCCGACCAGCTCCGCGCCCTCGGCACCGTCGGACGCCTCCCCCACCACCTCGAGATCCGGCTGGGAGCTCAGGAGCATGCGGATGCCGGCGCGGAACAGCGCCTGGTCGTCGACGAGGACGATGCGGATGGTGTCGGTCATGCGGGGCGGCCTCCAGAGGCGACGGGTCGGGCGGGCGGCGGGTCGAGGGGACCCGCGGTGATCGGGATCGGTGACGTCGCGAGGGCGGGCAGGCGGGCGTCGACGACGAAGTCCTCGCCGTCGGGTCC
Organism: Rathayibacter sp. VKM Ac-2759; assembly: GCF_009834225.1. NCBI lineage: Bacteria > Bacillati > Actinomycetota > Actinomycetes > Micrococcales > Microbacteriaceae > Rathayibacter > Rathayibacter sp. VKM Ac-2759. Next base: position 2,281,309 of record NZ_CP047176.1, read on the forward strand.
GGCCGTGAGGACGCCGCCGACGAGCGCGGCGCGCTCGTGCATCCCCACGAGACCGTGCCCCTCCCCGGGCGGTGCGAGGGACTCGGCGTCGGAGCAGCGCGCGTTCCGCACGGTGAGGACCACCTCCCCCGCCTCCCGCCGCAGCGCCACGTCGAGCGGGCTCCCGGGGCGGCCGTGCCGGAGGGCGTTCGTGGTCGCCTCCTGCGCGATGCGGTAGAGCGCGAGTCCGGTCGCCCGCGGGACCGAGTCGAGATCGACCTCGAGCTCGGACTGCACCCGCGCACCGGCCCCCGACACGCTCTCGAGCAGCGCCGGCAGATCCCGCGCCTCGGGCTGAGGGCCGTCGCTCTGGCTGTGCCGCAGCTGCGCGAGCAGCACCCGGACGTCGCCGAGGGCGTCGCGCGCGACGCTCGAGATGGTGAGCAGGGCCGCATCGGTCTGCTCAGGGCTCGCCGCGCCGAGGTAGCGGGCGCCGTCGGCCTGCGCGATCACGACGGCGAGGGAGTGCGCCACGACGTCGTGCATGTCGCGGGCGATGCGGTTGCGCTCCTCGACGGTGTCGAGCTCGCGCTGGGCCCTGGCGCGCTCGCGCTCCGCCTCGGCGCGCAGACTCTGCCCCTCGCGGGCACGGCGGACCGAGCGCGAGAGCAGTCCGACGGTCCAGGACAGGCCGAGGGTCGCGAGGATCCCGCCGAAGGTCGTCGAGAGGGTCAGGGCGGCGTCGACCGTGTTCGCGATCAGGTCGAAGGCGAGGACGAGGTAGGCGACCGCGGCCACCGAGCCGAGGACCGCCGAGAGCGCTCCGGCCCTCCTGATCCGACGCGAGGAGGAGGCTCCCGCGCCGAACAGCACGGCGAGGATCGCGAGATCGGCGACCCCGGGGGCGAGGTGGAGCGCCATCTGCAGGAGCGCGGCGGTCCAGGCTGTGGCGAGCGCGAGTCCCGGCGAGCGGCGGTGGAGGACGAGCGCGACGGCGAGGACGCCCGCGACGAACGCGTCCTGGGTCCCCTCGAGGCCCGGGAGCGTCAGAGCCGACAGCCCGAGGAGGAGGAGCGCCTGGCCCCCCGCCGCTCCGACCGTGAAGTGGTCCTGCGGTCCGGCGACGCGGTTCATCAGCGACTCGATCCGGTCGTCGGGACCGACCGGCGAGCGGATGCCGAGCACGAAGGAGAGCACCTTGAGCCCGCAGAGCAGCGAGGTGACGAGGAGGGCCACGACCGCCCGGACGAGGAACTGGATGTTCGAGGGCAGAGCACCGAGCCCGACCGCGCCGCCGAGGTCGAGTCCGGCCGAGAGGCCGCCGATCGCCGAGAGGACCAGGGCGCCGGCCAGGGCGAGCGAGCGGGTCCAGGGACCGAGCCGCCGCGCCGTCGACCAGAGCACGACCATGCCGACGAGGACGCCGTCGACCGGCACTCCGACCACGACGACTCCGCCTCCCGCGATCACCGCGAGAGCGACGAGCGAGGGAGCGAGGGCGGGCAGGAGCCCCGCGACGGCGAGCGCGAGCCCGATCAGCAGTCCGGCGGGGACCGTGTCCATGGCCTCGAGGCCGACCAGACCCGCGATCAGGTGCAGGGCGGCGAGGGTCGCTCCCGCGACCGGGAGCGTCGCCGGTCGATCGAGGAGGGCACGCATGCTCCTCACGCTAGAGGGCCGAGCGGGCCGTGTCGTCGTCCTCCGGGGTGATCGACGTCACCCTGCGTGCGGTCAGAAGCCGAGGCGTCCGAGCAGCTTGGGGTCGCGCTGCCACTCCTTCGCGACCTTCACGCGGATCGAGAGGAACACCCGGCGGCCGAGGAGCCGCTCGATCTGCTCGCGCGACACGGCGCCCACCTCGCGCAGGCGCTGGCCGCCCTTGCCGATGATGATGCCCTTCTGGCTGTCGCGCTCGACGAACACGTTCGCGTAGATGTCGATCAGCGAGCCGTCCTCCCGCTCGACCATGTCGTCGAGCGTCACGGCGAGCGAGTGCGGCAGCTCGTCCGAGACGCCCTCCAGCGCGGCCTCGCGGATGAACTCGGCGATGCGGGACGAGAGGTCCTCGTCGGTCACCGCCTCCTTCGGGTAGAGGGCGGGCGACACCGGCATCAGCGCCAGCAGCTCGGAGGCGAGCACGTCGAGCTGCTCGGCGGTCACGGCCGAGATGGGGACGATGGTGTCCCACTCGCGCAGCTCCGACACGGCGAGCAGCTGCTTGGCGACCGACTTCTTCGACATCAGGTCGACCTTCGAGACGATCGCGACCTTGCGCGCCCGGGGGAACGCGTCGAGCTGTTCGTTGATGAAGCGGTCGCCCGGCCCGATCGGCTCGTCGGCCGGGAAGAGCATGCCGATCACGTCGACGTCGCCCAGCGTCGAGGTGACGAGCGAGTTGAGGCGCTCGCCCAGCAGGGTGCGGGGGCGGTGGATGCCGGGGGTGTCGACGACGATCAGCTGCCCCGCGTCGCGGTGGACGACTCCGCGGATCGCGCGCCGCGTCGTCTGCGGCTTCGAGCTCGTGATCGCGATCTTCTCGCCGACGAGCGCGTTGGTCAGCGTCGACTTGCCGACGTTGGGCCGGCCGACGAACGACACGAATCCCGCCCGGAAGGGCGTCGTGGGAGGGGTGGTGTCGGTCATCGTGCGTCCTCGTTCGGTGCTGTCGTCATCGGTGCCGCTTCGAGCACCGGTGATGCGGTCGCGGGAGCCTTCTTGCGGCTCTTCGCGTCGTCGGTCTTCGGCTTCCTGGTCTTCTTCGCGGACGTCGGGCCCTTCGGCCTCTCCTCCGCGGGATCCGCGTCCGATCCGCGCGAGGCGTCGTCCGCGCGGTCGCTGTCGCGGGCGGCGGTCCCGCCGTCGTCGGTGACGACGGGGATGGGTCCGGTGCCCGGCTCGCGTGTCGGATCGTAGTCGGGATCACGGCGCACGATCACCGTCGAGATGGTTCCGCGGCGGGGATCCGCCTGCTCGGCCTCGAGGATCACGCCGTCGATGCGCGCGACCGCGCCGCGCTCGGGCAGGCGACCGTAGGCCTTGGTGAGCAGGCCGCCGACGGAGTCGACGTCGTCGTCCTCGAGGTCGAGCTCGAACAGCTCGCCCAGCTCGTCGACCGGCAGGCGCGCCGAGACGCGGTAGACGCCGGGCTCGGTCTCCTCGAAGAGGTCCACCTCGCGGTCGTACTCGTCCGAGATGTCGCCGACGAGCTCCTCGATGAGGTCCTCGAGCGTGACGAGGCCGGCGATGCCTCCGTACTCGTCGACCACCATCGCGAGGTGGTTCGACTCGAGCTGCATCTGCCGCAGCAGCTCGTCGGCCTTCATCGACTCGGGCACGAAGAGCGCCGGCCGGGCGAGCTCGGAGACCGCGTCGGCGTCGTCGGGCCGCTCGTAGGTGTGCCGCGCGACGTCGCGGAGGTAGAGGACCCCCAGGACGTCGTCGACTCCGTCTCCGATCACCGGCAGGCGCGAGATCCCGCGGCTGAGCAGGAGGCCCATGCCCGCGCCGACCGACGCCGTCGCCTCGATCGTGACCATGTCGGTCCGGGGCACCATGACCTCGCGGACGAGGGTGTCGTTGAACTCGAAGATCGAGTGGATGAGCGCGCGGTCGTCCTGCTCGAGGACGTCCTGCTCGGTGGCCTCGTCGACCATGCTGAGCAGCTGCTCCTCGGACGAGAACCCGGCGGAGCGCCCCGTGCCGGGAGTGACGCGGTTGCCCAGGGCGACCAGACCGTGCGCGACGGGGCCGAGACCGACGCGCAGGACGTGCACGAGCGACGCGCTCGTGCCGAGCACCGCGCGGGCGTGCGCCCGGCCGACGCTGCGCGGGCTCGAGCCCACGAGCACGAACGAGACGGCCGCCATGATCAGGATCGCGAGGAGCAGCGCCAGCCAGAGCTGCTCGACGACCACGACCAGCACGGCGGTCACGAAGACGGCCGCCGTCGTCTCGGCGGCGATCCGCGTGAAGTTGACGACGTTGACGTGGGCGCTGAGGTCGCCGGCGATCGCCCGCAGCGCCCGCGCGCTCCGCGAGTGGTTCGCCATGTCGAGCACGTCGCTCCGCGAGAGCACGCCGAGGGCGGCGTCGGTCGCCGCGAGCCAGCCGCCGACGGCGACGAGGGCGAGCGCGGCGACGAGCAGCTGGAGGGTCAGCACGAGCGGCCTATCGTCGTCGTTCGCTGATGTGGAAGCCCACGAGGATGTCGCGCTGGATGCCGAACATCTCGCGCTCCTCCTCGGGCTCGGCGTGGTCGAAGCCCAGCAGGTGCAGGAGACCGTGCGCGGTCAGCAGCTGCAGCTCGTCGAGCACCGAGTGCCCGGCGGCCTCGGCCTGCGTCTGCGCCACCTGCGGGCAGAGCACGATGTCGCCGAGGAGCCCGGCCGGCGTCTGCTCGTCCTCGGTCCCCGGGCGCAGCTCGTCCATCGGGAAGCTGAGCACGTCGGTGGGCCCCGGCTCGTCCATCCACTGGACGTGCAGCTGCTCCATCGCCCCCTCGTCGACCAGCACGATCGCGAGTTCGGCGTCGGGGTGCACGTGCAGCGAGTCGAGCGCGTAGCCGGCGAGGCGCAGCAGCGCCGTCTCGTCGACGGGGACGCTCGACTCGTTGTTGATCTCGATGCTCACGGGGTGCGGGATTCCTTCGGTCGGGCGGGGTCAGCCGCGGGGTCGCTTGGGCTGGCTGTCGCCGACGGCGCGGGCGGGGCCGCCCCGCCTCTCGGCTCGGTTCGCGAACTCGCGCGCCTGCTCGCGCTCGAAGTGCTGCGCCTGCTTCTGCTGGTCGTACTCGGTGTAGGCGTCGACGATGCGGCCGACGAGAGTGTGCCGCACGATGTCCTCACTCGTGAGGCGCGAGAAGTGGATGTCGTCGATGCCGTCGAGCACCCGGGTGACGAGGCGGAGCCCGCTCGCGCCGGTCGGGAGGTCGACCTGGGTGATGTCCCCCGTGACCACCATCTTCGAGCCGAAGCCCAGCCGCGTCAGGAACATCTTCATCTGCTCCGGAGTCGTGTTCTGCGCCTCGTCGAGCACGACGAACGAGTTGTTGAGCGTGCGGCCGCGCATGTAGGCGAGGGGCGCGACCTCGATGGTGCCTGCCGCGAGCAGCTTCGGGACGTTCTCCGGATCCATCATCTCGTTGAGCGCGTCGTACAGCGGGCGGAGGTAGGGGTCGATCTTGTCGGTGAGCGAGCCGGGCAGGTAGCCGAGCCGCTCCCCCGCCTCGACGGCCGGCCGCGTCAGGATGATGCGGTCGACCTCCTTGCGCTGCAGGGCCTGAACGGCCTTCGCCATCGCGAGGTACGTCTTGCCCGTGCCTGCGGGGCCGATCCCGAAGACGATCGTGTTCTCGTCGACCGCGTCGACGTACTCGCGCTGGCCGAGCGTCTTGGGGCGGATGCTCTTGCCGCGCGCGGTCAGGATCGCCTGCCCGAACGCCTCCGCCGGCGACACGGGGCCGCCGTTCTGGAGGATCCGCGCGGATTCGCGTACGCCGTCGGGATCGAGGTCGTGGCCGCCTGCCGTCATGAGCACCAGTTCTTCCACCAGGCGCGCCGCGGAGGCGACGGGGTCGCGCTCGCCGTCGAGCGTCACCTCGTTGCCGCGCACGTGCACCCGGACATCGGGGAATCGTCCTTCGACCGCTCGGATGAGGCGGTCCTGAGGTCCGAGGAGGCGCACCATCGCGACTCCGTCGACGGCGATGACGCGGTGCGCCGGGCCGGTGAGGGGCGGGGTGGCGGCAGGGCCGCCGGGGAGATCGGGAGTCGGAGCTGCCGGGCTGTCGCCCGAGTGGTCAACCGGTGGCAAGGGAGCCTTCCGTCAGGTGCCCGCCCAGGACGTGGGCGTGGACGTGGAACACGGTCTGGCCGGCCTGTTCTCCCGAGTTGAAGACGAGGCGGAACTGCCCGCCCGAGTGGGCGTCGGCGAGCGTCTGCGCGACCGTCACCAGCTCGGCGAGGAGGGAGGGGTCGGCGGCGGCCAGGGCGGCGACGGTCGCGTACTCCTGCGTCTTGGGGAAGACGAGGAGGTGGACCGGCGCCTTCGGCGCGATGTCGGTGATGGCGAGGATCCGCTCGTTCTCGAACACCACGTCGGCAGGGATCTCTCCCCGGACGATGCGGGTGAAGACGGTGGGTTCGCTCATGCGTCCATCGTAAAGGCGGGCACCGTCACGCGGGCGCGCCGTTCGCCGAGGGCGCGCGTCACCGGCGGCCCGTGTCACCAACGGCCCAGGCGGGCCGACAGCACCGCGATGGCGGCCGGTCCGGCCGTCGAGGTGCGCAGCACGGAGTCGCCGAGCGCGACGGCCTCGGCCCCCGCCTCCTGCAGCGCGCGGAGCTCCTCCGGTGCGATCCCGCCCTCGGGGCCGACCACGAGCACCAGGTCGCGGTCGTCGGGCTCGACCGACGAGAGCCGTGACGCGGCACCGGGCTCGAGCACGAGGATCCGGGCGGAGGCGGCGCGCTCGACGACACCGCGCAGAGCGACGAGACCCGACACCTCGGGGACCCGCGCGCGCAGCGACTGCTTGCTCGCCTCGCGGACGATGCTGCGCCAGCGCTCGCGGCCCTTCTCCTCCTTGCTCCCCGCCCAGCGCGAGACGGAGCGGGCGGCCTGCCACGGCACGACCTCGTCGACGCCCAGCTCGGTCGCCGCCTGGATCGCGAGCTCGTCGCGATCGCCCTTGGCGAGGGCCTGCACGAGCACGAGACGGGGCGAGGGGGCGGCCACCTCCTCGATCGAGTCGACGAGCAGCGCGACGCGCGACGCCTCCGCCGACTCGACGGTCGCCGTGGCCACCCGGCCGCGGCCGTCGCCCACGCGCACCGACTCGCCCGCGCGGAGGCGGCTCACCGTGGCGGCGTGCCGCGCCTCGGCACCGGTCAGCACGAGCCGCCCGCCGCGCACGAAGTCGCCGGAGTCGAGCGACTCGTCGATGTAGTGGTGCGCCACGCCGGTCTCAGCCGAGGAAGCGGTCGCGGAGCTTGGAGAACAGCCCCTGCTGGAAGTGGGTCAGCGCCGGCTTCTGAGGCTTGTAGTGCTTCGCGAACTCCTGCACGAGCTCCCGCTCGCGGTGGCCGAGCTTGGTCGGCGTGACGACCTGGATGCCGATGCGCAGGTCGCCGCGCCCGTTGCCGCGCAGGCGCGTGACTCCGCGGCCCTTGATCGTGACGATCTCGGTGCTCTGCGTGCCCGGCTTGACCTCGATCTCGATGTCGCCGTCGAGGGCGGCGAGAGTCGCCGTGGAGCCGAGGATCGCATCCGTCATCTGCACCTCGAGGGTGCAGAGCAGGTCGTCGCCGTTGCGGCTGAAGACGTCGTGGTGCTTGACCTTGATCTCGAGGTAGAGGTCGCCGTTGGGTCCTCCGGCGGGGCCGACCTCGCCGCTGCCCGGCATCTGCAGGCGGAGGCCCGTGTCGACGCCCGCGGGGACGTCGACGGGGATCGTGCGGCGCGCGCGGACGCGGCCCTGGCCCTGGCAGGTGGAGCACGGAGTCGCGATGACGGTGCCGTAGCCGCGGCAGGTCCCGCAGGGGCTGGCCGTCATCACGTTGCCCAGCAGCGAGCGCACGGTGCGCTGGATCTGGCCGGAGCCGTGGCAGATGTCGCAGGTGACGGGCGACGTGCCCGGCTGGCAGCACGAGCCGTTGCAGGTCTCGCACAGCACGGCGGTGTCGACCTCGAGGTCGCGGTGGGTGCCGAAGATGACCTCGTCGAGCGAGACCTCGACCCGCAGCAGCGCGTCCTGGCCGCGCTCGCGACGCGACCGCGGACCCCGAGACGAGCCCTGCGCGCCCTGGCCGAAGAACGTCTCGAAGATGTCGCCGAACCCGCCGAAGCCCTGCGCGCCTCCCCCGAAGCCCTCCTGCGGACCGCGGTCGTACTGCTGGCGCTGCTGCGCGTCGCTCAGGACGTCGTAGGCGTGGGTGACGAGCTTGAAGCGCTCGGACGCGTCGGCGCTGGGATTGACGTCGGGGTGCAGTTCGCGAGCGAGGCGGCGGTACGCCTTCTTGATCTCGTCGGCGGAGGCGTCGCGGGCGACGCCCAGCACTTCGTAGTGATCGGCCACAGGTGGCTTCGTCCTTCGTTCGTGGGTCGGTGCGCCGGGCACGGCGGACCTGGCGGGAGCCGGAGGGACCGGCGGAGGATCGGGGTCACTCCTCGCCGAGGAGGCGGGAGAGGTAGCGGGCGACGGCTCTGACCGCCGCGATGTTGCCGGAGTAGTCCATCCGGATCGGACCGAGGACGCCGAGGCGCGAGACCTGGCCGCCCGCGGTGTTGTAGCCGCTGGTGAGGACGGAGGTCTCCTGGAGGCCGAACGGCGCGTTCTCGCGGCCGATGCGGACGGAGATGCCGCGCGGGTCGGGGGTCATCTCGGCGAAGAGGCGCAGCAGCTCGACCTGCTCCTCGATCGCCTCGAGGACGGGGTAGATGCTCCCCGAGAAGTCCTCCTCGGTGCGCACCAGGTTCGCCGCGCCGGCCATCACCAGGCGGTCCTGCCGATTGGCGCCGACCTGCTCGAGCAGCGTCTGCACGATCGGGGTGAGCGTCTCGCGCCGCTCGGGAGCGAACTTCTCGGCGGCCGTCCGGAGCGTCTCGGCGGCGGCCTGGAGGCCCAGGCCGAGCACGGCGGTGTTGAGCTTCGCCCGGATCTCGCCGAGGAGCTCGTCGTCGACGTCGGCCGGAGTCTCGAGCACGCGCTGGTCGACCCGGCCGGTGTCGGTGATCAGCACCGAGAGCAGGCGCCGCGGCGCGAGCGCGACCAGCTCGACGTGGCGGATGCGGGCGGCCCCGAACGACGGGTACTGCACGAGGGCGACGCTGTTCGTCAGCTGCGAGAGCAGCCGCACGGTCTTCACGAGGACCTCGTCGAGATCGGGGCTCTGGCCGAGGAAGGTCTCGATGGCCTGCCGCTGGGCCGCGGTCAGCGGGCGCAGATCGGTCAGCTGGTCGACGAAGAGGCGGTAGCCCTTGTCGGTGGGCACGCGGCCGGAGGAGGTGTGCGGGGCCGCGATGAGCTCCTCCTCCTCGAGCTGCGCCATCTCGTTGCGGATGGTCGCCGCCGAGACCCCGAACGCGTGGCGCTCGACGATCGACTTCGAGCCGACCGGCTCGCGATGCGCGACGTAGTCCTGCACGATCACGCGCAGCACCTGGAGACCCCGCTCCGTCACCATGCGATCGACCTCCCGTCGGGCTCCGCCTGCACCTCGTCGCAGCTCCTGGCACTCCGCGACAATGAGTGCCAATCATACCCGCGCGCGAGGGGGTGAGGACGGGGTTGCCTCCTCATCGGCGTGGTGCTCGCTCATTGCCCGCGGGCGGCGGCGGCAGTACCGTGAGCGCGCGGTCGGAGGCGGTCGACGCGCGGCCGGCCGGTGCGCACGTCGATCGACGCGCGCCGGAGCGCGTCTTCTCGAGAGGAAAGGCCATGTCACTCCCCGAGTCCGGTCCGTCGCCGGAGCCCGCACCCCGCCCCACCGCCCCCGCTCCGCTGACCGAGTCGGAGGACCGCCAGTGGGCGTCGTTCGCCCACCTCGGCGGCATCCTGTCCTTCCTCCCCTCGCTCATCATCTGGCTCGTCTTCAAGGAGCGCGGCCGGTTCACGGAGGAGGAGGCGAAGGAGGCGCTGAACTTCCAGATCACGCTGCTGGGCGTCCACGTGATCGCCTGGATCCTCTCGGCGACGCTCGTCGGGGCGATCGTCGGCATCCCGCTCGACCTGGCGGCCTGGGTCGTCTCGATCGTGTTCTCGATCCTCGGATTCCTGAAGGCGAAGGACGGGACCCCCTACCGGTACCCGTTCGCCGTCCGACTCATCAAGTAGGACGACTCGCCGGACGCTCGTGCATGCCACGATGGACGCCGAGCGCTCGGGGTCGCCCGAGGCTCAGACCTCGGAAACGGAGACCTCTCATGTCGGCCACCCCTCCCCCGCCCCCCGCCTACGGGACTCCCGCGCCGCCGCTCAACCCGGCGGACGAGAAGACCTGGGCGATCGTGACCCACGTGCTCGGCATCTTCTTCAGCTTCCTGCCGTCGCTGATCGTGTTCCTGGTGTTCAAGGGCCGCGGGCCGTTCCTCGAGGCGCACGCGAAGTCGGCGCTCAACTTCCACCTGACGACGCTCATCGCCTACGTCGCGGGCACGATCCTGACCTTCGTGTTCGTCGGCGTGATCGTGTTCTTCGTCGTGCCGATCCTGGTCATCATCTTCGGGATCATCGCCGCGGTGCGGGCGAGCGCGGGCGAGTACTACACGTACCCGCTGAGCATCCCGTTCTTCAAGTAGGAACGTCCGCGCAAGAAAGGCCGGAAGCCCCGTTCCTCCCGAAGTCTCGGGATCCGGGGATTCCGGCCTTGCTTGTGAGCCTCAGCCGTCTGTGAGGCGGCGGACGACCGCGTCGGCCAGCAGGCGGCCGCGCAGCGTCAGCACGATGCGGCCCTGCAGGGCGGCGCGGCCGTCCACGAGACCGTCGGCGATGAGACCCGCGACCTCGCGCCGATGCCCGGGGTCGACCGCGTCGAGCGGCAGCCCGTCGGACAGCCGCGATCGCAGTAGGACGTCCTCGACCCGCCGCGTCCCGGCGTCGAGCGTCTCGCGCCCGGCCGCCGGCGAGTCTCCCGCGCGGAGGCGGTCGGCGTAGGCCGCCGGGTGCTTCACGTTCCACCAGCGCACGCCGCCGACGTGGCTGTGCGCGCCCGGTCCGACGCCCCACCAGTCGTGGCCGAGCCAGTACGACAGGTTGTGCCGCGAGCGGTGCGCGTCGTCGCGGGCCCAGTTGCTCACCTCGTACCAGGAGTAGCCGGCGGCGGCGAGGCGCGCGTCGGCCAGCTCGTACATGTCGGCGGTGAGGTCGTCGTCCGGAGTCGCGACCTCGCCCCGGCGGATCTGCCGGGCGAGCTTGGTGCCGTCCTCGACGATCAGCGCGTAGGCCGAGAGGTGATCGGGGCGGTTCGCGAGGGCGGAGTCGAGCGAGCGCTCCCAGTCGGCGAGCGACTCCCCGGGCGTGCCGTAGATCAGGTCGAGGCTGACCTGCAGGCCGGCCTCGCGCGCCCACTGCACCACGAGCGGCACGCGCTCGGGATCGTGGGTGCGCTCGAGAGTCGCCAGCACGTGCGGGACGGCCGACTGCATGCCGAAGCTGACTCGGGTGAAGCCGGCGTCGGCCAGTGTGCGGAGGTAGGCGGCGTCGACCGAGTCGGGATTCGCCTCCGTCGTGATCTCAGCGCCGTCGGCGATGCCGAAGCTCGCACGGAGCCCGTCGAGCATGCGCACGAGATCGCCCGCGGGCAGGAGCGTCGGGGTGCCGCCTCCGAAGAACACCGTCGCGGCCGGGCGGCGGGGCAGGCCGGCCGACTCGAGCACGGAGGCGCCGAGCACCATCTCGCCGATCGCCTGGTCGGCGTAGTCCTGCTGCTTCGCGCCGCGCAGCTCCGTCGCCGTGTAGGTGTTGAAGTCGCAGTAGCCGCAGCGCACCCGGCAGAACGGCACGTGCACGTAGAGACCGAGGTCGCGCTGCTCGACCCCCTCGGCGACGGACGCGGGCAGGAGGCCGTCGAGCGGGGCCGGATCGGCGAGCGGGAGGGCGCTGCCCACGTCAGCTGACGCGCGCCGGCAGCAGGGCGCGCAGGTACTTCTTGACCTGGCGCTTCTGCACGGCGCGCAGCACGGGGGTGCCGAGGCGGTAGAGGCGGGTGGAGGGGCGCGAGAACACGCGGATGACGAGCCAGACGGAGTCGTCGGCGCGCTTCTCGACGACGAACGACTCCTCGCCGCTCTCGGGGTGGCCCTCGAGAGTGCCGTACGCGAAGCCGACCTGGTCGGGCTCGTCGACGACGTAGACGACACGCACCGGGGCGTCGACCGTGCGACCGAGGAGGGTGACCTTGAGCACCGCGGTGACGCCCGCGGTGATGTACGGCGTGCCGTCGGGAGCGAAGTGCTCCTCCGTCGGGCGGCTCGCGAGGTCGATCGGGGTGCCGGCGGAGTCGAAGTTGACCCCCGTGTACTGCACGCCGCTGCCGCTCGTGATGTCGGTGACCGCGATGCCGCTGCCGCGCTGCACGCCCCACGTCATCAGCGACGCGGTCGTGATGGCGAAGCGCTCGGCACCGGAGCCGAGGCGGGCCTCGAAGCGCTCGGCCGTGAATCCGTCCGGCGGGTACTCGAGGAGGTCCGGCGCGAGGGTCCCGCCGACCGCCGCGTAGGTGACCTGCGGCTGCCCCTCGAAGCTCGAGCGTCGGATGCTCACGGCGTGCTCCTGTTCTCGACTGCGGTGATCGAACTCGCAGTGCTGCTCTCGGCGACGAGCCGTGACGGGCCCGTGCGCAAGGCTCCAGGGTATCCGATGCGTCCGGGGAGGAGCCGGACCCCGGAGCAGCGCCCCGCTAGTGTTCAGGAGGCTGCTCCCGCTCTCGCGGGAGGACCGCGGATCGTGGGGGTTCAGTGCGGATGAGAGCGACGACATCGGGTGCGTTCCGGCCTGCGGCGTGGGGTCTCGTGCTCCTGACCGTCGGAGGCGCGCTCGCGGGCTGTCAGGGCCGCTCGGACGCGGGCCGGGCCGCTGCTCTCGCGCCGTCGACCACTCCGGCCCCCGTGCAGACCTCCGCCGAGCCGATCCCGGAGACACCGGCGCCCGTCGAGCCCACGCTCGCTCCGACTCCGGCACTGCTCGAGACGCTGCCGCGCGAGGACGTCACGGGTCAGCCGATCCACGACCTCCACTCCGACACCGCGGCCTTCGTCTACCCCGACTCGCTCGACGAGAGCGAGCGCGCGAATGCGACGATCTGGATCGAGCAGCAGCGGATCGTCGCGCAGTGCATGCTCGACGAGGGCTTCGACTACACCTACACGCTCTGGTGGGAGCGCCCGAGCGGCCCCCGCCCGGCCGAGGACCCGCTGTCCAGTGCGCTCTACCCCGCCGGCTCACCGGGGTCCACCGCCCTGTACGGCGAGGAGACCGGCCTGCCCTACGACTGGACGACCGCCGGCTGCCACGGGTACGCGGTGCACGCCACCGGCCAGGACGACGCGAACTGACGAGCAGCGCGCTCCGTCAGCGCGTCCGCCCGGGGAGGCGAGCCGCTACTTCTTGTCCTTGGTCTCGACGTCGCCGGAGAGCGCGGCGATGAACGCCTCCTGGGGGACCTCGACACGGCCGACCATCTTCATGCGCTTCTTGCCCTCCTTCTGCTTCTCGAGGAGCTTGCGCTTGCGGGTGATGTCGCCGCCGTAGCACTTGGCGAGGACGTCCTTGCGCATCGCGCTGATCGACTCGCGCGCGATGATGCGGGCGCCGATCGCCGCCTGGATGGGCACCTCGAACTGCTGGCGCGGGATGAGCTTGCGCAGCCGTCCCGTCATCAGCACGCCGTACGCGTAGGCCTTCTCGCGGTGCACGATCGCGCTGAACGCGTCGACCTGCTCGCCCTGCAGCAGGATGTCGACCTTGACCAGGTCGGCCTCCTGCGAGCCGGCGGGCTCGTAGTCGAGCGAGGCGTAGCCCGCGGTCTTCGACTTGAGGTTGTCGAAGAAGTCGAAGACGATCTCGCCGAGGGGCATGTGGTACCGGATCTCGACCCGGTCCTCGCCCAGGTACTCCATGCCGATCAGCGTGCCGCGGCGGCTCTGGCAGAGCTCCATGATCGTGCCGACGTAGTCCTTGGGCGCGAGGATCGCGGCCTTGACGATCGGCTCGGTCACGGAGGCGATCTTGCCGACCGGGAACTCGCTCGGGTTGGTGACGGTGACGGTCTTCTTGTCCTCCGTCGTGACCTCGTAGATGACCGAGGGCGCGGTGGTGATCAGGTCGAGGCCGAACTCGCGGTCGAGGCGCTCGGTGACGATCTCGAGGTGCAGGAGCCCGAGGAACCCGCAGCGGAAGCCGAAGCCGAGCGCGACCGAGGTCTCGGGCTCGTAGACCAGCGCGGCGTCGGAGAGCTTGAGCTTGTCGAGGGCCTCGCGGAGGTCGGGGTAGTCGCTGCCGTCGATCGGGTACAGACCCGAGAAGACCATCGGGAGCGGCTCGGTGTAGCCGGGCAGCGCCTGGGTCGCGGGCTTCGACGCCGTGGTGACGGTGTCGCCGACCTTCGACTGCCGCACGTCCTTCACGCCCGTGATCAGGTAGCCGACCTCGCCGACTCCGAGGCCCTTCGTCGACGACGGCTCGGGGCTCGACACGCCGATCTCGAGGATCTCGTGGGTGGCGCGGGTCGACATCATCTGGATCTTCTCGCGCGGCGAGAGCTGGCCGTCGATCATCCGCACGTAGGTGACGACGCCGCGGTACGAGTCGTAGACGGAGTCGAAGATCATCGCGCGGGCGGGAGCGTTCTTGTCGCCCACCGGCGCGGGGACGAGCTCGGTGACGCGGTCGAGCAGCGCCTCCACCCCGACCCCGGTCTTGCCCGAGACGCGCAGCACGTCGGAGGGGTCGCCGCCGATCAGGCTCGCGAGCTCGGCCGCGTACTTGTCGGGGTCGGCCGCGGGGAGGTCGATCTTGTTGAGGACCGGGATGATCGCGAGGTCGTTCTCGAGCGCGAGGTAGAGGTTGGCGAGCGTCTGGGCCTCGATGCCCTGAGCGGCGTCGACCAGGAGGATCGCGCCCTCGCACGCGGCGAGCGAGCGGCTGACCTCGTACGAGAAGTCGACGTGACCGGGGGTGTCGATCATGTTGAGGGCGAAGGTCCGCCCGTCGCGCTCCCACGGCATGCGCACGGCCTGCGACTTGATCGTGATGCCGCGCTCGCGCTCGATGTCCATCCGGTCGAGGTACTGCGCGCGCATCGCCCGGTCCTCGACCACGCCCGTGATGCCGAGCATGCGGTCGGCGAGGGTCGACTTGCCGTGATCGATGTGGGCGATGATGCAGAAGTTGCGGATCGACGCCGGGTCGGTCGCGGCGGGCTCGAGAGCGGTGAGGGCACGTGGAGACATTGTGCGTCCAGTGTCCCATGCCCGTGGGGCGGGCCGGTCGACGGGCCTAGAGGTCGAGTCCGTAGGTGCGGGTCGGCTCGACGCCGGGCGGGTTCTCGCGGTCGGGCAGGCGGGTGAAGCCCATGCTCTCGTAGAGCGCGTGGGCGGCGAGCATGTCGCTGCCGCTGTTCATCACGACGCGCTCGAGGCCGCGCTCCGTCGCGAGCATGACGACGAACTCGGTGAGGAGGCGGCCGAGACCGCGTCCGCGCGCGTCCGGAGCGACGGCGAGCAGCCGCCAGTCGAGCTCGCCCGGCCGGCCGAGCTCGTAGAGGCTGCGCCCCTCGGCGGCAGTGGTGACGGTGGCGAGGAGGCGGCCGTCGCGATCCTCCGCCACCCACACCTGGCCCTCGCGGTCGTGCCGAGCGACGTCCGCCACGTCGGCGGCGTACTCCTCCCCCAGTTCGTAGTCGTGCGAGTAGGCCGTCACGCGCAGGCGCGAGACCTCGTCGTACTCGCTCGCCCGCACGCGGCGGACGAGGATGCCGTCGCCGCTCACGCCGGTGCGGGGAGGGTTCGGAGGCCGTGCTCGATGTCGGCGGGGTCGGCGGCGAGGCAGATGCGGATCCAGCCCTCGCCGCTGCGCCCGAAGGCGCTGCCCGGCGCGACGGCGACGAGGGTCTCGAGCAGGAACGCCTCGGCCCAGCTCGCGACATCGCCCTGGCTCGCGTGCGAGACGTCGACCCAGAGGTAGAAGGCGCCCTCGGGCTCGCGGAAGCGGATGCCGCGCTCGTCGAGCAGACCGGTGGCGAGCTTCAGGTTCGAGAGGTAGTGGGCGGAGGCGGCGGCCACCGCGTCCTGCGGTCCCGTCAGCGCCGCGAGGGCCGCGCGCTGGTCGGGCGTCGCGACGCAGCTGATCGCCGCCTCCTGCACGGTGACCATCGTCTTCGTCATGCCGGGAGGCGTGACGAGGTAGCCGACGCGGACGCCCGTCATCGCGTAGGTCTTCGAGAGCGAGAAGACGCTGAAGACGCGGTCGTCGTCGTGTCCGAGCTCCTCCGCGATCGCCGCCAGGCTCACGTGCGGGCGGCCGTAGGTGAAGTACTCGTAGACCTCGTCGCTGATGACCCAGAGGTCGTGGCGGCGGGCGAACTCGAGGAGGCGCTCGAGGAGCGGACGCGGGTAGACGACTCCGAGCGGGTTGGACGGGCTGTTGACGATG
Organism: Rathayibacter sp. VKM Ac-2759; assembly: GCF_009834225.1. NCBI lineage: Bacteria > Bacillati > Actinomycetota > Actinomycetes > Micrococcales > Microbacteriaceae > Rathayibacter > Rathayibacter sp. VKM Ac-2759. Next base: position 2,297,435 of record NZ_CP047176.1, read on the forward strand.
ATGACGCGGGTGCGGTCGGTGACGATGCGCTCGAGCTCGTCGAGATCGGGGAAGAAGCCGTTCTCGGGGCGAAGCGTGTAGGGCACCGGGACGGCACCGATCATCCGCGCGTTCATCGTGAAGGTCGTGTAGCCGGGATCGGGCAGCAGGACCTCGTCGCCCGCGGCGAGGGTGAGCGTCATGGCCTGGTACAGCGCCTGGGTGCCGCCGATGGTGAGCCAGACCTGCTCGACGTCGGCGTGGATCCCGTTGTCGCGGACGAGCTTCTCGACGATCGCGCGACGCAGCTCGGGGATGCCGCCGTTCGGCCCGTAGTTCGTGTCGTCGGCGGCCCACGCGGCGCGCGCGGCCTCGATGATGTGCGGCGCGAGCGGGACGTCGGGCTCGCCGACGGCGAGGAACGTGACCCCCTCGAGCCGGAGGGCGATCTCGAACAGACGGCGGATGCCCGAGGGCGGCACCGCGGGGATGTGATCGGCGAGACGTGGCATCGCTGCCCAGAGTATCGGCGCGCGCCCCCCGCCCCGCGCGATGACGCCCGTGTCGCGACCGCGCGGCGCAGTTGAACGGGGACGACGGGTGCGCTAAAGTTCCTTGTTGGCTTGCGCTCCCACCCGGACTACCGGAGTTGTGGAGTGATCACTGGCCGGCGACCTCCAGTCGCACCGCGCGGCGATCGCACTGACGCCCGCGGAAGGGGCACTCCGTCGAGTAGCCGGCTGCACACACGCACATCCGAGAAGAAGGTAATCCACGTGGCAAACATCAAGTCGCAGATCAAGCGCAACCTCACCAACAAGAAGGCGAACGACCGCAACAAGGCGGTCAAGAGCGAGCTGAAGACCGCCGTCCGCGCGGTCCACACCGCCATCGCCGCCGGCGACTCCGAGAAGGCCGCCACCGCGCTGGCCTTCGCCGCGAAGAAGCTCGACAAGGCCTCGAGCAAGGGCGTCATCCACAAGAACCAGGCCGCGAACCGCAAGTCGGCCATCGCGAAGCAGGTCGCTGCGCTGTAAGGCTGCGTTTCACTGCAACGACGAAGGGTCCGGCCTCTGGCCGGGCCCTTCGTCGTTTCCGCTCGCCGTCGACGAGCTCCTCGTTCCTCGTCGCTCGTCGCGCGGTCGGCTCCCTGAAGTGGTCGGCTAGGGAGGAGCGGGTCGCGTTCCGGGTACGACGATCCGCTGACACGCGGATCGCCGGTGCCCCTGCGGAGGAGCGGCTGGTCGTCCCCCGCTGGTCGAGTAGGCGCGCAGCGCCGTATCGAGACCCCACCCCTCCACAACGGCGGATCTCGATACGCCCGCTCCGCGAGCTACTCGATCAGCAAGCACGAGAACCCCGGCCCGCACGCCGCCTGCTGGTCGAGTAGCCCCGCAGGGGCGTATCGAGACCCACCATCCTCAGCAGATCAGAGCTGTGACCCGGCCCTCTGACGGTGATGGATCTCGATACGCCCGCTCCACGGGCTACTCGATCAGCAGGCGGTGGCCACGGTCACCAAGGACGTGCGGCCCGAACGGGCCGGGTCAGGCGCGGCCCTTGAGGATGAGGTTCCAGTACACCCACGGGAGCACGTAGCGGTCGGCGAGGTAGGTGAAGCGGCGCTCCTTCGCGAGGCCCTTCCAGAAGGGGATCGTGGGCATCGGGCGGTAGCGGTCGTCGAACTCGGCGAAGACCACCGTCGAGCGGGACACGACGAACGGGCAGACCGAGTAGCCGTTGTAGACCTGCGGCAGGGCCTTGCCCTTGCGAGCGGCGACGAGGTTCTTCGCGAGAGCCTTCGTCTGGGGCCGGAGCGCGCCTCCGGACTTCGAGTTGGTGGTGGCGGCAGCGTCGCCCAGCGCCCACACGTCGGGGAAACGAGGGTGCCGCAGCGTCAGAGGATCGACCTCGACGAAGCCGCCCGCGTCGCCGGGCGCGCTGAGACCGGTGTCCCGCAGCCAGTCGGGTGCCGACTGCGGAGGCACAGCGTGCAGCACGTCGTACGAGAGCGTCTCGCGGCGGTCATGAGTGCCGGGCAGGTCCACGGCGCTGTCGGGGCCGAGGAGCGCGGCGGACCGGTCGTCTCCGGCGATCACGAGCGTCTGCGCACCGGCGTCGACCTCGACCAGCTCGCGGCCGTAGCGCACGTCGATGCCGTACTCGCGCACCTTGCGCTCGAGCTCGGCGTCGATGAGGGGCATCCCGAAGAGCGTCGGAGTCGGCACCACCAGCACCACGCGGATGTCGGCCAGCACACCCGCCTCGCGCCAGTAGTCGCAGGCCAGGTACATCGGCTTCTGCGAGGCGCCCGAACAGGTGGCGGGACCGCTGGGCTGCGTGAAGACGACGGTCCCGCTGCGGACGTCGCGCAACACGCTCGACGCCTTGCGCGCGTAGTCGTACTCGTAGTTCGAGACGCCCACAGGCGACTCCATCGCCTCGCTCAGACCGGGGACCGCCGCCCAGTCCTTCTGGATGCCCGGGCAGACGACGAGCTGGTCGTACCCGATCCGCCGACCGGACGAGAGGGTGACGCTCTTCCCGACCGGATCGATGGTCTGCACCCGGTCCGCGATCAGCGTCACGCCCTTCGGCATCACCGAGGCCTGAGGCCGTGTCGCCTTCGACGCCGGCGCGGTGCCGCCCGCGACGTGGGAGAACATCGGCTGGTAGAAGTGCGTCTCGCGCGGCTCGATCACCGCGACGTCCGAGATCCCGTAGCGCCGCAGGCGCCCCGCGACCGAGAGGCCGGCGTTGCCTCCGCCCACGATCAGGACGTCGTGTCGATCGGCGTCTGCAGGCAAGGCTGATTCGGTCATCTCCCCACCGTAAGGGCCGGGATCCCCTCGCGAACGGACTGGACAGCGCGCGCGGATCCGCCCGGTGGTCGGTCAGACGCCGCGGGAGGAGACGATCGAGACCATGCGCTCGAGGGCGTAGACGGGGTCGCGGGTGGCGCCCTTGACGTTGGCATCGGCGTCGGCGACGGTGATGATCGCGGTGCCGAGGCCGTCGCCGGTCCAGCCCTGCAGGTCGCGGCGGGCGCGATCGACCTGCCAGGGCGCGAGGCCGAGCCGGGAGGCGATCTGGCCGGATCCCTCGCGGGAGCCGGCGACCTTCGCCATGGTGCGGAGCTTGCTCGCGAAGGCGGCGACGATGGGGACGGGATCGGCTCCCGAGGCGAGGGCGTGGCGGAGGCCGAGCAGCGCCTCCCCGTGGCGACCCGCGATCGCCGAGTCGGCGACGGTGAACGCGGTCGTCTCGACGCGGCCGCCGTAGTACTTCGCGACGGTCGCCTCCGTGATCTCGCCCGGGGAGTCGGAGATGAGCTGCTGGCATGCCGACGCCAGCTCGTCGAGGTCGTCGGAGAACGCGGACACGAGGGCGCGGATCGCTCCCGTTGTGGCGGTGCGGCCCGCCGTGCGGAACTCGGCGACCGTGAAGTCGACCTTGTCGCTCTCGCGCTTGAGCTCGGCGCAGACGATCTCGATGCCTCCTCCGGTGCCGGACCGGATCGCGTCGAGCAGCTTCTTGCCGCGGTTGCCGCCGGCGTGCCGGAGCACGAGCGTCGTGCCGTCGGCGGGAGAGGCGAGGTAGTCGAGGGTCTCGAGGAGGAACGCGTCGGTGCACTTCTCGACGCCCGAGACGCGGATGAGTCGCGGCTCGTCGAACAGCGACGGGCTCGCGAGCGTGATCAGCTCGCCGGGCGCGTAGCCGGCGGCGTCGATGTCGCTGACCTCGAGACTCGGATCCTCCGCCCGCAGGAAGTCGCGGAGGAAGCGGAGGGCGCGGTCCGCGAGGAACTGCTCCGGCCCGGTGATCAGGACGATCGGAGCGGGTCGCGTCTGGTTCCACGCGAGCTGCGGGATCGCCGCCTTCGACGGCGCCGCCTTCGCGCGCGCCGGGGCCCTGCCTGCCATGCCGTCGTCCTTCCGTGACCGTCCAACCCTAGGGTCTGCTCGCTCGCCGACCGTATCCCCGACCCCCGACACCGCTCACCGGGGAGCCTCCGGGGCGGCGGACTCCCCCCTCTCCGAATCGAGCGCGCCCGGGCCCACGACCGCCCCCGGCCGCTGACCCACGTGCTGCGACTGCGCTCCCCGAGACGGGTGCGAGCCCCTCTGCCGTCGCGGAGACCGATGCGCCACTCGACCACACCGCCACTCCGTCGCGACGGGACGAGAGGACGACCGTGCCGTCGAGGTCGGTCCGGAGCACCTCGGTGCCGCGCTCGGCGAGCAGCGCCAGCAGCGCGGGGTTCGGGTGGCCGTAGTCGTTGCCCGCGCCGACGGAGATGAGCCCGATCCGGGCGCCGAGCGCGTCGTAGAGGGCGGGCGACTGGTCGGACGAGCCGTGATGCGCGACCTTCACCACGTCGACGCCGCCCGGATCGAGACGGGCGACCCTCCCCTGCTCCTCCTCCCCCAGGTCGCCGAGCATCGCGATCGAGAGCGGCGCACCGATCGCATCCGCGCCGATGTCGACCCGGAGGGTGACGCTCGCCGGATTGCCGCGCAGGGTGCCGCCGCGCTCGGGCCACAGCACGCGCCACTGCAGCGAGCCGAGTGCGCCCGAGTCGCCCCGCACGGCCTCGCGGACACTCGCGCCTCCGCTCTCGAGATCGCGGCGATCGCGCTCGTCGTCGGGGCTGTCGGCGGGTCCGACCAGCGCGGTGTCGACGCGCCCGACCGCCGCCTCCAGACCGCCCACGTGGTCGAGGTCGTAGTGCGTCAGCACGAGCAGAGCGATGCGGTCGATGCCGAGCAGATCGAGGCAGGCGTCGAGCGGCTCGGGGAGCGGACCCGTGTCGACCAGGAGGACGCCGGCGTCGCCGCGGAGCAGCAGGGCGTCGCCCTGACCGATGTCGCACATCGCGATCCGCCAGTCGTCGGGGATCGCGGCGGAGCGGAGCAGGGGTGTCGCGACCGTCGACGCGCCGCCGACCACCAGTGCTCCCGCGAGCACGAGCGCCGAGATCCTGCGCAGTGCCACGAGCCGGGAGGAGCGGGTCACGAGCACCAGACCCAGAACGGTGAGCACTGTGAGCGCGAGCACTCCGCCCGCCCCCGGCCACCAGGCGAGTCGCGGGGAGGGCCAGGAGGCGACGGCGCGGGCGATCGAGGCGATCCACCACGCCGGCACCGCCGCGAGACCGATCGCGGCGTCGGCCGCCGCCGGCCACCAGGGGGCGAGCAGGCACCCGATCAGACCGAGGCCGGTCGCCGCCGGTGCGGCGGGCTCGGCGAGCAGGTTGGCGAGCACGCCGTAGACCGGCACGGAGGGATCCACCAGCAGAACGACGGGCTGGCACGCCGCCTGGGCGGCGATCGGCACCGCGAGCACGAGCGCGAGCGGGCGGGGCAGCACCTCGCCGAGCCGACGCGCGATCGGCTCGGCGACGAGGAGGAGACCCGCGGTCGCCAGGACGGACAGCACGAATCCGAGCTGTCCCGCGATGCCCGGATCGAGGACGACGAGGACGATCACGCTCGCGAGGAGGGAGGGGACGGCGGCTCCCGAGCGGCGACCGAGCCTGGCGAGCAGGACGACCGTCGCCATCGCCGCTGCGCGCACGACGCTCGGCTCGGGAGTGACAAGCACGACGAAGGCGGCCAGCGTGGCCAGCGCGGCACCGGTCCGGAGGCGTCGCCCCGCGCCGAGGAGCGCGGCGAGCGTCCACCCCCCAACCACGACGACCGCGCAGTTCGCCCCGGAGACCGCGGTCAGGTGCGTCAGAGACGCCGTCCGCATGTCGTCCTCGAGCCCCGCGTCGAGTGCTGAGGTGTCGCCGGTCGCGAGCCCGGGCAGGAGGCCTGCGACGTCTCCCCCGAGCCTGCCGGCACGCTCGAGGAAGGTCGCTCGGAGCAGCTCGGCCACGGCCGCGACTCCCGTCGGGGCCCTCCGCTCGACGACGGCCGACGCCGTGAGGAGGGTGTCGTCGCCGACGGCGCCCCCTCCCCCGTCGGCTCGCCCCTCGAGCACGACGTCGGAGGCGACGGGCAGCCGGCCGCCCGGCTCGGCGAGGAAGACGCGCACCGGCGCCGAGACCGCGTCGCCGTCGAGGCGCAGCGCCGTCGCGTCGAACCAGACGCCGCCCGTGGCGAGCGGACGGGCCGCGGTGTCGACGCGCACGAGCGCGGTGACGGCGGCCCGCGACTCCGCGGCCGCGACCAGCTCCGGCGGATGCCGCTGCGGCACGGAGACCACGACCGATGTCACCGCGAGCGCCGCTCCCGCCAGCGCGACGACGACGACACCAGCGACCCCCGCGCCCCGACGATGACGCATCGCGACCACGAGGGCGAGTGCGAGACCAGCGACGCTCCAGGCTCCCGCGACGATCACTCCGCCCCACTCGAGAACACTCGCGATCGGCAGGCGTCCCGTGAGTGCGGCCGCCGCCCAGACCGCGAGGGCGGCGGGGAGGAGTCGCAGATCGTGCCCGCGCACGCCGGTCACGGCGCGACCAGATCGCGGAACGCCTCGAGCGTCTTCTCGCCGATGCCGGGCACCTCGAGCAGCTGGTCGACGGAGGTGAAGGGACCGTTCGCGTCGCGGTAGGCGATGATCTTCGCCGCGGTCGACGGGCCGATCTCGGGCAGCTCCTCTAGCTGAGCCGCCGTCGCGGTGCTGAGGCTGACGAGCCCGCCCCCGCCGCCGGCCGGTGCCCCTCCCGCGACCGGCGCCGCGCCCTGCTCCGGCACCAGGAGCTGCTCGCCGTCGACCAGCCGCCGGGCGAGATTGACCGCCGCGCGGTCCGCGACCTCGGTGAAGCCTCCCGCCGCCGCGAGTGCATCCGCCACACGGGCGCCCGGATCGAGGAGGTAGAGCCCCGGCTTCTCGACCTCGCCCGCGACGTGGACGTAGAGCAGCTCGACGGACACGGCGACCGTCGGAGCAGCACTGCCCACGGGCGGCAGCACCCGGGTGCGCCCCGCCGCCTGCGCCCCTGCGACCAGGACCGCGACCACCGCCGCCGCGATCACCAGCACGACCGCCGCCCCGAGCCCGATCCGCCACCGCGGCCGCGAGCGTCGTGGTCGCCGCAGCAGCGCGGACAGCTCCTCCTCGTCCGTCGCCTCGGTCTGCTGCATCCGCCGACGGTAGGCCGGCGAGCGAGACCCCCGCGGGCCGGGTCCGCGCATCCGTGGAACGACGAAGGGGCCCCTCCGCTGTGGAGGAGCCCCTTCGGGAGCGGACTACGCCGGCTTCGTCACCAGGTTCACCAGGCGCGGAGCCCGCACCACCGCGGTCACGACCTCGCGGCCCTGCAGAGCGCGGGAGACACCCGCCGACGCGCGGGCCTTCGCCTCCAGCTCGTCCGACGAGATCTTCGGCGACACCTCGAGTCGGTCACGGACCTTGCCGTCGACCTGGAGGATCGCGGTGACCTTCTCCTCGACGAGGAGCGTCGGGTCGGCCTTGCGCCAGAGCACGTGCGCGACGGTCCCCTGGTAGCCGAGCCGCTGCCACATGTCCTCGGCCGTGTAGGGCGCGAACAGGTTGAGCGCCATGGCGACGACCTCGGTCGCCTCGCGGACGGCGGGGTCGCCCGCACCGGCACCGGAGTCGATCGTCTTGCGCGTCGCGTTGACGAGCTCCATCAGGCGCGCGATGACCACGTTGAACTTGAACGCCTCGACCAGGCCGGGGGCCTCGGCGAGGAAGCGGTGCGTCTGGCGGCGCAGAGCGGCGTCGCCGTTCCTCCACTCGACGTCGGGCCTGGTGGTGACGTCCTTGGCGAGGCGCCAGGCGCGCGCGAGGAACTTCGCGCTGCCCGAGGGCGACACGTCGGCCCAGTCGATGTCGTCCTCCGGCGGGCCGGCGAACGCCATCGTGAGGCGCACGGCGTCGACGCCGAACTCGTCGAGCTGGTCGGACAGGCGGACGATGTTGCCCTTCGACTTCGACATCGCGGCGCCGTCCATCTGCACCATGCCCTGGTTGAGCAGCGCGGTGAACGGCTCGGTGAACGAGACGTAGCCGAGGTCGAAGAGGACCTTGGTGATGAACCGCGCGTAGAGCAGGTGGAGGATCGCGTGGGTGACGCCTCCGACGTACTGGTCGACCGGCGCCCACTTCTCGGCGAGCTTGGGGTCGAACGCCTGCGTGGCATCGTTCGGCGAGAGGAAGCGGAGGAAGTACCACGACGAGTCGACGAAGGTGTCCATCGTGTCGGGGTCGCGGCGCGCGGGGGTGCCGTCGACGGGGTTCGTCACGTTCACCCAGTCCTCGGCAGCGCCCAGCGGCGAGGAGCCCTTGGGCTGCAGGTCGAGGCCGTCGGTGGAGGGCAGGACGACCGGCAGCTGGTCCTCGGGGACGGGGATCAGCTCGCCGTTCTCGCCGTGGATGATCGGGATCGGCGTGCCCCAGTAGCGCTGGCGCGAGATCAGCCAGTCGCGGAGGCGGTAGTTCTTGGCCGAGCGGCCGCGGCCGCGCTCCTCCAGCAGCTTGATGACGCGCTCGATCGCGGTGCGCTTCGAGAGCCCGTCGAGCGGCCCCGAGTTCATCAGGCGGCCGTCTCCGGTCAGCGCCTCACCGGTGACGACGGGGTCGACGGAGTAGCGCTTCTCGAGCTCGGCGAGCTCGTCCGGGTCCTCCGGGATGACCGGGATCGCGCCGGTGACGGGCGCGGTGGTGTCGACGACGACCCGCACGGGCAGGTCGAAGGCGCGGGCGAAGTCGAGGTCGCGCTGGTCGTGCGCGGGCACGGCCATCACCGCGCCGTGACCGTAGTCGGACAGCACGTAGTCGGCGGCCCAGATCGGCAGGCGCTCGCCGTTGACGGGGTTCACCGCGTAGCGGCCGAGGAACACGCCGGTCTTGGGCCGGTCGACCGTCAGGCGCTCGATCTCGCTCGACTTCTGCACCTTCTCGAGGTAGCTGCGGAACGCCTCGCGCACCTCGGGGTCGGCGTCCTCGACGAGCTCGGCCGCGAGGTCGGAGTCGGGAGCGACGACCATGAAGGTGGCGCCCCAGAGCGTGTCGGGGCGCGTGGTGAAGACCGTGACGCGCTCGTCGCGACCCTCGATCTCGAACTCGACATCGGCTCCGATCGAGCGGCCGATCCAGTTGCGCTGCATGGCGATGACCTTCGACGGCCAGGAGCCCTCGAGCTGGTTGAGGTCGTCGAGCAGGCGGTCGGCGTAGTCGGTGATCTTGAAGTACCACTGCGTGAGCTTCTTCTTGACCACGATCGCGCCGGAGCGTTCGGAGGTGCCGTCCGCGAGCACCTGCTCGTTGGCGAGCACCGTCTGGTCCACCGGGTCCCAGTTGACCCAGCTGTCCTTGCGGTAGGCGAGGCCCTTCTCGTACATCTTGAGGAACAGCCACTGGTTCCACTTGTAGTACTCGGGGTCGGAGGTGTGGATGACGCGGTCCCAGTCGAACGACGCGGCGTAGCGCTTCATCGAGCGCTTCTGCTGCTCGATGTTGTCGTAGGTCCAGGAGACGGGGTTCAGGCCGCGCTTGATCGCCGCGTTCTCGGCGGGCAGGCCGAAGCTGTCCCAGCCGATCGGGTGCAGCACGGTGAAGCCCTGCTGGCGCCAGTAGCGGGCGATCACGTCGCCGAGCGCGTAGGCCTCGGCGTGCCCCATGTGCAGGTCGCCGGAGGGGTACGGGAACATGTCGAGCACGTACTTGCGCGGGCGCTTGTCGCCCTCGGCGTCCGTCGCGAACGGGCGCGTCTCCTCCCAGATCGGGAGCCACTTCTCTTGGAGGGCGCGGAAGTCGTAGCGGTCCTCGTCGTGGGGGCCGGTGTGCGCGGAGCTGTCTTCTGCCACGGGTGTGTCTCACTTCTGAAGGGAGGGGAGGACGCGCGCGACCACGCGCCGGCGTCCGACGAACCACCCTACTGGCCTCTAGCGGCCGGGCGACGAATCCTCCGCGGCCTCGGTGGCGACTCCGAGGACGGCGAGCAGCGCGCGGGCCTTGAGCCGCGTCTCCTCGACCTCCTCGGCCGGCACGGACAGCGCGGTGATGCCGCCGCCGGTGCCGATGCGGGCCCGTTCGGCGTCGAGGACCACGGTCCGGATCGTCATCGCGAGGTCGAGCGAGCCGTCGGAGCCGACGCGGCCGAAGGCACCGGAGTAGACGCCGCGCGGGCCGCCCTCGAACTCGCGGAGGAGCTGCACGGCCCGGCGCTTCGGCGCGCCCGTCATCGATCCGGCGGGGAACGCGGCCGCCAGCAGCTCCGCGACTCCCGCTCCGGGCGCTCGCTGCGCCGAGACCTCGCTGACCAGCTGGTGCACGTGCGGGTAGCTCTCGACCTCGAGGAGGCGGTCGACCCGTACCGAGGACGGCTCGGCGATCCGAGCCAGATCGTTGCGGACGAGATCGACGATCATGACGTTCTCGGCGCGCTCCTTGACGCTGCCGAGCAGATCGTCGCGCAGCCGGGCGTCCTCGCCGGGGTCCTCCGAGCGGGGCCGGGTCCCCTTGATCGGATGCGTCGCCACCCGCCCGTCGACGTCGCCGGTGAGGAAGCGCTCGGGCGATGCGCTGACGAGGGCGCGCTCGCCGACGCGGATCAGCCCGCCGTGGTGGCTCGGGCTCGAGCGGCGGAGCCTGCGGTAGCACTCGACCGGATCGAAGCGGCCCTCGACGACCACCTCGTTCGTGAGGCACAGCTGGTAGGCGTCGCCCGCGCGGATCGCGGCCTGGCAGCGCTCGATGAGCGCGAGGTAGCGGGCGGAGTCGTGCCGCCAGCGGACGGCACCGGCCGGCTCGGGCTCGCGCGGAGGTGCGACCGCCGCGGGCAGCACGGCGAGCGCCGCGGCGAGCCGCTCCGCCTCGTCGCGGCGCTGCTCGGTGAAGACGAGGGCGAGCGAGTGAGCGGAGTGGTCGAACTCGAGCACGGGGTCGCCGCGGAGCAGGGCGACGGCGGGCGGGCCGTCGGCGCCGGCGGGGGCGGGAGGGAGGGAGACGAACGACGCGCCGGCCTCGTAGGTGATCCAGCCGTAGTGGCCGAGGGCCCGGTCCCCGACCCCGTCGGGCTCGGGCCACTCGTCTCCGATCACCACGTCGTCGAGGGCGCACGCCCCCAGGTACGAGCGGCCCGCTGTCGCGTCGATCCCGGAGTCGAGCCAGAAGGAGGCGGGCGCGTCGCGGAACAGGGCGAGATAGGCCCGCTCGGGGTCGACCCACGGCAGGGGGCGACGGTGCGCAGTGATGCGCGGAGGTGCGGCGCCGATCACTCGGATAGCGTAGGCCGTCGTGGACGACGACCGGGTGCTGAGGTGGGACGGGAGCGGTCTCGCTCCCGCTCCGGACGACTCCTCCCCTCTCGAGGCGGCCGACTCCTGGCTCGTGGTCGACGGCCGCGTGCGCGGGCTCGACCTGCACCGCGAGCGGTTCCTCGCGGCCGCCGGATCGACCGACGCCTCCGCTTTCCTCGACGCGGCGATCGCCGCGCTCCCCCGCACCGGCGACCACTTCCCCCGCGTCGAGCTCACCGAGGGGGCCCTGCAGTTGCGCCTCCGCCCGGCTCCCCCGCGCGGCCGCACGGTGACCCTCTGGACCAGCCCCGTGGATCCGCGGCGCGCACCCGAGCGGAAGGGACCCGACATCGGCCGCCTGGCCCTGCTGCGCACGCGGGCCGCCGCGGCCGGAGCCGACGAGGCGGTGATCCTCGGACCGGACGGGGCGATCGTGGACGGAGCGTCGAGCGCGGTGATCTGGTGGCTCGGCGACGCGCTCGTGATGCCGCCGGCCGACTCCCCCCGCGTCTGGAGCGTGACCGCGCGCACCCTGTCGGTGCTGGCCGGCGCCCTGGGAGTCGACGTCATCGAGGCTCCGGCCGAGCCCGACGCGCTCGACGGCCGCGAGGTCTGGACCGCGAACGCGCTGCACGGCCTCCGCCTCGCCACCTCGTGGGTGGACGGACCGGCGCTCGCCGCGGAGCCCGGCCGCCTCGACGCCTGGCGCCGGCGCCTCGACGCGCTGCGGCGGCCGCTGCCCTGAGCGGCGCCCGGCCCTCGGGAGAGGGGGACGTCGACCCGTGTGAGAGCCTTTCGGACGATCTCCGGTCCGCCGGGACCGCCGGCGATCCGGGGCGACTGAGCCGACGGTCCACCCGATCACCTCGAGACAGGAGCCGACGGATGACGACCACGAACCGGGGCGTGACGGCCGCGACGCTCGCCGCGCTGGCGCTCGCCACAGCCGGCTGCTCGGCGACGGAGGCCGCCGCGCCGGAACCGACGAGCACGGCGGAGACGGCCATCGACTACCTGTACTACGACCTCCCCGAGCTCGTCGCCTCCGCCGACCGCATCGTCGAGGGCACGGTCGTGTCCACGAGCTCGGTGACGGTCTACCCGACCGTCGAGGAGGGTGACGATCCGCTGCTGAACCCGATGTCGGACGCGACGCAGGAGGAGCGGGAACAGGCTCGGCTCGAGGGAGCGATCGCGGGGACCGAGGTCGTGATCGACGTGACGGCGACGCGGAAGGGCGACTCCGACTCCCGGATCACCCTCATGCAGACCGGCGGGGTCCTCGACGGAGTGCTCTACCGGAGCGACTCGGCTCCGCTCCTGGTCGAGGGCGAGGACTACCTGCTCTTCCTCTCCGAGGGCGATCGTCCGAGCACGCTCGGCGGCGGAGCGGGCACGTACACCGTCGACGATGACGAGTACCTCGCGATGGCGAGCCATGCACCGGTCGAACGGCTGTCGGCGGAGGAGCTGGATCGGCTCCTTGGCTGAGCGCGCCCGGCGTCACGCTGCATGATGGACGGATGAGCGGCGCCGGCGACTTCATCCGCGCCGCGCTCGAGTACGAGGGCGACGTCTGGCGCGCCCAGGACGTGCGGGAGCGGCTCGGGCTCGAGGCGACCGGCGCGTCGGTCGGGGCCGTCCGCGGGACGGTCCGCGACGCGCTGATCAAGTTCCCCGGTCTCGACCACGACGAGATCACGGCGCTCTCCTCCGAGCTCTGGGCGCCGCCCGTGTTCGAGCCTCGGCTCGCGGCCGTCGTGCTGCTGCAGTCGCGGGTCCCGCTGCTGCGCGCCTCCGACCTGACCCGCCTCGAGGGCTTCCTCCGCGACTCCCGGATCGACGCGCTGACCGACCCGCTCGCCCACGAGGTCGTGCGGCCGCTGCGGGCGCGCCTCGACGGCCAGGCCCGGTCGCGCGCCGAGACCGTGCTCGACCGCTGGGCGACCGAGGGCGGCCGGCTCGCTCGGGCCGCCGAGATCGTCAGACGCTGACGGCCGTACCGCCGCCGACCGCGATCCTGCGGTCGAAGGCGAGCGACGGATCGACGCGGTGCGCGATCAGCACGACCGTGCGTCCGCCCGCGGCGCGCAGCAGATCGGCGAGCAGCGCATCCGCGACAGGCGCGTCGACCGACGCGGTCGGCTCGTCGAGGATCAGCACGTCGAAGTCGGCGAGCAGGGCGCGCGCGAGCGCGAGCCTCTGCGCCTGGCCGCCCGAGACGAGGGCTCCGCGCTCGCCGACCCGCGCATCGAGGCCGCCGCGCGCCGCCGTCCAGGAGGCGAGACCCACGCGGCCGAGGACGTCCTCGAGGACCGCGTCGTCCGCCTCCGGCCGGGCGAACAGCAGATTCTGACGGATGGTGTCGTCGAAGAGGTAGGGCTGCTGCTCGACGAGGCCGACGACTCGGCGGACCTCCGCCTGGGGCAGCGTCCGCGCCTCCACTCCCCCGATCCGGTACGAGCCGGAGTGCTCGAGGAAGCGCACGAGGACGTGGGCGAGCGTGGTCTTGCCCGAGCCGCTGCCCCCGGTCACGAGCGCGCGGGCTCCCGCCGGGAGGTCGAGGGTGACGCCCACGAGGGCCGGTGCCGCCGCTCCCGGCCAGCCCGCCGAGACGTCGCGGAGGACCAGGTCGCGCCCGCTCGGCATCCGAGCGGCGCGGTCGACCGCGTCGTCGGTCGCGAGGGCCGGCGAGGAGGCGTCGCGATCGAGGTCGGCCAGGCGCTGCGCGCCGGAGAGAGCCGTGCGCGCCGACTGGACGGCCAGCGGAGCCGCGGCCATCACCTCGAAGACCGCGAGCGGGACCAGGACGATCACGCCGAGCGCCGGGCCGCCGAGATCGGTGACGGACGGGATGCCGAGGGCGAGGGCCGCCCACACCGCGCCTCCTGAGCAGAGGGCGAGCACGGCCGCGGTGAGGCCCGCCGAGACCGCCCGGCGGCGAGCGCTGCGGGCGAGCGCCGCCTCCGCCTCCGCGACGTCGGCGACCGCCTGCTCGGCCGCACCGAACGCGATCAGCACGTCGAGCCGGGTCACGAGCAGGTTCACGCGCTCGGCGAGCTCGCCGCGCAGGGGTGCCAGCTCGCGATCGGCCCGCGCAGACATCAGCCCCGCCCCCACGGCCGATCCCGCGAAGCCGAGCACGAGGAGCACGAGCAGCACGAGCCCCATCGCGGGCAGGAGCAGCCCCACGCCGACGACCGCCGCCGTCGCCACGACTCCTGAGACGATCAGCGGCTGCACGACGCGCAGCGGTACGTCCTGCTGCGAGTCGACGTCGGCGATCACCCGCGAGACGAGGTCGCCGCGGCGCACCCGGCCCAGGCCGTCGGGCGCGATCGGCACCAGGCGCTCGTAGACCCCGGCGCGCAGCTCGGCGAGCGCGCGGAAGGCGGCGTCGTGTCCGCTGAGCCGCTCGAGGTAGCGGAAGAAGGCCCGCGCCAGCGCGAACGCGCGGACGCCGACGACGGCCATCGAGAGGAAGAGGATCGGCGGCTGCTCGGCGGCGCGCACGATCAGCCACGCGGAGCAGGCGAGCAGCGCCACGACGGAGGCGGAGGAGAGCAGCCCGAACGAGAGGCCCGGGAGGAAGCGGCGCGCGGGCGGCATCGCGGCGCGGAGGACGTCGGCGCGCCTCATCGGAGCACCGCCTCGGCCGGCTGCAGCGCGAGCACCGTGTCGGCCGCGGCGAGGGTCGACGGCCGGTGGCTCGCGATGATCACGATCGCTCCGTCGTCGGCGAGCGTGCGCAGCCCGGCGAGCAGCGCCCGCTCGGCCCCCGCGTCGAGTGCCGCGGTGGGCTCGTCCAGGGCCAGCACGCGGCAGCCCCGCTCGAGCAGCCGGTGGATCGCCCGTGCCGCCGCCACCCTCGCGCTCTGCCCGCCGGAGAGACCGGTGCCCTCCGCGTCGATCCGGCGCTCGGGCTCGAGATCGACGCCGGCGAGCGCGAGGGCCGCGGCGACCCGGGCGGCATCGGGCGAGCGGGTGCCGAGCGCCACGTTGGACGCGACGGTGCCCGGCAGCAGGTCGGCCCGCTGACCCGACCACGCGAGCCAGTCGCGGCCGGCGCCGGGGAGCACGGGCTCGCCTCCGAGTGCGATCGCGCCGGTCGCCGCGACGAAGCCCGCGAGGGCGGCGAGGAGGGTGGACTTGCCCGATCCGCTCGGCCCGGCGATCGCCGTGATCGTCCCCGGCGAGAACACGGCGTCGACCGGGGCGAGCACGCGCCCGGCACCGTCGTCGACCGCGAGAGCACGCACCTCGAGCGGGCCGGATCCCGCGGGAGACGGAGTCGGCGCGGGCAGCACCGCCGCGCGCTCGATGACGGCGAACGCCTCGTCGGCCGCCTGCACCCCGTCGGCCGCCGCGTGGAACTCGGCGCCGACCTGTCGCATCGGCAGGAACACGTCGGGCGCGAGCACGAGCACGAACAGCCCGATCGCCAGCCCGAGCGAGCCGTCGACCAGCCGCAGTCCGATCGAGACGGCGACCAGAGCGACCGAGAGCGAGCCGGCGAGCTCGAGCACGAAGCCGCTCACGAAGGTGACCCGCAGCACCTTCATCGTGTGCACCCGGTACTCCTCGGTCAGAGCCCGGATCCGCGCGCCCTGGCGCTCAGCGCGACCGAAGATCTTGAGCGTCGCGAGCCCGCCGACCGTGTCGACGAATCCGGAGGCGAGCGCCTGCAGCCGCGACCACTGCCGCTTCTGCACCGCCTGCGTCGCCCAGCCGATCAGCACCATGAAGACGGGGATGAGCGGCAGGGTGACCACGAGGAAGAGGGCGCTGAGCGGATCCGCGAGGAAGACGACGAGGGTGAGCAGCGGAGTCGCGACGGCGGTCGCGATCAGCTGCGGCAGGTAGCGCGCGAAGTAGCCGTCGAGGGCGTCGAGGCCGCCGCCGACCAGCGCCACGACTCCGCCCGAGCTGCCTGCCGAGCGACCGGACGGACCGAGCGCGACGAGCGCCTCCAGGACCGCGTGGCGCAGCTGGGCCTTGGCGCCGACTCCGCCGCGGACGGCGTTCACCTCGCTCGCCCACGCGATCGCCGCCCGCGCCGCCACCACGGCGAGCAGGGCGGCGAGCAGCGGCGCGAGCTCGGCGGCACCGCGCCCGTCGACCGCCCCCGCCACCAGCTGCGCGACCAGCCAGGCGAAGGCGATGATCGCCAGCGTCCGCGCCAGCGCCAGCGCGCCGCCCAGCACCAGGAACAGGCGGGCCGAGCGGGCGAAGCGGAGCAGCCGCGGATCGAGGGGCTTCACGTCAGTGGGCGTCGACCGGGATGTGAGTGCGGGTGATGCGCTTGCGGAAGATCCAGTAGGTCCAGGCCTGATAGCCGACGATGAGCGGCACGAACACCAGCGCGGTCCAACTCATGACGGTCAGCGTATAGGGCGTGCTCGAGGCGTTCTCGATGGTGAGGCTGTTGGCGATGTCGTTCGAGGCCGGCATGACGGCCGGGAAGAGCGTCGTGAACAGGGTCAGGACCGCGAGCGCGATCGTGACCGCGAGGAGGGCGAAGGCCCGCCCCTCCCTCCCGCGCACGTTCGCCAGCCACGAGAGGATCAGCGTGGCCGCCGCCGCGGTCGCGAGCAGCCAGGAGGCGCTGCTGCCCTGCGCGAGGTTCGTCCAGGCGAGGAACACCGCAGCGACCGCGATCGTGACGAGCCCGGCGCGCGAGGCGAGCCTCCGTGCGCGCTCGCGGATCTCGCCGTCGGTCTTGAGCGAGACGAACACGACTCCGTGCGTGAAGAACAGCAGGAGGGTCGTGGCGCCGCCGAGCAGCGCGTAGGGGTTCAGCAGGTCGAGGACGGTGCCGATGTAGTTGTGGTCGGCGTCGAGCGGCACGCCCTGCACGATGTTGGCGAACGCGACGCCCCAGAGGAACGCGGGGACCGCCGAGCCGACGACGATCATCGTGTCGAACCGCTTCTTCCAGGCCGCCTCCGGCCGCTGGTGCCGGTACTCGAACGACACCCCTCGGAGGATGAGCGCCAGGAGGATCGCGAGCAGCGGCAGGTAGAAGCCGCTGAAGAGCGTCGCGTACCACTCGGGGAACGCGGCGAACAGCGCGGCGCCCGCGACGATCACCCAGGTCTCGTTGAGATCCCAGACCGGGCCGATCGTGTTGATCAGGACCCGGCGGTCGGTGTCGTCCCTCCCGAGGAAGGGCAGCGACATCCCGACCCCGAAGTCGAAGCCGTCGAGCACGAAGTAGCCGATGAAGAACACGGCGACGATCCAGAACCAGAGCGTGGGGAGATCCATCAGCGCGAGCGCCTTCCTCTAGTAGACAGTGCCGACGAGCTGCGGGCGACCGCTCTCCTCGTCGATCTCGGGGGCGTCATCGGGGCCGGCCTGCGCCGCCTTCAGGATGAGCCGGAACTCCACGACCGCGAGGGTCCCGTAGATCGCGGTGAACGCGATCAGCGAGATCAGGACCTCGAGGCCGCTCACGCCGGGCGAGACGCCGTCCTCGGTCTTGAGCAGGCCGAAGACGAGCCAGGGCTGGCGGCCCATCTCGGTGAAGACCCAGCCGACGATCATCGCGAGCAGCGGGAGCGGAGCCGCCCAGGTCGCGATCCTCCACATCCACTTCTTGGGCTCGCGGCCCTTGCGGGTGAACCAGAGGCCGGCGGCCGCGACGCCGATCGCGAGGACTCCGAGCGCCATCATCCAGCGGAACGACCAGTAGGTGACCCAGATGATCGGCGTGTAGTCACCGGGGCCGTAGACCTGCACGTACTGCGCCTGCAGGTCGTTGATGCCCTCGACGGTGCCGGTGAACGTGTGCGTCGAGAGGAAGGAGAGGAGGTACGGGATGCGGATCGAGAACAGCTCGCTCGAGCCGTCCGGCGTGCCCCAGGTGAAGATCGAGAACGAGGCCTCGGCGCCGGTCGAGGTCTTGTAGAGCGCCTCGGCGGCCGCCATCTTCATCGGCTGGGTGTCGACCATCGCGAGGCCGAGCGAGTCGCCCGTGAAGAGGGTGAGACCGCCGCTGACGAGCATCATCCAGGCACCGAACTTCAGCGCCGGGCGCATGGTCTCGAGGTGCTGGTTGCGCGAGAGGTGGTAGGCGGCGACGCTGATGATCACGGCCGCCGAGACCATGAAGCACGCGAAGATCGTGTGCGGGAACGCGGCGAGCGCGACCTTGTTCGTGAGCAGGGCCCAGATGTCGGTGAGCTCCGCGCGCCCCTTGGTCTCGTTGATCTCGAAGCCGACCGGGTTCTGCATGAACGCGTTGGCGGCGATGATGAAGTACGCCGACAGGGTCGTCCCGAGGGTCGTCAGCCAGATGGTCGCCAGGTGCAGCTTCTCGGGGAGCTTGTCCCAGCCGAAGATCCACAGGCCGATGAACGTCGCCTCGAGGAAGAACGCGAGCAGGCCCTCGAACGCGAGCGGCGCACCGAAGACGTCGCCGACGAAGCGCGAGTAGTCGCTCCAGTTCATGCCGAACTGGAACTCCTGGACGATTCCGGTGACGACGCCCATCGCGAAGTTGATGAGGAAGATCTTCCCGAAGAACTTCGTCAGCTGCAGGTAGTGGATGCGGCCGGTGCGCACCCAGCAGGTCTGGAAGATCGCGACGGTGAGCGCCATGCCGATCGTGAGCGGCACGAACAGGAAGTGGTAGATCGTCGTCAGGCCGAACTGCCACCTCGACAGCAGGAGTGGATCCAGGAGTTCGTTCACGGCCCCGAGCATAGGTCGCAGCGAGCGCCTCGATGCCCGCCGATCCCAGTACTGGGGCGGATGTGCGGGCCTCGGACGCCCTCGAGCGACACCCTTTCCGGGGTGCTCGCCCGCCGCCTCCGAACGGCCGCCGTCCACGACAAGCTCGACGTCGAGACAGTCCGTCTCGACGTCGAGGGACCCCGCCGCGAGGACGGTGCCGAGCAGGCCCCTCGACCGTCGGCGGCGTCCCGGAGACCGTCTCGACGGCGAGCGACCGCGGTCGCGGGCCGATCCTCCGGAACTCGCGAACGAATACTCAGCAGTTTCACAGTCGACGCCTCGCCGAGCGGGCGGGTGGGAATCCGTTCGCGGGTCGTGCCCCGGGCGCTCACGAGGCGCCACTGCTCAGGCGCGGCACCGTACGATCGACCCATGCCGAGCAAGGGGAGCTACGCCAAGGGTGTCGCCAAGCGCGAGGAGATCCTGCAGACCGCACTCGAGGTGTTCTCGCGGCAGGGGTACCGCCGAGCGTCGCTGCGCGAGATCTCCGAGGCGGTCGGGCTGACGCAGGCCGGGCTGCTGCACTACTTCGACTCCAAGGAGGAGCTCTTCGCCGAGGTCCTCCGCAAGCGCGACGACGTCGATCGCGCGACGTACGACCTCGACGACAGCGGCGATCCCGCGATCGCCGGCCTCGTCCGCCTGATCCGCCACAACAGCGAGGTCCCCGGTCTCGTGCACCTCTACGCGACGCTGTCGGCCGAGGGCACGGACGAGGGGCACGCCGCGCACGAGTTCTTCGTCGACCGCTACCGGACGACGACCGAGGTGCTGGCCGAGAGCGTGCGCGCCGACCAGCGCGAGGGGCTCATCGCCGCGGACATCGATCCCGAGGTGGCGGGCCGGATGATGACCGCGCTCGCGGACGGTCTGCAGATCCAGTGGCTGCTCGACGACGGGGTCGACATGGGCAGCATCGTCGAGACCTTCTGGGCGCTGCTCAAGCGCGTCCGCTGACGGGCTCCTGGCGTGAACGACCTGCTGACCGGGATCCTCGCCTTCGTGGTGAGCGTGCCGCCCGTCTGGCGGACGCTGCTCGCGGGGCTCGCCATCTTCTTCGAGACGACGATCCTCGCCGGCCTGATCGTGCCGGGCGACACCGTCGTGATCGTCAGCGCCACCGGTGTCACCACTCCCCTGCAGTTCGTCGCCCTCGCGCTCACCGTGATCGTCGGCGCCCTCTGCGGCGAATCGGTCGGCTTCTACCTCGGCCGCTGGTTCGGCCCGCGGATCCGCGCGTCACGACTCGGCCGCAGGCTCGGCGAGAAGAACTGGGTGCGCGCCGAGCGCTACCTCGCCCGCCGCGGCGGCATCGCGGTGTTCCTCTCGCGCTTCCTGCCGGTGCTGCACTCGCTCATCCCCCTGACCGTCGGCATGAGCGGGATGCGCTACCGCACCTTCATGGCCTGGACGACGCCCGCGTGCATCCTCTGGTCGTTCGCCTACGTGGGAGTCGGCGCGGCGGCCGCCGGCGGCTACCGCGAGCTGTCCGACAGCCTGCACTACGCCGGCTACCTCTTCGTCGGCGCCATCGTGCTGTTCGCGCTGATCGTGTTCGGCGCGAAGAAGCTCCTGAAACGAGCGGAGGCGCGTCACCTCGACGAGTGACGCGCCCCGCGCGGGTGGTGCCGGTCGATCAGTCGACGAGACCGGCCGACTCCAGCCACTCGGTCGCGATCGACGCGGCCGACTTCTCGTCGTTCACGCTCTCGGCGTTGAGCGACACGAGGTCCTCGGCGGTCAGCTTCGCGCTGACCGCGTTGAGCACCTCGGCGGCGTCGTCGTCGATCTTGTCCGAGACGATCGGCACGACGTTGTCGGCGACGAACAGTCCGTCCGGGTCCTCCAGGGCGACGAGGTCGTTCGACTGGATGTTGGGATCGGCGGTGTAGATGTTCGCCAGCTGGATCTGGTCGCTGGTCAGGGCGTTGACCGTGGTCGATCCGCCGCTGTCCTCGATCGCCTGGAACGTGGTGTCGATGCCGTACTTCTCCTTGAGCGCGTCCGGGCCGTAGGGGCGCGTCTGCAGCTCGGAGTTGCCGCCCAGCACGATCGGGTCGGTGACGTCGGCGAGCGAGGCGATGTCGGTGAGGCTCCACTTGTCGGCGAAGGCCTGGGTGACGGTGTACGAGTTCTGGTCGCTCGCATCGGCGGCGTCGAGCGCGCGGAGGCCGTCCGGCAGCGCATCGGTCAGAGCGGAGTAGACGTCGTCGGCGGTCGTGGCCGTGGTGTCGGGCTCGAGCGCCTGCAGCAGGCTGCCGTCGTACTCGGGGAAGACGTCGATCGATCCGCTCTCGATCTCGGGCAGGTAGATCTCGCGCTGGCCGATCCGGAGCTGCCTGTCGACGGTGTAGCCGTCGTTCTCCAGGGCCTGGGCGTAGATCTCGGCGATGATCTCGTTCGAGTAGTAGTCCTGCGAGCCGACGACGATCGTCTCGGAGCCGGCGGAGGCGCCGGAACCCGATCCCGAATCGAGCGGATCGCTGGACGAGCACCCTGCCAGTGCCACGACGGCACCGACCGCGAGTGCGCTGAGCGCGACACGGCCCTTCTTGTTTGCTGTGGACATCACTGTTTCCCTTCGTCGATGGGGATTCCCACCACCGCGCGTCGTCGGGTCGACGAGGCGCGGAAACTCGAGCGGCCGGAGGTCCCGGCCAGGCCCAGCACGACACCGCGCGGGACGGCGATCCGCTGCAGGACCGCGAACAGGATCTCGCTGAGCAGCGTGAGCGCGATCACGATGATCGAGCCCGC
Organism: Rathayibacter sp. VKM Ac-2759; assembly: GCF_009834225.1. Classification (NCBI taxonomy): domain Bacteria; kingdom Bacillati; phylum Actinomycetota; class Actinomycetes; order Micrococcales; family Microbacteriaceae; genus Rathayibacter; species Rathayibacter sp. VKM Ac-2759. The sequence continues at coordinate 2,319,127 of NZ_CP047176.1, forward strand.
GAGCATCTGCGGATAGTCCCCCGCCTTCACGCCCTGGAAGATGTAGCGGCCGAGACCGCCCGCGCCGATGTAGTCCGCGAGCGTCGCCGTCGCGATGATCTGCAGGGCGGCCACCCTCAGCCCGCCGAGGAGCAGCGGGAGACCGAGGGGGATCTCGACCTTCGCGAGGATCTGCCACTCGGTCATCCCGACCGAGCGCGCGGCGTCGACGGTCCGCCGGTCGACCGCCTCCAGACCCGAGTACGCGCCGGCGAGGACCGACGGGATCGCGAGGATCACGAGCGCGATCAGCGGCGCGCCGAGGCCGAGGCCGAGGCTCATCGCCGCGAGCACCAGCACACCGAGGGTCGGCAGCGCGCGCAGCCCGCCGGCGACGGGGACCGCGATGCCCTTGCCGCGACCGGTGTGCCCGATCAGGTAGCCGAGCGGGATGGCGATCGCGGACGCGATGACCAGCACCAGGAGGCTGATGCCGAGGTGCTGGGCGACCCGGGTCGGGATCCCCTCGGGGCCCGTCCAGTGCGTGGCGTCGCCGATCCACGCGAACGCCTCGATGATCAGGTTCACGTCGTCACCGCCTGCTCGACGCGCAGGGCGCGCCGCTTCGAACGTGCACGGTCGACGGCGGTCCACGGCATCAGGAGGCGCCCGAGCAGCACGAGGATCCCGTCGAGCACGAGCGCCAGCGCGATGGTGAGCACGATGCCGGTGACGATCTCACCCGAGATGCCGCGCTGGAAGCCGTCGGTGAACAGCAGCCCGAGGCTCTGGATGCCGAGCACGGCGCCGACCGTCACGAGCGAGACCGTGCTCACCGTCACGACGCGCAGCCCCGAGAGCAGGACCGGACCGGCGAGCGGGAACTCGACCCGCCAGAACCGGGCCCAGGCGGAGTAGCCCATCGCCGTCGCCGACTGGGTCACGTCCTCCGAGACGGCGCCCAGCGCGTCCGACGTGGTCCGCACCATCAGCGCGATGCCGTACAGCGTGAGCCCGATGATCACGTTCGCGGTCGAGCGCAGCGGGATGGCGAGGATCGCCGGGAGCAGGATGAACATCGCCAGCGACGGGATCGCGTAGAGGACGCCCAGCGCCGTGAGGACGGTGCCGCGGCTCCAGCGGTACCGGTTCGCGAACCAGCCGAACGGCAGCGAGATCACGAAGCTCAGGATGATCGGCGGCACCGACAGGAACAGGTGCGCGATCAGGTTCGTGATGATCGAGTCGGTGTTGTTGACGACCCAGTTCACGCGCCGCCGCCGTCCTGCGCGCGCAGCACGCCGGTCGGCCGCCCGTCGCCGTCGACCACGATGCTCGCGCCGTCGCGCTCCTCGATGCGGAGCGACCGCTTGCCGCGGTCGGCTCCGATGAAGCCCGCGACGAAGTCGCTGGCGGGGGCGGCGAGGATCTCGGCGGGAGATCCCTTCTGCGCGATCCGGCCGCCCTTCTCGAGGATGACGACCTGATCGCCGAGCAGGAACGCCTCGTCGATGTCGTGCGTGACGAAGACGACGGTCTTGTCGAGCTCGCGCTGGAGGCGGAGCGTCTCGCGCTGCAGATCGGCACGGACCAGGGGGTCGACGGCACCGAACGGCTCGTCCATCAGCAGGATGTTGGGGTCCACCGCGAGCCCGCGGGCGACTCCGACGCGCTGCTGCTGCCCGCCGGAGAGCTGGCTCGGGTAGCGCGCGGCGAGGGAGCGGTCCAGGCCCACCGTGTCCATCAGCTCGAGGGCGCGGTCGTGCGCCGGCTTCTTTGCGACGCCGTTGAGGCGGGGCACGGTGGCGATGTTGTCGATGACGCGGCGGTGCGGGAGCAGACCCGAGTTCTGCATCACGTAGCCGATGCGGCGACGCAGCGAGACGGCCGGGAGAGTGGAGATGTCCTCGCCGTCGATCTCGATGGTGCCGCCGGTCGGCTCGATCATGCGGTTGATCATCCGGAGGATCGTGGTCTTGCCGCAGCCGGAGGAGCCGACGAAGACGGTCGTCTGCCGCGACGGCAGCACGAGCGAGAAGTCGTCCACCGCCCGGGTGCCGTCGGGGTACTGCTTGCTGACTCCGCGGAACTCGATCACGACGTCTCTCACCCTCGTTGCGCGGTCCCGTGCAGAACCTCTGCGACAGCCAAACACCATTCGGAGACCGCTGCCAACCTGGATGGCACAGTGTTGCGCCCGAGCCCTCGGCCGACTAGGGGCCGGCCGCGGGCCCGTTCCGCAGCGTGCGCTCGACCTCCCCGACGGCGTCGGGTCCCGCTACGCCCCTCCGGGCCTGCTCGACCAGCGAGCGGGCGCCTGCTGCCCGCTGCCTGCTGATCGAATCGCCCTCGCAGAGGGCGTATCGAGATCCACCACCCTCGGACGACGACGCGTGCAGACCCCTTCTGACGAACGCGGGTCTCGATACGCCCCTGCGGGGCTACTCGACCAACGGGCGGGCGGCCGAGCAGGCGCCTATTCACCCCGAAGCGTCCGGCTTCAGGCCCTGGCCCCACGAGGCGAACGGGTGATTCGCGTGTCAGCGAATCGCCCTAGCCGTTCGCACGACGCTCCACCCGCGCAACCACCTCGGAAAGCCGACCGCGCCGAGCCGGGCAGGGACCGGCTCGGACGACGGCACAGCCCGACCGCGCCGAGCCGGGCAGGGACCGGCTCGGAAGACGGCACAGCCCGACCGCGCCGAGCCGGGCAGGGACCGGCTCGGACGACGAAGGGGCGGGCCCGCAGGCCCGCCCCTTCGTCGCAGTTCACACAGCGCCGTAGTGCATCGACAGGTAGTTGCGGAGCAGGGCGCGGCTCTCGTCGATGAAGCGCTGGTCGCCCTGGGGGTCCATCAGGAAGGCGCGCGTGAGCATCGCGTCGGCGACCTCGACCGTCACCTCGAGGCGGAACGAGAGCTGGGCGCCGCCGGGCAGGCCGTACTCGGACGCGAGGATCTCGGCGAAGCGCCGCGCGAAGAAGCCGGCCTCGAAGGCCTCGCCCGCCACCTCCGGCGCGTGGATCGTGTCGACGAAGCGGATGGAGCGGAAGCCGGGCTCGGTGCGGTGCATCTCGCAGAACGCGTCGACCGCGCAGTCGACGGCACCCCACCAGTTGGCGGGGTGCGTCTCGCGGATCTCGGTGATGACCTTCTTGCGGAAGCGCTCGAGGGCACGCTCCCGGAGGGCCTGGAGCACGGCGATGCGGTCCGGGAAGTAGCGGTAGACGGTGCCGATCGCGGCGCCCGCGCGCTCGGCGACCATCGCCGTCGTCAGGCGGTCGAAGCCGACCTCGTCGACGACGGCCGCGGCGGCGTCGAGCAGGGAGGCGAGGCGCGCGGCGCTGCGGACCTGCACGGGCTCGTTCCGGACCTGGGGGGATTCGCCGAAGGGTCGGTCGACGAGATTTCCAAGAGGCACGGCAGGCTCCTTCGGTGACGGTTCCTACAATCGTACGCAGGCGGACGCGACCTCCGCGTCCATTCGCCGAACGTCTCTCGCGTTTCCTGCCCCCGGAAGGGCGGCGGGAACGCGGACCCCCACCGTGCCAGGAGGACCCATGTGCGGACGCTTCGTCCTCTCGCAGACCACCGCCGATCTCGTCGCGCTGTTCGACATCGACGACCAGGGTCCGGACCTCCCCGAGCCCTCGTGGAACATCGCGCCGACCCAGCGGATCCCGGTGGTCGCCGAGTCGATGAAGGGGGTCGAGGAGGGCGAGCCTCCGCGCCGGCGCCTCGCGGCCGCGCGCTGGGGTCTGGTCCCCCGCTCCGCGGCGGATCCGTCGGCGGGCGCGCCCCTCTTCAATGCGCGCATCGAGTCGGTGGCGGAGAAGCCCGCGTTCCGCGAGTCCTACGCCGCGCGCCGCGCGATCGTGCCCGCCTCCGGCTGGTACGAGTGGCGCGTCGGGGCCGACGGGGTGAAGTCCCCCGTCTTCATCGCACCCGAGGGCGGGGCACTGGTGCTGTTCGCCGGCGTGTACGAGTGGTGGCGCTCGGCCGAGCCGGGGGCTCCCTGGCTGCTCTCGGCGACGATCCTGACCCGGCCGTCGGCGGGCACGGTGGCGGACGTGCACGAGCGGATGCCCGTGCTTCTCCAGCCCGAGCTCATCGAGGACTGGCTCGACCCGAACGCGGAGGGCGACGGCTCCCTGCTGCGCGCGGCGTCCGACGGAGCCGGCGAGCTGGCCGAGGAGCTCGATGTGCGGCCGGTGGGCGACGCCGTCGGGTCGGTCCGCAGCAACGGCCCGGAGCTCATCGCGCCGCTCTCCTCCTGACGCAGCGCTCGCGGGTGGAGGCTCCTGCGGGCGGAGGCTTCGGCGGGCGGAGGAGCATCTGCCAGACTGGGCGGATGCCGCTGACGCCTGAGAGCAAGCCGATGAGCGCCGGGGCGGCCGAGGTCCTGCACCGCGCCGCCCGCCTCGAGGACCGGATCCACGCGTTCCGGATGCGGCGGGTGAAGCGCAAGGGCTACGTCGCCCGGGTCATCCCGTACACCGGCTACGGGACGACCGTGCAGCTGAGGGTCCTCGCCCGCGTGCTCTACACCCGGCCGACCCCGCCCGGTGCCGACGAGGTGCGGCCGGTCGAGGGCGTCCGGGGCTGGCGGAGCTTCACCAGCGTCTTCGTGAACGGCGCGAAGGTGACGGTCGAGGTCGACGGCCAGCGTCACGAGATCATCGCCGACCGTGGCGGAGTCGTCGACGCCGACATCCCGATCACGCTCGACCCGGGATGGCACACGATCACCTTCCTCACCGCGGGCGCGACTCCGGTCGAGGCCCCCGTCTTCATCGCCAGCCCCGAGGCGCGCATCGGCCTCGTCTCGGACGTCGACGACACGGTGATGGTCACCGCGCTCCCCCGGCCGTTCATCGCGTTCTGGAACACGTTCGTCCTCGACGAGCACGCCCGGATGCCCACCCCGGGCATGGCCGTGTTCCTCGACCGGTTCGCCCGGCGGAACGAGGGCTCTCCTGTGATCTACCTCTCGACCGGGGCGTGGAACGTCGCGCCGGCGCTCACCCGGTTCCTCTCGCGGCACCTCTACCCGTCGGGCGCGCTGCTGCTCACCGACTGGGGGCCCACGCACGACCGCTGGTTCCGCAGCGGGAAGCAGCACAAGGAGGAGAACCTCCGCCGTCTCGCCGCCGAGTTCCCGGACGTGCGATGGCTCCTCGTCGGCGACGACGGCCAGCACGACGAGGAGATCTACTCCGACTTCGCGCACGAGCACCCCGACAGGGTCGCAGCGATCGCCATCCGGCAGCTGTCGACCGGTGAGGCGGTGCTCGCCGGTGGACGCTCGAAGGCGGCCGACCGCTCCGAGACGAGCGGCACGACCTGGGTGTACGCACCCGACGGCGCGGGCATCTCGGAGCAGCTGGCCGAGCTCGGCATCGTCTGAGCCCACTCCGGGCCGCGCCGGTCCTGCGAGCCGGAGGCGCTTCCGGCGGGAACGACGACGCCGCCCGGTCCCGGAGGGACGGACGGCGTCGTGGACGGAGCGGACTACGCCTGGTGCGCGGCCTGCAGGTCGAGGGTGATGGTGACCTTCTCGCCGATGAGCACGCCACCGGTCTCGAGGGCGGCGTTGTAGGTGAGACCGAAGTCGGTGCGGTCGATCGTCGTCTTGGCGGTCAGACCGGCCTTGTAGTTGCCGTAGGGGTCCGAGCCGAAGCCGCCGAACTCGACCTCGAACGTGACGGGCTTGGTGACGTCCTTGATGGTCAGCTCGCCGTCGACGAGGAAGTCGTCGCCGTTCGCGCGGACCGCGGTCGACACGAAGTGGATCTCGGGGTACTTCTCGGCCTCGAAGAAGTCGCCGGTGCGGAGGTGGCCGTCGCGGTTGGGCTCGTTGGTGTTGACGGAGGCGACCTCGGCGGTCGCCTCGACCTTGGAGTCGAGCGGGTTCTCACCGGTGGTGAACGTCGCGGTGAAGCGCTCGAACTTGCCCTTGACCTTGCTGATCATGAGGTGACGGACGCTGAAGCCGACCTCGCTGTGCGTGGGGTCGATGACCCAGGTGCCGGCCTTGTAACCGGGGATGGTGATCGTGTCCGTCATGATGTCTCCTCGAGAGTCGTCGTCGTGGGGAGTGCTCCCCGTCCGATACATGCAAGCGTATCGACGATCCGAGTATTCCATGTAGCGACAACCTTTTTTTGCGAGTTTTTCGCGTGCGAAGAACTCACCGCGGTCGGCTGTTGCAGGTCGTCCGGCCCCATGGAGCGGGGTGCGAGCGGCTCGATCAGGTGACGGTGTGGCAGGGACCGCGGCCGGGGCCGGCGGTGCTCCCGCTCCGCGCGCGTGATCGATCCGGCGGAGATGCACCGTTGCAGGCTGCTGGACGGTGATTCCGTGACGGATCGGATCGGGCGGGTCAGGCGCGCGACGGGTTGCGGATGCCGACCAGGGAGACGAGGCCGCCGCCGACGAGCAGGGCGGCGGTCGCGAGGGCGGCCCGGGCGAAGCCGCCCGCATCGAGGGTGTCGCCGACGATGAGGGAGGTGGCGGCGATGGCGACCAGGCCCGCGATGCGCGAGACCGCGTTGTTGACGGCGGAGCCGACTCCGCTGTGCTCGCTCGACACCGCACCGAGGATCGTCGCGGTCAGCGGGGCGACGGTCACCGCGAGGCCGAGACCGAACAGGACGATCCCGGGCAGCAGCCGGGTCAGGTAGTCGCCCGGCTCGCTCGCTCCGACCATCAGGAGGAATCCCCCGCCCGCGACCAGTGGACCGAGCCCCATGAACAACCGCGGGCCGAAGCGCGCCGAGAGCGAGCCCGCGTACTGCGACAGCAGGAGCAACAGGATCGTCGGCGGCAGCGTCGCCACTCCCGCGAGGGTCGCCGAGAAGCCGAGACCCTGCTGCAGGAACAGCCCGAGCGCGAAGAAGCCGAACGAGAGCGCGCCGTAGATCAGCGCGGTCGCCACGTTGCCCACGGTGAAGTTGCGCGTCGCGAACAACGACAGCGGCAGCATCGGATGCGGTGCGCGCCGCTCCCACAGCACGAAGGCGACGAGCGCCGCCACTCCGCCGATCAGGGCGGTGAGCACGAGCGGGTCGCCGAAGCCGAGCCGCTCCTGCTCGATGAGCGCGAAGACCGGACCGCCGAGCCCCACCACTCCGAGGACCGCACCGACGCCGTCGATCGGCACCCGGGTCCCGGAGTCGACGTGTCCGAGCCGCCGCAGCAGCACGAGCGTGACGGCGATCGGCACGACGTTCAGGGCGAAGACGTAGCGCCAGGAGCCGGCGTCGACCAGGAGTCCGCCGATGACGGGACCGGCGATCGTCGCGGTGCCGGTCCAGGCGGTCCAGGCACCGATCGTCTTCGCCTGGGCGGCGCCGCGCACCGTCGCGATGATCAGGGCGAGGGAGCTCGGGACGAGGATCGCCCCCGCCGCGCCCTGCAGCATCCGCGCCACGATCAGCACCTCGGCCGTCGGAGCCGCGGCGCACAGGAGCGACGTCACACCGAAGCCGATCAGACCGATGGTCATGCTCCGGGCGCGGCCGATGCGGTCGGCGAGGGATCCCGCCACCAGGATCAGCGCGCCGAGCGTGATCAGGTACCCGTCGACGACCCACTGCTGGGTGACGAGGCCGCCGCCCAGCTCCCGCGAGATCGCCGGGAGCGCCACGTTGACGACCGTGCCGTCGAGGAAGGCGACGAAGGAGGCGAGGACCGCCACGACGAGGACGGCGCGACGCCCCTTCTCCGCGGGGTCGACGTCGGCGCTCACTGCGGGTCCCGGCTCATCCGCTCACCGTACTCCGAGCGCCACGACAGGAGGCGGCGCCGCGGATCCAGACTCGTCGCCTACTCTCGTAGCCATGTCTGCGCAAGGAACCACCCGCGGCGGCATGCTCGCCCGCGTGCTCGCGATCGCCGGAGCGAGCATCGCCGGCGGTCTGCTGATCACCGTCGGCGTCACGCCCGCCCTCGCCGTCACCGGCCTCGCCGAGAACAACCCGATCGGTCTGTTCGAGACCGTGCCGGAGTACCTCGAGCTGGGCCAGCTGGCGCAGAAGACCGAGATCTACGCCAAGAACACCGACGGCTCCGACCAGCTGCTCGCCTCCTTCTACGCGCAGAACCGCGAGGAGGTGGCCTTCGACCAGGTCAGCCAGTTCGTGAAGGACGCCGCGGTCGCCACGGAGGATCCGCGCTTCTACGAGCACGGCGGAGTCGACCTGCAGGGCACGATCCGCGCGGTCCTCAGCAATGTGTTCGGCGGCGACCTGCAGGGCGGATCCTCGATCACGCAGCAGTACGTGAAGAACGTGCTCGTGCAGAAGGCCGAGTCGCTGAGCGACACCGACCCCGCCGCCTCCGAGGCCGCCTACGCGGAAGCGACCGCGACCACTCCCGAGCGCAAGCTCAAGGAGATGAAGCTCGCCGTCGACCTCGAGAAGAAGTACAGCAAGGACGACATCCTCCTGGGCTACCTGAACATCGCCGGCTTCGGCGGGCAGGTCTACGGGATCCAGGCGGCGGCCGAGTACTACTTCTCGACGACGGCCGCGAACCTCACGCTGGCGCAGTCGGCGAGCCTCATCGCCACGGTCAACAACCCCAACAACCTGCGCATCGACGTGCCCGAGAACATCCCCGAGAACAAGGTCCGCCGCGACTACGTCCTCGACCAGATGCTCCAGGAGGGGAAGATCGCCCAGGCCGACCACGACGCGGCCGTCGCGGAGGAGGTCGTCCCGGCGATCAATCCGATCCAGACCGGCTGCCAGACCGCCGGGAACGCGGCCTTCTTCTGCGACTACGTCACCCGGGTGATCCAGAACGACCCGGCCTTCGGCGACACCGAGAACGCGCGCTTCGCGAACTTCCAGCGCGGCGGCTACAAGATCTACACGACGCTCGACCGCGACCTCCAGGACGTCGCGACCTCGGCGACGAACCAGTGGGTCCCGAAGACGCCCGTCGACGACGTGAACATCGGCAGCGCGACCGTGTCGATGGAGGTCGGCACCGGGCGCGTGCTCGCCATGGTGCAGAACAAGGACTACGACGCCGCCGGCTCGGTCAACGGCGAGAACTTCTCGGCGATCAACTTCAACACCGACACCGCCTACGGAGGGTCGGCCGGGTTCCAGGTCGGCTCGACCTACAAGGTCTTCACCCTCGCGCAGTGGCTCGCGAACGGGCACACCATCTACGAGACCGTGAACGGCCGCGAGCGCACCTTCGAGGACTTCCCCGCCTCCTGCGCACCCGGGGGCGAGTGGAACGGCGAGTTCGAGGTCAACAACGACGAGAGCGAGAACGGGACCTTCAGCGTTCTCCAGGGCACCATGCGCTCGATCAACACGGTCTTCGTCGCGATGGCGCAGCAGCTGGACCTCTGCTCGATCCGCGACCAGGCGGCCGCGTTCGGCGTGAAGACGGCGTCCGGTGCGGAGCTGAGCTACTTCCCCTCGGCGATCCTCGGCTCGGCCGACCAGATCGCCCCGCTCTCGATGGTGACGGCGTTCGCCGGCTTCGCCAACAACGGCACGGCCTGCAGTGCGATCGCGATCGACTCGATCACCGACTCGGCCGGCGCCGCTGTGCCGCCTCCCGTCTCGACCTGCAACCAGGCGCTCTCCCCCGAGCTGACGGCGGTCGCGACGGACGCCCTCCAGGACGTCGTCACGGGCGGTACGGCCGCCGCGTCCGATCCCGAGGACGGCATCGAGCACATCGGCAAGACCGGGACGACAGACGAGGCGGTGCACACCTGGATGGACGGAGCATCGACGCGCGTCGCCACGGTCGTCTGGGTCGGCAACATCACCGGTGACGCCTCGATGCGGAACGTCCTCGTGCGGAACACCGAGTCCGGCACCCGCGCGTACGCCTCGAACCTCCGGCACTACATCTGGAACGCGGTGATGACCCGCGCCGATGAGAAGTACGGCGGAGACGACTTCGCCGAGCCCTCCAGCGCCCTGCTGAACGGACGCCAGGTCACCGTCCCGAACGTGACCGGCCAGTCGATCGACGACGCGACCGAGACCCTCGAGGACCTCGGCTTCGACGTCGAGGAGGGCGCGACCGTCGACTCCGCGGCAGCCGCCGGCACCGTCGCGGGCACCGATCCCGGTGCGGGGACGACCGCTCCGCGCTACTCGAGCATCACCCTGCTCGTGAGCAACGGCTCGCAGATGCCGGCACCCGCGACGCAGGCGCCCACGACGGCGCCGTCCGCGACCGAGACACCGGAGGCGACTCCCGCGCCGGCCGCCACGGAGACACCGGCCGTGACCCCGACGCCCACGTCGACCGGGGACGTCGAGGAGTGACCGGCTTCGACGGCTCGTTCCTCGGCCCGGTGGTCGGCCCGCTCCGCCCCGCCTCCGAGCGCGAGACCCGCGAGCTGCCGTACACGCACTTCGAGGTGCTGCTCGACCCCGAGCGGCGGCTGGCCCTGTCGACCGCGGTGAACATCGACGGCGCCCAGCTGGTCGAGCTCGGCCGCGGCGACGACTGGCACCTCGACGACCGCGTCCCCGCCTCCGAGCAGACGGGCCCCGAGGTCTACGCCCGCAACGACTTCGACCGCGGCCACCTCGTCCGCCGCCGAGACCCGGTGTGGGGCGAGCCGGCCGAGGCGCGCGCGGCGAACACCGACAGCTTCTGCTACACGAACGCGGCGCCGCAGGCGAGCGGCTTCAACCAGTCGAAGGAGCTGTGGCTCGGCCTCGAGACGCTGGTGCTCGACTACGCGCAGACGTGGCGCACCCGCCTCGACGTCTTCACCGGGCCCGTGCTCGCCGACGACGACCCGGTGTACCGCGGAGTCGGCATCCCGCGCCGGTTCTGGAAGATCGCGGCCTGGAGTCCCGACGGCGAGACCCTCGCGGCCAGCGCCTATCTCCTCGACCAGTCCGACCTCGTCGAGGGCATCACCCGCGAGGGCCTCGTGCCGCTGGGCGGGTTCCGCACCTTCCAGGTCGCCGTCTCGCAGATCGGCGAGCTGACGGGGCTGGACGTCGACGTGCTCGCGGCGGCGGACGTCCGCGGAAACGAGGGCCTGCGCCCCTCTCCGCCGCGCGAGCTGACGGCTCCGCAGGACGTCGCGGCCGGTCTCGCCGCCCGCTGATCCACAGGGGGTCCAGGATGGGGGCATGAGCTCCCCCGTCCTCGTCGAGATCGTCTCCGGTGCCGCACTGCTGCGTGATCCCGATGCGGGGCTCGTGCGCGTCGACGAGCCCGGCTACCTGCGGGGCGACGGCGTCTTCGAGACCCTGGCGGTGATCCACGGCCGGCCGCACGGGCTCGACGAGCACCTGCGCCGGCTCAGGGCCTCTGCGGAGGCGATCGGTCTGCCGCTCCCCGACGACGAGGCGTGGACCGCCGCCGTGGCGCTCGCGCTCGACGAGCACGACGAGGGCGAGGACCTCTCGGTGCGCCTGGTCGCCGGATGGCGCGACGCCGACGGGGCGCGCTGCACCGTCCGCGTCGAGCCGACCGCCGATTCCCGCGCCCTCCGCACGAGCGGAGTCGCGGTGGCCGTCCTCGACCGCGGATACGCGCGCGGCGCGACCGACGCGGCGCCGTGGCTGCTCGGCGGCGTGAAGACGACCTCGGGAGCCGTCACCCGCGCCGCTCTGCGCGAGGCCCGCCTCCGCGACGCCGACGACGTGGTCTGGCGCACGAGCGACAGCTGGCTGCTCGAGGGCGCGACGTCGAGCCTGGTGCTGCTGCTCGACGGTGCGCTGGTGACTCCCGATGCCGGCCGCGGCATCCTCGACGGGACGACGGTGGAGCGGGTGCTGGCGATCGGTGCCGACCGCGGCCTCGCCTCGGCGCGCCGCGCCCTGCCGGTCGCCGCCCTGACCGGGGCGGAGGCGGCCTGGCTCGTCTCGAGCACGCGTCGCGCGATCCCGATCCGGGCGGTCGACGGCACCCCGCTGGCGATCGACCACGCCCTCACCGCCGCCTTCGAGGCCGGCCTGCTCGCCGGCTGACACGGACGGCTCTGCGGTGGCAGTGAGGGAACCCCGAACCGTCGAGGCCGCCCGTGAGGGAGGGACCCCTCGACGGTCCGGGGTTCCCTCGGTGTCCCGTCAGGCCGCGGCCTCGAGGGCCCGGGCGGTGCGCGGGCCGACGCCGGCCGCCTCCGCGTCGCGCAGGTCGTCGACGGTGTCGACGTCTAGCCGCAGGGTGGAGGAGCGCGGCACGTCGACGGCCGTGCAGCCGGCCGCGAGATGACGCGCGAACGAGCCGGGGCCGAAGGCGGGCGTGACCGTCGTGCGGGCATCGAGGAGCAGCGCCGTGGTCCCCGTCCCCGCCCGGTCGGGAACGACGGCCGGCAGAGCGACGGGCGTGCGGAGCGCGCGGTCGAGATCGGCGGGCGCGAGCGCGGGAAGGTCGCCGGTGAGCGCGATGACGCGTGCCGACGGCCGTGCGGTCAGCGCGTGCGCCACTCCGATCGCCACGGCTGCGTTCAGGGTGCCGGGATCGGCGACCACGACGACGCCGGGATCGGCCGCGACCGCCCGGGCCGCCGCCTCCGCGTCGGAGGTGACGAGCACCAGTGTCGCGACGTCGTGCGCCGAGCGCACGGCCGCCAGAGTGTCGAGGAGGAACGCCTCGGCCAGCGCGGACCGCGCCTCGAGCTCCAGCCGCGTCTTCGACGAGCCGCGGCCCTTGAAGACGACGACGGCGCTCCAGCCGGTGCTCACCGCTCCCCCGCGGCGGCCCTGCCCGCTGCGAAGCCCTCGGCGTACGCCTCGTCGGCGCCGAGCCGGAACATGTCGTCGGGGCCGGTGCGGGTCAGCGTGCGCGCCCCGGGCGCGTCGAGCCCGGTCACGAGCCGCTCCAGCCCGCGGACGATCGCGACCGGGCGGCCGCTCGACTTGCCCTTCACCAGGTCGCCGAGCGCCGCGATCTCGTCGGCGACGGCCGGCATGGTGACGCCGAGAGTGCGCCCGAGCGCGTCGGTCGCTCCGCGGAGGTCGTCGACGACGTCGAGACCGGCCGCTCCGATCGCCGCGTCGGTCTGGCCCACGCGCCACGCCCGGCCCAGGGTGTCGCTGACGATCACGGCGACCCGGGCGCCGAGGCGCTCGCGCAGACCCGCGCAGAGGCGACGGGCCGAGTCGTCCGGATCCACCGGCAGGAGCAGCACCGTGCCGTCGGCGACGTTGCTCGAGTCGACGCCCGCCGCGGCCTGGACGATGCCGAGCCGGTTCTCGACGATGCGCGTGACGCCGTGGGCGTGCGCGCGGGTGGCGACGACGCGGACGGTCTCGGCGGTGATCGCGTCCTCGCGGTCCTCGGCGGCGACGAGCCTGCCCTCCGCCTTCGAGACGATCTTGCTGGTCACCACGAGGATGTCGCCGTCGATCGGGCGGTCCTCCTCGGCAGCCGAGGCGACGGAGGCGAGGATCAGCTCGAGGAGGTCGTCGCCGGGCACGACCTCGGGGATCCCGTCGAGGGTCCAGGCCTGCACTCGCGTCGCACTCACCCCTCCATTCTCGCGGGCGGTGAGGCGCTCACGGGACCGCGGGATCAGGAGGTGAGGAACGCGGCGACCGCGGGCGGCACGTACGGCGAGATGTCGCCGCCGAGGCTCGAGACCTGGCGGACGAGCGAGCTCGAGACGTGCGCGTGCGCGGGGTCCGGCAGGAGGAACACCGTCTCGACGTGGGCGAGGTTGCGGTTCACGATCGCCATCGGCGTCTCGTACGCGACGTCGACCTGCGAGCGGATGCCCTTGACGAGGACGCTCGCCCCGACGTCCGTGCAGTAGTCGACGAGGAGCCCCATGCTCCACGACGAGACGACGAACGACCCCTCGAGGCCCGCCTCCTCGATCGACTGCTCGATCAGCGCGACGCGCTGCGTGATCGGCAGGAGGGCGGTCTTGGCCGGGTTGTGCACGACGACGACGTGCAGCTCGTCGACGAGGCGCGCGGCGCGCTCGATGACGTCGAGATGCCCGAGCGTGACGGGGTCGAACGAACCGGGGACGACGGCGATGCGGACCATTCCGAAAGCGTAGCCGCCGAGGGCGACGCCTCCTTGGACGGGGGTCGTTCAGCTCTTGGCGAGGAACTCGCGGTCGCGCTCCTGCACTCGGCGCTCGAGCGCCGCGCGGAGGCGGTCGTGACCCGCGAGCACCGGATCCCCCTCGAGCAGCCGCTCGGCCAGCGCCCGGGCCTCGACGATGAGCGGCGCGTCCTGCACCACGCGCAGCAGACGGAGGGAGGAGCGCCCGCCCGACTGCGAGTCGCCGAGCACGTCGCCCTCGCGCCGCAGCTCCAGGTCGACCTCGGCGAGCTCGAAGCCGTCGAGCGTCGCCGCGACCGCCTCGACGCGCTCCCGCGCGATCGTCCCCGCCTCCGATGCGGTGACGAACAGGCACACGCCCGGCACGCCGCCGCGCCCGATCCGCCCGCGCAGCTGGTGCAGCTGCGAGACGCCGAAGCGCTCGGCGTCGAGGACGATCATCATCGACGCGTTCGGCACGTCGACTCCCACCTCGATCACGGTCGTCGAGACGAGCACGTCGATCTCCCCCGCCGCGAAGGCCCGCATCACGGCGTCCTTCTCGTCGGTCGTCATGCGGCCGTGCAGGGCGGCCGAGCGGCGCTGGGACAGCAGGGCGTGCGCGCGCACCCCCTCGATCGTCTGGGCGACGGTCGAGAGCGGGGTGGCCGCGTCCTCGGGAGCGACGGCACCCTCCGCGACCTCGCCCGGCTCGATCGCGGGGCACACGATGTAGATCTGGTGACCCGCCCGGATCTCCTCCTCGGCCCGCTCCCACGCCCTGGCGATCAGCCCGGGCTTGTCGGTGAGGGACACGACGTGGCTCGTGATGCCGGGGCGCCCCGCGGGCAGCTCGCGGATGGTCGAGGTGTCGAGATCGCCGAAGACGGTCATCGCGACCGTCCGCGGGATCGGAGTCGCGGTGAGCACGAGCACGTGGGGCGGCGTCGCTCCCTTGCGGCGCAAAGTGTCGCGCTGGTCGACTCCGAAGCGGTGCTGCTCGTCGATGACGACGAGGGCGAGATCGTAGAACGAGACCTTGTCGCCGAGGAGCGCGTGCGTGCCGACGACGATCTTCGCGGTCCCCGAGACGATGCGCAGCAGCGCCGCTCGTCGCTCCGCGGCGCCGAGGCCGCCGGTGAGCAGCGTCGGCACCAGCTCGGCCGAGAGCGCGGGGCCGAGGGTCTTCACGATCGAGCGCAGGTGCTGCCCGGCGAGCACCTCGGTCGGCGCGAGCAGGGCGGCCTGACCGCCGCTCTCGGCCGCCGTCAGCATCGCGCGCAGCGCCACCAGCGTCTTGCCCGAGCCGACCTCGCCCTGCACCAGCCGCGACATCGGGCTCTCGGTCGCCAGGTCGTCCGCGATCTCGGCTCCGACGGCCCGCTGGTCGCCGGTGAGGTCGAACGGCAGGGCGGAGTCGAAGCGCTCCAGCAGACCGCCGGGCGAGGGCGTCCGCGCCGTCGCCGGGGTGGCCTTCGCGGCCAACCGCCGCTCGAGCAGGGCGAGCTGCAGGAGGAACGCCTCGTGGAAGCGCAGGGTCTCGCGCGCCTGCGCTTCCTCGCCCTCGCGCTGCGGCCGGTGGATGAGCTCGAGCGCCTCGCCGAGGGGCATCAGCGACCGGCCGGCGCGCACCGACTCGGGTATCGGGTCGGGGACCTCGCCCAGACCGTCGAGCAGGACGGCCATCGCGGCCTGGAGCTGCCAGCTCGAGATCGCGCTCGTCGCGGGGTAGATCGGGATCGGCCGCTCCGCCCAGTCCTTCGCGAGCTCGACCCCGCCGGCCGCGACGGCCTCCTCCTCGTCGAAGAGGCGGTAGTCGGGGTGGGTGAGCTGCTTCGTGGTGCGGAACATCGAGACGGTGCCGGCGAAGATCCCCCGCGCGCCGCGGTGCAGCTGCGCCTTCCGCCACGGCTGCCCGAAGAAGGTGAGCGAGAGGGTGCCCGTGCCGTCCGAGATGATCACCTCGAGCAGACTCCCCCTGCGGTTCTTCATCGGCCGCTCGTGCACCTCGCGCACCTCGGCCACGATCGTGACGCTCTCGCCGACCGGAAGCTGCGAGAGCGCGGTCAGCTCGCCGCGCTTGGCGTACCGGCGCGGGTAGTGCCCGAGCAGCTCGCCGACCGTGCGGTAGCCGAACGCCTTCTCGACGGCGGCCGCCGTGCGCGGGCCGACCGCCGCCGCGAGGCCGGCGTCGAGGGGGTCCTGGATCACCTTGCGATCATAGGGCGGGGGTCCGACGCTGCTGCGGGGCGAACACCGAGCGCGGCAGCACTGCGGCGAACACCCGGCGCGGGACGCCGGCCTCGGCGCGGAGCTCGGCGACCACCCGGGTCGACGCGTCCCACGACGAACCGGAGCCGGCCGCGACGGGCGCGTACCGCACCCGCTCCAGGGTCTGGCGGAGGGTCCTCAGGTCCGCCCGCGCCTCGTCGCTCCCGAGGGACGAGGCGATCAGGGCCTCCTGCGAGCGAGGAGTCGCGGTCGACTCGACCGGGATCCCGAGGTCGCGCGCGCTCGCGAGCAGCTCGGTCCAGGCCGCCTCCGTGGATCCGCCCGCCGCCGATCGCCGCCGCAGCGCCCGCTGGACGACCCGCAGCAGCCACGGCACCAGCAGGACCAGCAGGAGGAGCACCCACGCGGTCACCGCGGGCGCGCTCGTCGCGGCCGATCCGCCCAGCGCACCGGCGGTGGCCGTCGGGGTCGCCGCGCTCGCTGTCGGAGCCGCGCTGGCCTCGGCGGTCGTTCCCGGAGCCGCACTCGCCTCGGCACCCGGCGTGCTCGACCCCGTCGAGGAGGTCGCGCTCGGGAGGGTGTACGACGCGGGAGCGCCGCGGCTCGGGGTCGGTTCGAAGGGCAGCCAGCCGACGCCCTCGAAGTAGAGCTCGGGCCACGCGTGCAGGTCGGAGGACATCACGCGGTACGTGGTGAGGTCGCTGTCGCTCGAGGGCACGACCGAGCCCGGCTGGTAGCCGATGGCGAGTCGTGAGGGGATGCCGAGCTCGCGCGCCATGACCGCCATCGCCGAGGCGAAGTGCACGCAGTAGCCCTCGCGGACCGTCAGGAACGCCTCCAGCACGCCGACTCCGTCGCCGTCGTAGCCCTCCTCGGCCGGGGTGTCCTCGGAGTAGGTGAACTCCGACGAGCGGAAGTACGACTGCAGCGATCGCGCCTGGTCGTACGCGGTGGTGTCGTCGGCGGTCACGTCGGCGGCCGTGGCCCGCACGATCTCCGGCACGTCGTCGGGGAGCGACAGGTAGCGCTCGAGTCCGGCGGGCGCCGGAGCGTCGAGGAGCTGCTGGGGATCGGGCTCGAGGCGGAGCGCCTGCACATCGTAATCGTCGCCCGCGCGCGTGGTCGCGTCACCGCGGATCGAGCCGTCCTGCACGTCCTGCAGCCAGCCGTCGCCGACCCCGCTGAGCGACTCGACCGGGTACGGCACCGGCAGCCACTGGCTCCTGAGCGTCTCGACCGAGACGTCGACCTCCTCGCTGAGCCGCGGCACGCTCTCGGAGAGCCCCTCCGGCGCGATGGGGGCGTCGATCGGAGCCGTCTCCTCCGTGGCGCTCGGCGCCCAGTTCTCGCCCTCGAAGTCGGAGACGGTGAGCACCCGGAGGTACACGGGGAGATCGGAGTCGGTGGCGTAGCGCAGCACCGTCACCGGGTCCGGCCGGCGCAGGTCGGCGCCGAGCGCGACCACGGGGTCGATCGACCCGTTGAAGAGCGTGCCGGAGACCCCGGAGGAGGTGGAGCTGCGGACGTACCCCGAGGCCGACCCCGCGAGCAGGCCCGCGGCGACCACCACGACTCCCACGACCGCGAGAGCCGGGGCCGCGGACGGGAACGACGGCCGGCGCGCGCCCGTGCGGCGCGGGCGCGCGCTCACCGCGAGGATCGCGGCGTAGGCGAGCGCGGTGAGGACCAGACTCGGCCACGAGACGTCGGCCGGATCGATGACCGCGGGCACCGCCAGCAGCGCCGCCGGGAACAGCCCGGCCAGCGCGGGGAGCCGCACCGAGAACGCGAAGAGGTCGGTGGCCCACGCGAGCACCACGACACCGCCGACCAGCAGGAACGCGATGCCGTCGTCGGCGACGGCCGGGAGTCCCTGCTGCGCGATCGACGTGAAGCCCGACTGCGCGAGCGCCCGCGCGTCGGCCAGTGCCGACGGCGTCGGGACGACGAAGAGGAGCGAGCGCGCGGGCACGAACATCGCCGTCACGACCACGACGGCCGTGAGGGTGGCGAGGATCGGCGGCACGACGGGATGCGCGCGCAGCGCCCGGGCACCCGCGGGGACGGCGAGGACGAGGCCGACCGCGATGCTCAGCTGCACGAGCCAGCCGACTCCGGTGAGCAGCCGACCGGTGCCCGAGGCCGCCGCCACGATCGCCACCCAGAAGAGGACGCTCAGCAGCACGGAGCCGGCGCGGCCGTCGCGGCGCGTCATGCGACCACCCGGAGCGCCAGGGCGTCGGCCCACGCCTCCTCGATGCGGGTGCTCGGCGTCACGGAGACGGCGTACCAGCCGAGCGAGGTCAGCACCGCCTCCTCCTCGGGGCTGGCGTCGACCACGAACGCGAGCGCGGGCCGGGCGTGCGCGGCGAGCGAGGCGAGGGAGGCCAGGTCCTCCTCGCGCAGCCGGGAGAGCACGGCGAAGACGGGGCGCACGCCTCCGGCCTCGCGCATCTCGCTCGCGATGCGGCCGACGGCCTCGACGGAGTCGGTGGCAGCCTCGAGCTCGGCGAGGCGGAGGAGCACGTCGTGCGCGACCTCGCGCTCGTCCTCGGAGGGCGCGAGAGCGCCTGTCGACCCCGTCTCGACCAGGTGGGTCTCGAAGCCGCGCTCCAGGAGGTGGACGGCGAGCGAGGCGGTCATCGAGACGGCCCACTCGAACCGCTCGTCGCGGCGCCCGTCGAGCATCCTGCTCGCCCGCGTCTCGAGCAGGATCCAGGCGTGCGGGTCGGTGTTCTGCTCGTCCTGACGGACCTTGAGCTCACCCGATCGTGCACTGGCGCGCCAGTGCACGCGCCGCATCGCGTCGCCCGGCCGGTAGTCGCGCGGAATGACGTCGTCGGTCCCCGCCCCCGCCGTCGCGTGCGCGACCGGGCTCGACCCGCCGGCGCCGTGGGCGTCGAGCACGTCGCTCTGCAGCGGCGCGGCCCGCGGAGTCACGACGAAGGGCTGCGCCGCCCCCGCGGAGGTCTCGCGCAGCGCCATGCCCAGCGCGTCGCCGCGCACGAGCCGGAGCGGGCCGATCCGGTGGATCCCGCGACGCCCCGCGGGCAGCCGGTAGCGGGCGCGGACGCGGCCCGAGCCGCTTCCCGCCGCGCCGACGGGAGGCAGGGTGAACCCGCCGCGCGCGACGATCCAGCCCGCGGCCTCGCCGCGCTCGATCCGCTCGAGACGGTCCTCGGCGCGCGCACCGGCCCGGAGCGGCCCGCCGCGGTTCTCGAGCAGCACATCGACATCGACCACGTCGCCCACCGCGACCACGCGCGGCGCGAAGCGGCGCTGCACCTGGAGTGCCGGGCTGCCCGGGATCAGCGAGACGACGGCTCCGAGCGGGAGCCCCAGCAGCACGAGCCCGACGAACAGCAGCTCGCGGAAGCCGAGCAGCGGAGCCGCGATGACGGCCGCCGTCCCGACGGCGACGAACGCCCAGCCGCGCACCGTCAGTGCGACGCCCGCGAGGGCCGGCAGCGCACCGATGCGCGTCGAGGGCGCGTCGCCCCCGCGCGGATCAGGCGCCACGGCCGCTGAAGGGCACGGGGGTCGCGGCGATGATCCGCTGCACGATCTCGGTCACGGAGTGGGAGGCGCTCGTCCCGGAGCGTCCGGGCAGGCGCGTCGCCGGCAGCAGACGGTGGCCGAGCACCGGCACCGCGAGGGTGTCGATGTCGTCGGGCACGACGAAGTCCCGGTCGTTGATCGCCGCGAGCGCCTTCGCCGCGGCGATGAGCTGCAGGGTCGCGCGCGGGCTCCCTCCGAGGCGCAGCTCCGGGTCGATCCGGGTGGCCTGCATGATCGCCACCACGTACTCCTGCACCGGCGGTGCGACGTAGATCGACTGGACGTAGTCGATCATCCGCTCCAGCTGGTCGCGCGTGACGACCGCGCGCAGCTCCTCCAGCGGGCTCCGCGCGTCGCGCGTGCGGATCATCTCGAGCTCGGCGCGCTCGTCGGGGTAGCCCAGAGAGAGACGCGCCATGAAGCGGTCGCGCTGCGCCTCGGGGAGGCTGTAGGTGCCCTCCATCTCGACCGGGTTCTGGGTCGCGACGACCGCGAAGGGCCGCGACAGGAGGTGCGTGATGCCGTCGACCGAGACCTGGCGCTCCTCCATGCACTCCAGCAGCGCCGACTGCGTCTTGGGCGAGGCGCGGTTGATCTCGTCGCCGATCAGCACGTTCGCGAAGACGGGGCCGGGCTTGAACTCGAAGTCGCGCGTCGCCTGGTTGTAGACCGAGACCCCCGTGACGTCGGAGGGGAGCAGGTCGGGGGTGAACTGGATCCGCGAGACGGTGCCCCCCACGGAGGCGGCGAGCGACTTGGCGAGCACCGTCTTCCCGGTGCCGGGGACGTCCTCCATCAGGAGGTGCCCGCCCGCGAGGAACACCGTGAGCGCCATCGAGACCTCGGCGTCCTTGCCGTCGATCACGCGGGTCAGATTCGACAGGATCGCGGCGCAGTGCTCGGTGAACTCCTCCCGCGACATCGACGCTCCCGTGCCAGGGGCGGAGCCGACGGTGGAGGGGTGCGAGTCGAGGGACGTCATAGCTGGTGATTCTCGCAGTCCGAGCCGGAAAACGGCTCAGGGTTCGCAGGGGTCTCCCGGGCGGCCGCGGCGCCGTATGCTCGGGTCGGTGACCAGGATCATCGCCGGCTTCGCCGGGTCCCTCACCCTCCGCGTCCCCCGCACGGGCACCCGGCCGACCAGCGACAGGGTCCGCGAGGCGGTCTTCTCGGCCCTCGAGGCCCGTGACGCGCTCGACGGGGCGACGGTCGTCGACCTGTACGCGGGATCGGGCGCCCTCGGGCTCGAGGCCGCGAGCCGGGGCGCGAGCGCGATCGTGCTGGTCGAGCGCGACCCGAAGGCGGCGCGCACCGCGGGTGAGAACGCTCGGGCCATCGTCTCGGCCGCCGCCTCGAACCGGGTGACCCGGCCGAGGATCGAGGTCGCGACCGCGTCCGTGCGCTCGTTCCTCGACGGCTCCCCCGCCCTCAACGTCGACACGGTGTTCCTCGACCCGCCCTACGACCTCGGCGAGGACGACCTCGCCGCGGATCTGGCCGGGGTGCTGCCGCTCCTCCGCGAGGACGCGGTCGTGGTCGTCGAGCGCAGCTCGCGCAGCCCCGAGCCGCGGTGGCCGGCCGGACTCGTGCGCGACAAGCGCAAGGACTACGGCGAGACGACGATCTGGTGGGCGACGCCCGCGAGCGATCAGCCCGCCGCGCCGTCCCAGCCCAGGTAGGGGTCCCAGCCGCCGCGATCGAGGAGGGCCTCGCCGCCGAGCCGCACCTCCGGCTCGCCCTCGCGCACCGCGCCGAGCGCGGTGAATCCCGGAGGCAGTGCCGCCGCGCGCGGGAAGCAGGCGAGCATCGCGTGGTCCTCGCCGCCGCCGAGGACCAGGGTGCGGGCGAGCGCCGCCTCGGTCCCGGGCAGCAGTCCCGCGTGGCGGTCGACCGCGGCGGGATCGAGATCGATCACCACTCCGCTCGCCCGCGCCATCCGGCGGGCGTCGAGCACGACGCCGTCCGAGACGTCCATCATCGCCGTCGCGGAGTCGCCCGCCGCGATCCCGGCCGCGATCGGCGGGGTCGGCCGCAGCTGGGCGTCGAGCACCTCCGGGAACCGCTCGCGGAGGCCTCTCGCCAGCGCCGCCGACGGCTCCCCCGCGGTGGTCGCCTGCTCGAAGAGGAGGCGCAGGCCGAGCCCCGCCGCGCCGAGGGTTCCCGCGGTCGCGACCACGTCGCCGGGCCGGGCTCCACTGCGCAGCACGGGCGCGCGACCGTCGAGCGAGCCGAAGGCGGTGATCGCGAGGGTCAGGGTCGCGGAGGCGGAGAGGTCGCCGCCCACGACCGCGCATCCCGGTGCCATCGCGGCGCAGCCGGCCGCGAGGCCGTCGGCGATGCCCTCGAGCACGTCGACCCCGAGGCCCTGCGGTGCGGCGATCGCCACGACGAGGGCCGTCGGCCGAGCCCCCATCGCGGCGACGTCCGACAGGTTCGACGCCGCCGCCTTCCAGCCGAGGTCGAACGGCGTCGACCAGGCGAGGCGGAAGTCGGGGCCGTGCACCATCATGTCGGTGGTCACGACGAAGCGGCCGTCGGGGGCGCGCAGCACGGCGGAGTCGTCGCCCGGCCCCACGAGCGTCTCCGCTCCGGAGGCGCCGCCGAGTCTCGTCAGCACCCTCGCGAGGACCTCGCCCTCGCTGAGCTCGGCCAGGGTGGGGCTCGGATGAGGTGCCATGGTTCACACGCTAGCGTTGCCCTCGATGTCCGCTCGCCGCCTCCGCACCCCGCTCGTCGCCCTCTCCGCGGTGCTCCTGCTCTCGGGATGCTCCGCCGCCGTCGCTCTCGAGCCGGCCGCCGAGGCGACGGACCCCGGGTGCGCCGAGGTCTCGGTGCGCCTGCCCGACGTGGTGGCCGACCAGCCGGAGCGCGAGACGAACGCACAGGGCACGGCCGCCTGGGGCACGCCGGCCGCCGTCATCCTGCACTGCGGAGTCGAGCCGCCCGGGCCGACGACCGACCTCTGCGTCTCGGTCAACGGCGTCGACTGGATCATCGACGAGACCCGGGCCGACGAGGACATCTACACGCTGACCACCTACGGCCGCGATCCGGCCGTGGAGATCACGGTCGACCAGAGCCGCGCCTCCGGCACGTCGGCGGTCACCGACCTCGCCAACGCCGTGTCCTACCTCCCGCAGGACCGGCAGTGCACGGACGTCTCCGACAGCGACACCCTCGACACGACGGGCACCCCCTCCGGCTGACTCCGCCGGAGTGACTCCCCTGTGGGCTGCTCGACCAGCAGGCGCTCGCGGGCTCGCGCCCTCAGGCGTCGAGCGCGCTGCTCACCACGCGGAGCGCCCGGTCCGCCGGCGCGCCGAGCGACCGCGCCCGCTCGGCGTAGACGGCGGCGGCGAGCTGCAGCTCGCGCTCGACGCCCTCGATGCCGCCCGCGACGACCGTTCCTGCCCGTCCGCGCGTCTCGACGACTCCCGCCGCCTCCAGCTCCTTGTACGCGCGGGCGACCGTCCCCGGAGCCACGCCGAGCTGCTCGGCCAGCGCCCGGACCGCGGGCAGACGCGTGCCCAGCGGCAGCGCACCCGCGGCGACCCGCGCCGCGATCTGCTCGCGGATCTGCTCGAACGGCGAGGCTGGCGCCTCCGGATCGACGCGGAGGTCGAGGGTCACCGTGCGGCGACCGGGAGCCGCTCGAGGGCGAGGTCGATGAGCTCGCCGATCAGGTCGGGGTAGTCGACTCCGCTCGCGCCCCACATGCGCGGGAACATCGAGATCGGCGTGAAGCCGGGCATCGTGTTGATCTCGTTGATGACGAAGCCCTCGGCGGTGAGGAAGAAATCGACCCGGGCGAGCCCCGCCGCTCCGATCGACTCGAACGCCTTCACGGCGAGCCCGCTCATCTCGGCGAGCTCCTCGGCACTCAGCTCGGCCGGGCAGACCAGGTCGATGCCCGCAGCGCCGAGGTACTTGGCCTCGAAGTCGTAGAAGCCGCCTCCCGAGACGACGACCTCGCCCGCCACCGAGGTGCGCGCCGGCGCGCCCCCGAACGCGCCGAGCACGCCGATCTCGATCTCGCGGCCGGCCATGCCCGACTCGATGAGCACGCGCGAGTCGTGCACGAACGCCTCGTCGAGCGCGGCGCCGAGCTGCGAGCGCTCGTCCACTCGGCTCACGCCGACGCTCGAGCCGGCGCGGGCCGGCTTCACGAACACGGGCAGACCGAGGTCGTCGAGTGCCGCGGAGGCGTCGCCCGGATCGGCCCGCCACTCGGCCTCGGTGACGGTGTACCAGGGCGCGACCGCGATGCCGGCCGCGCGGAGGACCGTCTTGGTGAAGTGCTTGTCCATCCCGAGCGCCGACGCGAGCACGCCCGACCCGACGTAGGGCAGGCCGATCAGCTCGAGGAGCCCCTGGATCGTGCCGTCCTCGCCCCACGGGCCGTGCAGGATCGGGAAGACGACGTCGACATCGCCCAGCGAGCGCACGGAGCCGCCGTCGGCGACCGTCAGCTCGCGCGACAGGGCCGACTCCGGCCAGCGCACACGGCTGCCGTTGTCGACGACCTCGGGCAGCGCCGCGGCGTCGAGCGCGAACTTCTCGGGCCGGTCCTCCTCGAGCACGAACGCCCCGTCGCGGGTGATCCCCACGGGGATCACCTCGAAGCGGTCACGATCGATCGCCCGCAGCACCCCCGCCGCCGTTGCGCAGCTGATCGAGTGCTCGCTTGAGCGCCCCCCGAACAGAACGGCCACGCGGAGCTTGCTGGTCATCGAGGTTCCTCTCACCCTGGGGCTCGTCCGAATCCGTGGTCAGGTGCGGCGCGATGTCCTTCGGATCGAGCGTACCGGCGAGCACCTGCGACACCTGCTCGACGATGGGCATGTCGACGCCCCTGGCGCGAGCGAGCTCGAGCACCGGCGCCACCGAGGCGAGCCCCTCCGCCGTCTGCTGCATCGACTTCACGACGTCGGTGAAGCTGTAGCCCTGGCCGAGCAGCCGCCCCGCGGTGTTGTTGCGCGACAGCGACGAGCTCGAGGTCGCGATCAGGTCGCCGAGGCCCGCGAGCCCCGACATGGTCTCGGCCTTCGCTCCGTAGGCGACCGCGAAGTCGGTCATCTCGGCGAGGCCGCGCGTCATGATCGACGCCTTCGTGTTCTCGCCGTAGCCGACTCCGTCCACGATGCCGATGGCGACCGCGATCAGGTTCTTCAGCACCCCGCCGAACTCGGTGCCGATGACATCCGTGTTCACGAACGAGCGGAAGTAGCGGTTGGTGGCCGCGAGCGCCACCTCCTGGGCCGTGACCAGGCTCTCGGAGGCGATGACCGCGGCGGTCGGCTGCTCCTTCGCGATCTCGAGGGCGAGGTTGGGCCCGGAGGCGACCGCGATCCGGCTCGGGTCGATCGGCAGGACCTGCGAGATCACCTCGCTCATCCGCAGGCCCGAGCTCTTCTCGACGCCCTTCATCAGGCTGACGAGGACGGTGCGCTCGGTGAGGAACGGGGTGATCGCCTCGAGGTTGCCGCGGAGGGTCTGCGACGGGATCGAGAGGTAGATGTGGTCGGCGCCCTCGAGCGCCTCCTCGATGCGCGGCGTGGCCCGGATGTTGCGCGGCAGGTTGATGCCGGGGAGGTAGTCGCTGTTGCGCTTGGCCTCCGTGATCTCGCGGGCGAGCTCGGCGCGCCGCGCCCACATCACCACCTCGGATCCGCCGTCGGCGAGGATCTTGGCGAAGGTGGTGCCCCAGCTGCCGGCGCCCAGCACCGCCACGCGGCGCGGAACCGGGATCGGGCGCTTCTGGCTCCTACTGCTCGGACTCAAAGCGTCCCGTCCCCTTCTGGTTGTGCTCGGCCGGATTCCAGCGCTTCTCGGGAGCCGTCTCGCCGCGCAGCTCCTCGAGGAGCGCGGTGATCGCGGCCATCACGACGGCCGAGGCCTCGTTGAGGGTCGCGGAGTCGAGGCTCCGCCCGCGGAACGCGGACAGGTCGACCGGGTCGCCGACGAGGACGTCGACGCGCTTCCGCCGGAACAGCGTGACCTTCTTGGAGTAGCGCCCCATCAGCTGCTGGGTGCCCCAGTGCGCGACGGGGACGACCGGCAGGCCGTACTGCAGCGCCATCCGCACCGCGCCGGTCTTGCCGCGCATCGGCCAGAGCTCGGGGTCGCGGGTCAGCGTGCCCTCGGGGTAGATCAGCACCGATCCGCCCCGGTCGACCAGCTCCTTCGCCGCCTTGAGCGGCTCGCTGCCCCGCACCGAGCCCGCGCGCTCGACCGGGATCTGCCCGGAGGCGCGGAGGATCGCTCCGACGACGGGGACCGAGAAGAGCGACGCCTTCGCGAGGAACCGCGGCGCGCGACCGGCTCGCCACAGCGTCCAGCCCGTGATGAACGGGTCGATCTCGCTGTAGTGGTTCGGCGCGAACACGAACGCGCCGGTCTTGGGGATCTTGTCGATGTCGCGGACCCGGAGATCGACGGAGGCGGTCAGCGTCGGGACCACCGCCGCCGCGAGGAACCAGAAGACGGAGGGACGACTGCGTTCAGACACCCGCCCATCCTCGCATCCCGGGGCGGGCACCCCGGCTGCCCGCGCCCGCGCATCGCGAGACCGGGCGCTACCGTGGCGGCGTGACTCCCCTGCACCTCGCCCTCGCGACCGCCGCCGGCGCGGCTGCCGACGGCCGTCCTCTCGTCGTGTACGCGGTGGCGGCCGTGCTCATCGTCGCCCTCCTCCTCGTCCTCGTCGTCTCCCGCCTCATCGCGGCGCCGCGGGCTCTGGTCGAGGCCGGAGAGACCGGAGGCGTCGTGATCGCCGGCGGGGCGGACGTCACGCGCCTGCTCCGCTTCGGCGACCCGACCCTCCCGACCCCGGATCTCCACCCCTACCTCGTGGTCGATCCGACCGCCGAGGTGCTGATCGTGCGGGTCGCGGGCCGGCGGATCGAGATCCTCTGGGACGAGATCCGCACGGTGGAGCGGCGGACCGTGGGTCTTCGCGGGCGCAGCGCCGTCGTCGTCTCGGTCTCCCGCGGACGGCGGCCGAGATCTGCTGTCCTGCGTCTGGTCGAGGAGCCCGGGATCCTCGGCCTCCGCCCCGCCCCGGAGGCGAGCGTCGACCGCTTCCACCGGCGCCTGCTCGCGCGCATCGAGGCCGCCCGGCCCGCTCCGTGGGGCAGCCGCTGACCGAGGACCGGACACCGCCGGGAACGACGGAACCCCGGACCGTCGAGACG
Organism: Rathayibacter sp. VKM Ac-2759; assembly: GCF_009834225.1. Lineage (NCBI taxonomy): Bacteria > Bacillati > Actinomycetota > Actinomycetes > Micrococcales > Microbacteriaceae > Rathayibacter > Rathayibacter sp. VKM Ac-2759. The sequence goes on from NZ_CP047176.1 coordinate 2,346,089, forward strand.
ACCTGCGGGAGCAGGCGGCCTCGACGGCCCGGGGTTCCGGGGAGCGGTGGCTACGCGTCGAGCGAGAAGTCGGCTCCGAGCAGCTCGAGCTTGGTGAGGAAGTTCTCGTAGCCGCGGCTGATGATGCCGACGTTCGAGACGGAGGAGGTGCCCTCGGCCGAGAGCGCCGCGATCAGGTGCGAGAAGCCTCCGCGCAGATCCGGCACGACGATGTCGGCGCCGTGCAGCTTCGACGGGCCCGAGATGACCGCCGAGTGCATGAAGTTGCGCTGACCGAAGCGGCAGGCCTGCCCGCCGAGGCACTCGCGGTGGATCTGGATGGTCGCACCCATCTCGACGAGGGCGTCGACGAATCCGAAGCGCTGCTCGTAGACCGTCTCGTGCACGATCGAGACGCCCTTGGCCTTGGTCAGCGCGACGACGAGCGGCTGCTGCCAGTCGGTCATGAAGCCGGGGTGCACGTCGGTCTCGATGATGACCGGCTTCAGCTCGCCACCGGGGTGGTAGAAGCGGATGCCGTCCTCGGCGATCTCGAACGCGCCGCCGACCTTGCGGAAGACGTTGAGGAAGGTCGTCATCTCCTGCTGGCGGGCACCGCCGACGAAGATGTCGCCGTCGGTCGCGAGCGCCGCGGCGGCCCAGGAGGCGGCCTCGTTGCGGTCGAAGAGCGCGCGGTGGGTGTAGCCCGTGAGGCGGTCGACACCCTCGATGCGGATCACGCGGTCGGTGTCGACCGAGATGATGGCGCCCATCTTCTGCAGGATGTTGATGAGATCCATGATCTCGGGCTCGATGGCCGCACCCGAGAGCTCGGTGATGCCGGAGGCGCGCACCGCGGTCAGCAGGACCTGCTCGGTCGCTCCGACACTCGGGTACGGGAGCGAGACCTTGGCGCCGTGCAGGCCCTCGGGGGCCGACATGCGGATGCCCGAGGGCAGCTTCTCGACGATGGCGCCGAAGTTGCGGAGCACCTCGAGGTGGTAGTCGATCGGGCGGTCGCCGATGCGGCAGCCGCCGAGGTCGGGGATGAACGCCTCGCCCAGACGGTGCAGGAGGGGTCCGCAGAACAGGATCGGGATGCGGCTCGAGCCGGCGTGCGCGTCGATGTCGGCCATGTGCGCCGACTCGACGTTCGAGGGGTCGAGGATCAGCTCGCCGACCTCGGGGCCCTGCTTCACCTTGACGCCGTGGACCTCGAGCAGGCCCTTCACGACGCGGACGTCGCTGATGTCCGGCACGTCGCGCAGGGTCGACGCGGTCTCGCCGAGCAGAGCCGCGACCATGGCCTTGGTGACCAGGTTCTTCGCGCCCTTGAGCTCGATCCGGCCCTTGAGCGGGCGACCGCCGTTGATGGTGATCCGCTCGGTCGTCATCCCCACTCGGGCTCCCGCCGCCTTGGCATCCTGAAGCGCCGTCCTGGCGTCCTGAAGAAGTGTGTTCACGCTATTTCACCGGCAATGTCTTGGGCCGCCAGCTCTCGCGACGGGTCTCGAATTCGGAAATGAGCGCTTCGTCGCGCAGGGTCAGTCCGATGTCGTCCAGCCCCTCGATCAGGCGCCATCGAGTGTAGTCGTCGATCTCGAAGGGGAAGGTCTCGCCACCGGCGGTGACCGTACGGGCAACCAGATCGACGGTCAGTTCTATTCCCGGCCGCGACTCGATGATCGCCCAGATGCGCTCGATGTCGTCCTCGGCGACCGCGGCGGCGAGCAGGCCCTGCTTGCCGGAGTTGCCGCGGAAGATGTCGCCGAAGCGCGAGGAGAGCACGACGCGGAAGCCGAAGTCGCGCAGCGCCCAGACGGCGTGCTCGCGGCTGGATCCCGTGCCGAAGTCGGGCCCGGCGACGAGGATCTGCGCGCCCAGGTACGGCCCCTGGTTGAGGACGAAGTCCTCCTCCTGGCGCCAACCGTGGAACAGCGCGTCCTCGAAACCCGTCTTGGTGACGCGCTTGAGGAACACCGCGGGGATGATCTGGTCGGTGTCGACGTTGCTGCGCTTCAGCGGCGCGGCGATGGCCGTGACGGTCTCGAACTTCTCCATGATCAGGCCTCCACCAGTTCGCGAGCGGGCTCCAGATCGGACGGGCTGGAGAGGGTGCCGCGCACGGCGGTCGCCGCGGCGACCAGCGGCGAGACGAGGTGGGTGCGACCGCCCTTGCCCTGGCGGCCCTCGAAGTTGCGGTTCGACGTCGAGGCGCAGCGCTCACCCGGCGCGAGCTGGTCGGGGTTCATCCCGAGGCACATCGAGCAGCCGGCGAAGCGCCACTCGGCCCCGAAGTCGGTGAAGACCTTGTCGAGGCCCTCGGCCTCGGCCTCGATGCGCACGCGGGCGGAGCCGGGGACCACCATCACGCGGACGCCGGGCGCCTTGGTGCGTCCCGCGATCACGGAGGCGAAGGCCCGGAGGTCCTCGATGCGCGAGTTGGTGCAGGAGCCCATGAAGACCGCGTCGACCGGGATCTCCTTCATCGGAGTGCCCGCCTCGAGGTCCATGTACTCGAGGGCGCGCCGGGCGTTGGAGCGCTCGTTCGGGTCGTCGATCGACTCGGGGTCCGGGACGGCCTGCGAGAGCGAGACGCCCTGACCGGGGTTGGTGCCCCAGGTGACGAACGGCTCGAGCGTGTCGGCGTCGAGCACGACCTCGGCGTCGTAGACGGCGCCCTCGTCGGTGGGCAGCGTGCGCCAGTACGCGACGGCGTCGTCCCAGTCCTGGCCGGAGGGGGCGTGCGGACGGCCCTCGAGGTAGGCGAAGGTCGTCTCGTCGGGGGCGACCATTCCCGCGCGGGCGCCGGCCTCGATCGACATGTTGCAGATCGTCATGCGGCCCTCCATCGAGAGCGCGCGGATCGCGGAGCCGCGGTACTCGAGGACGTAGCCCTGCCCGCCTCCGGTGCCGATCTTCGCGATGACGGCCAGGATGATGTCCTTCGCCGTCACTCCCGGCTTGAGCGTGCCGTCGACGGTGATCGCCATCGTCTTGAACTGCTTCAGCGGCAGGGTCTGGGTCGCCATCACGTGCTCGACCTCGCTGGTGCCGATGCCGAAGGCCATCGCGCCGAACGCGCCGTGCGTCGAGGTGTGCGAGTCGCCGCAGACGACGGTGATGCCCGGCATCGTCAGGCCGAGCTGCGGCCCGACGACGTGCACGATGCCCTGCTCGACGTCGCCCAGCGAGTGCAGGCGCACGCCGAACTCGGCGCAGTTGCGGCGCAGTGTCTCGATCTGGGTGCGGCTGGTCAGGTCGGCGATCGGACGGTCGATGCCGACCGTCGGGGTGTTGTGGTCCTCCGTGGCGATCGTGAGATCGGGGCGGCGGACGGGGCGGCCGGCGAGCCGGAGGCCGTCGAACGCCTGCGGGCTGGTCACCTCGTGCACGAGGTGCAGGTCGATGTAGATCAGGTCGGGGGTGCCGTCCTTGCCCTTCGAGACGAGGTGGTCGTCCCAGACCTTCTCGGCCAGGGTCCGCGGTCGGGCGGGCACGGCGTCGTGGATCGTACTGTCGTTCATGTCGGTGGATTCTCTTCCTCGGGAAGGATGGTCAGCCCACGAGAGACACCGCGACGAGAGAGGCCTGTCAGATCGAGGTCTCGTCGCGGCGGAGAAGGAGGAGCCGGCCGAACAGCATTCCCCGAGGATAGCACCGCGCACGAGCGCGGCCCGGGGTCGCGCGACCGCCTGTCGCGAGCGCCGTCGGCGTCAGGGAGTGGCGAGCATGGCGATCAGCACCGCCGGCACCACGAGCAGCGCGGCCGCTCCGACGACCACGCCGCCGACGACGAAGACCGCGGCGGCCGCGGCTCCGAGCATGCCGACGATCCCGCCGCGCCGGGCGACCGGCAGAGCCTCGTGCTCGAACCACTCGCCGTCGAGCGGGTCGGGAGCCTCGGCCTGGTACCGGGCCGCCTCCTCGAGGCGCTGCGGGAGATCGGCGAGCATCCGCGCGGCGTGGGGCGACTCCGACGCGAGCTCGAGGGGCTCCACCAGCGCGCGCTCGGCCAGCTCGAAGGGGTCCTCGTCGGTGCTGACCAGCGCCCGCTCGAACGCGTTGAGCTCCTCCGGTGCCGCACCGCTCTCGATGAGGTAGCCCCACCGCCCCGCCTCGATCAGATCGCCGGAGCGGCGGTAGAGCTCGGAGAGGAGGATCCGCGGGTCGAGCCAGGTGGGATCGGCGGCGACGCAGCGCTCGAGCAGCGAGACGGCTCCACGGACGTCGCCCTCTGCGAAGCGCACCTTCGCGCGATCGAGGGCTTCGGCGGTGTCCATCCCTTCAGTATGCCTTTCGACAGCCGGGCTCTGCAGTCGAGGACACACGATGATGCGACCTGTTCGGGGGGCACGACACGATCGGGACGAGCGTCGTCAGCCCCTCGGGTCGAGGACCGCGTCGACCACGACGACGGTCACGTTGTCGCGCCCGCCGGCGGCGATCGCCTCGCGGACCAGGGACTGCGCGAGATCGACGGGGGCTATCCCGCCCGCATCGCGCCGCTCGAAGAGGTCGGCGATCCGCTCGTCCGAGAGCTCCTTGGTCAGCCCGTCCGAGCAGAGGAGGTAGCTCGCGCGCGGCACGATCGGCAGGGTCCACACGTCGGTCTCCACCTCGTCGTCCGCGCCGAGTGCCCGCGTGACGATGTTGCGGTCCGGATGCGACTCGGCGAGCTCGCGGCTGAGCAGTCCCGCCGCGACCAGCTCCTGCACGGCGGAGTGGTCGACCGTCAGCTGCTGCATCCCGGTGCCGTCCCAGCGGTAGACCCGCGAGTCGCCCACGTTGAACAGCGCCCAGCGGGCCGGGCCCGTCTCCTCCGGACGCACGAGGGTCAGCCCCGTGAGGGTCGTGCCGCACAGAGCGCCGCCCACGTCGAGACCGCGGACCGCGGTGTTCGCGGCCTCGACGAGGTCGAACACGGCATCGATCGGCCCGATCGCCGCCGGAGCGTTCGCGCGCAGGGTGTCGACCGCCGTCGAGCTGGCCAGATCGCCCCGAGCGTGACCGCCCATGCCGTCGGCGACCGCCAGGAGGATGTCGTCGGCGAGGAGGGCGTCCTCGTTGACCCGGCGCACGGTCCCGACATCGGTGCTGCTGGTCACCGACAGCCGCAGCACTCCCTGCGGGAGCTCGACGCTCGTCGCGCTCATCGTGCGGTCACTTCTCCTCGGCGCCCGACCGGGGCGCATCGGAGTCGGAGACGACCTCCGGGTGCCCGTCGTGCAGCTCGATGTGGCTGTGCTCGCGCCGCATCTTGAGCAGGCTCGCCGCCGTCGCCACCGTCATGCTGACCACGATCACGGCGAGGGACGTCCACGTGTCGATGTCCCAGACCGGGACGGGCTCGCCGCCGTTGAGGAACGGCAGGTCGTTCTCGTGCAGGGCGTGCAGCACGAGCTTCACGCCGATGAAGGCGAGGATGAACGCGATGCCGTACTTGAGGTACTCGAGCTTGTCGATGAGACCGCCCAGGAGGAAGTAGAGCTGGCGCAGCCCCATCAGCGCGAAGATGTTCGCGGTGAAGACGATGAAGGGGCTCTCGGTGATGCCGAAGATCGCCGGGATCGAGTCGAGCGCGAAGAGCAGGTCGGTCGAGCCGATCGCCAGGAACACGATCAGCATCGGCGTGAAGTAGCGCGTGCCGTCGATCGTCGTGCGGATCTTCGAGCCGTCGAAGCTGTCCGAGATCTTCACCCGGCGGCGGAGGAGGCGGATCAGCAGGTTGTCGGTGCCCTCGCTCTCGTCCTCCTTGCCGAACGCCTGGTTGTAGGCCGTGTAGACGAGGAACGCGCCGAAGAGGTAGAAGATCCAGCTGAAGCTCTCGATGAGCTGGGCTCCGAGCAGGATGAAGACGCCCCGGAAGACCAGCGCGATGATGATGCCCACCATCAGCACTTCCTGCTGGTACTTCGGAGGGACCGCGAAGCGCCCCATGATGATGACGAAGACGAACAGGTTGTCGATCGACAGGCTGTACTCGGTCAGCCATCCGGCGAGGAACTGCCCCGCCGTCTCGCCGTCGCCCAGCACCAGCATCGCCAGCGCGAACAGCAGCGCGAGGCTCACGTAGAAGCCGACCCAGAGTCCCGACTCCTTCAGGCTCGGGACGTGCGGGCGCTTGTAGACCAGCAGCAGGTCGGCCGCGAGGATCAGGCTCAGGACGACGAAGGAGCCGACCACGAACCAGACGGGCAGATCGATCATGGGGAGGGCCTTTCGGGGTGGGTGGGGGTCCGACGGTCTCTCCCCGGACGATCGGACGGCCTGGCCTGTCCGCTCACCCGCCCGCTCCCGGCATCGCGACGACGCGAGGCGTGCTGACGGGGGCGGGAAGGTCGGGATACTCCCCTTCGCGGATGCGAGCCTAGCGTCGATCGTGCGCGGGTTAAACGGAGAAGACCCCCGGCGGACCGGGGGCCTTCATCGTGTCGTGCACGCACGAAGGCCCCCGGCGAACCGAGGGCCTTCGTGATGTTGCCGTGGTGACCCCAGCGGGATTTGAACCCGCGTTACCGCCGTGAGAGGGCGACGTCCTAGGCCGCTAAACGATGGGGCCGCGTTTTTGCAACTCGAAGAGTGTTGCACACGGATCCGCATCGGTGCAAATCGAGGCCGGCGGCCGCCTTGCACCCGGCCGCCGGCCGCGCTTAGCTCGGGGCATGAGACTGACCAAGCTCGAGCACGCCACCGTCCTGGTCGAGGAGGCGGGCGCCCGCCTCGTGATCGACCCCGGCTCCTTCACCCGCCCCGTCGACGGCACCGCCGACACGGTCGCGGTCGTCATCACCCACGAGCACGCCGACCACTGGACCCCGGAGCAGCTGGAGCGGCTGCGCGCGGCGAACCCCGCGCTCCGCTTCTTCGGGCCCGCCGGCGTCGCCGCGGCCGCCGACGGCTTCGACATCGAGACCGTCGCGGACGGCGACGTGATCGAGGTCGGTCCGTTCGAGCTGCGCTTCTCGGGCTCCCGCCACGCGGTGATCCACCGCTCGATCCCGGTGATCGACAACGTGGGCGTGCTCGTGAACGGACGCCTGTACTACGCGGGCGACTCGTTCACCGTGCCGACCGGCGTCGACGTCGAGATCCTGGCCGCCCCCTCCGGCGCCCCGTGGATGAAGATCGCCGAGTCGATCGACTTCGTGCTGGAGCTGGCACCGCGGCACGTCTTCGCCACGCACGAGGCGGTCCTCTCGGAGGCGGGACAGAAGCTCGGCCACGACCGGCTGGGCTGGGCGACCCGCGAGGGCGGCGGCGAGTACCACGCGCTCGCGGCCGGAGACGTGCTCGAGGTCTAGCCGCCGGTCCAGCCCGGGGCGTCGGAGTCGACGACGCTCGCGAGGTCCGCACCGAACTCGAAGCTCCAGCGGGCGGCCTCGCCCGCCGTCAGGACGCCGGGGAGCCAGAACCGAGCGTCGTCCCACATGGCGGAGTAGGGGACCTCGGCGACCTGGACGAACCCGGCCGCCAGCTCGCTGGAGGCGACGACCTCGCCCTCGAAGCGCCGGCAGACGAAGACGTGGGAGCGCTGGCTCCAGGCCGGGCGGTGCGGGAAGCGGTAGTCGAGACGGCCGCGCGGCTCGAGATCGCGGGGCTCCGCACGGAGCCCCACCTCCTCCGCGAGCTCGCGCACGGCCGCCCGCACGGGTGACTCGCCGGGCTCGAGCTTGCCGCCCGGCGCGACGATCCGCCCCTCGCCGAGACCGCGGCGCTTGCGTCCGAGCAGCACCTCGGCTCCGCCGCCGGGCGACTCGCGGAGGACGTAGACGACGCAGACCTCGGGCAGGACGCTCACGCTCACCTCCGGTCGCCGCGGCAGGGGGCTCCGGACCGCCGTCGTAGGCTAGCCGGGTGACGACGACCGCGCTCGAGCGCTTCCAGGCCCTGCTGCGGGTCGACACGGTGTCGCACTCGGACGAGACGAAGACGGACTGGAGCCGGTTCCACGTGTTCGTCGAGCTGCTCGAGCAGCTCTACCCCGCCCTGCACGCGGCCCTCGACCGCGAGATCGTCGCGGGGCACTCCGTGCTCTGGCACTGGAAGGGCGCCGAGTCCGGCGACCCCTCGGTGCTGATGGCGCACTACGACGTGGTCAGCGTGACCCCCGAGGACTGGTCGAGCGCCCCCTTCGCCGCCGACACGGTCCTGCGGCCCGACGGGCGCACGGCGATCATCGGCCGGGGCGCCGTCGACGACAAGGGCTCGCTGGTGACCCTGCTCGAGGCCGTCGAGGCCGCGGTCGTCCGCGGCGAGCGGCCTCAGCGCGACGTCTACCTCGTCTCCACCCACAACGAGGAGACCGCGGGCGACGGCGCCCCCTCGGTCGTCGCCCTGCTCGCCGCCCGCGGGATCCGCCCGCGCTTCGTCCTGGACGAGGGCGGGAACGTGCGGCGCGGCATCCTGCCCGGCGTCACGACTCCGATCGCCGTCGTCGGCGTGACCGAGCGCGGCATCATGAACCTCGAGCTCACCTGCCACGACGCCGGAGGGCACGCCTCCGCTCCCCCGCCCCTGCCGGGGATGCTCGCGACGCAGCGCCTCGCCCGCGCGATCCACCGGCTCACCGAGAGCCCGTTCCCCTCGACGCTGCCCGAGCCGATCGCCGAGCTGGTCAGGGCCGCCGCCCCGCACGCCGACGCGGCGCACGCCGTCTGGTACGCGCACCCCCACGAGCACCCGGACGCGGTCATCGGCGCTCTCGCCGCGCACTCGAACCGCTCCGCCGCGATGCTGCGCACCACCGTCGCCGTCACCCAGCTGCGCGGCAGCACCGGAGCGAACGTGCTCGCCTCGACCGCCAGCGCCGTCGCGAACGTGCGCATCAATCCCGGCGGGACGGTCGCGGGAGTCGTCGAGCGGATCCGCGCGGTCATCGACGACCCCGAGGTCGAGATCTCGGTGCAGGTCGCGCACGAGCCCTCCCCCGTGTCGCCGACCGGCGAGCCGGGCGACGGCGGCCCGTACGACGTGCTGCACGGCGTCGTGCGCGAGGTGTTCCCGGAGGCGATCGTCGCACCGTACGTGCAGACGGGCGGCAGCGACGCCCGCCACTTCCACGCGATCAGCGACGGTGTGTACCGCTTCATCCCGTTTGAGATCAGCCCACAGCAGCAGCTCGGCATCCACGGCGCGGACGAGTCGATCGAGGTCGACCAGTTCGAGCGGGCGATCGTCTTCTACGCGACGCTCCTCACCCGGCTCTGAGCCGGCCCCGCTCCGAGCGCCCGGCGCGACAACGCGCCCGATTCTGGGAAAACCGTTCGATGACGCGCCGGATCGTGTTGGCCGCCCGTTCACCCCGCGATGATGGACTGGCGTTCGCGGGTGCACCTCTGGATCCCGTGGAGAAGCTCCGCTAGTGTCGATGCTGAAACATCCGATTCAGCTCTTGCAGATCGTGAAACTCGAGGATCATGACCGTCCGTCAGGCCGAGTACCCCCGGCCCCACCACTTCATCCTTCATCTGAGCGACACGCACTTCATCGCCGGAGACGGGGGCCTCTACGGCTCCGACGTCGACAGTGAGGCGCAGCTCCGCCGGCTCTTCGACGAGCTCGAGGAGTCGGGCGGCCGCCCCGAGGCGATCGTCATCACCGGCGATCTGGCCGACAAGGGCGAGCCGGCGGCGTACGCCAAGCTCCGCGCCGTCGTCGAGCCCGCCGCCGCGCGACTCGGCGCCGAGGTCATCTGGGTGATGGGCAACCACGACGACCGCGGAGCGTTCCGCTCCGGTCTGCTCGACCAGCTGCCGACCACGCAGCCCGTCGACCGCGTGCACGACGTGAACGGCCTGCGGATCATCGCCCTGGACTCGACCGTCCCCGGCGCCCACTACGGCGAGATCTCCGACGCCCAGCTCGACTGGCTCGCCGAGGAGCTCTCGAGCCCCGCGCCGCACGGCACGATCCTCGCCCTGCACCACCCGCCGGTCCCGAGCGTCCTCGACCTGTCGGTGCTCGTGGAGCTCCGCGACCAGCCCGCGCTGGCCGAGGTGCTCGAGGGGTCCGACGTCCGCAGCATCATCGCCGGGCACCTGCACTACTCCTCGACCGCGACCTTCGCGGGCATCCCCGTCTCGGTGGCGTCGGCGACCTGCTACACGCAGGATCTCAACGTCCCGGTGGGCGGCACCCGCGCCCGCAACGGCGCGCAGGCCTTCAACCTCATCCACGTCTACGACGGCACCGTGCTCCACTCGGTGGTGCCGATCGGCGCGTCGACCGAGGTGTCGTACGTCTCGGCGAACGAGACGCAGCGGATCCTCGCGGAGCACGGAGTCGAGATCCGGCCCGCCACCGTGGGTCCGGTGCGGCGCGACGAGGCGCTCTACCCGCCGATCGCCGAGCCCGTCAGCGCGTAGCTCGACTCGCCTCGAGGGGACCCCGGTCCGGGGCTCCCTCGGCGAGCGAGGGGGTGGAGTCAGCTCCCCGAGCCGCGCGCGCGATCCTTCGCGAACAGGTGGCCGGCGAACGCCAGTGCCGCACCGAGTGCGAGGCCGACGCCGAGGCCGGCCCCGACTCCGATGCCCGGGAACACGAGCGCGCTCGCCAGCCCGAGCAGCAGCCCCAGAACTCCCCCGACGACGGCCCAGACCACGGTCAGTCCTCGCGCTCCCAGGGGGCCGGGATCGGGTAGTACTCCTCGAGGAACCCGATGACGGCCTTGGTGCGCGCCTCCGCCGAGATCTCGGGGAAGCTGCCGTCGTTGAGGCAGAAGAAGTCGACGCTGCGGTTCTTGAGCAGCTTCTTCATGTCCTTCAGCCCCTGGTGCATCGTCGTGTCGACGTACTTGACCGAGGCGTTCTCCTGGACCACGGCGCGCCCCGTCATCAGCGCGTAGTAGTGGTAGAGGGAGTTCGTCACCGAGACGTCGCTGGCCGAGCGGAAGCGGCTCGCCGCGGTCGCGGTGAACTCCGGCTCGAACTCGGCCTCGAGCTCGGCCATCACGGACTTGCGGAGCGGCGTCGCGGCGTGCTCGAGGTGGCGCGTGGTCATCGCGCCGAAGCGCTCGCGCAGGAGCCGGCGGTTCACGCGGGCGGCGTTCTCGAATCCGCTGCGGGCCGCGTTGCTGTCGCCCATGCCGATGCGGGTGGTCGCCTCGATGAACTTGGTGATGCCTCCCGGCGAGAAGAAGATCGACGGGTTCACGGGGCGCCCGAAGAACATGTCGTCGTTCGAGTACAGGAAGTGCTCGGCGAGGCCCGGGATGCGGTGCAGCTGGCTCTCGACCGCGTGCGAGTTGTGGGTCGGCAGCACCGACAGGTCGCGGAAGTGGTCCTCGCTGCGCACGAGCGTGACGTCGGGGTGGTCCTCGAGCCAGCGCGGGCGCGGGGAGTCGGTCACGATGAAGATCCGGCGGACCCACGGCGCGTACATGTAGACGCTGCGGAGCGCGTACTTGAGCTCGTCGATCTGGCGGAAGCGCGCGGGGGCGTCGTCGCCCTCGCCCACGACGTAGCTGGCCATGCGCGCCGCACGGGCGCGCTGGAACTCGAGGTCGGTGCCGTCGACCCACGAGAAGACCATGTCGACGTCGAACCGGATGTCGCTGACGAGCGGTTCGAACATGCCCTCGAAGGTCGGCCAGGTGCGTCCGTAGAGCTCGACGTGCGCGTCGATGGCCTCGGCGACGGGCAGGCTGTTGCGCATCAGAGCGTTCTCGGCGGGGGTGATGATCTCCTCCTCGCCGACCTTCCAGAACTCCAGGCGCACCCCGCTGCGCGCACCGTAGCGGAGCGAGCCGTTCGAGGAGACGCGCGGGCGGAAGAGCGAGAACACGGCGGCGCGCGGGTACGGCGCGATCATGCCCTCGGCGAGCAGCTGCGGAGGCGTGCCCCGCTTGTCGAGGGTCTTCACGTAGAAGGGCTCGGTCGCGAAGGCGCGGGCGAGCAGCGTGGCCAGCTCGGCCCCGAGCGAGCGGTCGATCGCGAGGAACGGCGAGCCGTCGTTGCCGCGGATGAGGCGGTAGGGGAACTCGGCCTGGTCCAGGACCTCGCCGAGGGCGGTCAGATCCTCCGTCCACGCCGCGCGCGGGGTCGTACTCGAGTTCACCAGTGAGAACAGGCCGGCATGGACCACGACGTCGTCGCGGTCGAAGTGGCGCGGACGCAGGAGGGGTGAGGGCAGAGCACGGACGGAAGGCATGATGCACATTATCCGCCGTCGGAGTTTCCCCTGTGTTACCGGCGGTTCACCTTGACAGGGAGTGCAGTCGCGCCAGGGCCTCGTCGCCCTCCCCGGACGCCTCCCGCTGCCGCCGCATCTGCTCCGCCACGACGACTCCGAGCAGGAACGCGGGCTCGCCGCGCTTCTCGGCCGCGACAGCGTAGGCGCGCACGGTCTCGCGCAGCGCGGAGGCGTCCCGCTCCTCCCCCAGCGCGTCCGCGACGCGCTCGGCGGCCGATGCCAGGGCCCGGTGCCGCTTCTTCACGGCCGAGGGCACGACGGACGACCAGGCCTGCACGAGGTAGCGGAGGCGCTTGGCGGCCTTGCGGACGTCGTGCCTGGCAGTGCCCGCCTCCTCCTCCGGCGCGCTCCGCGCCGCCTCGAGCCGCGCCAGCTCCTTCGCGACCGAGCGGTCGACGAGCTTCTTCGCGCTCGAGCCGGCGCGCCGCGTCAGCGGAGGCTCGGCGAGCAGGGCGTCGAGCGAGGCCAGCAGCGCGAGGTACCGGCCGCCGCGCAGGGTCCGCGAGACGCGGGCGAGGGCCGTGGCGTGTCTGCGCTCGCCGGCGTCGAGCAGGGCGGCGTGCGCGGCAGCGGCGCCCGGCGCCTCCCGCGCGGCCTCGTCGAGCGCGGTGCGCAGCCGATCGGCGAGCACCTCCTCGTCGCGGGCGGCGCCGAGGACGCCGGCGAGCCAGCGCAGCTCGTCGCGGATCGGATCGGTCGAGGCGCGCTCGAGCACCGACCGGGATCCGGCGAGAACGGTGCGCAGGCGTCGGGTGAGCACGCGCATCCGGTGGAGGGCGTCGTCGGTCTCGAGGCGCACGTGTGGATCGATCGCGCGGAGATCGCGCAGCAGGAGGCGGATCGCGGCGAGCGCCGCCTCCCCTCCGTCACGAGGAGCGGGGACCGTGTCGTCGATCGGGCCCCCGGTGGCCCGGGCGAGCTTGGAGGCGCTCGCGGCGGGTCGCGCGCCGGCATCGGCGAGGCGGGCCTCGATCGCGTCCAGCGCGGCCTCCCCCTCGGCGCCGTGCACGTCGACCAGCTCGACCTCCCACTCGCGCCAGCGCCGCTCCTCCCCCGAGCGCACGTCGAGGGCGATCACGAGGTCGTCGGCGATCTCGGCGAGCAGGCGCCCCTCCGCATCGACCGCGCGGGTGATGCCCCTCACCGTCTCGAGGACGGCGAGAGGCTCGAGCCGAGCGCGGGCGACGTGGGCCAGGACGGGCTCGCGCACCGCGGCGGGCACCGTGCTGGTCGCCGTCAGCGGCACGTGGATCTCGGTGCGTCCCGCCGACCCGGGGAGCTTCACGTGCCAGCCCTCGTCCGCACCGCCCGCGCGGCGGCGGAGGGTGATCCGGCCCCGCGAGAGCGCGCGGTCGGCGGTGTCGAAGTACTCGGCCCGTAGCGTCACCGGCTCCTCGCGCTCCACGGTCGAGACCGCCCCCGCCCCCGCCAGATCCGGCAGCTCCGCCGAGGCGTCGACGTCGTACTTGCGCTCGACCTCGGTCTGCACGCGCCGGGACGCGTCCTTCTTCTTCGCTGCATCGCTGGCCATGCTCCATTGTGCGCACGGCGGAGCGCTCTCCCGCACCATCCGAGCCCCGGTGTGCAGGCGCCGCCTAGGCTGGTGCGATGACTGCGCCCGTCCCTCCCGTCGCCCGCCGCATCCCGCTCGAACGCCGTCATCACGGCGATGTCGTCGTCGATCAGTACGAGTGGCTGCGGCAGAAGGAGGACCAGGAGGTCCTCGCCCACCTCGAGGCCGAGAACGCCTACACCGATGCCGTGCTCGAGCCGCTCGCGCCGCTGCGCCAGACGATCTTCGACGAGATCCGCTCGCGGACCAAGGAGACCGATCTGTCGGTGCCGGTGCGCGAGGGCGCCTGGTGGTACTTCTCGCGGTCGTACGAGGGCCGCCAGTACGCGGTGCACTGCCGCGCCCCGATCTCGAGTGCGGACGACTGGACGCCTCCGTCGATCGCCGAGGGCGGCCCGCTCGAGGGCGAGCAGGTCGTGCTCGACGGCAACGCGGAGGCGGAGGGCCACGACTTCTTCTCGCTCGGCAGCTTCGATGTCTCCAGCGACGGGCGCTACCTCCTCTTCGGCACCGACGTCGAGGGCGACGAGCGCTACACGCTGCGCATCCGCGATCTCTCGAGCGGCGAGGACCTGCCCGACGTGGTCGAGGGCACCGGGGGCGGCGCGACCTTCGGGGCCGACGCGCGCTTCGTCTTCTACCCGACGGTCGACGAGTCGTGGCGCCCCGACACCGTCTGGCGCCACGAGGTCGGCACCGACTCCTCCGCTGACTCCGTGGTCTTCTCGGAGCCTGACGAGCGCTACTGGATCGGCATCGGCCTCACCCGCAGCCGCCGCTTCCTGGTGATCGAGATCGGCAGCAAGATCACGAGCGAGTGCCTGCTGCTCGACGCCGACGACCCGACCGGCGAGTTCCGCTCCGTCTGGCCGCGTCGCGAGGGAGTGGAGTACGAGGTCGAGCACGCCGTGATCGACGGGCGCGACCGCCTCCTGATCGTGCACAACGACGGCGCGCTCGACTTCGAGGTCGTCGAGGAGCCGGCCGACCTCGACCGCAGCCCCGAGGAGCGCGCCGCCGACCGCCGCGTCGTCGTGCCGCACTCGCCCGGTCGCCGGATCGAGGGCGTCGACGCGTTCGCGCAGCACGTCGTCGTCTCGTACCGCTCCGAGGGCGCGACCCGCCTCGGGCTCCTCCGCGACGCCTCCGCCGACGCGGCGCTCGAGGAGATCGTGTTCGACGAGCCGCTGTACGACGCGGGTCTCGCCGGCAATCCGGAGTGGGAGCAGCCCGCCCTCCGCCTCGCCTACACCTCGTTCGTGACGCCCTCGACGGTGCTGGCCCTCGAGGTGGCGACCGGCGAGCGCACGGTGCTCAAGCAGCAGCCGGTGCTCGGCGACTACGACCCCGAGCGCTACGTGCAGCGGCGCGAGTGGGCGACGGCCGGCGACGGCACGCGGATCCCCCTCTCGCTGGTGTGGCGACGCGACGCGGCCGACCCCGACTCGGCTCCCGCGCCGCTCCTCCTCTACGGCTACGGGTCCTACGAGGCGAGCATCGACCCCGGCTTCTCGATCGCGCGGCTCTCGCTGCTCGACCGCGGAGTCGTCTTCGCGATCGCGCACGTGCGCGGCGGCGGCGAGATGGGCCGCTCCTGGTACGAGAACGGCAAGACGCTCACCAAGCGCAACACCTTCACCGACTTCGTCGACGCGGCCCACCACCTCGTCGAGGCGGGGTTCACGACGCCGGAGCGGCTCGTCGCCCAGGGCGGCTCGGCGGGAGGCCTGCTGATGGGCGCTGTCGCGAATCTCGCCCCGGAGTCCTTCGCCGGGATCCTCGCGCAGGTGCCGTTCGTCGACGCGCTCACCTCGATCCTCGACCCGTCGTTGCCGCTGACCGTGATCGAGTGGGACGAGTGGGGCGACCCGCTGCACGACGCGGACGTCTACGCCTACATGAAGTCGTACTCGCCCTACGAGAACGTGAAGGAGGGGGTCCGCTACCCGCGGATCCTCGCGACGACGAGCCTCAACGACACCCGGGTGCTCTACGTCGAGCCGGCGAAGTGGGTGGCGAGGCTCCGCGAGGTCGGGGCTCCCGCGCTGCTCAAGATCGAGATGACGGCCGGGCACGGCGGCGTCAGCGGGCGCTACGAGCGCTGGCGCGAGGTGGCCTTCGAGTACGCGTGGACCCTGGACGTGCTCGGCCTGTCGTGACCGAGCGGACCTGATCCGCGGGGCGCGCCGCAAGCCCCAGCCGCACGACGCCCGCGCCGCGTAGGGTCGGGGTGCCGACGAAGGGGAGAGCCGACCAATGAGCGCAGGCCTATCGATCGACCGGGCCACGGCCTGGGTGGCGCAGCAGCGGTGGTACGCGAGCAAGGGGCGCAGTCCCGTGCTCGAGGTGCGCGGCGAGTGGACGCTGCGGCGCGAGGGCGGGGACGTCGTCGTCATGCTCGTCATCGACCGTGCGGGGACGAGCCCCGTGCTGTACCAGGTGCCCGTGACCGTCCACACCGAGCCCGTCGAGGGCCTCGAGGACGCGCTGATCTCGAGCGAGGGCGGTCGCTACGTCTACGACGGCCCGCGCGACGAGTTCTTCGCCAGGGCTCTGCTCGAGATGATCGCCGACGACGGCGCCTCCGACGCCGAGGGCGCCCTCGGGCACGCCCGCGCCGACGGCCACCGCCAGCCGGGAGCGGTGATCGGCGCCTTCGCGTCCTCCCGCATCCTGAGCGGCGAGCAGTCGAACACGTCGATCATCGTGCAGACCACCGCGGAGGACGGCTCGGCCGGCACCCCCGTGATCGTGAAGGTCTTCCGGGCCCTGCACCACGGCGACAACCCGGACGTCACCGTGCAGTCGGCGCTGAACGCGGCCGGCAGCACGCTCGTGCCGCCGGTGATCGGCAACGTCACCGGCGAGTGGGACGACCGCGGCGAGGAGTCGGGCCGCGCGTTCGGCCACCTGGCCTTCGCCCAGGAGTTCCTCCCCGGCGTCGAGGACGCCTGGCGCGTGGCCCTGGAGGCCGTGGGCGCCGACTCCGACTTCACCGGCCCCGCCCGCGAGCTGGGCATCGCGACCGCCGAGGTCCACTCCGTGCTCGCCGAGGTGATGCCGACCGAGGGCGCCTCACCCGAGGTGATCGAGCGGATGATCGCCAGCATGCGCCGCCGGCTCCGGATCGCCTCCGCCGAGGTGCCTGTGATCGCCGAGGACGCGGAGGCGATCGACGCGGTGTTCCGCGCCGCCGCCACGGCGCCGTGGCCGACGCTCCAGCGCATCCACGGCGACTACCACCTCGGGCAGGTGCTGTCGGTGCCCGGTCGCGGCTGGGTGCTCCTCGACTTCGAGGGCGAGCCCCTGCGGCCGATGAACGAGCGGCGGATGCCCGACGTCGCCCTCCGCGACGTCGCGGGCATGCTCCGCTCGTTCGACTACGCCGCAGGTGCCTACGAGCAGGACTCCCCCGGCACCTCGCGAGCCGCCTGGGCGGCGGCGACGCGCGCGGCGTTCCTCGAGGGCTACACCGAGCGGGCGGGCGACGCGGTCACCGCGCACCGGGCCGTGCTCGACGCGTTCGAGCTCGACAAGGCCGTCTACGAGGCGATCTACGAGGCCCGCAACCGCCCCGGCTGGCTGTCCATCCCCGTCGCCGCGGTGCAGCGGCTCGCCGCGCACTCGTAGGGTTCAGAGATGAGCGAACGCGACACGACCCCCGAGCCCCTCGACCCGCTGAGCGACTTCTCGCTCCCGGGCGACGCCGATCTGCACGTGGAGGGCGACGCCTCCGGAGCGGACGGCACCGAGATCGACGAGCCGGGCGACGACGACGACTGACGCCCCCGCCGACGCTCCGGCACTGAGGGAACCCCGGACCGTCGAGGCAGCCCGCTCTTCCGGGAGGCCTCGACGGTCCGGGGTTCCCTCGACAGGACTCGGCCCGGAAGAGCGGTCCAGGCCCTAGAGCCAGCCCCACTTCTTGAAGAGGCGGTGCAGCACGACGCTCGAGGCGAGCATCGCGGCCAGGGCGGCCGGATAGCCCCACGCCACGTGCAGCTCGGGCATCACGTCGAAGTTCATCCCGTACACGCTCGAGATCATCGTCGGCGCGAAGAAGATGGCGGCCCACGCCGAGATGCGCTTGACCTCGTCGTTCTGCTGGTTGCCCGCCTCCGCCAGCTTCTTCATGTCCTCGTTCTGCCGCTGCGCGACGAGGGTGGCGTTCACGGCGAGGATCTCGCGGAGGGTCGTGCGGAACCCCTCCACCCGCTCGTTCACGACGGCGACGTGGTCGGCGACGTCGCGGATGTAGCGGCGCAGCTCGACGTCCGACTGGAAGACCTCGAAGTCGGTGACGAGGCGGCCGAGCATGCCCACGAGCGGCGCGACGGCCCGCTGGAAGTCGAGGACCTCCTGGCTGAGCTCGTAGATGCGACGGGAGACCGCGGGATCCCCCTCGAACACCTGCGCCTCGATCTCGTCGATGTCGTTCTCGAGTCCCGCGACGACCGGCGAGTACTGATCGACCACGGCGTCGAGGATCGCGTAGAGCACTGCGACGGGGCCGACCCGCAGGAGCGCGGGGTCGGACTCCATCCGTCGGCGCACGAGCGAGAGGTCGGGCTTCTCGGAGTGGCGGACCGTCACGACGAAGTTCGGGCCGACGAACAGGTGCAGCTCGCCGAAGTCGACCTCCTCGCGCTGGTCGGAGTAGCTGGCCGCGCGGAGGACGACGAACATGTCGCTGCCGTAGCGCTCGAGCTTGGGCCGCTGGTGGGCGCTGATCGCGTCCTCGATGGCGAGCGGGTGCATCGAGAACTCCTCCTCGAGGGAGGAGAGCTCGGCCTCGGTCGGCCGGTAGAGGCCGATCCACGCCATCGCGTCGGGCAGCTTCTGCAGCGCGGTGAGCGCCTCCGGGATGCTGCGCGGCGAGACGACGCGGCGGCC
Organism: Rathayibacter sp. VKM Ac-2759; assembly: GCF_009834225.1. Classification (NCBI taxonomy): domain Bacteria; kingdom Bacillati; phylum Actinomycetota; class Actinomycetes; order Micrococcales; family Microbacteriaceae; genus Rathayibacter; species Rathayibacter sp. VKM Ac-2759. The sequence continues at coordinate 2,364,726 of NZ_CP047176.1, forward strand.
GTCCTGGTAGATCGCGTTGTCGACGGTGCTGGTGCGGGCGGGCTCCTCGGCCGGGAGGATCCGCTCGATCGGGCTCGTGTCCTCGGCGGCGGCCCGGGTGCGCGAGCCGATCCCGAGGATCGTCGAGGGGACGCGGGGCAGTCTCATCCCTGGCTCCTCTCGTCGTCGCCGACGACCCATTCTGCACCCGCGGGTGAACGGGAGGTGACGTCGTGCGCGGTGGGTGTCGGAGGTGCTCAGTAGCCTGGACGAGCACGACGGCACCCTCGCGAAAGGACGGATGTGAAGCTCCTGCACACCTCCGACTGGCACATCGGGCGCACGTTCCACGGTCACTCGAGCGTCGCGGCGCTCTCGAGCGTGCTCGATGCGCTCGTCGAGACGGTGCGGGCGGAGGCGGTCGACGCGGTCCTCCTCGCCGGCGACGTCTTCGACTCCGCCGTCCCCGCCGCCGAGCACTACACGCTCCTCACGCGCACGCTCGAGGCGATCCGCGGCGCGGGAGCCGAGGTGGTGCTCACGAGCGGCAACCACGACTCCCCCGCGCGGCTGGGCTTCCAGGCGGGGCTGCTGCGCACCTCGGGGGTGCACGTGCTCACCGATCCCGAGCGCTACACCGAGCCGGTCGTGCTGCGCGGCGCCGACGGGTTCGAGCTGGGCGTGTACGGCATCCCTTACCTCGAGCCCGCGCTGTACCGCCACCGGCATCCGGAGGAGTCGCTGCGGCGTCACGAGGAGGTCCTCGCGTTCGCGATGCGGCGGGTGCGGGCGCACGCCGAGGCGGCCGGGAGGCGCTGGGTCGTGCTCTCGCACTGCTTCGCCGTGGGGGCGCCCGCGGGGACGGTCGAGCGCGACATCACCGCGGGCGGCATCGACTACGTCTCGGTCGACCACTTCGCCGCGGCCGACTACGCGGCGCTCGGGCACATCCACGGGCGGGCGACGCTGCTGCCGAACGTCCGCTACTCGGGCGCTCCCCTGCACTACTCGTTCGGCGAGGCGTCGAAGCCCCGCGGCGGCTGGTTGGTCGAGCTCGGCTCCTCCGGCCTCGGCGAGGTCGCGTGGTCGCCGCTGCCGGTGCCCCGGCGCCTCAGCGTGATCGAGGGCCCGCTCGACCGGCTGCTGAGCGATCCCTCCCTCGCCGAGTTCGAGGGCGACTGGGTGTCGGCGGTGCTCACCGACGAGGTGCGCCCGCTCGATGCGATGGCGCGGCTGCAGTCGCGGTTCCCGGGCTGCGCGACGCTCGAGCACCGGCCGCCGCACGTTCCCGGCGAGCGGCGGGAGTACGCCGAGCGGGTGCGGGGGCGCAGCGACGTCGAGGTGGTCGACGACTTCCTCGCGCACGTGCGCGGCGGGCACGGCGCGACCGAGGTCGAGCGGGCGCTCGTGCTCGATGCCCTCGCCGCGGTCGACGCCGAGGCGATGCGGTGAGGATCCGGCGTCTCGCCTTCGCGGGCCTCGGCCCCTTCCGCTCCCCGCAGTGCATCGACTTCGACGCGCTCGAGGACGTCGGCATCTACCTCATCGCGGGCCGCACGGGGGCGGGCAAGTCCACGATCCTCGACGCGATCAGCTTCGCCCTCTACGGCTCGGTCCCGCGCTTCGACGGCACGGCGACGCGCCTCCGGAGCGATCACAGCGCCCCCGAGGACGAGACCTTCGCCGAGCTCGACTTCGAGGCGGCCGGACGGCTGTACCGGATCCGCCGCTCCCCCGAGTACGAGCGCCCCGCCAAGCGCGGCGGAGGCACCACGAGGCAGGCGGCCAAGGTCGCGCTGCTCGAGCACGTCGACGGCGAGTGGACGGGCCTGTCCTCGAGCGCGCGCGAGACCGGCGTCGACATCGGCCACATCGTCGGGCTGACGAAGGACCAGTTCCTGCAGGTGATCCTGCTCGCGCAGAACCGCTTCCACGAGTTCCTGCTCGCGAAGAACGACGACCGGCAGAGGCTGCTGCGCACCCTCTTCGCCACCGAGCGCTACGAGCAGCTGCGCAGGCGCCTGCTCGAGCAGCGGCAGCAGAGCGGAGCGGCGCTCGAGGAGGAGCGCGCGACCGTGACCGCGCTCGCCGACGAGGCCCGACGGATCGCCGGAGCAGACGAGACCGGCGCCGCCGACCTCCCCTGGTTCTCGGGTCTCGTCGCGCGGCTCGAGCCGCTGCTGGAGTCCGCGCGCGCCGAGGCGACGACGGCCGACGACGCCGATCGCGAGGCGCGCACCGCTCTCGACGCGGCGCGGATCCTCCGCCGCGCCCAGGAGCGGCGCTCCCGTGCGCTGCGCGAGGCCGAGGAGCTCGCCGTGGCCGAGCCGGCTGCGGCCGAGCACCGCGAGCGGATCGAGAGCCCGTCGTGCCGACACCGTGCTCCCGGTGCTGCGCAGCGCACGCGCGGCGCGCACGGCGGCCGACAGCGCGGCGGCGAAGCGCGAGGAGGCGGGCGAGCGGTTCCGCGCGGCCTTCGGGCTCGCGCCCGATCGCACCGCCGCGGCGGAGGCGGTCGAGGCGCTCACGGCTCGCCTCGGCGCACTCGCCGGCGTGCTGGCCGACGAGCAGCGCCTGCCCGAGGCGAGCGGCCTCGCCGAGCGGGCGCAGGAGGCCCGCGCGGCGGCGGAACGCGCCCTCGAGATCGTCGAGAGCGAGGCACGCGAGCTGCCGGCGCGGCTCGATGCGCTCGAGAGCGAGGAGACGGTCCTCACTCCCGAGGCCACGGCGGTCGCGAGCCGTGCGGAGGAGCTCGCCGCCCTCGACCGGCGGATCGCCCTGCTCGCCGAGCGGGCCGCCGCCGCGGCGACCCTCGACGCCGGGCGCGCCGCTCACGCCCGTGCCGTCCAGCGGCACGGGGAGCGCGCCGCCGAGCACGCCCGCCTCGTGGCGCAGCGCTTCGCAGGATTTGCCGGAGAGCCTCGCCGCCGCGCTGCGCGAGGACGAGCCCTGCCCGGTCTGCGGATCGACGGAGCACCCGGCGCCCGCGGGCCACGGCGATACCGCTCCGATCGGCGCGGAGGATCTCGATCGGGCACGCCTCGAGGTCGAGCGCGCCGCCTCCGCGATGGACGCCGCCCGCGCCGACGAGAACGCGGCCGCGCTCGCCTGGGCCGCGCTCGACGAGCGCGCCGGACGCGAGGGCGCGGACGAGCTCGAGAGCGCCCGCGCCGACGCTCGCGGGCGCCTGGAGACCGCGCGGGGTGCCGCCGGCCGCTGCGAGACGCTGCGCCGCGAGCGCACCGCCGTCCGGGCGCGTGCCGAGGAGCTGACCGCGCTGATCGACTCGGCGCGCGAGCAGCGCGACCGCCGCGTGAGCGAGGCGACCGTCGCCGAGGAGTCGCTGCGGAACCTCCGCGAGCGGGTCGACGCCCATCGCGACGGAGCCGCCGGCATCGCCGACCTGGTGGAGGGGCTCCGCCGGGAGCGGCGCCTCGCGGAGGCGCTGCTCGAGGCGGAGGAGCTCGCCTCGTCGCGCGCCGAGGCCCGCGAGGCGGCGGAGGCGCACCTCGCGGAGGTCCTCGACGAACGGGGCTTCCCCACTCCCGACGCCGCCGAGGCGGCCGCCCTCTCGAGCGGGGAGCGCGCCCGCGCCGAGGCCGTCGTCGCCGAGCACGAGCGCCGCCGCTCCGCGGTCGACTCCGTGCTCGCCGAACCCGAGCTGCACGAGCTGCCGACCGCGCCCGTCGACGTCTCCGCGGCCGAGGAGCAGGCGCGCCTCGCCTCCGCCCGGCGCGACGACGCCCGACGCGAGCTGTCGCTGCTCGAGGATCGAGCGAGCCGCCTCGAGGAGATCGCGCGTCGGGCCGAGTCGCGGCTCGCCGCGCTCGAGGGCCGCCTCCGCCGCTACGACGAGCTGCGCGCCCTCGCCGAGACGATCGACGGGCACGGCCAGAACTCGCGGCGGATGGACCTCGAGGCGTTCGCGCTCGCGGGACGCCTGGAGGAGATCGTCGCCGCCGCGAACCTCCGCCTCGACGCCATGACGAGCGGCCGGTACACCCTCGCTCACGACGACTCCCTCGCCTACCGCGGCGCCGCCTCCGGCCTCGGGATCGACGTGCTCGACGCGTTCACGGGCGCGCGCCGTCAGCCCGCGTCGCTGTCGGGCGGCGAGACGTTCCTCGCCTCCCTCGCGCTGGCGCTCGGCCTCGCCGACGTCGTGACCATGCAATCGGGCGGGATCTCGCTCGAGACCATGTTCATCGACGAGGGCTTCGGCTCGCTCGACGCCGAGACCCTCGAGACGGCGCTGGGCACCCTCGACGCGCTCCGCTCGGGCGGCCGGACCATCGGCCTGATCAGCCACGTCGACGCCATGCGCGAGCGCCTCCCGACGGGCCTGCGCGTCGTCGTCACCGACCGCGGCGACAGCACCATCCTGACGGCCTGAGAGACGGGCGGCGAGGGAACCCCGGACCGTCCAGGGAGCGTGCACTCGGAGGCGGCCTCGACGGTCCGGGGTTCCCTCGCGACCCTCCACGGCCCGCTGCTAGGGTCGTCGGCAGTGACACGGGGTGCCCTCCAGGGCTGAGATGAGACCCGTCGAACCTGATCTAGTTCGTACTAGCGAAGGGATGTCGCGAATGAGCATTCGCACGCCTGTCCACCCGACCCTCCACGACCGGGCGACGGCCGTCGGCCGCGACCTCGACGCACTGCGGCTGCGCCCTCCGCTCGTGCAGTGCATCACGAACGCCGTCGTCACCGGCTTCACCGCCAACAGCCTCCTCGCGCTCGGCGCGAGCCCCGCGATGTGCGACCTGCCCGGCGAGGCGGGCGTCTTCGCCGAGATCGCCTCCGCGACGCTCGTGAACCTCGGCACGCCCGGTGCCGAGCAGCGCGACGGGGCGCGCGAGGCGGTCGCCGCCGCGCAGCGCTCCGGGACCCCGTGGGTGCTCGATCCCGTCGCCGTCGGCCCGCTGCCCGTCCGCACCGCGCTCGCGGCCGAGCTGCTCGAGGCGCGCCCGGCGATCATCCGCGGCAACGCCTCCGAGATCCTCGCTCTCGCCGGACTCGGCGCCGGCGGACGCGGAGTCGACGCGGTCGACGGAGCCGAGGACGCGCTCGAGGCCGCATTCGCGCTCGCCCGCCGCACCGGCGGCGCGGTCGCCGTCTCGGGAGCCGTCGACGTGGTCACCGACGGCGCGACCGTGATCCGCATCACCGGCGGCCACCCCCTCCTCACCCGGGTGACCGGAGGAGGCTGCGCCCTCGGAGCCGTCATGGCCGCGTTCCTCGGCACCGGCGCCGATCCCCTCGCGTCCGCCGTCGCCGCCTCCGTGGTCTGGGGCGTCGCCGCCGAGCGCGCCGCCGTCACCGCCGCCGGCCCCGGCTCCTTCGCCGTCGCGCTCCTCGACGAGCTCGCCGCGCTCGACGCGGACGGCGCCGTCGAGGCGGCGAGGCTCTCATGAGCGCGCTCGACCTCTCGCTCTACCTCGTCACCGACACCCGCCAGTGCGGCGAGCGGGGAGTCCCCGCCGTCGTCGCCCGGGCGGTGTCCGGCGGCGTCCGCACCGTGCAGATCCGCGACCACGACGCCTCCGCCGCCGAGCTGGTCTCGCTCGTCGTCGCGGTCGCCTCCGTGCTCGACGAGCACACGACCCTGGTCGTCGACGACCGCGTCGACGTCGTCCTCGCCGCCCGCCTGACCGGAGCGCTCGTGCACGGCGTGCACGTCGGCCAGTCCGATCTGCCCGCCACGGCCGCCCGCGCGATCCTCGGCGCCGACGCCGTCGTCGGACTCACCGCCGACGCCCCCGAGCACCTCGAGGCCGCGCACGCGCTGCCGCCCGGCACCGTCGACTACCTCGGCGTCGGCGTGATCCGGCCGACCGCGACCAAGGCCGACCATCCGGCTCCGCTCGGTCTCGACGGCTTCGCCCGGTTCGCCGCCGCCAGCCGCTACCCCTGCGTCGCGATCGGCGGAGTCGCGCTCGGCGATGCCGCTCCCCTGCGGCAGCGCGGCGCGGCCGGTCTCGCCGTCGTGTCGGCGATCTGCACGGCCGACGACCCCGCCGCCGCCGCGCGCGCCTTCCGCGAGGAGTGGGACCGATGACCACCGCGATCCCCCGCGTCCTCAGCATCGCGGGCACCGACCCGACGGGCGGCGCCGGCATCCAGGCCGACCTCAAGTCGATCGGCGCTCTCGGCGGCTACGGCATGGCCGTCGTGACCGCCCTCGTCGCGCAGAACACCCACGGGGTGCGCTCGGTTCACCTGCCGCCGGCCGCCTTCCTCCGCGAGCAGCTCGACGCGGTGAGCGACGACGTGCGGATCGACGCCGTGAAGATCGGGATGATCGCGACCGCCGAGCTCGGCGCGGTCATCGCCGACTGGCTCGACGCCGTCCGTCCTCCGCTGGTCGTCGTCGACCCCGTGATGGTGGCGACGAGCGGGCACCGCCTGCTCGACGAGGCGGCGGAGGACGCCGTCCGCGACCTCGTCCGGCGCGCCGATCTGGTGACGCCGAACCTGCCCGAGCTCGCCGTCCTCGTCGGCGAGCCGACCGCGTCGCAGTGGCCGGAGGCGCTCGCGCAGGCCGCCCGCCTCGCCGGGTCCCTGGGCACCACGGTCCTCGTCAAGGGCGGCCATCTCGAGGGCGGGGCCGCTCCGGATGCGATCGTCACGCCCGCGGGCGAGGTGCGGGAGGTGCCGGGCGAGCGGGTGGAGACCTCGAACACCCACGGCACGGGCTGCTCGCTCTCCTCCGCGATGGCGACGCTGCTGGCCGGGCGCCACCGCGACGCCGCCGCCGCGCTTCTCGAGGCGAAGGAGTGGCTGACCGGGGCGCTGCGCGGTGCCGACGCCCTCGCGATCGGGTCGGGCAACGGTCCGATCGACCACTTCCACCGCCTCCGCACGCCGCCGTTCTGCTCGGCCGTCTGGGACGAGACCCGGGAGCTCCGCAGCGAGATCGACGCCCTGCCGTTCGTCCGAGCGCTCGGCGACGGCAGCCTGGCCCGCGACGACTTCGAGTGGTACCTGGAGCAGGACGCCCTCTACCTCACCGAGTACGCACGCGTGCTCGCCGTCGCGGCGCAGCGGGCGCCCTGCACCGCCGAGCAGGTCTTCTGGGCGGAGTCGTCGGCATCGGCCCTCGCGGCGGAGGCGCAGCTGCACCGCGACCGCCTGGGCGGAGACCGCGGCTCCGTCGCCTCCCTCACCACGCGCGGCTACGTCGACCATCTGCTCGCGGTCGGCTCGCGCGGCGGCTACGGCGAGCTGGTCGCCGCACTCCTGCCGTGCTTCCAGCTCTACGCCGACGTCGGCGAGCGCCTCGCCGCTGCCTCGCGACCGGGCCACCCCTACGAGGACTGGCTCGCGACCTACTCCGAACCGGAGTTCGCCGCGGCGACCGAGCGGGCGATCGCGATCACGGAGGAGGCGGCGCGCCGGGCCTCCCCCGCGGAGCGATCGGCGATGCGCGACGCGTTCCTGCGGTCGAGCCGCTTCGAGCGCGACTTCTTCGCGGCGCCCCTCCTGCGCTGAGGAGCGCCGCCCGCGTCAGCCGATCGCCTCGCGCAGGACGTGCATGAGCGCATCGAGCTGCACCGTGTCGGCCGAGGCGGTCTCGGCGTCCGCGCCGTCGAGCGCGCGGGCGGCGAGGCCCGCCTTCGCGTCGATCAGCTCGGCGATCTTCGCGTCGATCGTGTGAGCCGCGATGATGCGCCAGGCGGTGACGGGCTCCTCCTGGCCGATGCGGTGCACGCGGTCGATCGCCTGCGTCTGCTCGGCCGAGGTCCACGACAGCTCGGCGAGGACGACGTTGGAGGAGGCCTGCAGGTTGACGCCGACGCCCGCCGCGGTCAGCGAGCAGACCGCGACCGAGACGTCGGGGTCCTCGTTGAACGCGTCGATCTGGGTCTGCCGGAAGGTCGCGGTCTGGTCGCCGCGGATCGAGACGGAGGTGAGCTCGCGCTTCTCGAAGGTGTCCTCGGCCTGGTCCATCACGTCGACGTGCTTCGCGAAGAACACGACCTTGCCGACCGAGCGGGCCAGCTGCGAGGCGTAGTCGGCCGCCAGGGCCGCCTTCGCCTGGCCGATGCGGCGCACCATGGTGAAGACGTTCTCGCCCGTCTTCGCCGACTTCGACTCCTCCAGCTCGCTCTGCGCGACGATGCGGATGAACCGCTCCTGCTCGGTGTCGTCGAGCTCGTGGGTGATCGAGGCGGTGACCGCCTTGAAGCGCTGCAGCATCCGTGCGCCGAGCTCGCGCTCCGCCTTCTGGATCGAGCGGCCGAGGTCGTCGTCGAGCTCGACGGGCAGATCGACGATCCGCTTCGAGGGCAGGTCGGCGGCGACGTCGATCTTCTTGCGACGGACGATGCCGAGATCGATGACCGCCTCGCGCGCCTCCGGGTAGAAGGCCGTGTCGGCCGGAGTGAGCCCGGTGTCCTCGAGCTGGCGCATCAGGTCGGGCCCGGGCTTGGTCTCGTCGATCCAGCCGAGGAACCGCCAGATGGCGCGGAAGTCGTCGACGTCGTTGATGAGCGGGGTTCCCGTGAGGGCGATCATCAGCGGGTCGTGGCCGGGAGTGGTCTCGCGGATCTTCGCCGCGAGCGCGAGCACGCTCTGCGAGCGCTGCGAGCGCAGGTTCTTGATGAAGTGCGCCTCGTCGACGACCATGCCGCGGAAGCCGAGGCTGCCGAGCCAGCCGCTGTGGCGGTCGAGGATGTCGTAGTTGACGATCACGACGTCGGCGAACGCGTCGAGCGTGGTGCCGTCGCCGTGGATGACCGTCGCGCGGCGCTGAGGAGTCCAGTGCTCGACCTCGCGGGCCCAGTTCATCTTCACGACGTTGGGGACCACGGCGAGCAGGGGGTAGGAGCCGGTGACGGAGGCGGCGAGGAGGCTCTGCGCCGTCTTGCCCAGACCCGGCTCGTCGGCGAGGAGGAAGCTGCGGTGCCCCTCCCGCGCGCTCTCGATGAAGCGCGCCTGGTGCGGCATCAGCTCGCGACCGCGCGGAGTGACGCGGTCGATGGCGGGGGGCTCCGGAAGCTCCATGCTGGCGGCCCGTCCACCGGCGCCGTACTCGAACGCCTTGAACAGCGGGCCGAGAAGCTCCCAGTCGTCCAGGCGCCGACGGGGCGCGGGAGCGGGAGCCGCGAGGGAGAAGTCGGGCGGCAGGAACGGATTGGCGAGCTGACGGGCCCGCACCGACTGCGGCACGACCTGATTGACCGGCACCTCGGGCTTGGGCTCCGGCTCGGTCACGATCAGCAGCTCGTCGGGGCTCAGCTCGGCGCCGGCCTCGAGCAGCCAGTCGCGGCGCAGCTTCTGCGCGGCGGCGGTGATGCCGGCCTCCGACTCGAGCAGCGCGATGAGGCTCGTATCGCGGGCGGCGGTCTTCGCGAGGATCGTGGCGATGCCGTCGAGGCGCTTCATCTCCTCCGCGCGCTGCGAGTCGCTGAGCTCGGTGTCGACCTTGACGCGCTTGCGCTCCTCGCGCATCAGCAGCGCGATGACGAGGAACTTGGTCCGGTTCGTCGGCCCGACCTTGCCGGTCTGGGCCTTCGCCTCGACCTCTCGGACCCGGCGGGCGAGGATCGGGATGATCCCCGAGTTGTCCACGCCGCGCGACCGCGAGCGCGGTCGGCTCCCGGCGGCGTTCGTGGTTCGACGCGTCTGACCGGACTGACGCTGGCCGCTGCGAGCCATGCTCCTCCTCCACGTGTGACGGGGCGGAGGAGGGGTTCCCGCGCTCTGCCGTCGCAGTGCACTCGCCACGCTGCTCGCGAGGAGCGACGGGCTTCGATGCGTCCGGTGGCCGTCGGGAGCTCTGAGCAGCGGGTCTGAGACCCGGTCGGAGCATCCCCGGCGTGCGGTCGCTCCCCCAGTCTACTCCCCGGGACGGCGCGGCCGGGTCAGTCGGCGACCGGCACCTTGATGAGCAGCCCCGCGGCCACGACGACCCCCACCGCGGCGAGCTGCAGCGAGGACCAGACGGCGTCGGGGAACGAGAACGGCAGCACGGGGTTCCAGAGCACGACGATCGGCACGAGGCCCACCAGCCAGAGGTACGACTTCGCCTGGATCGCGAACCAGCCGATCACCGCTGCGAGGATCGCGACGGGGTAGCGCACGAAGTCGTACGCGTCGCCGCCGACGAGAGCGAGGCCGGCGAGCAGGATGATCGCCGTCAGGATCCCGGGCGCCAGTGCCATCTTCGCGATCCCGCGGGACGGGTAGCGGTCGGTCGCTCCGGAGCCGGCTCTCTGCGCATTCACCCTCCGATGGTACGGGCCGTACCCCCGCCCGGTATCCGGGAGCGGCGTAGGCTGGCGGCGTGATCGAGGACCTCAAGAAACGCTCCCTGCACCGAGCGCGCATCCTGGGGGGCCAGATGCGCGGGCTCGAGAAGATGATCGAGAACGAGGACTACTGCGTCGACATCGTCACGCAGTCCCTCGCGATCCAGAAGTCGCTCGGCTCGCTGAACAAGCTGATCGTCGAGAACCACCTGCGCACGCACATCACCGCGATGTTCGAGGAGGGCGGCGACGCCCGCGAGGCGGCCATCGCCGAGCTCGTGAAGATCTTCGAGCTCTCCAACAACCGGTCGTGACGGCAGCGTGACCACCCTCACCGCCGTCCGCGGCGACATCACCCGACAGCGGGTCGACGTGATCGTGAACGCCGCGAACTCGTCCCTCCTCGGGGGAGGCGGAGTGGACGGTGCGATCCACCGCGCCGGCGGCCCCGGGATCCTGGCCGAGTGCCGCCGCCTCCGCGAGAGCGATCTGCCCGACGGACTGCCGGCGGGCTCGGCCGTCGCCACGACCGCCGGGCGCCTGCCCGCCCGCTGGGTGGTGCACACCGTGGGGCCGGTCTTCTCGGCCCGGGAGGACCGCGGCGATGTCCTCGCCTCGGCCTACACCGAGTCCGTCCGCACGGCCCGCGACCTCGGCGCTCGCACGATCGCGTTCCCCGCGGTCTCGGCCGGGGTCTACGGCTGGCCGATGGAGGACGCGGCGCGGGTCGCCGTCGAGTCGGTGCGCGCCGCCACCGTCGACGGCGCGCTGGAGGAGGTGCGCTTCGTCCTCTTCTCCGACGACGCGCTCGCGGCCTTCACCACCGCGCTCAGCCCGCAGTCGTCCCCGATGTGACGCCGGTGCCCGACTCCGTCCCGTCGGGGATCTCGAGCTGCGATCCCGGACCGCCGCCCTGCCCGAACCCGCCGTCCGGCATCTGGCCCCGCGGGTCGAAGCCGGTCGGGGAGGAGGAGCCGGTCGAGCTCCCCACGGCGTAGCCGATCCCGAAGCCGCCCCCGAGCAGGAGGAGGCCGGCGACGACCGCGGCGACGGTCAGACCCGCCCGGCGCCGCCACCAGGGTCGGCGCGGCGCCGCGACCGACGGCCCGGCACCGCCGGACACCTCCGCCGCGGCCGGAGCCGCCCATTCCGGGTGCTCGGTCGCCGCCTCGCGCCGCTCGTTCCCGATCGTGTCGCTGCCTGTGCTCATGATGCCTCCGCCTCTCGTCCCGCACCCCGGACGGGGTGCGGAACCGAGAATCGCGCCGAGCGCTATGCGGACACTGAGCGGAGCCGATCAGCGGGCTCTGAGCTCACGCCGTCTTGGGGCGCGCGAACTCGTCGAAGGGCAGCGTGATCGGCCGCGTGCGCGGCGGCATGCGCAGGACGGAGTCCAGTGCCGGCCCGAGGGCCTCGCGCCACGCCCGGTAGCCGCTCTCGGTGAGGTGCAGCCCGTCCTCCGAGTACTCGGGAAGGATCCCGCCGTCCTCGCCGGCGAGCACCGGCCAGAGGTCGAGGTAGCCCGCGTGCGCCGTCGGCGCGAACTGCCAGAGGTGCCGGTTGATCTCGCGGATCTGCGGGGCGAACTCGTGCCCGCGCGGCAGCACCGAGATCACCAGGATCCGGATGTCGGGCAGGTCGCGGCGGAAGGTCGCCACGATCGTCTCGATGTTCCGCACGACGTGCTCGGTCGTGCGGTGCCAGGCGAGGTCGTTGGTGCCCACGAGCACCACGACGGTGTCGGGTGCCTGCTCGATCAGCTCGGGCAGCCGGGCGACGACATCGGCCGTGGTCGCTCCTCCGACGCCCTCGTCGACGACGGTCGACGCCGTGAGCCACTCGGCCCAGGCACCGCCCTGGATGATGCTGTCCCCGATGAAGAGGACCTTCCCCAGCTGGAGATCGCGCCCCGCGTCCGTGTCCGACCGTTCGCTCATCGTGCTCCTCTCGGTAGCGTCCGGGCCGGCGTCGCCGTCCGCGGACCCTCCCATTGTCACCGCTGGACCGTGAGACCGCCAGGCGAGCGCTCGTCGCCGGTGTCCTCGAGGCCCGCCGCGGTGGCCGTGATGCGGTTCGCCATGCCGTTGAAGATGACGCCGTGGAAGGGCAGGACCGCGAACCAGTACAGCCGTCCCGCGAGCCCCTGCGGGAAGAAGACGGCTCGCTGGGTGTAGATCGACCCGCCCCCGTCGGCGGGCTCCGCGCGCATCTCGAGCCACGCGCCTCCGGGCACCTTCATCTCGGCACGCAGGCGCAGGAGCGTCGGCCGCTCGATGGCCTCGACCCGCCAGAAGTCGAGCGCGTCGCCCGCGTGCAGCCGCTCGGAGTCGCGGCGCCCGCGCTGCAGGCCCACTCCCCCGACGAGCTTGTCCATCCAGCCCCTGATCGCCCAGGCGAGGGGGAACGAGTACCAGCCGTTGGTGCCGCCGATGCCCTCGATGACCCGCCACAGCTTCGCCGCGTCGGCGTCCGTCCGGCGGACCTTGCGGTCGACGTACACCGTGTGGCCGGCCCACTCGGGGTCGCTCGGCAGCGGATCGCTCGGCGCCCCGACGACCTCGGAGTTCTGCCAGCTCGTCTCGATCTCGCCCGACTGCATCTTGCCGAGCGCGAGCCGCACCGAGCGGCGGTAGCCCGTGAGCCCGCCCTCGGGGTCGGGGATCAGCTCGCGGATGTCCTGCTCGCGCACGATGCAGTCGTACTGCAGCGAGGCGATGATCGGCACCGCGAGCGAGCGCGGGATCGGGGTGACCAGGTTGACCCACTGCGAGGCCAGCCAGGGCGTGAAGACCGGGAGGGAGGCGATCGGCCTCTGCGGCAGACCCGCCTCGACCGCGTAGCCGTTCATCATCTGCCCGTAGCGGAGCACGTCGGGGCCGCCGATGTCGAAGGTGCGGTTCAGCGTGCGGTCCTCGAGCGAGGCGGCGCCGATGAGGTAGTGCATCACGTCGCGGACGGCGATCGGCTGGATGAAGTTGCGGACCCACTGCGGCGCGGGCATGTACGGGAGGATGTCGGTCAGGTGGCGCACCATCTCGAACGACGTCGAGCCCGAGCCGATGATGACGCCCGCCTGCAGCGCGATGGTCGGGACGCCCGACTCCATCAGGATCCGCCCCACCTCCGCGCGGGAGCGCAGGTGCTTCGAGAGCTCCTCGCCGTCGGGGTGCAGGCCGCCCAGGTACACGATGCGCTCGATGCCCGCCGCGAGCGCGGCCTCGGCGACGTTCGTCGCGGCCCGGCTCTCGATCTCCTCGAAGTGCGCGTGGTCGTTGCCCGACCCCATCGAGTGCACCAGGTAGTAGAGGACGTCGACGCCCTCGAACGCCGCGGTCAGCGACTCCGGATCGGCGAGATCGCCCCGGGCGACCTCGACCTGCTCGGCCCACGGGACCTCGGCGAGCCGGCGGGGGTCGCGCACGAGCACGCGCACGCGGAACCCCGCCTCGAGCAGGCGCGGGGTGAGGCGCCCGCCGATGTAGCCGGTGGCACCGGTGACGAGCGCGAGAGGGCGCGACGGGGCCGGGGAGGATTCGCTCATGCCTGCCACGCTACGCCGCACCTCCGACGGCCTCGCGGCCTGGTGCGGGGCGGCGACCGCTGCTATGCGGGCCGGGGTCAGGCGATGCCGAGGACGGTGCGCACGCGGCTCACGTCGTCGTTCATCTGGCGGATGAGCGGTTCGACGCCCTCGTAGGCGACCTGCCCGCGGATCCGCGAGACGAACGCCACGTCGACGACCAGGTCGTAGAGGTCGAGCGTCTGGTCGAGCACGAACGCCTCGACCTGCTTCGGGGGCACGCCGACGAAGGTCGGGTTGCTGCCCACCGAGATCGCGGCCGGGTAGGTGCGGCCCTCGGCGGTCAGCCTGCCCGCGTAGACGCCGTCGGCGGGGATGAGCCCCTGCGACTGCGGAGACAGGTTCGCGGTCGGGAAGCCGAGCTCGCGACCGCGCTTGGCGCCGTGCACGACGAGTCCGCGCACCACGGGCTCGTGGCCCAGCAGGCTCGTCGCGTGCTCGATGTCGCCGTCGGCGAGCAGCTCGCGGATCCACGTCGACGAGACCCGTCGGCCGTGCTCGGGTCGCACGTCGTCGATCAGCTCGACGGTGAAGCCGTGCAGCTCGCCGAGCTCGCGGAGGCGGTCGACGTCGCCCGCCCCGCGCGCGCCGAAGCGGAAGTCGGAGCCGACGAGCACGGTGCGCGCCTCCAGGGCGTCGACCAGCACCTGCTGCACGAACTCCTCCGGAGTCAGCGAGCGGAACTCCTCGTCGAAGGTCAGCAACAGCGTCGCGTCGACACCGGTGCCGGCCAGCAGCTCGAGCTTCTGCTCGTTGCCGACGAGCGCCGTCGGGCACTTCTCGGGCGCGATCACGCTGAGCGGGTTGCGGTCGAAGGTGACCACCACGGCGGCCAGGCCCTGCTCGCGCGCCCGCTCGTGCAGCGTGCCGATGACCGCCCGGTGGCCGGAGTGCACGCCGTCGAACTTGCCGATGGTGACGGCGGACGGGCCGATCCCGGCGAGGTCCTGCGGAGTCGTCTCGACGCGCATCACGCCGCGCCCCGGCGGCCCTGCACCCGGAGCCACCACAGCCCGAGGACGGGCAGGACGAGCGGGATGAGGAGGTAGCCGGCGCCGAAGGCCGACCACACCGTGGCCTGACGGCCGAACGGGTCGACGCTCGACAGGCCCAGCAGCTGCGGAGCCAGCACGCTGATCGCGCCGACGACGACCACTCCGATCAGCTCGAAGGTGATGGTCGCCCACGCGACCCGCTGCCAGAAGCGGCCGGGGGCGACGAGCGCGACGGTCGCGACGATGTAGACGACGGCCGAGAGCGCCGAGAGCGAGAAGGCGAGCGGCGCCTCGTCGAAGCGGTCGATGATCTGGAAGACGGAGCGGCCGGTCGCGGCGAGCGCGAGGATCGCGTAGACCACGACGAGGAGACTGCCGATCCCCCTCGCCCGCGTCGAGCGGGCGGTCCGGGTGCGGGGGTCTCGGGGAGTGGTCGCCCGTCCGGGCGCATCGCTGGCTTGATTCGACATCGCAGGGTCAATGGTAGGCGCTGGCTGCGGGGTGCTCACGCGACCTGGAAGAACCAGATCTGGTGCATCCGGTAGACCATCACCGCGACCGAGAGGCACACCACGCCCAGGATGACCGTGCTCCACCGGCTGCGCTCGATCAGAGCCCAGAAGCCCGCCGCGAGCGGCAGGATCAGCGCCGAGATCAGGTAGACGTAGTACTCGGGGAGGCTGCCGCTCGGGCTGTTGCCGACCTGCGGCGACACGATCGCCACGGCGAGCTGGACGATGAGCAGCAGCTCGACGATCGCGGTCGCCCCCACGGAGACGTCGGAGGGGCGCCGGCCGACGAGCCCGAGCACGAGGCAGAGCAGCCCGGCGACGACGGCGACGCCGACCTGGAGCGTCGTGAACCAGTCGATCACGGGGCGACCGCCCGGGTCTGCTCGGTGGGGAAGTTGACGACGCTCTTGAGCAGCTGCCCCCGCCGCTCCGCCAGGCCGATCAGGCGGCCGGAGGGGTCGACCGCGGCGAGCAGTCCCGTCTCGCCGAGCGCCTCCTCCGGGGACGCGATGCGCTTGCCGTTCGCCAGGCGGACGGCCGCCTGCGCGTCGAGGTGCAGGAGGGGGAACAGCTCGCCCGCGACCGTCGTCGGCGTGAGCAGAGCGGAGGGGACGTCGAGCTCGTCGATGTCGCCCGCGGCGTCGATCGCGAACGGACCCACGCGCGTGCGGCGCAGCGCCGTCAGGTGCCCGCCGACCTCCAGCGCGGCTCCGAGGTCGCGGGCGAGGGCGCGGATGTAGGTGCCGGACGAGCAGTCGATGCGCACGTCGAGGTCGAGGAAGCCCTCGGCCTCGCGGCGCGCGAGCACGTCGAAGGCGCCGACCGTGACGGGGCGCGCGGGGAGGACGACCTCCTCGCCGTCGCGGGCGCGGGCGTAGGCGCGGCGGCCGTCGACCTTGATGGCGCTGACCGAGCTGGGCACCTGCTCGATGGCACCGGTGAGGGTCGCGACGACCGCGTCCACCGCCTCCGCCGTGATCGCCTCGACGCGGCCCGGGTCCGCGGTCGCGAGCGTCTCGCCCTCGCGGTCGTCGGTGCTGGTCGATGCACCGAGGCGGATCGTCGCCTCGTACTGCTTGTCGAGCCCGACGAGGTAGGTGAGCAGCCTGGTCGAGGGGCCGAGCCCGAGGATCATGAGCCCGGTCGCCATCGGATCGAGGGTGCCCGCGTGCCCGACCTTCCGCGTGCCGGCGCGGCGGCGGGTGCGCGAGACGAGGTCGTGACTGGTGATGCCGCCCGGCTTGTCGAGCAGGAGGATCCCGTTCGGAGCCGTCGCGATCGGGTCACCGGGGGTCTCGAGCACGGGTGCGAGGATACACGCGCCGTTCGGGAGTCGGCCCCGGAGCGAGACCCACCCCGCGCGCGGCCTCGCGGCGGGCCCGTCCTAGGCTGTCCGGATGAGGATCGCAGTACTCGGAGCGGGCGCCGTGGGCGGCACCGTCGCCGCACTCCTGGATCGCGCGGGGCACGACGTCGAGGTGACGGCACGAGGGGCGCATCTGACGGCGATCCGCCGCTCCGGCCTCCGCCTCGACGGCGCCTGGGGCGAGCACACCGCCTGGGTGCGCAGCGGCGAGACTCTCGATCTCGTCCCCGACCTCGCCGTGCTCGCCACCAAGGCCCAGGACGCCGAGGACGCGCTCCGGGCGAACCGGCGCACCGTGGACGGCACGCTGCTCGTCGTCGTGCAGAACGGGCTCGACGGGCTGCAGGCCGCGGCCCGGCAGGTCCGCGACGCCCGACTCGTCGGCGCGCTCGCGCTCTTCGCCGCGAGCCACCTCGAGCCCGGGCGGGTGAGCGTCACCGCCGCCGCGACCACGACGCTCGGAGTGCCGGGCCGCCCGGCCGACGACGACGTCCGCCGAGCCGCGGCGATCCTCGGCGAGGCGATCCCGATCGAGACGACCGACGACTTCGTCGGCGCGCAGTGGACGAAGCTGCTCATCAACGAGGTCAACGCACTGCCGGCGATCACCGGCCTGTCGGTGCAGGAGACGGTCGCCGACGCCGGGCTCCGCCGGCTGCTCGCGCGGGCGATGAAGGAGGCGGCGCGCATCGGGATCGCGTCCGGCGTGCGCTTCGGCGCCCTGCAGGGCCTCACCGACGCGCGCGTGCGCACACTCGCAGCCGCTCCGCTCCCCGTCGTCGAGCTGCTGCCGCGCCGCATGGCGACCCGGATGGGCGACGTGCCGAATCCGGGATCGACCCTGCAGAGCGTGCGCCGCGGCGTCCCCAGCGAGATCGACCACCTCGCCGGTGCCGTCGTGCGGACGGCGCACCGGCTGGGCCGGGAGGCGCCCGTCAACCAGCTGCTCGTCGATCTGGTGCACGAGGTCGAGCGCGCAGGAGCGTTCCTCCCGCCCGCCGAGGTCGTGCGACGGGCCGCCGCGCTCTAGCGGGTCAGCACGAGTCGGCGAACACGCGCCGGGGGTGCTCGGGGTCGCGGATGTCGACGAGCACGGGCGCCAGGCGGCGAGGATCCACGGTGGTGCGGTAAGCCTCGTCGACCGGCGGCTCCTGCGTGTCGAGACGGATGCTCAGATTCCACGCCCCTCGGATCTCGGGCCGCAGTGCGAACTCGCCGTCGACCAGGAGGACCGCATCCCTGCCCGCCGTCCGCCACTTGGGCTGACGGGGCTCGTCGCGGACGGCGTCGAAGCCCGCCAGGACGAACCCGGTGCTGCCGCCCATCTTGAAAGGTCCGATCAGCACGCGCCGCAGCAGCTCGTAGTCGTAGCGCCCCAGGTAGGCGCGCTGCGCCTCCGGGATCTCCGCGTCCTCCCGGTCGACCCGCGGTCGCTGGAAGTCGGCGAGGTGCGCGACCATCGCGTCGTGCCCGGCGCGACGGATCGCCTCCGCGAGCTCGAGGGCGAAGGCGGCGCTCACCTCGGGGTCGTCCCCGTCGATGCCGACGGCGACGCGGCCGCGCCCGTAGTTGTGCAGCACCTCCGCCGCCAGAGCGTCGAGCACATCGGCCTTCTGGGGCGCCCACTTGGTCATGCCCTCACGATACGCGGCACCCCTTAGGGTGAGCCGATGCCCACAGGATTCGCACCCGCGATCATCGACTGGTTCCGCTCCAGCGCTCGCGACCTCCCCTGGCGTCGCGAGGGGTTCCCTGCCTGGGGCACCCTCGTCAGCGAGTTCATGCTCCAGCAGACCCCTGTGGTCCGCGTGATCCCGCGGCTCGAGGAGTGGCTCGCGCGCTGGCCGACTCCCGCCGCCCTCGCCGCTGTCCCGCCCGGCGAAGCCGTCCGGGCCTGGCAGTCGCTCGGCTATCCGCGGCGGGCGCTCCGACTGCACGCCTGCGCCACCGCGATCGCCGAGCAGCACGGCGACGTCGTCCCCGACGACGTCGACACGCTCCTCGCGCTGCCCGGGATCGGCGACTACACCGCGCGCGCGATCGCCGTCTTCGCCTACGGCCGCCGCCACCCCGTCGTCGACACGAACGTGCGCCGCGTGATCGCCCGCGCGGTCGACGGAGTCGCCGAGGCGGGCCCGCCTCGCGCCAAGCCGGATCTCGCGGCGATGGACGCCCTGCTCCCGGCGGGCCTCGAGGAGGCCGCGGCCTTCAACGCCGGGATGATGGAGCTCGGTGCGATCGTCTGCACGGCGCGCGCCCCGCGCTGCGACTCCTGCCCGATCCGCGACGCCTGCCGCTGGCGGGCGGCCGGGTACCCCGCCTACGACGGCCCGGTGCGGGCCCGGCAGAAGGCCTTCGAGGGCTCCGACCGCCAGGTCAGGGGCCTCATCCTCGCCGAGCTGCGGGCGGCGCACGGCCCCGTCACGGCCGCCGAGATCGACTCGGTCTGGCCCGACCCCGAGCAGCGCGCCCGAGCCCTCGCCGGCCTGCTCGCCGACGGACTCGCGGTCGGCGACCCCGTCGAGGGCTATCTGCTGCCCCACTCCTGACCGCCGTGTCGGAGGCGCCGGGTAGCGTGACGCCGTGACCGATCGCCGCCTCCGACTCCCCCGCCCCGACGACGACGTCGCCGCCGCTCTCGCCGCGCTGCGGAGCGAGCTGCCGGCGGAGTTCCCTCCGGCCGCCCTCGCCGAGGCGGAGGAGGCGAGCCGTCTCGCCGACGACACCGGCCGCCTCGACCTCACCGCGGTCCCGTTCGTGACCATCGACCCGCCCGGCTCCCTCGACCTCGACCAGGCCGTGCACCTCGAGCGCACCGCCGAGGGCGTCGTCCTCCGCTACGCGATCGCCGACGTCCCCGCGGTGGTCCGCCCCGGAGGCGCCCTCGACGCCGAGACCCGCCGCCGCGGTCAGACGTACTACCTCCCCGACGGCCGCATCCCTCTGCACCCCGCCGTCCTGTCCGAGGGCGCCGCGTCACTGCTCCCCGGGCAGGCGCGCCGCGCTCTCGTGTGGACGCTCGCACTCGACGAGCGTGCCGAGCCCGGCTCCGTCCGGCTCGAGCGTGCGCTCGTGCGCAGCACGGCCCGCCTCGACTACGAGTCCGTCCAGCGGGACGTCGACGCCGGCACGACGCATCCGTCGATCGCGCTGCTGCCCTGGTTCGGCCGCGAGCGCCTCGAGCGCGAGGCCGAGCGCGGCGGAGCGAGCCTCACCCTCCCCGAGGAGGAGATCGTCGCCGTCGACGCCGGCTACCGCATCGAGCGCCGCGCTCCCCTGGCCGTCGAGGGCTGGAACGCGCAGGTGTCGCTCCTCACCGGCATGGCCGCCGCCTCGCTCATGCTCGACGCCCGCGTCGGGATCCTCCGCACCATGCCCGCCGCCGACGCCTCGACCCTCGCCGCCTTCCGCGGCCGCGCCGAGGCGCTCGGCACCCCGTGGGCGGCGGACGAGCCCTACGGCGCGTACCTGCGCCGTCTCGACACCGCCGACCCGCGACAGCTCGCGATCATGTACGCGGCCGCGACGCTCTTCCGCGGCGCGGGCTACACCGCGTTCGACGGCACCGCTCCCGAGCAGCCCGACCAGGCCGCGCTCGCCGCCCCCTACGCCCACGTGACGGCGCCGCTGCGCCGTCTGGTCGACAGGTTCGGGCTCGCCGTCTGCCTCGCGATCTCCTCCGGTGCCGAGATCCCCTCCTGGCTGCGCACGGCCCTGCCCGAGGTCCCGCCCCTGATGGCCGCGAGCGACCGCCGTGCGGGAGCAGCGACCCGAGGCGCGACCGCCGTCGTCGAGGCCGCGATCCTCCGTGGCCGGGAGGGTTCGAGCTTCGAGGGGATCGTCGTCCAGACCTCGAGGAAGCGCTCCTCCGTGCAGCTCCTCGACCCCGAGATCACCGTCGACGTGCAGGCCCCGCTCACGCCGGGAGCCCGTGTCGACGTCGACCTGGTCTCGGTCGATGTCGCCACGGGCTCCGCGGTCTTCGCGCTCAGCGCCTAGTCCTCGTCGTCGTCCTCACGGGGCTTCACGTACGGATCGGCGTCGCCGGCGTAGTCCGCCTTCGCGGCCAGCGTCTGCACCTGCGAGTCCTGATTGCGCGCCGCAGCGAGGAGGTCCTCGATGTGCTTCGCGTTCTCGGGAACGGCGTCGAGGATGAACTCGAGCGACGGCGTCAGACGCGACGTGATGTTCTTGCCCACCTCGGTGCGCAGCATGCCGGTCGCCGCCTTCAGAGCCGCGGCCGAATCGGTGCGCTCCTCGTCGGTGCCGTACACCGTGTAGAACACGGAGGCGTGCTGCAGGTCGCCGGTCACCTGCACATCGGTGATGGTGACGAAGCCGAGCCGCGGGTCGCGGAGTCCGCGCTCGAGCCGCTTGGCGACGATCACCTGAATCCGTTCGGCGAGCTTCCTCGCCCGTGCCGGATCTGCCATGGCTGGTCCTCACTTCTCTCTCGACGGGCCTCTCGGCTCGTCCTCTCATCATGACCGTTCCGGGTCCCCGGGTCGTTCGGTTCCCGACCGGAACGGGCGGGGTGCCTCGTCACGGCTCCCGCCCCTCCCATCGGAAGCGCTGGTCTCTTCGGAACGGAAGCGGAGGGAGGGTGCTGTCGTCCTCGCGCGCCTGGCTCGGGTCTGGCGGGCGCCCGAAGGGCGCGGGATGGCGCGCGAGGACGACAGCACCCTCCCGATCCCCTCAGCGCGTCGCTCAGCACTCCGGCGAACACCTCGGGGAAGCCAGAAGGCCCGGGCGGACCCGGGCCTTCTGGGGAGTCGGGATCAGCCTCGCGGCTTCTCCTTCATCTCGATCGTCTCGATCTCATCGCCGATCTGGATGTCGTTGTACTTGCCGAGACCGATACCGGCCTCGTAGTCCGTACGGACCTCCGTGACGTCGTCCTTGAAGCGACGCAGCGACTCGATGGCGAGGTTGTCGCCGACGACGACGCCATCGCGGATGACGCGCGCCTTCGAGTTGCGGGTGATCGTGCCGGAGCGGACGATGACACCCGCGATGTTGCCGAACTTGGAGGAGCGGAACACCTCGCGGATCTCGGCGACACCCGACTGGACCTCTTCGAACTCGGGCTTGAGCATGCCCGTGAGCGAGTTCTCGACCTCTTCGATCGCGTTGTAGATGACCGAGTAGAAGCGGATGTCCACTCCCTCTCGAGCAGCGCGCTCGCGGGCCTTGGGGTCGGGGCGGACGTTGAAGCCCACGATGATCGCGTTGTCGATCGTCGCGAGGTTGACGTCCGACTCCGTGATCGCACCGACACCGCGGTGGATGATGCGCAGCTGCACCGAGTCGTCGACCTCGATCTTGACGAGCGACTCCTCCAGCGCCTCGACGGCACCGGACACGTCGCCCTTGATGATGAGGTTGAGCGACTCGACCTTGCCCTCCTCGAGAGCACGGGTGAAGTCCTCGAGCGAGATGCGCTTGCGGGCCTTGGCCAGCAGGGCGTTGCGCTGAGCGGCTTCGCGCTTCTCGGCGATCTGGCGAGCCGTGCGGTCCTCCTCGGTGACGAGGAAGGTGTCGCCGGCGCGGGGCACGGACGAGAGTCCCTGCACCTGCACCGGTCGCGACGGCACGGCCTCGAGCACGGCGACGCCGTTCTCGTCCGCCATCGCACGGACGCGGCCGTAGGCCGTTCCCGCGACGATCGCATCGCCGACGCGCAGCGTTCCCGACTGGATGAGCACGGTCGCGACCGCGCCGCGTCCCTTGTCGAGCTTCGCCTCGATCGCGACTCCGCGTGCCTCCTTGTTGGGGTTGGCGCGCAGGTCGAGACCGGCGTCGGCGGTGAGCAGCACGGCGTCCAGGAGGTCCTGGATGCCCGTGTTGGCCCGGGCCGACACGTCGACGAACATGACGTCTCCGCCGTACTCCTCGGCGACCAGGCCGAACTCGGTGAGCTGCTGGCGCACCTTGGCCGGGTTGGCGTCGGGCTTGTCCACCTTGTTGACCGCGACCACGATCGGCACGTTGGCCGCCTGGGCGTGGTTCAGCGCCTCGATGGTCTGCGGCATGATGCCGTCGTCCGCCGCGACCACGAGGATCGCGATGTCCGTGACCTGGGCACCGCGGGCTCGCATGGCGGTGAACGCCTCGTGACCCGGGGTGTCGATGAAGGTGATCGGGCGCTCGATGCCCTCGTGCTCCGCGACGACCTGGTACGCACCGATGTGCTGCGTGATGCCGCCCGCCTCGCCGGCGACGACGTTGGCGTTGCGGATCGCGTCGAGCAGGCGCGTCTTTCCGTGGTCGACGTGACCCATGACGGTGACGACGGGGGGACGGATCTCGAGGTCCTCGTCCGTCTCGTCGTCGAGCTCCTGCTCGAGGTCGAGACCGAAGCCCTCGAGGAGCTCCTTGTCCTCGTCCTCGGGCGAGACGACCTGGATCTTGAAGCCGAGCTCGGAGCCGAGCACCTCGAAGGTCGCCTCGTCGAGCGACTCGGTCGCCGTGGCCATCTCGCCGAGGGCGAAGAGCACGGTGACCAGGTTGCCGGGGGGCACCGGCACGCCGGTCATGGCCTCGATCTTGTCGGCGAAGTCCGAGATGGACGCGCCGCGGCGCAGGCGGATGATCGTCTTGCCGTCGCCCCGGGGGACGCTGACGCCG
Organism: Rathayibacter sp. VKM Ac-2759; assembly: GCF_009834225.1. NCBI lineage: Bacteria > Bacillati > Actinomycetota > Actinomycetes > Micrococcales > Microbacteriaceae > Rathayibacter > Rathayibacter sp. VKM Ac-2759. The sequence goes on from NZ_CP047176.1 coordinate 2,388,038, forward strand.
CCGAGCGACGGGGCCTCCCTGAGCTCGAACTCCTGACGCTTCGTGCGCTTCGACTTGCGGGCCTTGCTCTTGCCGCCTCCGCGACCGAACGCACCCGCGGTGCCACCGCCGGGGCCGCGACCGCGACCGCCGCCGCCACCGGGACGAGGGGCGAATCCGCCGCCTGCTCCGGGGGCGCCGCCGGGACGCTGGAAGCCGCCGCCGGCCGGACGACCGGCACCGCCGGGACGACCGGCTCCGCCGCCGGGTCCGCCGGGACGCTGGCCGAAGCCGGCGGGGCGCTGACCCATGCCCGGTCCACCGGGGCGCGGTGCGCCGGGGCGGGGGGCCGCGGGACGGGGGATGCTGCTCGGGGTCGGGCGCGAGCCCATCCCCTGCGAGCTGGCGAAGGGGTTGTTGCCGGGGCGGGGGGCTGCGGGACGCTGGCCCATGCCCTGGTTGCTGGCGAACGGGTTGTTGCCCGGTCGCGGTGCACCGCCGGGGCGGGTGGATCCGCCCGCGCCGCCGGAGCGGGGGGTGTTGGCGGCGGGAGCCGGGCGAGGGGTCGCCGGCTTCGGGCCACCGGGGGTCGGTCCGCCCGCGGGCTTCTCCACCGCGGGGGCGGAGGCGGTCTCGGCGCTGGCCGGGGCCGCGGGGGCGGCGGGTGCCGCCGGAGCCGGAGCCTCGGCGGGCGCGTTGGCGGCCTCCTGCGCACGCTGGGCGGCAGCGGCCTCCTGCGCGGCCTGGGCCGCGACCTGGCGCTCGGCGACCGACATCGGCGGAGCCGGCGCGGGAGCGGGCGGCTTGGCCGGGCCGGGGGTCGGCGCGGAGGGGCGTGCACCCGAGGGGCGCGGGGCCCCGGGGCGTGCGGTGGTGGTGGGCGCCGACGGAGTCGACGCTCCTCCCGTGCTCGCACCGGCCTGGCCCTGGAGGGCCTGGCGGAGCTTGCGGGCCACGGGGGGCTCGATGCTCGAGGACGGTCCCTTGACGAACTCGCCCAGTTCCTTCAGCTTCGCAAGTGCGACCTTGCTATCGACACCGAGTTCCGATGCGATCTCGTGTACGCGTGGTTTTGCCACTTCTCTCCTGTCTTGGGCCTGCACCCAAGACGGGGGCAGGCGTCACGAACGGACGGGTCTCATTTCGAGCCGCTCATCAGTCTTCGCTCATGATCAGTTCACGGGCCGTTCTGCCTGTTCTCTATGGTGTGATCGTGCGCTGCGTCGGGTCCTCCGGATGAGGAGCCGAGCCGGTCGGATCGCGGGTGAGGTACTGCTCGAGGTCGCTCGCGTCCACGCTCTCGCGTGTCCGGAACGCCCTGCTGAACGCCCGGCGCTTGACCGCGCGTTCGTAGCAGTCCTTCGTCGGATGGAGCCACGCTCCCCTGCCCGCAGCGACGGCCCGCGGATCTACCGCGAGGACATCGGAGTGGGAGACGATCCTCAGAAGAGAGGATCGGGGGGCGCGCAGACGGCAGCCGACGCACGTTCTGACGGGTTCCACCCTACTCCCTCGTTCCCGGGAGCGCCTCCCTGCGTGGCCGACGCTCGGAGATCACTCCCCGTCCATCACCGAATCGGGCTGGATGTCGATCTTCGCGCCGGTGAGCTTGGCGGCGAGGCGGGCGTTCTGGCCCTCCTTGCCGATCGCGAGCGAGAGCTGGTAGTCCGGCACGAGGGCGCGGACGGCCTTGAGGCTCTGGTCGATCACGAAGGCGCTGGTCACCTTGGCGGGCGACAGCGCGCTCGCGACGAAGGTCGGGAGGTCGGAGGAGTAGTCGACGATGTCGATCTTCTCGTTGTTCAGCTCGGCCGTGACAGCACGCACGCGCTGGCCGAGCTCGCCGATGCAGGCGCCCTTGGCGTTCACGCCGGGCTCGGTGGCGCGCACGGCGATCTTGGTGCGGTGGCCCGCCTCGCGGGCGAGCGACACGATCTCCACGACTCCGGAGGCGATCTCCGGCACCTCGAGTGCGAACAGCTTGCGCACCAGCGAGGGGTGCGTCCGCGACACCTGCACCGAGGGACCCTTCGGGCCGCGTCCGACGCTCGTCACGTAGACGCGGATGCGGCGTCCGTGGCTGTAGTCCTCACCCGGCACCTGCTCCTCGGGGGCGAGGATCGCCTCGATCGAGCCGAGGTCGACGTGGATCATCTTGGGGTTCGGGCCCTGCTGGATCACTCCTGCGACGATGTCGCCCTCGCGTCCCTTGAACTCGCCGAGGACCTTCTCGTCGCCGATGTCCCGCAGCCGCTGGTTGATGACCTGCTTGGCCGCGAAGGCGGCGATGCGGCCGAAGTCGCGCGGGGAGTCCTCGGACTCGCCCACGACGGCGCCCTCCTCGTCGAGCTCCGGCACGAACACCGAGACGTGGCCGGTCTTGCGGTCCAGGTGCACGCGAGCGTCGACGGCGGTCGCCTTGTCGGCGTCGTCGGCCTGTCCGATGTGCTTGAGGTAGGCGGTGAGGATCGCCTGCTCGATGATCTGCACGAGTTCCTCGAAGGGGATCTCGCGCTCGCGCTCCAGGAGGCGCAGAACGCTCAGGTCGATGTCCACGGGCGGGCCTTTCTCTCTATTCACTTGGCGTCGCGGATGCGCGACCTCGTCGAAGTCCGGTCCGACGTCCGGCGGGTCGGCGGCCCGGGAGGCCGCCGCATCCGCGCGTCGGAACCATTGATCCTACCCGAGCGGGCGGGTGGCGGCTCGGCTCTCAGACTCCGAGACGGGCCAGGGCCTCGGCCGCCGGGAGCTGCTCGCGCTCCCCCGTGCGGCGGTCCCACAGCTCCACGATGCCGTCGGGAGCCCCGCGGCCGGCGATGACGATGACGGGCACTCCGATCAGCTCGGCGTCGCCGAACTTCACTCCGGGCGACACCTTCGGGCGGTCGTCGAGGAGCACGTCGCGGCCCGCGGCCTCGAGGGAGGCGCCCACCGACTCGGCGAGTGCCAGCGCCGACGGGTCCTTGCCCGTCGCGATCACGTGCACGTCGAACGGCGCGACGTTCGCGGGCCAGATCAGGCCGCGGTCGTCGTGGTTGCTCTCGGCGATGATCGCGAGGATCCGGGTCACCCCGATGCCGTACGAGCCCATCGTGACGGTGACGAGCTTGCCGTTCTCGTCCAGCACCTTCAGGCCGAGCACGTCGGCGTACTTGCGGCCGAGCTGGAAGACGTGGCCGATCTCCATGCCGCGCGCGGTCTCGATCGGGCCGGAGCCGTCGGGCGCGGGGTCTCCGGCGCGGACCTCGGCGACCTCGACGACGCCGTCGGCCGAGAAGTCGCGGCCGGCGACGAGGTCGAGCACGTGCTGCCCGGCGACGTTCGCGCCGGTGATCCAGGCGGTGCCGTCGACGACGCGGGGGTCGAGCAGGAAGCGGATGCCGGTCGCCGACTCCTCGCCGAGGACGGCGCCGTCGGGCGACCAGGGGCCGATGTAGCCCTTGACGAGTCCGGGGTGCTTGGCGAAGTCGGCCTCCGTGGCCGCTTCGATCTCGGCGGGCGCGAAGGCGACCTCGGCGCGCTTGAGGTCGACGTCGCGGTCCCCGGGCAGCCCGATGACCACGAGCTCGCGCGTGCCGTCGAGAGCGGTGAGCGCGAGGACGACGTTCTTGAGCGTGTCGGCGGCGGTCCAGGCCCGGCCGTCGTCGCGGGGCTGCTGCGCGTTCGAGAGGTCGACGAGCGTCTGGATGGTCGGGGTGTCGGGCGAGTCGAAGACGCGCGCGGCGGCGAGCCCCTCCATCGGCAGCGCGTCGGGCACCGGGGTCCGATAGGCCTCGACGTTGGCCGCGTAGCCCCCGGCCGAGCGCACGAAGGTGTCCTCGCCGACCGCGGTCGGGTGCAGGAACTCCTCGCTGCGCGAGCCGCCCATCGCGCCGGCGTCGGCCTGCACGATCACGTACTCGAGGCCGAGGCGGTGGAAGATCCGCTCGTAGGCGTCGCGCTGGAGCTGGTAGCTCGCGTCGAGGCCGGCGTCGGTGTAGTCGAAGGAGTAGGCGTCCTTCATGGTGAACTCGCGACCGCGCAGGAGTCCGGCCCGGGGGCGGGCCTCGTCGCGGTACTTGTCCTGGATCTGGTAGATCGAGAGCGGCAGATCCTTGTACGAGGAGTACAGGTCCTTCACGAGCAGGGTGAAGAACTCCTCGTGCGTGGGCGCCAGCATGTAGTCCGCGTCCTTGCGGTCCTTCAGGCGGAAGACGCCGTCGCCGTACTCGGTCCAGCGGCCGGAGAGCTCGTAGGGCTCGCGGGGCAGCAGCGCCGGGAAGTGGACCTCCTGCGCACCGATCGCCTCCATCTCGTCGCGGATGATCCGCTCGACGCGGCGCTTGACGCGCAGACCCAGGGGCAGCCAGGCGAAGACACCGGGGGCCTGGCGCCGGATGTAGCCGGCGCGGACCAGGAGGCGGTGGCTCGCGACCTCGGCGTCGGCCGGATCCTCTCGGAGGGTGCGGACGAACAGGTGCGAGAGACGGGTAACCACGAGGGACGATCCTATCCGGAGTCCCCGGGAGACCCGCTCCCGCCCCGCGTCACTTGGCGACGGTGACGACCGGCGATCCGGTGGAGGTGTCGTCGGCGGGCATCTCGGCGGCCAGGCGGTTGGCCTCCTCGATCAGCGTCTTCACGATCTCGGCCTCGGGGACGGTCTTGATGACCTCGCCCTTGACGAAGATCTGGCCCTTGCCGTTTCCGGAGGCGACGCCCAGGTCGGCCTCGCGGGCCTCGCCCGGTCCGTTGACGACGCAGCCCATGACGGCCACGCGCAGGGGCACGGTCATGCCCTCGAGACCCGCGGTGACGTCGTTGGCGAGCGTGTACACGTCGACCTGCGCGCGGCCGCAGCTCGGGCAGGAGACGATCTCGAGCTTGCGCTCGCGGAGGTTCAGCGACTGGAGGATCTGCAGGCCGACCTTGACCTCCTGCGCGGGCGGAGCCGACAGCGAGACGCGGATCGTGTCGCCGATGCCCTCCCCGAGGAGGATGCCGAACGCGGTCGCCGACTTGATGGTGCCCTGGAACTCGGGCCCCGCCTCCGTCACGCCGAGGTGCAGCGGCCAGTCGCCGCGCTCGGCGAGCTGGCGGTAGGCCTTCACCATGATGACCGGGTCGTTGTGCTTGACCGAGATCTTGAAGTCGTGGAAGTCGTGCTCCTCGAAGAGGCTCGCTTCCCAGACGGCACTCTCGACGAGCGCCTCGGGGGTCGCCTTGCCGTACTTCTGCATCAGGCTGGGCTCGAGCGAGCCCGCGTTGACGCCGATGCGGATCGAGACGCCTGCGGCCTTCGCGGCGGCGGCGATCTTGCCGACCTGGTCGTCGAACTTGCGGATGTTGCCGGGGTTCACCCGGACCGCCGCGCAGCCGGCGTCGATCGCCGCGTAGACGTAGTTCGGCTGGAAGTGGATGTCGGCGATCACCGGGATCTGGCTCTTCTTCGCGATGATCGGCAGCGCCTCCGCATCGTCGCGACTCGGCACCGCCACGCGGACGATGTCGCAGCCGGACGCCGTGAGCTCGGCGATCTGCTGGAGGGTCGCGTTGATGTTGGTCGTCGGCGTCGTGCACATGGACTGCACGCTCACGGGGGCGTCGCCGCCCACGAGGACCTTGCCGACCTTGATCTGACGGGACTTGCGGCGGGGGGCGAGGGTCTCGGGGACCTTGGGCAAACCCAGATTCACTGCTGGCACGCGCTCCATCGTACGCGCGCTCCGCCTCCGCCCCTCTCGGACCCCCTCCCCGTTCAGCGACCGGTCAGGCTGTCCCGCCCCGCCCGTCGCGCGGAGCGGCGGCGGCGGCTGCCCCGCCGCGCCCGCCGGCCGGCGGGTCGCGCAGGCCCGCAGGGGCGCATCGAGAACCACCACCGCCAGCAGAAGACTCTGCACTCCTCCCCTTCCGGCGGAGGTGGATCTCGATACGCCCGCTCCGCGGGCTACTCGATCAGCAGGCGGAATCCCGACGATGGGCCTCGGCTCCACCCCCGGACCCGGCGACCACCCCCGAAGCGAACGGACGAATCGCGTCCCAGCGATTCGCCCCAGCCGCACGCAGGACGCTCCACCCACGCACCGACCCCGTACAGCCGACCGCGGCAGGCCGGGCAGGGACCGGCCCCCACCCCCGAGGCGAACGGACGAATCGCGTCCCAGCGATTCGCCCCAGCCGCACGCAGGACGCTCCACCCACGCACCCACCCCGTACAGCCGACCGCGGCAGGCCGGGCAGGGACCGGCCCCCACCCCCGAGGCGAACGGCCGAATCGCGTCCCAGCGATTCGCCCTAGCCGCACGCAGGACGCTCCACCCACGCAACCACCCCGTACAGCCGACCGCGGCAGGCCGGGCAGGGACCCTAGCCGCACGCAGGACGCTCCACCCCCGCAACCACCCCGTAAAGCCGACCGCGGCAGGCCGGGCAGGGACCGGCCCCCACCTCCAAGGCGAACGGCCGAATCGCGTCCCAGCGATTCGCCCTAGCCGCACGCAGGACGCTCCACCCGCGCAACCACCCCGGAAAGCCGACCGCGGCAGGCCGGGCAGGGACCGGCCTGCAAGCTAGAACAGCCGGATCGGGTTCACGATGTCCGCGTAGATGAGCAGGGCGCTCATCCCTCCGAGGACGATGACGACCACGTACGTCAGCGGCAGCAGGCGGGCGATGTCGAAGGGCCCCGGGTCGCGCTTGCCGAAGAGCTTCGCGGTGCGGCGTCGGACGCCTTCCCAGAGGGCGCCGGCGATGTGGCCGCCGTCCATCGGGAGCAGCGGCACGAGGTTGAAGACGAGCAGTGCCACGTTGAGCGAGGCGAGCACGCCGACCATCGTCTGGATCTTCGAGACGATCGGCAGCTGGTCGGAGGCGGCGATCTCGCCCGCGATCCGGCCGACGCCGACCACGCTGATCGGTCCGTTCGCGTCGCGCTCCTCGTTGCCGAAGGCGGCCTGCGCCACGTCGTAGAGGCGCTGCGGGAGGTTGAGGATCACGTGGGCGACGCTCGTGATGTTCGTCCACACCGTCTCGGGGACGGCCGTGATCGGCTGCTGGACGAGCGCGCTCGTCGGCGAGATGCCGATGAAGCCGACGGTCTGCGTCTCGACGGCTCCGGAGGCGTCCGTCACGACCGCGCCCGACGCGTCGGTGACGGCGACCTCGTTCTCGACGGGCGTGATGGTGAGGGTGACGGCCTGTCCGTCGCGGTCGACGACCACCTCGAGCGGCGTGTTCGCCGACTCGCGGATGATCGGCGTGAGGTCGTCCCACGAGGACACCGCCGTGCCGTCGATCGAGGTGATGGTGTCGCCGGGCAGGATCCCCGCCGCCGCTCCGGGAGACAGCGGGTCGTCGGCGGAGCAGGTCTCGGCGCCCGTCGAGGAGGCGGGGACGACGCACTGGGAGACGGTGGCGATGGTGGAGGTGCTCTGCGCCACTCCGATGCCGCAGAGCAGCACGGTGAAGAGCACGGTCGCGATCACGAGGTTCATGAACGGGCCGCCGAACATGATGACGACGCGCTTCCAGACCGGCAGACGGTAGAATGCGCGGTGCTCCTCGCCCTCGCCGATGGTCTCGGCACTCGCCGCCCGGGCCTCGTCGATCATCGACGGGCGGCTGCTCGCGCGGATGTCGGCCGACTGCTGGCCGACGCCCTTGAACATGCCGACCGCCGACTCCGTGAGCGGATCGCCCTCGTGCTTCGGCGGGTACATGCCGATCATGGCGATGTAGCCGCCGAGCGGGATCGCCTTGATCCCGTACTCCGTCTCTCCCCGACGCCTCGAGAAGATGGTCGGACCGAATCCGATCATGTACTGCGTCACCTTGACGCCGAACAGCTTCGCGGGAACCAGGTGCCCCACCTCGTGCAGGGCGATCGAGAGCGCGACGCCGACGGCGATGATGACGACGCCGAGGACGAAGAGAAGCACGGATTCCACTGGGTCACTGTAGGCCGGGGTGTGGACATCCCGCTGGGCTGCGCCTGGGCGTCGTCGATGAGTCGCGGTGGCGAGCAGGACATCAGCTGAGAGTGGGGCTGGTCGACGATCGTGCCTGACGACCGCTCTCAGCCGAGGTGGTGCGCCGGAACGCTCAGGCGGAGGCGATCCGCTCGTCCGCCGTGCGCCGCGCCCACGTCTCGGCCTCGGCCAGCGACTCGCGGGTCAGCGCTCCGTCGACCGTGTGCGCGTCGACCACGGCCTCGACCGTGTCGAGGATGTCGAGGTAGCCGATCCGCCCCGCGTGGAACGCCTGCACCGCCTGCTCGTTCGCCGCGTTGAACACGGCCGGGTACGACGCCCCCGCGACGCCGACGCGCTTCGCCACCTGCACCGAGGGGAACGCCTCCTCGTCGAGCGGCTCGAAGGTCCAGGTGTGCGCGCGCGTCCAGTCGAGCGGGACTCCGACGCCCGCGACCCGGTGCGGCCAGTCGAGACCGAGCGAGATCGGCAGCCGCATGTCGGGCGGCGAGGCCTGCGCGATCGTGGAGCCGTCGACGAACTCGACCATCGAGTGGATGACCGACTGCGGGTGCACCGTCACGTCGATCCGGTCGTAGGGCACGTCGAAGAGCAGGTGCGCCTCGATGACCTCGAGCCCCTTGTTGACGAGGGTCGACGAGTTCGTCGTCACGACGAGGCCCATGTCCCAGGTCGGGTGCGCGAGTGCCTGCGCGGGAGTGACGTCGCGGAGGGAGGCGCGGTCGCGTCCCCGGAACGGTCCGCCGGACGCCGTGAGCACGAGCCGGCGCACCTCGCGGTGCTCCCCCGCGAGCAGCGCCTGCGCGATCGCGGAGTGCTCGGAGTCGACGGGGACGATCTGCCCGGGCGCCGCGAGGGAGGTGACCAGCTCGCCGCCGACGATCAGCGACTCCTTGTTGGCGAGGGCGAGCGTCCGCCCCTCCTCGAGTGCGGCGAGCGTCGGGCCGAGGCCCACGGAGCCGGTGATCCCGTTGAGGACGACGTCCGCCTCCACACTCCGCACCAGCTGCTCGGCCTCGATCTCGCCGAAGGCCGTGTGCTCGACCCCGAAGGCGGCGGCCTGCTCGGCGACGACGGCGCGGTTCGTGCCCGCCGAGAGGCCGACGACCTCGAAGCGGTCGCGGTTCGCGCCGATGACGTCGAGGGCCTGCGTGCCGATGGACCCGGTCGAGCCGAGGATGATGACCCTGCGCATCCGCCCATCCTGGCACGGGCGCCCGGCCGCGCCGGGGTCAGCTGACGGCGAGGATGTCGATCACGAAGACGAGCGTGTCGGTGCCGCTGATGCCCGCGTCCGCGTTGCCCGCGTCTCCGTAGCCCTGGGCGGGCGGGATCACGACGAGGACCTGCGAGCCGACCGTCTGGCCGACCACCGCCTGCTTGAAGCCCTCGATCACGTCTCCGGTGCCGAAGGAGGCGGGTGTGCCCGAGCCCCAGCTCTGGTCGAAGACCGTGCCGGTGCCCCAGACGACGCCCTGGTACTGCACGACGAGCGAGTCGCCGTCGACCACGGTCTGGCCGTCGCCCTTCTTCAGCACCGCGATCTGCAGGTCGGCGGGCGGGTCGGTCGCGGGGATGGTCACGGTCGGCGTGCCGTCCTCGGCGAGCGCCACGGTCGGGAGGCCGTCGACGGGCGCCTGCGGCTCGCCGGTCGCGGTCGTCGGGATGATGCCCTCGACGTCGATCACCATGACGATCGAGTCGGTCGCCGCGATGCCGAGGTCGGTGTTGCCCGCGTCGCCGAAGGCGTCGGCGGGCGGCACCACGGCGACGACCCGCGATCCGACGGTCGCGCAGTTCACGGCCTTCACGAGGCCGGCGAGGTACTGCTCGGTGTCGACCTCGAACGCCGCGCGGCCCCCGGAGGCGTAGCTGCTCGCCGAGAACTCGGCGCCGCTGGTCCCGTTGTAGAGGGTGTAGTCGACGAGGACCGTGTCGCCCTCGGCGACCGTCGCTCCGGTGCCCTCGATGGCGACGGAGCGCTCGGTGTCGTCGACGCTGATCGGCGTCGGGAACACGGTGACGGGCTTGGTCGCGAAGTCGCCGCTGGTCTGCACGGCGCTGGTCGCGTCCCCCTCCGAGACGCAGGTGAGCGGAGTCGCCGACGCGCTCGGAGCCGCATCCTCGGCGGTTCCGGTGCAGGCCGTCAGGCCGAGGGTCGCGGCCACGACGGCCACGATCGCGAGTGTTCTGCGCACAGCGCACCTTTCCTCTCCGGCGGAGCCGGCACGTACGGGGAGGAGTCCATCCTGCGCGACCCTCCTATGGAGGGCCTGGACGCGGAGGCCGGAGGAGCTGGACGCGGAGGCCGGAGGAGCTGGACGCGGTGCGTCGGCACGGGGTCCTCGGAGGCCGCTCGCCTACCATGGCGGCATGCGTGAATTCTCGGTCCCCCAGTCCCGAGAGCTCGTCACCGAGCTCCCCGGCCCGCGCTCGATCGCCCTGCAGGAGCGCCGCGTCGCGAGCGTCTCACGGGGCGCCGGCACCCTCGCGAACATCTACATGGACCACGCCTCGGGCGCCGTCCTGGTCGACGTCGACGGCAACCGCCTCATCGACCTCGGCTGCGGCATCGGAGTCACGACCATCGGCCACGCGCACCCGGCGGTCGCCGCGGCCGCCGCCGCCCAGGCCGACAAGCTGACCCACACCCTCTTCACGGTGACGCCGTACGAGAACTACGTGCGCGTCGCCGAGAAGCTCGCCGAGATCACCCCCGGCGACTTCGAGAAGCACTCCATCCTCGTGAACTCGGGCGCGGAGGCGGTCGAGAACGCGGTCAAGATCGCCCGCAAGCACACGGGTCGCCGCGCCATCGCCTCCCTCGACCACGCGTTCCACGGCCGCACCAACCTGACGATGGCGATGACCTACCGCCCCTGGCCCGAGCGCGCGGGCATGGGCCCGTTCCCGGGCGAGATCTACAGCCTCCCGATGAGCTACCCGTTCCGCGACCCCGAGGGCATGACGGGCGCGGAGGCGGCGGAGCGCGCCATCGACTACATCCGCACCCACATCGGCGCCGAGGAGCTCGCGGCTCTGTTCGTCGAGCCGATCCAGGGCGACGGCGGCATCATCATCCCCGCGGCCGGCTACTTCGAGCGCCTCTCCGAGTTCTGCACCGAGAACGGCATCGTCTTCGTCGCCGACGAGATCCAGGCGGGCATCGCGCGCACCGGCACCTGGTACGCGATGGAGCACTTCGGAGTCGTCCCCGACCTCGTCACGACCGCCAAGGGCATCGCGGGCGGCTTCCCCCTCGCGGCGGTCACCGGTCGCGCCGAGATCATGGACGCCGTGCAGCCCGGCGGCATCGGCGGGACCTTCGGCGGCAACCCGGTCTCGACCGCCGCCGCGCTGGCCACGTTCGAGGCGATCGAGTCGGAGGGTCTCCTCGCCGAGGCGCAGCGCGTCGAGCGCGCCCTGTGGGCCCGCATCGGCGACTGGGCCGAGCGCTTCCCCGTCGTCGGCGAGGTCCGAGGCAAGGGCGCCATGTTCGGCGTCGAGCTCGTGCACCCCGGCACGAAGCGCCAGAACCCGGAGGCGCTCGCGGCGGTCCTCGAGCACGCGACCACCAACGGCGTCATCGTCCTCGACGCCGGCAGCTGGGACAGCGTCCTGCGCATCATGCCGAGCGTGGTCATCAGCGACGAGCTGATCGACGACGCTGCCAGCGTCATCGAGGAGGCCCTCGCGACGCTGGGCTGACCGCATGACGCGGGCGGCATGCACCCGCCGGTAGCCTCGTCCGAATGCGGACCGACGACGACCACGAGAGGCCGACCCCACCCGGGATCGGCCTCTCGGCGCGTCTGGCGCGCCTCACCATGGGCGGCGCCGGGCGGATGATCTACCGGCCGATCGTCGAGGGCCGGGACAACGTGCCCTCCTCCGGTCGCGTGATCCTCGCGAGCAACCACCTCTCGTTCATCGACTCCCCCGTGCTGACGCTGCTCGCGCCGCGGCCGGTGCAGTTCCTGGCGAAGGCCGACTACTTCACGGGGTCGGGCGTCCGCGGAGCGCTCTCCCGCTCCTTCTTCACTGCCGTCGGAGCCGTCCCGGTCGAGCGCGGAGCGGGACAGGCCGCGCAGGAGGCGCTCGATCTCGGGCGCGCGATCCTCGAGCGCGACGAGGCGTTCGCCGTCTACCCCGAGGGCACCCGCTCCCGCGACGGCCGCCTGTACCGGGGCCGCACCGGAGTGGCCTGGCTCGCCCTCACGACGGGCGCTCCGGTCGTCCCCGTCGGACTGATCGGCACCCAGGAGCTGCAGCCCGTCGGCTCGAGCATCCCGCGGCTGCACCGCATCACGGTCCGCTTCGGCGATCCGCTCGACCTGTCGCCCCACGGCTCCGCCGACTCCGGTCGTGCCCGACGCCACGCGACGGACGAGGTGATGACCGCGATCCACGCGCTCTCGGGCCAGGAGCTCGCCGGCGCCTACAACGAGTCGCCGCCCGCGGGGACAGTGGAGCGCATCAAGCGGGCCCTGCCGCACGAGCGGCGCTGACTCACTCCGAGGAGCTCGCTCACTCCGAGGAGCTCGGCCCCGCCTCCGCCGTCGGCTCGTGCCCGACGGGGAAGCTCACCGAGTTCGCGATGAAGCACAGCCGCGACGCCTCGGCGTGCAGGGTCTGCGCCAGGGCGACCATCGACTCGTCGGCGACGCGGACGCGCGGCCGGAGCGTCACCGACTCGAACCGGCCGCCCTCGCCCTCCTGCACCATTCTTCCGACGGCGTCGTCCGTGTATCCCGTGACGACGACGCCGTTCTTGACGGCCACGTGCAGGTACGAGAGCAGGTGGCACTGCGCGAGGGAGGCGATCAGCAGCTGCTCCGGGTTCCACCGGTCGCGGTCCCCGCGGAACGGAGTGTCGGCCGAGCCGAGGATCGGCGCCGGTCCCTGCGCGGTGAGGAGATTCTGCCGCCCGTACTCGCGGTACCCGCTGGTCCCGGTCCCCTGGTCACCCTCCCAGACGACGGAAACCGCGTAATCGTGCGCTGCTTTCATCGGTATGCCCCTTCTCGTCGGTGGATCAGGCCGGTCTCGGCCGTCTGGACCACCGCGCCCCGAGGGCTCGCGGATAGACTCGACGGACCATGACAGACACGCTCGCCCCCCAGGTTCCCACGTCGGCAGTCCCCCAGGAGCGGCGCCTCGCGACCGAGATCCCGGGGCCGCGATCCCGGGCCCTGCACGAGCGACGCCTCGCCGTCGTCCCGGCGGGCGTGGGCACGGCGCTGCCCGTCTACATCGACCGCGCCCACGGGGCGATCCTCGTCGACGTCGACGGCAACCAGTTCATCGACCTCGGCGCCGGCATCGGCGTCACCACCATCGGGCACACCGACGACGCGGTGGTCGCCGCCGCGACCGCGCAGCTCGGTCGCCTGACCCACACGCTCTTCACCGTCACGCCCTACGAGCCCTACATCCGCGTCGCCGAGCTGCTCGCCGAGCACACCCCCGGCGATTTCGCGAAGAAGACGGTGCTCGTCAACTCCGGCGCGGAGGCGGTCGAGAACGCCGTCAAGATCGCACGCAAGCACACCGGCCGCCCCGGCGTCGCGGTGCTCGACCACGCGTACCACGGCCGCACCAACCTCACGATGGCCATGAACTTCAAGGCCCTCCCCTACGGACTCGGCTTCGGACCGTTCGCGAGCGACGTCCACCGCGCCCCGAGCTCGTACCCCTACCACGACGGCCTCTCGGGTGCCGGGGCGGCGGAGCGCACGATCTCGTACCTCGAGAAGACGGTCGGCGCCTCCGCGCTGGCCTGCCTCGTCGTCGAGCCCGTTCAGGGCGAGGGCGGCTTCATGGTGCCGGCCCAGGGCTACCTCCCCGCACTGCAGGAGTGGTGCACCGCGAACGGCATCGTCTTCGTCGCCGACGAGATCCAGTCGGGCATGGCCCGCACCGGCGCGTACTTCGCGAGCGAGCACTTCGGTCTCGTCCCCGATCTGGTGCTCTCCGCGAAGGGCATCGCGGGCGGCCTCCCGCTCGCCGGTGTGACCGGACGGGCCGAGATCATGGACTCGGCGCAGGCCGGCGGGCTCGGAGGGACCTTCGGCGGCAACCCCGTCGCGGCGGCCGCCGCTGTCGCCGTGTTCGAGCGCATCGAGCAGGACGGCCTCCTCGCCGAGGCCGATCGCATCGGCACGCGCCTCGGCGCCGCGCTGCGCGCGCTGCAGGAGCAGTACGACATCATCGGCGACGTCCGCGGCATCGGCGCGATGATGGCGATCGAGCTCGTCCAGCCGGGTACGGCCGCGACGACGAAGGCGCCGAACACGGCCGCCGTCACCGCGATCATCGACTACGCGGCGGCGCACGGCGTCCTCGTGCTGAGCGCCGGCACCTACGGCAACGTGGTCCGCTTCCTCCCGAGCCTCGCCCTCACCGACGAGCTGCTCGACGACGCGGTCTCGGTGCTCGCGGAGGCCTTCGCCACCCTCTGATCCCGATCCGCGGGGCGCCGTCCTCGAGCACGAGCGGCGTCTCGCGGCCGGGACCGGACAGGAGTCGACCGGGCGTCGGGCAAGATGGAGGGATGCCCGCAGGTACCTTCACCGTCGCAGAGTCCGTCGAACTGGCCGTCGTCGAGCGATCCGGCTTCATCGAGTCGCGTCACTCCGGCTCCGCGGTCGTCCTCGACTCCGACGGCCGCGTGGCCCGCAGCCTCGGCACGCCGACCGCTCCGATCTTCCCGAGGTCGTGCCTCAAGCCCTTCCAGGCCCTCGCGGTGATGACCGCGGGTGTCGATCTCACCGGGGCGGAGGCGGTCATCGCGACCGCGAGTCACGCCGGCATCCCGCAGCACGTCGCGCTCGTGCAGAACCTGCTGTTCCGGGCCGGCCTCGACCACACGGCGCTGCAGTGCCCGGCCGACTGGCCCGGCGACTCCACGACGCGCAGCCAGCTCATGCGGGCGGGCGCGACGCAGGACCCGCTCTACATGAACTGCTCGGGCAAGCACGCCGCGATGCTGCTCGCCTGCGTGCAGAACGGCTGGAGCACCGAGGACTACCTCGAGCGCTCGCACCCCCTGCAGCAGCACATCGTCGACACGATCGAGCGCCTCACCGGCGAGCGGATCGTCGCGTCCGGCATCGACGGCTGCGGTGCGCCGGTGCACGCCCTGCCGCTGACCGCGCTGGCGAAGGGCATCTCGCGGATCGTCTCCTCCTCCGCCGCCTCGCCCTTCGGCCTCTACCGGCAGGCCGGAGTGCTGACGAACTCGATCCTCGAGAACGCGTGGGCGATCGACGGACCGGGTCGCGACAACACCGTCGTCATCGAGCGCCTCGGCCTGGTCGCCAAGCTCGGCGCCGAGGGCGTGCTGGTGATGGCCTCCCCCGACGGCACGACCGTGGCGCTCAAGATCCTCGACGGCAGCCTGCGCGCCGCGACGGTCGTCGCTCTGAAGCTGCTCGTCGAGATCGGCGCCGTCGACCGCGCGGCCGCCAACGACGTGCTGGTGAAGCTCAACCCCGTGGTCTCGGGTGGCGGGCGCCCGGTCGGCGCGATTCGCGCCTCCTACGTCTGAGGCCCGGAGGTCCCTGGCTCCTCGCGAGCCTCTTCGCCCGCGCCGCCGACGACACCTGGGTGACGACGACGATCACGATCGCCAGGAGGAAGACGGCCGAGGCGATGACGTTGGCCTCGGCGGGGATGCCGCGGGCGGCCGCGATGTAGATGTACTTCGGGAACGTCGTCACCGAGCCGGAGTTGAAGTTCGTGATGATGAAGTCGTCGAAGCTCAGCGCGAACGAGAGCAGCGCCGCGGCGAGGATGCCCGGCAGCAGCAGCGGGAAGGTGATGCGCCAGAAGACCTGGCCGGGCGACGCGTAGAGGTCGCGCCCCGCCTCCTCGAGGCGCGGATCGAGGCTCGCGACACGGGCCTTCACCGTCACGACCACGAAGCTGATGCAGAACATCGTGTGCGCCAGGATGATGGTCACGAGTCCCTTCTCGGCTCCCACCGACAGGAACTGCGCGGCGAGACCCGCACCGAGGACGACCTCGGGCGTCGCCATCGGGAGGAACAGCAGCAGGCTGATCGCCGAGCGGAACCGGAAGCGGAACCGCACGAGGGCGATGGCGATCATCGTGCCGAGCGCGGTCGCGAGCACCGTCGCGACGGCACCGACCAGGAGGCTGTTGCCGAACGCGGTCATGACCTCCTCGCTCGTCCAGGCGGACACCCACTTGTCGAGGGTGAAGCCGCGCCAGGCGAGGTTGCTCTTCACCGAGTCGTTGAACGAGAAGACGAAGGTGTAGCCGATCGGGATGAGCAGGAAGATCAGCGCCAGCGCCGTGTAGACGCCGAGGCCGAGGCCCTTGAACCTGCGCGGCCCTCTGACGGGAGCGGGCGCTGGGGCGCCGAGGATCTCCTGGGCGCTCGCGACGGGCCGATCGGCGGTGGCGGTCACAGGAGGTCCTCCGTTCCACTGCGCTTCACGTAGAAGCCGACGATGACGAGGATGACGGCCATCAGCACGATGGACAGCGCCGCCGCCGCCGGGTAGTTCTCGAGGGTGAGGAAGTTCGCCTCGATCGCGTTGCCGACCATCGAGGTCTGCGACGAGCCCAGGAAGTCGCGGCTCGCATTGATGTAGTCGCCGGCCGCCGGGATGAAGGTCAGCAGCGTCCCCGAGACGATGCCGGGCATCGAGAGCGGCACGGTGACCTTCCAGAAGACCGAGGCGGGGTGCGCGTAGAGATCCGATCCCGCCTCGAGGAACCGCGTGTCGAGCCGCTCGAGGGTCGTGTAGAGCGGCAGCGTCATGAACGGGATGAAGTTGTAGGTGATGCCGAAGATCACGGCGAACGGCGTCCCGGTGAGGTGACCGTCGCTCGGGAGGATCGCGACCGCCTTCAGCGCCTGGACCAGCGGGCTCTCATCGGCGAGGATCTGCTTCCACGCCAGGGTGCGCAGGAGGAAGCTGATGAAGAACGGCGCGATGACGAGCGTGAGCAGCAGATTCTGCAGCAGCGGCCACGGCCGGGCCTTGACTCCGATGAAGTACGCCAGCGGATAGCTGATGACGAGCGCCAGCACCGTGGCGATCAGCGCGTAGCCGAACGAGCGGAGCGCGTGCGGCCAGTAGTCCGCCATCACGATCAGGTAGTTCTGCCAGGCGAAGCCGGGTGCGTACTCGCCGATGTCGCCGTCCGGGATCTCGACCTGGAACGACGTCAGCACCAGCGAGACGAGCGGCGCCAGGAAGAAGAGAAGCATGTAGGCGATGCCCGGCAGCAGGAGCACCAGCGCGATGGTCGACCGCTTCCGGACGGGCGCGTCGAGCGGATCCGCTGTGCCGGACGCGAAGGCGGCGAAGGCCATGCCTACGACCCTCCGGCGCGCCCGGCGAGGAGCCCGCGCTTCTGGAGCGCGATCGCGCGCGTGGAGTCGTCGGGGTCGAACCGCGCAACGGTGCCCGGCTCGTCGGCGAGGCCGAAGCCGTGCTCGATGCTCCAGCTGACCCACACCTCCGCGCCCTCGCCGACGACCGGCCCGAACACCATGTTCTGCGCGAAGACGACGACGGGGCCGAGGCTCGGGATCTCGATCGTGTACTGAGTGCTGACACCGCTGAACGACACGTCGACCACCCGGCCGGGTCCGAGCACGTTGCGGTCGGGGGCATCGGCGGGCGCCTCGGTCAGGAGGAGGAGCTTCTCGGGGCGGACCCCGATGGTCATCTCGCCCGACTCTCGGGCCGACCTCGCGGTCGGCACCACGATGCGGTTGCCGCCGGCCTCGACGGTGAGCGCCGTCGCGCTCGAGCCGACCACCTCTCCGGTGAAGAGGTTCGACTGCCCGAGGAAGTTCGCCACGAAGGCGGTGCGGGGAAGCTCGTAGAGCTCCTCGGGCGCGCCCATCTGCTCGATGCGGCCCTTGTTCATCACCGCGACCGTGTCGGCCATGGTCATGGCCTCCTCCTGGTCGTGGGTGACGTGCAGGAAGGTGAGGCCGACCTCCTCCTGGATCGACTTCAGCTCGAGCTGCATCTGACGGCGGAGCTTGAGGTCGAGCGCGCCGAGCGGCTCGTCGAGGAGCAACAGGGCCGGGCGATTCACGATGGCGCGGGCGAGCGCGACGCGCTGCTGCTGCCCGCCCGAGAGCTGCGCGGGGCGGCGCTGCGCGAGGTGATCGAGCTCGACGAGGCGGAGGGCCTCGTGCGCCTTCCCGACCGGGTCGTCGATCTTGCGCCGCTTGAGGCCGAAGGCGACGTTCTCGAGGATCGACATGTGCGGGAACAGCGCGTAGGACTGGAAGACCGTGTTCACGGGCCGCTGGTAGGTCTTCGTCGCCGTGACGTCCTTCCCGCCGATCAGGATGCGTCCGCCGGAGGGCTCCTCGAGGCCCGCGACGAGTCGCAGGGTGGTCGTCTTGCCGCAGCCCGACGGGCCGAGGAGGGCGAAGAAGGATCCCGCCGGGATGGTGAGGTCGAGCGAGTCGATGGCCGTGAAGCCCGGGTACTGCTTGCTGATCCCGACCAGTTCGAGGTCGGCGCCGCTCTCGGCGAAGGTTCCGGCGGCCATCAGATGCCCAGCAGCACTTTCTGGAACTCGGCCTGGTAGTCCTTCTCCTCGGCCGCGGTGAGCGTGCGGAAGACGTGGGCCTGCGACAGCGTCTCCTCGTCGGGGAAGATCAGCTGGTTCTCGGCCAGGTCCGGATCGATGCTCTCCATGGCTTCCTTCGCTCCGTCGACGGGGGTGATGTAGTTGACCCATGCGGCGACCTGGGCGGCCACCTCTGGTTCGTAGTAGTAGTTCATGAGGGCCTCGGCGTTGGCCTTCCGCTGCGAGCCCATCGGCACGACGAAGGTGTCGTTCCAGAGCGTGCCGCCCGAGTCGGGGAGGGCGAACTCCCACTTGTCCCCCGCCTCCGCGTTGATCAGGGTGATGTCCCCCGACCAGCAGATGGCGGCGAGAGTGTCCTCGTTCTGCAGGTCGTTGAGGTAGGCGTTGCCCTTGATGTTGCGGATCTGCCCGGCGTCCACCTGCTCGCGGAAGACGTCGATCGCATCCATGAAGGCGTCGTCACCCCACTTCCCGGCGATGTCCGTCCCCTGGGCGAGCATGATGAGGCCGATGGTGTCGCGCATCTCGCTCAGCACGCCGACGCGGCCGCGGAGCGCCGGGTCCCACAGGTCGTCGATGCTCTCGAGGCCGTTCGGGAGCTTCTCCTTGTTCCAGCAGATGCCGGCGAAGCCCGCCTGCCACGGCAGCGAGAGGTGGCGACCGGGATCGAAGTCGGGGTTCGCGAGTGACGGAGTCAGGTTGACGATGTTCGGGATGTTGGCGTGGTCGAGCTCCTGGATGTACTGGCGGCGTGCGAGCCGCGACACCATCCACTCGGTGAGGCAGACCGTGTCGGCGCCGATGTACTGACCGAGGGCGAGCTGGTCCTTGACCTTGCCGTAGTAGGAGTTGTTGTCGTCGACCGCCACGTTGTAGGTGACCGAGATGCCGCTCTGCTCCTCGAACGCGAGGAGGGTCGGGTAGGCGCCGTCGTCGTCCTCGTCGAGGTACGCGGGCCAGTTGTCCCAGACGAGCTCCGGATCGGAGGCCGATACGTCCGCGGCGGCCGTCGGAGCGGGCCTGCTCACGGGTGCGCACGCCGCGAGAGCCAGCGCCCCCGCCCCCAGTCCGAGGCCTCCGAGGACCGCGCGACGCGAGAGGACGGCCCTGCGCTCGCGGTCGCGGGAGCGGGCGACGGCGATGGCTTCGCGGAGGACGGGATCCCTCGGGAGGGGACGGGTCATGCTGCGACTCCTGTCTGCGTCGGTGCTCCGGCCGACCGGCGTGAACGTGAGGAAATGATGGCACAGCCCCCACCTCGTGTCGACGCTGGACCGACGAGATCGGACATCTGGAAACACGATCGTCACGAAATCCGTGCCGGAGGCGGGGTCATACGGCGGATTCCCTGTGTCCCGCTCCGATCGCGGCGGGCCAGCGCGCGCGGTGCAGCACCCCCTCACTCTCGATCAGCACCCGGTCTCCCGCGCAGAGCGGAGCCGGCCCCAGCGCTCCGAGCACCAGGCGCGCCTCGCTCGGCGGGACGTCGAGGACGACGGCCCCGTCTCCCCGCATCGTCGCGAGCAGCCCCCGGGAGGAGGACCACTCGAGGACCGTGCCGACGACGGCGTCCGTCGGTCCACCGGCGACCGCCTCCTGCACGCTCGAGACGGCGACTCCGAGTGCCTCCAGTCGTGATCGGACCGCACGAGCACGATTCGTGAGCACGGCGACCGGCACGGAGCCGATCGGAACGTCGGGCGGCGGAGGCGAGACGTCGACGAGCGCGCGGGCGCCGGGCGCGAAGACCTGGATGCGCTCGCCGTGCCACCATCCGCCCCCGGGCGGGAGATCGGGATCGAACCTCTCTCCCGAGAGGGCGAGCAGTTGATGCTCCTGCCGGTTCGACGCGCGGAGGAGCAGGACGTCGTCGAACGCGTCCCGCACCGCAGCGAGACCGTCCGTGAGGCGACGGGCCGCGACGACCACGCGGCGCTCCCCCGCTCGGACCGCGGTCTGCAGGGCGTCGAGCAGTCGGCGCCGCTCGTCGTCCGCGCAGCGCCGGAGCAGCAGATCGAGGTCGTCGAGGAGGAGCGGCCCGGCAGCCGCTCCGTCGTCCATGACGGCGTCCCACGCCCGCTCCGGGTCGTGCGCGCCGACGAGGCGAGCCCCCTCGAGCTGACCGGCGATCGTCCGCAGCACTCCGGTCCGGCCCGATCCCGACGCGCCGAGCACCAGGACCGATCGACGCTCGAGGGACACGACGTCCTGGCTCTGCTCCTCCGGCCGGTCGACCAGCCCGAGGAGGAGGCGATCACCGGGATCCGCGGGGAGAGGGATCACGGAGGGCAGCGGGTCGCGCCACGGTCGGTGCACGACGAACGCCGCGTCTCCCGGGCGCACGGCGGCGGCGAGCTCCTCCGGAGGCGCGACCGCGGCCTGGACGAGCCGCTCCTGCCCGCCGAGCGAGACGATGCAGCGTCCGGGAGCGCCGTGCGGGAGACGGGCCGCCGCGTCCGAGCCGATCAGGGCCCGGGAGTCGGCCGCGTCCTGCACCCGCAGGGCGATGCGGAGCCCGCAGTTAGCGGCGACGGCATCGCGGACGACTCCGACCGGCCGCTGGGTGCAGAGGACGAGGTGGACGCCGAGCGAGCGGCCCCGGGCCGTGATGTCGGCGAAGGCTCGATGCAGCTCGGGAGCCCGCTCGAGGACGACCGCGCACTCGTCGACCACGATGACCAGCCGCGCCAGCACGCCCGCGGCCAGGCGCGCGACGTCGGCGACCCCGTGCTGGGCGAGGACGATCTCCCGCCGGCGCAGTTCGGCCGCGACGCTGGCGAACGCCCTGGCCGCTCCTCCCGGATCGAGATCGGTGATCACCCCCGTCACGTGAGGGAGTGCGGCGAGCGCGGCGAAGCCCGCCCCGCCCTTGAAGTCCGCGAGGAGGAAGGTCACGGCGGCCGGATCGTGACGGGCCGCGAGGGCCACGATCCAGGCGACGAGCAGCTCGGTCTTGCCGCTTCCGGTGGTGCCTCCGATGATCGCGTGGGGGCCGTCTCCGACCAGGTCGATCTCGAGCGGGCCGTCCTCGGCCACTCCGATGACGGCACGGAGGCCCTGTTCTCCGTGCCTGCGCTCCAGAGCACCGAGCTGGGCGAGGAGTACTCGCGAGGGCAGCTCCCCGACCGCGACACCGCCGACCGACTCGCCCAGCGCGAGCGCATAGGCCCTCGCCTGCTCCGAGGAGACGTAGTCGACGCTCAGGTCCTCCGTCGCGCCCGGGAGCACCCGTCCGACGACTCGGTCGCCGGCGTCGTCGCCGAGGAGGACGACGACCCGGCACGCCGTCGGGAGCCTCGACGGGTCGTCGGTGAGGACGATCACCCTGGCGTCGTCGCTCGGCTCCGGCACCGCCTCCGCGCCCTGCTCGAGGACGCTCACGCCGACGGGAGCGGTGAACGCCCGGTTGTGCGGCAGCGCCCTCAGCCCGTCCCACGCCCGGTGCGGCGGCAGCCCGATCGACAGCGCACCGGGCGAGGCCAGCTCGGCGCACTGCAGGAGCAGCCCTCTGACGAAGGCCCGGGCGAGCACCGGAGGACCGACGACGCCGATGCCCGCCGCGAGAGGCGCTGTCAGCGGGGCCCCGGGCAGTGTCGTCTCCGACCTCCGCTCCGGCAGCCCCGAGCGGAGCTCGCCCGTTCCGAGGACGATCTCCAGCGACGCTGCCCGGCGTCGCCAGCGCGCATCCACGGGCAGGGACCGCTCGAGGACGGCCAGCGGGCCGGGGGCGGCGATCCGCAGGGCGGTGAGCTCTCGCGCGCGGGAGTCGGCGAGTGCGAGGTCGTACTCGGCGAGCAGTCGCTCGTAGCGGGCCTCGTCCACGCGCGCGGAGCGCTTCCTCCCGCGCACTCCGTCGAGGAACGACGCGAGGGCGATGACCGGCCCCAGTGCGGCCAGGGCGAGCGTGTACGGCGAGGACGTGAGCGCGTACAGGACCAGCGACGACAGCACGGGGGCGAGGGCCGCGATCCAGGGGAAGGATGCGCGGGGCGGCGCAGGAGGAGGCGTCGGCGGGGCGGCAGGTCGGAACGTCATGGGTCAAGCTCACCGGAGCCGGGCCGGACGCGGGGGCTCAGCGGGTGATCGGTGGACGAGCGGAGCCTGTGGAGGAGCCGTCGACGCGCTCGATGCCCATCTCGACGGTCGACAGGAGGATCCGGCTCCCGAGCTTCGCGCGGTACCGCCGCCCCGCCTCCAGGGGAAGCGGCGCCTGGGTCGTGGTCACCAGCACGGAGCCGTTCGCCGACCAGCGGTCGCGCACCCAGAGCCCGCCCTCATCGAAGCCGAACTCGAGGTGCGTCTTCGACAGCGATCGGGACGCGTCGGGGATCGCCAGGATGTGCCGGAAGGTCTCGCCGGGGTCGGGGAGCGGTTCCCTGCCGATGAGTCCGTTGCCCGTCACGATCGCGTGCTGCCCCGAGGCGAAGCTGAGACGCACGAGGCCCTGGGCCGGCGGGGCCATCGGCGCACCGGGCGCGGGCCGACGGTGGCGGCCCGGCGCGAGGCCGGGGAGCCATGCGCGGCGGGAGGGATCGAGCACCGTCGTGTCGCCCACGGAGGTCGGGCGCGAGGCGCCGGGAGTCGCGTGCGACGCCACCGAGGATCCGCACTCGCCGCAGAGGATCGCCCCGGAGGCGAGAGTGGAGCCACACGTGCTGCAGATCACCGAGAACGCCCTTCCTCTCCCCATCGTAGCCAGGCGTCGGACGCACGTTCCCGGATCACCGGATCAGCCCGGGTCCCCCGTCACCGCGAGCACGTCGACGACGATGACCGTGATGTTGTCGCGGGCTCCGTTCTCGAGGGCGGCGTCCACCAGCGCGTCGACCGCCTCGAGCGCGGTCGACGCGCTGCCGAGGAGGTGATCGAGTCCGGCGTCGGTGAGCTCCTTCGTCAGCCCGTCGGAGCAGATCAGCAGCCGGGAGGGGGCGATCACCGGCACGAGGCGGTAGTCGGGAACGGGCGCTTCGTGGAAGCCGACCGCGCGGGTGATGACGTTGCCGTGCGGGTGCACGTCGGCCTCGTCCCGGGTGATCAGCCCGGCGTCGACGAGCTCCTGCACGATCGAGTGGTCGACCGTCAGCTGGACGAGGGAGCCCTGGATCCAGAGGTAGACCCTCGAGTCGCCGATGTTGAAGATCGACCAGTAGGGCTCACCGCCCACCGCGGTCAGCGCCGCTCCGGTGACGGTCGTCCCGGTCCCGCCGTCCGCTTCGCCGGCGTGCCGGGCGATGTCGTCGACGGCGTCCCTCAGTGCTCGGTCGATCTCCTCGGCGCCGACCGTGGCACCGGTCGCGGCGCGCGAGAGGCGCGAGACGACGGCGTCGCTCGCCACCTCTCCGGCCGCGTGGCCGCCCATGCCGTCGGCCACGGCGAACAGAGGCGATTTCGCCAGGTAGCTGTCCTCGTTCGCGCTCCGGACGAGACCGGTGTCCGTCCTCGCGGCCCAGCCGAGCCGCACCTCGGCGGAGGGCGAGTCGGAGCTCCAGGCCGAGACCGGGACGGTGACGGAGGCGCGGCTGCGGCCGATCTGCGTCATCGCGTCTCCTCGCCTCCGGTCCTCTCCGTCCGCACAGGCCGGAAGGGCCTTCCGATGGTACCGGCTGGCAGGACGACCGGGGCCTCGCAGCGGCGCGGTCCCGACCGACCCGGGTCCCCGATGCCTCCGCCCTCGCGACCACCCGCCCGCTCGACGGCGGATTCCCACACCGTGCAGGCTCCGCGTGTACGGATTCACTTGCCGCGCCCCCCGGCGACTGTCAGAATCCTCGCATGAGCCCCTCCCGCCCCCCTTCCCAGCGCCCGATCCAGCTCGACGACGTGTCGAAGGCGATCATCGAGCAGCTGCAGGCCGACGGACGTCGCTCGTACGCCGAGATCGGGAAGGCGGTCGGTCTCAGCGAGGCCGCGGTGCGTCAGCGGGTGCAGAAGCTCACGGAGTCGGGAGTGATGCAGATCGTCGCCGTCACCGACCCGATGCAGCTGGGCTTCTACCGTCAGGCGATGATCGGCGTGCGGGTGACGGGCGACACCCGGGACGTCGCCGATCGGCTCGCCGCCATCCCGGCGGTCGACTACGTCGTCCTGACAGCCGGGACCTTCGACATCCTCGCCGAGGTCGTCTGCGAGAACGACGACGACCTGATCGCCCTGCTCAACCAGGAGATCCGCTCGCTGCCCGGCGTGCTCTCGACCGAGACGTTCGTCTATCTCAAACTCCACAAGCAGTTCTACAACTGGGGAACGCGGTAACCAATGACCGAGACAGCCTTTTCCACCGTCGGCCTCGAGTCCGGAGACGCGGTGACCGGCACCGAGGCCGGCGCCGGCATCGACGACTCCGCGCTCCAGCAGAAGGCCAAGGACCACCTCTGGATGCACTTCACCCGCCAGTCGGTGATGGACTCCGGCGCCGGTGTGCCGATCATCACCAAGGGCGAGGGCCACCACATCTGGGACAGCACGGGCCGCAAGTACTTCGACGGGCTCTCCGGGCTCTTCGTCGTCAACGCCGGCCACGGGCGCCGCCGTCTCGCCGAGGCCGCCGCGAAGCAGGCCGCCGAGCTGTCGTTCTTCCCGCTGTGGTCCTATGCGACGCCGTCGGCGATCGAGCTCGCCGACCGTCTGGCCGACTACGCGCCCGGCGACCTCAACCGGGTCTTCTTCTCGACCGGCGGAGGCGAGGCCGTCGAGACCGCGTTCAAGCTCGCGAAGCACTTCTGGAAGCTCCAGGGCAAGCCGGGCAAGCACAAGGTCATCTCCCGCTCCGTCGCCTACCACGGCACCCCGCAGGGAGCGCTCGCCATCACGGGTATCCCGGCCATGAAGGCGATGTTCGAGCCGATCGTCCCGGGCGGCTTCCGCGTGCCCAACACCAACTTCTACCGGGCGCCCGAGCACGGGGACGATCTCGAGGCGTTCGGGGTGTGGGCGGCGGACCGGATCGAGGAGATGATCGAGTTCGAGGGACCGGAGACGGTCGCCGCGGTGTTCCTCGAGCCGGTGCAGAACTCCGGCGGCTGCTTCCCGCCCCCTCCCGGCTACTTCCAGCGGGTCCGCGAGATCTGCGATCGCCACGACGTCCTCCTCGTCTCGGACGAGGTGATCTGCGCCTTCGGCCGCATCGGCCACATGTTCGCGTGCGACGAGTACGGCTACGTGCCCGACATGATCACCTGCGCCAAGGGGATGACGAGCGGGTACTCGCCCATCGGCGCGACGATCGTCAGTGACCGCATCTACGAGCCCTTCCGCCACGGTCAGGCGTCTTTCCCGCACGGCTACACCTTCGGGGGCCACCCCGTCTCGGCGGCCGTCGCTCTCGAGAACCTCGACATCTTCGAGGAGGAGAAGCTCAACGAGCGCGTCCGCGAGAACTCCCCCGTCTTCCGCTCGACCCTCGAGAAGCTGCTCGATCTGCCCATCGTGGGCGACGTCCGCGGTGCCGGCTACTTCTTCGGGATCGAGCTCGTGAAGGACAAGACGACGAAGGAGACGTTCGACGACGACGAGTCCGAGCGCCTGCTGCGGGGCTTCCTGTCGAAAGCCCTCTTCGATGCCGGGCTCTACTGCCGCGCGGACGACCGCGGTGACCCCGTCGTGCAGCTCGCGCCGCCGCTCACGATCGGGCCGAAGGAGTTCGACGAGATCGAGCAGATCCTCCGCGGCGTGCTGACGGAGGCGTGGGCGCGCCTCTGAGGCGCCGGCGCGCATCACGCGGCTCGCTCCGCGCCGCTCCTCTGCGGAGCCGGGGTCGACTGCTGGAGCGCGCAGACGAGCCGGCGGGCGTCGAGGTCGTGCGGATCCGAGCGGGCCGCGCGGTCGGCGAGACGGAGCGCGTCCTCCTGGCGCCCCGCGGCCCAGGTGAGGGTCGCGAGCAGGACGAGCACCGGCACGCGCTCGGTGGCCGGAGCAGACGCCGCCGCGGTCGCGACGAGCTGCAGCAGCTCCGTCGACGGAGTGATAGTCGAGGCGGAGACGAGGCGGAGCGCGTGAGCGCGCCAGTCGGTCCGCTGGGCGCAGACGATGAGCGCGGCCAGCGCATCCGGTTGCGGCGCGTTCGGCCGCCCCGCGGAGGCACGGCGCAGGAGCGCGTCCACGCCCGCTCGCGCGGGCTGGGCGAGCTCGGCCCGCGGATGCCGGTCGAGCAGGGCGTCGACCTGCGCGCAGACGGCGCGCAGAGTGCCGCGGTCGACGTCGGGGAGCAGCCGCCCCTCCGTGCGCTTCGCCGACGGCGCGTACCCGTCGCCCGCATCGCCGGCCCCAGCGCCTCGAGAGCCGGAGACGATCACCTCGAACCCCCTGATGCCCGCTCGACGCGCCGCGGTGGACAGAGCACCGCTTAGACGGCTGTCCTGGACCGCGTCGCTGTGATCCCGGTAGAGGACGGCGACGGCCGACTCCGTTCGGCCGAAACGACCCAGCGCACCGATGTACGCACGGGCGCAGGACACCGCGTCCCCTTCGGGGAGGTCGAAGCGGAGCGCTCCTGTCGCCCGCCCGCCTCGGAGCGGCACGAGGACCAGGCAGTCGCTGGGGACGAAGCCGATCAGGTCGGGGACGGACGCCAGGAGGCGGTGGTGCGGCGAGTGGAGTGCGGTGAGGGTCATGCGGAGATCGTGGCGTCGATCGCATCGACCGCGGGAGGCTGCCCTCCGATCTGGAGACAGACTCGAGGATCTCCGCCTGTGGAGGCCGCTCGGCGCAGGGTCCGGTCCCGTTCACCGGGGATCCTGCACTCCGGACAGCGCTGGTCGTCGCCGTGACTCCTCCCCAGGCGCAGGCTCGAGGGACTTGTGCACCGATGTCCGATTCCCGCGAGAGGGGTGGCGGAGCCCTCGATACTCTCGGGGCATGAGAACGACTCCGCTCCACGTCCGTCGCGTCGACAGCCCTCTCGGCCGCATCGAGATCGGCAGCGACGGCGACTCGATCGTCTCGCTGCACATCGAGGCCGGCGGGTCGCTCCCCCACGACCACCTGCCCGAGAGCGAGGTCCCCGTGCTCGAGACCGCCGCGCGCCAGCTCGGCGAGTACTTCGCCGGCGCACGCCGTCGCTTCGACCTCCCGCTGGTCCTGCGGGGCACGCCCTTCCAGCTCGAGATCTGGAACCAGCTGCAGCGGATCGAGTGGGGTGAGATCACCTCCTACGGCGCTCTCGGCCGGGTGACGGGCAGGCTCCGCTCGGGCCGGCCGATCGGCGGCGCGGTCGGCGCGAATCCGATCCCGATCATCGTGGGCTGCCACCGGGTCCTTGCCGGCGACGGCCGGATCACCGGCTTCAGCGCCGGCGAAGGCATCGCCACGAAAGCCTGGCTCCTCGACCACGAGGGGATCGCGCACCGATGACGGCCGCCGACGGGCTCATCACGGGCGACGACGGACGGACCCGGTGCGCATGGAGCGGAGCCGACCCCGAGTATCGCCGCTACCACGACGAGGAGTGGGGCGTCCCCCTCCACGGCGATCGCGAGCTCTTCGAGAAGATCTGCCTCGAGGGATTCCAGTCCGGGCTGTCCTGGATCACGATCCTGCGCAAGCGCCCGCGTTTCAGAGCGGTCTTCCACGGATTCGACCTCGAGACGGTCTCCCGGATGGCCGGGGAGGATGTGGACCGCCTGATGGAGGACACCGGCATCATCCGCAACCGCGCCAAGATCCTCGCCACCATCGGCAACGCCCGGGCGGCGCTCGCCCTCCGCGAGCGAGAGGGGGAGGGAGCGATCGACCGCCTCGTGTGGTCGTTCCAGGGGCCGCTCCCACCCCCGCCGAGAACGCCCGGAGACATCCCCACGGCGACTCCGGCGTCCCTCGCGCTCTCGAAGGCCCTCCGCGCCGCCGGCTTCCGCTTCGTCGGTCCGACGACGATGTACGCGCTGCTGCAGTCCGCCGGCGTCGTCGACGATCACCTCGCGGGCTGCTTCCGCGCGGCGGCGTGAGGGTCAGCCCTCGCGCACCACGAGATCGACCTCGCTCGTCGAGGCGTTCGGCGTCAGCTCGAACCCCCTCCCCCTCGCCCAGTCGGCGAGCTCCTCGAGCGAGTCGGACTGCACCCCGTCCTCCACCAGCGCTCGCACGAAGCGTCCCTTGCCCTGCTTGTTGAAGTGGTTCAGGTTCCGGAGGACCCCCGACGCGTCCCGCGACCGCACACGGACGAAGCGGCGGTCGTCGCCGAGAGCCAGCGGCCCGAGCGACGCGTAGGCCTCGCTCCGCAGATCGAGGACCAGACCGCTCAGACCGGCGAGTACCGCCGACGCCGGCTCCGCCCACCAGCGCTTGAGCGGGAGACCCGGGATGCGCGAGTCGTGCGACAGCCGGTACGCCGGGATCTCGTCCAGCGCGCAGACCGGACCCCACAGAGCCGACTGGATGATGACGGAGCGGCCGAGCCTCTCCCGCGCGTCGGCGTCGAGCGAGCCGGCGTCGAGGGCATCGAAGAGCACCCCGTCGAAGCGATCGACGGCGGGCATGGCCCGCGACGACGCGAGCGCCGCGTTCCGGTCGATCTCCTCGAGCTGGCGCGGACCGAGCTTGAGCGCTCTGGCCGCCGCCTCGCGGTCGCGCGAGAGATCGATCAGGGCATCGCGGAGCAGCTGACGACGCTCCGTCAGCTCGGGGAACGCCAGGCGATCCAGGGCGAACGGCGAGGAGCCGCCGCTGCGCTTGGTCTCCGACGGCGGCAGGAGGACGTGCACGGGACTCCTTCTCGGGTGAGCGCCGGCGACGCGACGGGCGCCGACGACGGAGGGGCCGGGCGATCTCGATGTTCGCCCGGCCCCTCCGGATGCCGCAGGACGCGGCGGTGGTTCAGACGAGCGCCGCCTCGCGGGCGACGACCGTCACGACGTCGTTCTCGACCGAGAGGAAGCCGTCATCGGCCTGCGCGGTGATGCGCGTGCCGTCCACAGCCGTCACCCGGACCTCGCCGGACGCGAGGATCGCGAGCAGCGGCTCGTGTCCGGCCAGGATGCCGATCTCGCCCTCGACCGTGCGAGCGGTGAGCTGACGGGCCTCGCCGGCCCACACCTCCGCGTTCGCGGAGACGACACTGACCTTCAGGGTGCCGGCCATGATCAGCCGTTCTCCTTCTGGATCTGGGCCCACTTCTCCTCGACGTCCGAGATCGAACCGACGTTGAAGAACGCCTGCTCGGCCACGTTGTCGAACTCGCCCTTGCTGATCGCGTCGAACGACTCGATCGTGTCCTTCAGCGGGACGGTCGAACCCTCGACACCGGTGAACTTCTTCGCCATGTAGGTGTTCTGCGAGAGGAACTGCTGGATACGGCGCGCACGCGACACCGTGATCTTGTCCTCCTCCGAGAGCTCGTCGACACCGAGGATGGCGATGATCTCCTGCAGCTCCTTGTTCTTCTGGAGGATCTGCTTGACGGTCGTCGCAACGCGGTAGTGATCGGCGCCCAGGTAGCGGGGGTCGAGGATGCGCGAGGTCGAGGTCAGCGGGTCGACGGCCGGGTAGAGGCCCTTCGACGCGATCTCACGCGACAGCTCGGTGGTCGCGTCGAGGTGCGCGAACGTGGTCGCCGGCGCCGGGTCGGTGTAGTCGTCCGCGGGGACGTAGATCGCCTGCAGCGAGGTGATCGAGTGTCCGCGGGTCGACGTGATGCGCTCCTGGAGCACACCCATCTCGTCGGCGAGGTTCGGCTGGTAGCCCACCGCGGAGGGCATGCGGCCCAGCAGGGTCGACACCTCCGAGCCCGCCTGCGTGAAGCGGAAGATGTTGTCGATGAAGAGCAGCACGTCCTGCTTCTGCACATCGCGGAAGTACTCCGCCATGGTCAGGGCCGACAGTGCGACGCGGAGGCGCGTTCCCGGCGGCTCGTCCATCTGGCCGAAGACGAGGGCGGTCTTGTCGAAGACGCCCGCCTCCTCCATCTCGGCGATGAGGTCGTTGCCCTCTCGGGTGCGCTCGCCCACTCCGGCGAACACCGACACACCACCGTGGTCCTGCGCGACGCGCTGGATCATCTCCTGGATGAGGACGGTCTTGCCGACGCCCGCTCCGCCGAACAGGCCGATCTTGCCGCCCTGCACGTACGGGGTGAGGAGGTCGATGACCTTGATGCCGGTCTCGAAGAGCTCGGTCTTCGACTCGAGCTGGTCGAAGGCCGGGGGCTTGCGGTGGATGGGCCAGCGCTCGGTGATCTCGAACGACTCGCCGTTGATCTTCCCATCGGCGTCGGCGTTGAGCACCTCGCCGATCACGTTGAAGACCTTGCCCTTGGTCACGTCGCCGACCGGGACCGAGATCGGCAGGCCGGTGTCGTGGACCTCCTGACCGCGGACGAGTCCGTCGGTCGGGTTGAGCGAGATGGCGCGGACGAGGTCGTCGCCCAGGTGCTGCGCGACCTCGAAGGTCAGCTTGCTCGAGACGCCCTCGACCTCGACGTGCGTGTAGAGCGCGTTGTAGACCTCGGGGATCGCGTCGTGGGGGAACTCGATGTCAACGACGGGGCCGGTGACGCGGGCGATACGGCCGACGGCCCCGCCCGGAGTCCCGGTCGCCGCCTCAGGTGCGGTCAGTGTCATTGCTTCTTCCTTCTGGATCTCACCGCACCCGTGGCGCGGAGTCTGCATGTCTGGGGAGGAGGGCGTCTGCTACTTGGAGGACGACAGAGCGTCGGCGCCGCCGACGATCTCGGCGATCTGCTGGGTGATCTCGGTCTGACGCGCGTTGTTGGCGAGCCGCGTGTACGTCTTGATGAGCGTGTCGGCGTTGTCGCTCGCCGACTTCATCGCCTTCTGGCGCGCCGCGTGCTCGGACGCCGCCGACTGCAGCATCGCGTTGAAGATGCGGCTCTCGACGTAGACCGGGAGCAGCCGGTCGAGCACGGTCTCGGGGTCGGGCTCGAACTCGTACAGCGGGTAGAGGTCGGTGTTCTGATCCTCCGCGCCCTCGACGACCTCGAGCGGCAGGAGCCGCACGACGGTCGGCTGCTGGGTGACCATGCTGACGAAGCGGTTGTACACGAGGTGGATCTCGTCCACTCCGCCCTCCTCGTCGTCGAGGTTGTAGGCGTCGACGACCGCGTCCGCGATCTCCTTCGCCGTCTCGAAGACGGGCTGGTCGGTCCCCCCGGTCCAGATGCGCACGCTGGGGCGCTTCCGGAACGAGAAGTACGCGTTCGCCTTGCGGCCGACGAGGTAGAAGACGACCTCCTTGCCCTCGCTGCGCAGAAGCGTCGCGAGCTCCTCGGCCTCCTTGAGCACGCTCGAGGAGAAGGCTCCCGCGAGCCCGCGGTCCGAGGTGAAGATCACGATCGCAGCCGTGTCTAGCTTCTCGCGCTCGGTCGTGAGCGGGTGCTCGACGTTCGAGTAGGTCGCGACGGCCGACACGGCCCGCGTGATGGCGTTCGAGTACGGTGCCGCGGCGGCGACACGGTTCTGCGCCTTCTGGATGCGCGAGGCCGAGATCAGCTCCATGGCCCGAGTGATCTTCTTGGTCGTCTGGGCCGAACGGATCTTCGACCGGTAGACCCGAAGTTGCGCTCCCATGTGTCTCCTGTAGTCCTTAGTGGCGAATCGTGGGGGTGCCGCTGTTAGCGGCGGCCCTTCACGATCTTCTCCTGGCCGACCTCGTCGGCCGAGATCGCCTGGTGCTCCTCGCGTCCGACCGACGCGAGCGGCTTGCCCTCGCCCGTCTGGAACTCGAGCTTGAAGCCGTCGACAGCCCGGTGGAGCTCGGCGACCGTGTCGTCCGAGAGGACGTTGGTGTCGCGCAGGGTGCTCAGGACCTGGGTGTTGCGGCCGAGGTAGTCGAGCAGCTCGCGCTCGAAGCGCAGCACGTCGGGCACGGGGACCTCGTCGAGCTTGCCGTTGGTTCCGGCCCAGATCGAGACGACCTGCTCCTCGACGGGGTACGGCGAGTACTGCGGCTGCTTGAGCAGCTCGGTGAGGCGGGCGCCGCGGGCGAGCTGACGGCGCGAGGCGGCGTCGAGGTCGGAGGCGAACATCGCGAACGCCTCGAGCGAGCGGTACTGCGCCAGCTCGAGCTTCAGCGTTCCCGAGACCTTCTTGATCGACTTGACCTGCGCGTCACCGCCGACTCGCGAGACCGAGATGCCCACGTCGACCGCCGGACGCTGGTTGGCGTTGAAGAGGTCGGACTGGAGGAAGATCTGGCCGTCGGTGATCGAGATCACGTTGGTCGGGATGTACGCCGAGACGTCGTTCGCCTTGGTCTCGATGATCGGGAGGCCCGTCATCGATCCGGCGCCGAGCTCGTCGGACAGCTTCGCGCAGCGCTCCAGCAGACGGGAGTGCAGGTAGAAGACGTCGCCCGGGTAGGCCTCGCGTCCCGGCGGGCGGCGCAGGAGGAGCGACACGGCGCGGTACGCCTCGGCCTGCTTGGACAGGTCGTCGAAGATGATCAGGACGTGCTTGCCGCCGTACATCCAGTGCTGGCCGATGGCCGAGCCGGTGTAGGGGGCGAGGTACTTGAAGCCGGCGGGGTCGGAGGCCGGGGACGCGACGATGGTCGTGTACTCCATGGCTCCGGCGTCCTCGAGCGCGCCCTTCACCGAGGCGATGGTCGAGCCCTTCTGGCCGATGGCGACGTAGATGCAGCGGACCTGCTTGTTCGTGTCGCCGGACTCCCAGTTGGCCTTCTGGTTGATGATCGTGTCGATCGCGATGGCCGTCTTGCCGGTCTGGCGGTCGCCGATGATCAGCTGGCGCTGTCCGCGGCCGACGGGGATCATCGCGTCGATGGCCTTGATGCCGGTCTGCAGCGGCTCGTGGACCGACTTGCGCGACATGACGCCGGGCGCCTGGAGCTCGAGCGCACGACGACCCTCGGAGGCGATGTCGCCCAGTCCGTCGATCGGATTGCCGAGAGGGTCGACCACGCGGCCGAGGTAGCCGTCGCCGACGGGGACCGAGAGGACCTCGCCCGTGCGGGTCACCTCCATGCCCTCCTCGATGCCGGAGAACTCGCCGAGCACGACGACGCCGATCTCGTTCTCGTCGAGGTTCTGGGCGAGGCCCAGGACGCCGTTCGAGAAGCGGATCAGCTCATTGGCCATGACGCCGGGGAGTCCCTCGACGTGGGCGATGCCGTCGGCGGCGTCGATGACGTAGCCGACCTCGGTGGTGGAGGCCTTGCCCGGCTCGTACGACGAGACGAAGTCCTTCAGCGCGTCGCGGATCTCATCCGGGCTGATGGTGATATCTGCCATGGGAATTCCTATTCGTTGGGTCCGTGCGAGCCGAAGAGGTCGTCGGGGCCTGACCTGGATGGTGCGGGGGTCGGGGGCGGCGCGAGCCGCTCCCTGAGGATACGTGCGCCCGTCAGGACGCGAGCTGGAGCTTCAGGTCGGAGAGCCGCGCGGACACGGTCCCGTCGATGACCTCGTCGCCGACGTGCAGACGCATCCCGCCCAGGAGGGAGGGGTCGATCAGCACGTTGACGGAGACCGGGCGGCTGTACTGACGCGACAGCGCCGAGCGCAGCCGGTCGAGCTGCCCGGGGGCGAGCGGTGCGGCGACCGAGACCGTGGCGATGGTGAAACCGCCCTGGTCGGCCACGACGCCCGCGGCGAAGCGGACGAGCTCGGGGATCCGGCGACCGCGCGGGTGCGCGATCAGCTGGCGGAGGATCGCGAGGGTCTCGGCCGAGGCCTTGCCCTCGAGGAGGCGCTGCACGAGCGCCACCTTCGAGTCGGCCGCGGCGAGCTTGCTGCCGAGCGCGAGCTCGAGCTGGGCATCGGACGCGACGACCGCGCCGAAGGCCTGCAGCTCGGTCTCGAGCGAGACGCACTCGGGAGCGGAGGCGGCGATCGCACGGACCCCGACCTCCTCGATCCCGGCGACGAGATCGCTCGGGCTCGACCAGCGGTGACCGACGACCACGGTGAGCAGGCGCTTCGCCGGCTCGCCGAACGGACCGAACACGCGGGCGACGAGCGCACGCTTGAGGTCGGCTTCGGCGCTCGGGTCGGCCAGGGCGGAGCGCAGCTGCGCCTGCCCGTCGATGACCCGAGCCGCTTCGAAGAGCTGCTGGGCCGTGTCGAGGGACGCCTGACCGCCGAGGGCGGAGAGCTCCGCCTTCGCCGATGCGAGTGCCTGCCTTGACGCGCTGCCCATCAGTTGTTCGCCTTCTCCGAGGCCTCGAGGTCGGCGAGGAAGCGGTCCACGATCGCGGACGCCTTCGCGTCGTCGTTGAGGCTCTCGCCGATCACGCCGGAGGCGAGGTCGATGGCGAGGGTTCCGACTTCGGAGCGCAGAGCGACGACCGCCGCCTGGCGGTCGGCCTCGATCTGGGCGTGCGCGTTGTGGAGGATGCGCTCGGCCTCGACCTGCGCCTGCTCCTTCTTCGCCGCCACGATCGCGTTGCCGTCGGCGTTCGCCTTCTCGCGGATCACTCCGGCCTCGGCGCGAGCCTCGGCCAGCTGAGCGGTGTACTTCTCGAGGGCGGCCTCAGCCTGACGCTGAGCCTCGTCCGCCTTCGCGATGTTCCCCTCGATGGCCGCGGAGCGGTCGTCGAGGAGCTTCTGGAGGCGCGGCAGCACCAGCTTCCAGAAGAAGAACAGGAGGATGAGGAAGATCACCCCCGACCAGAAGAAGTCGTAGAACTCCGGGATCAGGATGATCTCGGGAACGTCACCTTCTCCCGCAGCGATGTTCACAGCGGTGCTGATCACGACTACGCCGCGAAGATGAAGTAGGTGGCGAGGCCGATGAGCGCGAGCACCTCGGTGAACGCGATGCCCAGGAACATCGTGGTCTGGAGGCGGCCGGCCATCTCGGGCTGGCGCGCCATGGCCTCGACGGTCTTGCCCGCGACGATGCCGACACCGATGCCGGGGCCGATCGCTGCGAGGCCGTAACCGACCGTCGCGATGTTGCCGGTGAGTTCGGCGAGAACGGTGACTGAGTCCACGAGTGGGTCCTTTCAGTGGGGGGATCGTGAGAACGGGCGGGAGCCCGTGAGTTGAGGGGTCAGTGCTCCTCGGCGACGGCCAACTGGATGTAGACCGCGGTGAGGAGCGTGAAGATGTAGGCCTGCAGGACGGCGACCAGGAGCTCGAAGAGCGTGAACGCGCCTCCGAAGCCGAAGGTCAGGATGCCGAAGAGCTTGAAGCCCGGGTCGACCTGGGAGCTGAAGAGGAAGAACTGCGTGGCCGAGAAGCACAGCACCAGGAGGAGGTGGCCGACGATCATGTTCATCACGAGCCGCAGCGCGAGCGAGAGCGGACGGATGATGAACGTCTGCAGCAGCTCGATCGGCGTGAGGATGAAGTAGATGAGGAACGGCGCACCGGGCGGGAACAGGGCGTTCTTGAAGAAGCCCATCCCGCGGTCCTTGATGCCGGCGTAGATGAACGTGACGTACGCGACCAGGCCGAGGAACAGCGGCATGCCGACCACGGAGGTTCCGGCGATGTTCAGGAACGGCACGATGCCGGTCAGGTTCATCGACAGGATCGCGAAGAAGATCGTGACCAGGATCGGCAGGAAGCGGCGCGCGTCCTTCTCGCCGAGGATGTCCTTGGCGATCGTGACGCGCACGAAGTCGAAGGCCATCTCGACGATGCTCTGGAAGCGACCGGGGACGATGCGCATCCGGCGGGTGCCGAAGTAGAAGAACAGCATCAGTGCGATGACCGCGATGAAGCGGACCAGCATGACGCGGTTGATCTCGAATGGGGTTCCCTCGAAGAGGAAGCCGGGCGGGAAGAACTCGGAGATCGACGGGGTGTGGAAGTCACTCTCACCGGTCGAGGACGAGACCAACAGGGTCACAGCGTTAGCAAACAGCGCTAGCTCCTGGAATTCGGGGCGTGGCACGTTGCAGCCGACCGAATCGAATCATTCGGACGCAACGCTCTCGCGACGACGAAAGGTGGGGTCTTCCGCTCAAGCGGCGATCGTACTCGACGGCCGACATCAACGATGAGACGACCTGAGGACACGTTCGCCTGCGGATTCATCCCTACTGTAGCAACAGAACGGCCTGAGAGCCGAATCGCGAGGCTCTCAGAAAGCACTCGGCCAGCACTCATCGAGCGATGTCGCTGACGTTCGCGAGACGCGAGCGCGAGACCACGAGCACGTCGATCACGAGCGATCCGAGGACCGCGACGATGATCGTGACGAACATCGCGGTGCTGTTCAGCCAGGGCTGATCGCGCAGCACGAGGGCGGCGATGATGAAGAGCACGAACTTCGCCAGCCAGGTCCCGAGCACGACGGCGAAGAACCCGCCGATGTCGAGGCGGTTCGCGACCAGGATGCTCGCCGCGGTGAGCGCGACCATCACGCCGCCGACGATCGCGCCGAGGAGCGCGCCGATCGCCCCCTCCGCTCCCGCGGCGAGTGCGCCGACAGCGGCGCCCACGACCGCGAGCGCCAGGACGAACACGCCTCCGATCACGAGGGTCCTGCGCAGGACGGGCACCGAGGCGGGCTGCTGTCGGGTGACGGCCGGGTTCTCTCCGGTCATGATGCTTCTTTCCGCGCCGCGGACGGCGCTGTCGTGTCACGTCCGAGCGGACGCTCGGCGGACGGACGACCGGACTCCGGTGCGGAGGCGCGGTCGAGGGGGTCGAGCACGGGTGAGGCCTCGGCGAGCTGGGCTGCCGCCTCGAGGCGCTTGCGGCGGCTGAGCGGTGCGAGCGTCACGACGGTGCACACCAGCAGGCCGATCGCCAGGAACACGAGCGGGACCCAGAGGACGTCGACGACGAACATCAGCAGGCAGCTGAAGGCGATGACGGCCGTCCACGCGTAGAAGATGAGCACGGCGTGCAGGTGCGAGTGGCCCATGTCGAGCAGACGGTGGTGGAGGTGCTTGCGGTCGGCGCTGAACGGCGACTTGCCGGCGCGCAGCCTCCTGACCACCGCGAGACCGAAGTCCATCAGCGGGACGACCAGGATCGCGAACGGCAGGATGATCGGGATGAACGCGGGGAGCAGCTCCTTCGCCGCCAGCTGGGCGGGATCGATCTGCCCCGTCACGGCGATGGCCGAGGTCGCCATCAGCATGCCGACGAGCAGCGCTCCCCCGTCGCCCATGAACATCTTCGCGGGCCGCCAGTTGATCGGTAGGAAGCCGGCGCAGGCGCCGACCAGCACGACGGCGATCAGCGATGCGAGGTTGAAGTAGTCCGTCGGCGAGGTCTGCTGCACGAGCAGGTAGCTGTAGAGGAAGAAGACGCCGTTCGCGATGAGCGCGACGCCGGCGACCAGTCCGTCCAGTCCGTCGATGAAGTTCAGGGCGTTGGTCACCAGAACGATCGCCAGCACCGTGATGATGAGCGACATCCACGGCGATCCGACCGTCAGCCCGCCGATCGGCAGCGAGACGATCTGCACGCCCTTCCAGGCGATCAGGCCCGCCGCGATCAGCTGCCCCGCCAGCTTCGTCGTCCAGTCGAGGTCCCAGATGTCGTCGGCGACGCCGATCAGCACGATCAGGAGGCTCGCACCGAGGATCGCGAGGATCGGCTCCGGATTCGAGAACACCAGCCGGAAGTACGGCAGCTGGGAGGCGATGGCGAACCCGACCACGATCCCGAGGAACATCGCGATGCCGCCCAGACGCGGGGTCGGCCGCGTGTGCATGTCCCTGACCCGGATCTTCGGGTAGAGCCGGTACTTCAGGCTCAGCTTCCAGATCACGAAGGAGAGGGCGCCGGTCACGATCGCGACGGCGAGCGAGACGAGGGCGAAGGTGATCATCGGCTACTCACCCGGAGCGGAGTCGGTGCGCGCGGTCGCGCTCGCCGCCGGCTCGTCGTGCAGGCGCGCACCGGCCGCCCAGTCGGGGCGCGCGCTCGGCGCGGGCTGCTCGGCAGGCTCGTCCGGCTCCTCGGACCCGAGCGACGTGTCGGTCGAGGCGTCGTAGGACTCCGGTGCGGCGTCGGGGTCGGGGAGCAGGTCGCCGATGACCTCGCGGATCCGCTCGGCCGAGACGACTCCCTGGCGGAGGATCCGCAGCGTGCCGCCGTCGAAGCTGAGCGCCGTCGCGTCGACGATGGTGGAGGACTCGCTCGCTCCGCTCGGGCGGTCCGCGTAGCTCGTGCCCGCCGCACCGGCGTCGAGGTAGACGTCCACCGCGTCGCCGAGCTGGTCGAACGCCTCCTGCGCGGTCGTCGCAGAGGCCTGCCCGGTCTTGTTCGCCGAGGAGACGGCGAGCGGACCGGTCTCGGCGAGGAGCTCGATCGTGACGGGGTTGTCGGGCATGCGCAGGGCGACGGTGCCGCGGGTCTCCCCCAGATCCCAGACGAGCGACGGCTGAGCGTGCAGCACGATCGTGAGGCCGCCCGGCCAGAAGGCCTTGGCGAGCTCCCGGACCGGGTCGGGGACGTTCTCGGCGAGGGCGTCGAGCGCCGCGAGATCGCCGATGAGCACGGGAGGCGGCGACTGCCTGGTCCGGCCCTTCGCGTCGAGCAGGCGCTGCACGGCGGCCGCGTCGAACGCGTTCGCCGCCACGCCGTAGACGGTGTCGGTGGGGATCACGACGAGCTCGCCGCGCCCGATCGCCGTCCGAGCGAGACGGGTGCCGGTGAGGAGGTCGGTGTCGACGGAGCAGTCGTAGATGCGAGCCATAACGGAGTCATGATACCGGGCCCACTCCCCGCGTGACCGGTGCCGCTTCCTGTCCCTCGGGGAGAGCGACCCGAGTGCCACGAAGCCGGCCTCTTCGCGCCCCGGAGCGTCCCCCCGCCTCGCAGGGGGACTATGGTCGCGGCATTGTGACCATGACTCACGTTCCACCCACCGCCTGTCCGTGTCGACTCGACCGCTCCCGCCCCGTCGCGACCAGGGCTGTGTCGTGAAGGGGATCATTCTGGCGGGTGGTTCGGGGTCGCGGTTGTGGCCGATCACGAAGGGCATCTCGAAGCAGTTGATGCCGATCTACGACAAGCCGATGGTGTACTACCCGTTGTCGACGTTGATGATGGCGGGGATCGATGAGGTCCTGGTGATCACGACTCCGGAGTACAACGAGCAGTTCCGGGCGCTGCTGGGCGACGGGTCCTCGTTGGGGATGTCGATCTCGTACGCGGTGCAGGAGTCGCCGGACGGGCTCGCGCAGGCGTTCCTGATCGGTGAGGAGTTCATCGGCGACGATTCGGTCGCTCTGGTGCTGGGGGACAACATCTTCCACGGGACGGCGCTGGGCACGGCGCTGGCGGCGAACACGGACGTGGAGGGTGCGGTGATCTTCGCGTACCAGGTCGCGGATCCGCGCGCGTACGGGGTGGTGGAGTTCGATGCGGACTTCCGTGCGCTGTCGATCGAGGAGAAGCCGGTCGCTCCCAAGAGCAACTACGCGGTTCCGGGTCTGTACTTCTACGACAACGACGTCGTGTCGATCGCGAAGACGATCGAGCCCTCGGCGCGGGGCGAGCTGGAGATCTCGACCGTGAACGAGCGGTACCTGGAGGCGGGCACCTTGAACGTGCAGGTCCTGGACCGGGGCACGGCGTGGCTGGACACGGGCACGTTCGACTCGATGATCGAGGCGACGGAGTTCGTGCGGGTCATCGAGCAGCGTCAGGGGTTCAAGATCGGCTGCATCGAGGAGATCGCCTGGCGCAACGGCTGGATCGACGACCAGCAGCTCGCCGCCCTCGCCGCACCGCTGGTCAAGAGCGGCTACGGCGCCTACCTCGACCGGCAGCTCGAACTCGACTCACGGGCATCCAGCCGGTGAAGCAGGATCGCGTCTCCACGCTCTCCCTTCACGCCGTTGCGGCGAATTCCGAATCAGCCGGAGCGCTCGTGCGGATCCTCGTCGCCGGCGGCGCACGATCCATCGGCAGCAGCTCCGTTCATCTCACGCTCCGCGAGCTGCCCGACGAGCAGATCACGGTTCTCGACAAGCTCACCTACGCCGGTCATCGCGACTCCCTGTCCTCCGTCGCCGACCGCATCCCCCTCATCGAGGACACCATCACCGACGCACCCCTCGTCGCCGACTCCGACATGGTCATGCCATCGTGACGGCGGTCGACACGATCGCCTGGGCCGTGCAACCGGGCTCGACCGCGCTCACGCGGCCCGACAGACTCATCAGCGAGCTCATCGAGCTCGGCGCGGTCTCGCCGGACGCCGCCACCGTCTTCCATGGAGGAACAGCGTCAAGAGCGGGATCCGAGCGTGCCCCACGGCTCTGGCCTTCATCTGCGCTGAAGCACAGGAGCCGAGTCGCCGCGCTCTCTCCGCTCTTCGCTCTGGGAGCTCGTGCCGACCTTGTGTGGATCGATCTGTACGACGACTGGTCGCTCGCTCCAGACATCAACGCTCTCTACCGGAGATACGCTGCGCACGCCTACGAGCGCCTCCGAGGAGGATCACACCCAGGGGCGCTGCTGACGACGAACACGACGCACCTCGCCGAGAGAGTCGGATCGAGGAGGGCTGTCGTCATCGCGAACGGTGTGGAACCCGAGCTGGCAGTCCTCCCACGCACGGACGACGACGCTGCTCGCTTGGTGATCCTCGGGCACTTCTTCGAAGGTCGAACCGACTTCGACCTGATGGAGCGTCTGATGACATCTCGCCGATTCCGTTCGGTCCACATCGGTGGGCCTGGGAACGACTCGCGCCTCCGCATCATCATCGAATCCGTTCGATCGGCCTTTCCCAATCGCGTGGTCGTGCACGAACGGCT
The DNA here is from genome assembly GCF_009834225.1 of Rathayibacter sp. VKM Ac-2759. NCBI lineage: Bacteria > Bacillati > Actinomycetota > Actinomycetes > Micrococcales > Microbacteriaceae > Rathayibacter > Rathayibacter sp. VKM Ac-2759. The sequence continues at coordinate 2,429,218 of NZ_CP047176.1, forward strand.
CGACCCGGCGGCTCTCGCGCTGCTCGCTGGACCGAGAACGGTCGCCCTGATCCCGAGCAGGGTCTCGCCGTACACGATGAGTCAGGACCCCATGAAGGCGTACATGTTCGGAGCCATCGGGATGCCCGTCATCTCGAGGCGCGAAGTGTGGCCAGCGAGCATTCCTGCGTCGTCGAACCTCCTCGTCGAGCGAGGAGACGACCTCGAGAGCAGGCTCCGATCCTGGCTGCCGGAGCGCGCGACCGATGATCAGCGTCTCGACTTCGCACGCACCCATTCGTGGAGGCGAAGAGCAGAATGCATCGCAGACCGACTGCCCCTGCGGACCTCGTGATGGCCCGGATCCTCTATCTCTGTGTGCACGATGCGTCCTACCCGCGCAACGCGCTCATCCGCGATCATCTCGTCGCGCAGGGTCATGAAGTCGTTGTTCAGCGCCGCGGCCCCAAGGAGCCTTTCCTCCGCGCGTCGGCGAGAATCATGACGGAAGGTCTGCGCGAGCAGGGGCCCTTCGACCTCGTCGTACTCTCAGAGCTCGCGCTTCAGTACGCGCTCGTCGGCAAGGTCGTCGCCCTCCGCCACCGCGCTCGCTACTGGGTCGACGCCTTCGTCGGCATGCACGAATCGAACGTCGAGGACTGGGGCGAGGTCCAGGAAGGATCGATGCGCGCACGGGCGTACCGCTCCTTCGATTCGATCGCGTACCGCCTCTCCGATCTCTGCATGATCGATACGGGTGTCCGCGGCGAGCAGATCCGGACTCGAGGAGCGCGCCAGGTCGTAGTCGTACCCGTTGGAGCTCCGGACTGGGTTCCGACGGAACCGCTGCCCGAGGGTCCCGTTCTGGAAGTCCTCTACTACGGGAACTACATCCCCCTCCATGGTCTCGACTACGTCGCCGCAGCGCTGCCCTCATCGAGTCGATCGAAGAAGATCCGCATGACCTTCATCGGCAACGGCTCTCTCCGCGGAGAACTCGAATCGGGTCTTCGGGATCGAGCGGGCGACATGACCGTCGAGTTCTCCGACGCGGTGACGGTCGAGGAACTCGGCGCGCACATCACTCGAGCCCACGTCGTCCTCGGAGTCTTCGGGACCTCGCCCAAGGCCGCGAGCGTCCTTGCCAACAAGCTCTGGCAGGGCCTGGCCTCCGGTCGAACTGTGATCAACCGGGACTCCCCGGCTCTCGCCGAGCTGGTCCCTCTCGTCGACGGCCAACTCATCAGCGTCGATCCGGAACGACCAGAGCAGCTTGCACGCGCGCTGGATCGACTCGTCGATGAGCTGGAGGCAGGCCGGCTCCACCTGTTCACCGCCCGGACCGAGCTCGACGCCTACGTCCGAGCAGGTCTGGCGAACTTGGACCTGCACGTGTCACGTTGACGCCCGACTGACCGAGGCCACTCGGGTTCCATCGACGCGAAAACCACGAGAACCACACCACCGAGACGAGCTCTGCCCGAGCGGGTCCCTCGTTCAGCAGAAGTCGAGGCGCGTCGTCGGGACCGGCTCTCAACGCCGTCGCGGTTCTCGCATCACCCGGTAGAGGACGACTGCTTGGACGATCTCGCAGGAGGTCTCCGCGGCGATCACGCCCAGCAGGCCGCCGTCGGCCGCAGCGATCATCGATCCGAGCGGAACAGCCACCAGCGCCACCACAGCACCCACGATGATGGCCGCAGTGATGGCGTTGGCGCGCTGAAACGCCACCAAGCCGAGACCCAATCCGGCCCCGACGCAGATCATCGCGACCAGCACACCACTGAGAGTCGCCGTGAGGAGGGGAATACCCACCTCGCCGGAGAACACGTAGGAGCTCACAGGCGGGGCGAGCAGAGTGAAGCCGACTCCGGCGACGATTCCCATCGCGATCTGGATCTGCAGCGCACGCACGACTCGCGCCCGCGGAGAGGCACCCGACGCGCTCTGCGCTCCGATCCAGCTCTGGAGGCGCGACGGGACGGATCTCAGGACCATCACCGACATCCTCAGCAGGCGATCCGCTGCAGAGAACAAGGGCGATGCCTGCGGGGAGACGAGCCCGACGACCACGACGGGAGCGGAGGTGAACATGATGCTGATCGACCGTCCCCAAGCGACGACCGCCTGCTCTCGAATGACCCGTACGACGCCGGACCAGTCCTCCGCTCGAGGAATCGACCCCGGCCCGAGAGCCAACGCTGTGAGCAGGAGGGTCAGCGGGACGCAGAGCAGAGTCGCGATCGGGAACACCACTAGTGGAGCCCCTGCGTCGATGGCCAGAGCGGACCCGAGAGCTGCAGCGAGGCGGGGGGCGCCGTCGGTCAACAGAATGGTCAGTGGGCGGTTGAGCCCGATGAAGAACCATTGGGGCGTGAGCGCCGCCCCCATGACTCCCACTGCGATGATCGCCGATTCCCCTTCGTAGGACTGAACTGCGAACCAGGAGACCATGCCGGTGATTATCCCGATCGGACCGATGACGGCCAGCCTCGAGGTGAGGGCGAGACGGTAGATCCCTAACGCCTCGGGGAACGTATGCGATGCAATCTGCTGAGGACCGATCACGCTCCATCCCAGGCCTGCGAAGAGCGCCGTTCCGTTGCCGATGGCTTGAGCGATGGCCAGTGCCGCCCATCCCTCCGCGCCGAAGTTCCGGGTAATCGCAGGGATCACGAAAAGGGGGCTCAAGACGCCGATCGCAGGGATGAGGGCGTACTTGACCAAGTCGATGAACAGCTTCGCACCACGTCGATGGATATCGCCCCGACCGCCACCCTCAACCACCGCAGATCTCGCTCAACGCCCGCTCGAACGACTCCGTCGCGCGACTCCAATTGAATTGCTCGATCATGGAACGCCCCGCAGCAGCCAAGGTCAGTCGTCGCTGCGTGTCGCCCAAGAGGTCGATGATGCCCTGCGCCATCTGGAAGGCGTCTCCCCGCGGCACGACCACTGCCGTTTCTCCTGCCACGGCGTAATCCAGGACCCCTGGATTGTCCGTCGCCACGACGGCGACCCCGCAGGCCATGGCTTCGGCTGGCGTCAGTCCCCAGCCCTCGGATGTGCTCGTGTGGAGAAACACATCGAGGCTGTTGTAGTAGTCGACGAGGTCCTCCCCGGTCAACCGCTCGCGGTAGTCGATCCACGACGGGATCTCCGACGGCCGCGCAGGATGCCCGAACAGGGTCACCCGCACTCCGGGGTCGGCCGCGTGCACGCTGCTCAGAGCTCGAAGTCCGTCGAGGGCCCCTTTCGAGGGATTCGGGTGCCAGAGCATGCCGACGTGGTCACCGGCGCGCACCGCGGAGGGGACCACTACCCGGAAAACGGAATGATCTATCGCATTCGGGACGTACCGGGCGACAGATCCGGGATCGAGCGATCGAGCCAGATCCCCCAGCCACCGGGCGATGACGATCTTCTCGAGCGGAAAGCGCCATGTCTCATCGACATCGGCCCGAGGCCCGTCCCAGATCTCGTAGTGCTGAATGAAGTACGCCTTCGAGCCGGAACGGAGTGGCGCGTCCCGCACATATCGCGCCGTCAACCATGCGGTCGCTATGATCACGTCGCCCGTTGGAGCAAGCGCCGGATCGTCACGGAAGCGAATTATGACGTCGACTCGCTCGTCCAAACGCATCCATGGAATCCGGCCCCGGTACCACCATCGCTTGGCGATCTCGCGAAGCGCATTCGGACTTGCGTATCGGCGTCCGCCCCGCGATCGCAATCCCGGAGCGAACATGATGATCGTCACCACGTGCCCCCGAGCAGCGAGCCTGTTCGCGTACTCGAACACCATCCGATATCCGCCACTCACGCGCTGATCGAAGTGCGGAAGGACGAAAGTGATCCTCATCGAGATTGTCATCTTCTCCACTGATCAGCGCTGATGGTCCGCGGCACGACGACCGGACGCCCCGGCTATCGGGTGGCCTGCAGAATGGCGCCGCCCTGGAGAGCCGGACAGAGGAGCGGCCGAGACAGCCCGCTTCTTCGAGACACCGCTCGTACTCGCTCGCTCGGAAAGCTGACGCGACGGGGGTCTCACTGCGACCGCGAAGAAGGCGAACATGATGACCGTCGGTGAGAGCAGTCGACCGATGTCGAAGTTGAAGAAGAACACGGTGAGGACCACGGTCAACGCGACGCCGACGCGGTCGGCCTTGATGACGACGGTCGCCCACAGGGTCACGAAGAGCCCGAATCCCAAGAGTCCGAGAGTACCGAGAACATAGATCGGCCAGTTGTCGATCAGGGCGACTCCGAACGGCGAGACGATCCAACCGTGCGCATACAGCGCCGCTTCGTTAGCGAAGCCCGACCCCACCCAGAAGTCCGGGTCGGGACGACTCAGCAACGAGGGATAAGCGCTGACCGAGCCGAGCCGTTGCTGCCAGGATCCGGACTCGCCGAGCTCTGTGACTATCTCGATAGCCGCCTCACTGAATTGGGCGAAGACCGCCGAGCCGGCCACGGCTATCAGGACCACTGATCGGAGGAATCTCCCGATTCTCCTCTGGAGGAGGAGATAGATGACGACCCCGGCGACGGCTGCGGGAAGCGCGATCCTGGTCCCGGTCAAGAAGATCCCGAATACGAGTACAGGCACGATGACGACCTGGACTCTCCTCCTCATCGAAGCCTCGCCGCTTATCGTGGCGACGAGCGCGAGACAGAGGACCATGGCGAGTGGATTCGGATGACCGAGCGTCCCTTGTGCTCGATCGACGATGTCACCGAGAAGAGGATTAGGAACTGCACCGTTCCGGTAGCCGTAGATGGGAAAACCCACCGGCGAGATCTCCCACACGCAGACGCAGGTCTGGAACACGCCGATCCAGACGAACCCGCGGAGCACCCGTGCTCGCGACGTGACATCGAGCATCAGACCTGCGACCACCGCAAGCACAGACGCACCGAACAGCAGGGCGGCTCGAGCCGGAGGGTAGGTCTCCGCGCCCGCAACACTCGTCAGCGCGATGAAGACGAACCACACGGTGCTCAGAATCAGGACACTCGCATGACCCAGCGCCTGATGTCGAGCGCGATAGATCCCCATCAGAAGGACGCAGATGGAGAACTCCAGACTTCCTTGCCAGAGGTAGGACGGCGCGAGGAACATCCCGAAGAGAGTGACGCTCCAGAGCGCCAGCGTGAGTGACGCACTCAAGGCGCGCTCGGCCGGAATCGCGAGGACGAAGAGCAGGAGAACGACAGCTCCTGTGATTCCGGCGATCAGCGGAGTCATGAGCGCACCGTCGACCGCTCCGGTGACAGATTCATCGACTCAGGTTCTCTCGATTTCATCGTTCCCTCACTCCGGGAACTCGCTGGCAGAGTCGTCTCGCGCGGATCCGAATCCCAACATGACCGCCGCCGATGTCGGCAGCACGAGGCTCCTGGCACCTCGGTGCGGAGATGTCCGCCCCAGCCGACTCTCATCGGCGAGCTTGTCCAGAACCTGTCTCGGTTTTCGCGTGACGTTTCGGATGCGAGCACAGAGGTGGCGATCGGCTCCGGCAAGACCGACGGCCTGTGAATCGTGGACTCGATAGCGTATGACGGCCCCGCGAGCCAGTTCGAGCCCATCGAAGGCGACGGCGTGGAGGGTCAACCATCTGTCGTGCAGCCATCCGGGAGGGACAGCCCACGCGCCCAGCCGAGCCGGCTGGATCGCCATTGCGGCGCCCGTTCCGACCGGGTGCCGCATCACGAACCGGACACGCTGTTCATGGCGCAGCTGCCACCAATTCGACGGGACCGGGAACGAACCCCGGAGTGTTCCGCCGGTGTCGGCATCGAGAGCATCGATGACGACGCCGTCATGCGCGACGACAGAGAGACTCGGTCGGCTCAGGAACACCTCTGTCTGGATGTCGACCCTGCTCGGCAACCAGAGATCGTCCTGGTCCGCGAAGAGGACGACACGCCCCGACGCCGAGGCGACTCCCTGCGTGAAATTCGCCGCGACCCTGCTGTACACCGGCATGCCCTTGGGAGCTGAGGATCGCAGGATCTGCACGGGGAACGAGCTGTTCGACTGATAGTCACGAAGGATTGCAATCGTGTCGTCAGTGGAGTTGTCGTCGACGACAACGGCCTCGTCCGGCAGAGTGAACTGACGCTCGATCGATGCCAGCTGCTGCTGTAAGAAGTCGGCACCATTGTGGGTGACCGCGACCACCGTCGTCCTCACGTGCACGTCGTCTTGCCCTTCCCGAAGAGGTGGCGTCGGCCATTCGTCCCGATCGATCGGCTCGGCGCTCTCGTACCGGCCTTCTGCGGCTCGAGCCGCAGCGTGGTCACGAGGCCACGCGATCGATGGCGGCTGCAAGGCCTGGAGCGTCATCCGCCGCGACGTAGGTCGCTGAGCCGCCCAGCGTCTCGTGGAACACCGCGATGTCGCTCGCGATGACCTCGACCCCCATGGAGAGCGCTTCGATGACCGGCAGGCCGCAGCCTTCGTCGTGCGACATGCAGACGAAGACGGTTGCGTTCTCGTACAACCAACGGAGTTCACCGTCTGACACTCTGCCCAACTGGTGAACCGAACCCTTCTTTCCGTATCTGCTCGACAGAGACGGGATATCAGGACTTCGACCGGAGTACTCGCTCGTACCGACCACGAGAAGTTTCGTGCCATGACGACTCGCCCGCGACTGCAGGACTCCCTGAATGGTCACCTCGAGGTTCTTCCGCGCGTTGAGCCTGCCGACACTGAGAATGAAGGGGTCCCCCTCCCGGACCGAGGGTGGTCTGACAGGATCCACACCGCTCAGACGTCTGCCCATGGCATCGATGCGCATGATCTGGACGGGCACCAGCGCCGGGTGGAGACGCTCCATGCGAGCCGCCTCGGTTCGAGTCGATGTGTGGACGCGGCGAGCACGACGGGCCAGGCGTGACATCGGCCAGAAGTAGAACAGCTCCAGTCTCGTGAACCATTCAGGATGATCCTCGAAGAGGAGGTCGTGAACGAAGACCTCTGCCGGACCGAAGAGCGGCGTGTAGTTGTGGGCGAACATCAGCTCCGCGCGCACTCGTCGTGCGATGAGCGGGAGCTCCACAGCATTGCTCAGGGCGTGAGGCCAGAGGTCGGTCACGACCAGCTCCGCCGAATCGGGAGCTTCGCGCCGTGCTGCTCGAACGTGCTTTCTGCGAACGGCGAGCACGATCTGGTCTCTCGGATGATCCACCATCCACTGCTGCACGATACCTCGGAGTACAGTCCTGTTCGCCGGTGGCCCATCGATCCACCAGAACGCGTCAAAGAGAACGCGCATGAGCCAGCTCCGACAATGCGTCTTCATACCGTCCGCAGACGGTCGCCCAGTTGTACTCCAGACGGCTGCGGTCGAGGGAAGTGGCCTCGGCATGGTCCTGGAGATCCGGATCGGACAGAATCGCGATCAGGCCCTCGGCGATCGCGACGGGAGTCGGCTGTACGTAGATCCCCTTCGCTCCGAGGACCTCGCGGTTGTAGACCGTGTCCCGAGCGACGACAGGAGCGCCGCACGCCAGCGCTTGAACGAGAGCAGGGTTCGTTCCGCCGACACTGTGTCCGTGGAAATACGCGCCCGCGTGCTTCAAGAGGGCGAAGAGAAGACGGTCATCACTGACGTGCCCGAGCCAGTAGATGTTCTCATGGCTCTCCGCCAGCCGTCTGACGCGTTCATCGAGGACACCGCCGTAGCCGGCCGACCCCACTATCACCACAGGATATTCCGCAGCGATCTGGGGAGCGGCCTCGAGGAATTCGAGGATGGAATTCTCTGGCACGAAGCGGGCGACGATCAAGGCATAACCGCGATGGGAGAAGCCCGCGGGGACGGGGAGGTCTCCCGGATCATCCCCTCCGTAGGGGATGAAGACCCCGCCTCGGCCGAACTCTTTCTTCCAGATGCGCGCGATGGCCTGCGCATCGTAGACGAGACGCGTCCCGTACTTCGCGGTGAGGCGGGCCCCCAGGCGAAAAACTGCTTTCGCCAGCCGCCCCCACTTGTCTCGATCCCACTCGATCCCGTCGACGTTCACCAACGTCGGGATCCCTCTCGCCTTGAACAGCGGGAGGAAGAAGCCATTGGCGACGTTCATGACCAGAGCGACATCCGGCTTCCGGCGGAAGACAGCGTCGAGCGAGGAGGTGAAACCGTAGGAGAGCGTGCTGAGGGCTTTCGACTCGATACCCCGTGTCGTTATCGACCGGACACGAGAGTCACCAGCACGGCCGATGTCGGGGCTGGTCCCAGCGCGTCCGTAGACGATGACGTCCCACCCCTGTTCCACGAGGTACGGGGCGAGCGTGCGAACAGCGGTCTCGAATCCTCCGTAATAGCTCGGATACCCTCGGCTTCCGATGATCGCGACAAGCGGCCTTCGCTTCTCGTTCGTGGAGATGCTGATGTTTCCCTCCCACCTTCCGTGATAGGACGACGTGCAACGAGAAATGCGAGGAGGGGATGACGACTTCTCGGGCGGCGAGACCGACGGAGCGGTGCTCCTGCGCCATGGCCCGCTCAGCTCCGCCTCAGCTCGACGAGGTTCAGATCTTCGAGTTCCACGAGGAACTCCTCCACCTGCCCATCCAGAGCGGCGGAGTCCACTCCGTACCTCTGCTGGAGAGTGCGAACGAGGTCGGAGACGAGGGTCTCGCTCTGGATCTCCCTCCAGATGTCAGCTGCGCTCTCTTCCAGGAGGATCGGGGATGTGACCGGTGCCTCCAGTGCTGCGTCGAGCACGAAGGCGCTGCGCTCCCACGTGAGCGATACCGTCCATCGAGCCCGTCGTACGCTCAGGGATCCCCACCACCCGCGGGATCGTCCTCCCCGGAGCCGAGGCTCTTTCATCCCCGTCGGATCCTGAGGCGTCGCCTCCCGTCGGGGCGGCACCTGCTCGGAAGCGGTCTCCTCAGCCGGGAAGCCGCGCTCAGCGGGGCCGGACCCGCCCGCGGCGCGGTGATGCGTCGAGGCGACGATCGCGCGCTCCTGTCGATATGCGTCCACTGCCACAGGGAGCGCGCGGGCTGCGGACCAGAGCCGGTCGGTGCGCGCCCGGACCAGCGCGATCGCGCTGGTCCTCCCGACTGGATGGTCGATGTAGAGGTCGTGTCTGGCCGGAAAGACGGCGCTCACGATCAGCCTCGGTTTATCCCGCCAGCGCGCCGAGGAGATGAGCGAGAGCCAAGCCGCGGAACGATTCAGCTGGCGCTGATTGCGCAACCAGATGCCGTATTCGGCCGGAACCTCCGTGGGTACTGCAGTCTCGACTCCGATCGCCCGGAGGAACGGCTGCAGCGAGAGAAGAGCTCCCACCTGACCGGCCACGTCCGCCAGCTCCGATCCGAGAGGGGCGAGTTCCTGGACGTTCCATGCCGCTGTCAAGTAGTCGAGCTCGGAGGCGCTCCTGGCGTCGAAGGGGGTTCGCAGAGAGTGCAGCGCCGCGATGATCACGCTCGAGACGCGATCGGCCGCGTCGATCTGTCGCTCCGCGAGGAACAACGGCTGCCGTCGCGCCCACAGCGTCTCGAAGGCGGTCGTCGCGAACATTCCCGGGTACGAATAGTGAACATCGATGTCACAGGGCCACCGCTCGTTGATGAGTGAGTCGGAGTGCGTGACGAACGCCTTGTTCGCGAGGGAAGCCGGCCGCGGACGCCAGCCGACGGTCCTCAGCGCCTCGATCAGAAGAGCGGAGCGGGACGGTTCGACGAGGACATCGACGTCGCTCGAGACTCGCGGAGGCCGCAGTCCCCAGCGGTTCGAGATCGGTCCTTTGATGAAGAGGACCCGCACCCGGGCCTGGTCCGCCACGGACTGCACCAGGGCGTGCGCGAGATCGATCGCTGCGGCCATGGGGAGGTTGGCACCATTCAACCGTCGCCATCCTTTCGCATCTCTTGCTCGCAGGGATCGCGTCGTTCTCACGAGCCCTCGGGTTGTCTGCAGCCTCTGCGGCGCCGATGGGAAGACGCGAGGGTCATCTTCTGGAGCGGCGGTCACGTCACCCACGGCGTGGCGAACGAGCGACGCGAGCGATCCTCATTCTGAGGGCACGCGGCAGGATGCCCCCAACTTCGTCCGACTTTGGCGCGTACCGCGCGCAGCTGCGCACGCAGATCGGACGCACAGGACGATGAGCGGACTCTCTCCTCGAGAGTCAGAGAAGTCCCTTCTGATCAGGATTTCCCTGATCTAGGAGTCGGCGCGAACCGATCACGCCGACCTGATGGCGAGTCCGATCCACTCGATCTCATTCCACGCCAATCGCCGAGGTGCCGCGAAATGCTGCGTCGCGTCGGCGCTGAATGAAGGTCGGCTGCCGGACGCTCGCGGCGGAACAGTCGGCGCAGCTCGACTGGGCGCCTTTCGGCTCGCGGTCGCTGCGAGCGGGGCCATGAATCGCCCTGCTCCGCCGAGTCGAACGCCCCGGCGAGCAGCCATCCGAGGAGCCGAGCCCGGTCTTCCGCGCGAGCCCCGATTCTCGGGATGCCGCCAGCGTCGTTCGGCAGACCGTCGGCTCCGTCCCAGCCGCATGAGCACGCGGAGCACCCCGATGCGTGCGGAGAGCCGTTCGACCTTCGATCGGATACGGTCGCACGGCGCGATCCATGAGACCCCGCCCGGAGCGGTGACCTAGGAGACTTCGAGACGTTTCTGCGCTGAGCCGTCCGGTCGACCCGAGACCGACCTCGTCTCGCCGTGGTGCTCGACCAACTCGGCGATCTTGCGGAGCGTCACGTTGCACCCGCTGACGAGGTGACCTGCTCCTGGCCCTCGTGGTGCTCCGGCACGCGCAGACAGGTGTCGTCCAGGAGGAGGACTCGCGGCGCGACCGACCGGTCCCCCGATTCGTGCCACCACGCGCGTCGGACCACGCAGCCTCGTAGCGACGGATCAGGGGCGGCAGCGTGTCCGAGCCGAACACCGAGGAGCTGTCTCCGGGTTTGTAGAGGCTTGTCGGAGTTGCTGGGATCAGCGCGGTCCGTTTCGCCTCTGCACCGCTCGACCGTGGAGGATGGCGATGCGCCGCCGAACGACCTCCCTCCGATCCGGAGCGTCGAGCGTTTTGGAAGTCAGACGCAACTCATCGGTAGAAGAGGAAGGTCCGCGCACACGCCTCTGAGCAGAACGATGATCGCCCCTTCGCCGGTTCTCGCAGGCAGCTCTCGCAGAGACGCGTCCGTCGGCGGAACGGCCAGAGGAACGACAGCCGGCGTGCACGAGCCGCGGATGCACGACGCCGCCCGACGGCATCGACGCCCTGTGGAGTGACAGCGGATCTCCGACCCGGGAGTTGCGGACTCACGGCTGCAGACTACGCCCGCGGGCCGGGCGAGGAGGTGAGCAGGCGGCTTCAGCCGATCACGTGGTGAGCGGATGACTGTCGTGCTCGCTGCGGGCGGGGCAGCGGATGATGGACTTGTCGACCGCGACCCCGACGTGAGGAAGGCTTCGGGCAGAGCCGGCTCCCACCGGGGTGAGTGTGACGATCGGTGAGGCCGAGAAGGCGACCGTCCCTCGTGTGTCTCCGCCCGAGACGGCCTGACTCGTGACGTGAGCCCCAGACGGGACGGGCGACGGGGCCGATCGCGTCATGGTGAGGCGACCACGGAAGAGGTGCGTCGCCGCCCTCGATCAGGGCGGGCGGTGTTGCCCGGTGCTGCGACTCCATCGTCCGGGGATGCGACGTGGCGACTGCAGAAGCGCAGCCACTGCACCTCTGAGGCGTCGGCTCCTCAGTCCTCGATCTGAAGCGCCGCTTCGGCGGCGCGCTCCACCCGGACGGCATCGCCCCGCGCGGCACACCGGCTCGTCCGAGCGGACTGGATCGTCTCCTCGAACACCACACCGACGCGACCGAGATGCGTTCTCATCGCTTCCGAACGTTCCGCGTCGGTGTCACCGACGGCGGGCACGGTCCCGGGCCGCTCCGCCGCCGTGCGGTAACGTCTCAGCCGCAAGCCACGCCCCGTTCACATCCCATCAGCAGGAGTACTCGTGCGAATCCTCGTCACCGGCGGCGCCGGCTTCATCGGCAGCAACTTCGTGCACCTCACGCTCCGCGAGCGGCCCGACGCGCAGATCACCGTCCTCGACAAGCTCACCTACGCCGGCAACCGCGACTCCCTCGCCCCCGTGGCCGACCGCATCACCCTCGTCGAGGGCGACATCACCGACGCGCCCCTCGTCGACCGCCTCGTCGCCGACTCCGACCTCGTCGTGCACTTCGCCGCCGAGTCGCACAACGACAACTCCCTGAACGACCCCTCGCCGTTCCTCGAGACCAACATCATCGGTACCTACACGCTGCTGCAGGCCGTCCGCGCCCACGACGTCCGCTACCACCACATCTCGACCGACGAGGTCTACGGCGACCTCGAGCTCGACGACCCCGCGAGGTTCACCGAGCAGACCCCCTACAACCCCTCCAGCCCCTACTCCTCCACCAAGGCGGGCAGCGACCTCCTCGTCCGCGCCTGGGTGCGCTCGTTCGGCGTCCGGGCCACGATCTCCAACTGCTCCAACAACTACGGGCCCTACCAGCACGTCGAGAAGTTCATCCCCCGCCAGATCACCAACGTCATCGACGGCATCCGCCCCAAGCTCTACGGCGCCGGCGAGAACGTCCGCGACTGGATCCACGTCGACGACCACAACAGCGGCGTCTGGGCCATCATCGACCGCGGCCGCATCGGCGAGACCTACCTCATCGGCGCCGACGGCGAGAAGAACAACCTCGAGGTCGTCCAGCAGATCCTCACCGAGTCCGGCCGGCCCGCCGATGCGTTCGACCACGTCACCGACCGCCCGGGCCACGACCTCCGCTACGCCATCGACTCCACACGCCTGCGCACCGAGCTCGGCTGGCAGCCCCGCTACACCGACTTCGAGACCGGGCTGGCCGCGACCATCCAGTGGTACCGCGACAACGAAGCCTGGTGGCGGCCCCAGAAGGCCGCCACCGAGGCGAAGTACGCGGCGCAGGCCACCGCCTCGTGATCGAGGAGGACGACGGAGCCGTCACGATTCCGCGACGGCTCCGTCGTCATCGGTCTCGACTATCAATCCTGATTCGAGCAGCCGGCCGACAATTCGGTCCGTCGCGACGGCGAAATCCCTGTCGAATTCGTCCGCATAGGTCGCCGACAGGACGGACACGAGCGAAGCGCGATCGGACGGCAGGCTGAGCGCGGCCAGCACGACCGCCATCGGGCCGTCTACTGCAAGGGGCCGGAACCTGTAGACACCCGAGGCGGGCATCGCGTAGATCACGTCCCGTTCGGCGACGAGCGCCAATCCCTCCGCTTGCATGAGCATCCTGCGGACTCCCCCGCCTCGAGACGCCACCAGGCGTCACCTAAACTCGCAGCCATGACCGCGGCAGCGAATCTACCAGCGTCGGCCGCCACCAGACTCGCTCATGCGCTCTGCCATCGGCTCGGGAGCGAGAGCGGCATCCGGATGCTCTCGATCAAGGGGCCGGTCGCGGTCGCCGAAGGAATTCGTGCGCCGTATGTGCCGAGCGACGCCGATCTTCTAGTCGAACCCTCGGAACTCCATCGGATGGTCGCCGAGCTCGTTCGGCTCGGTTGGCGAGAGCGTCCTGGTGAGGCGCTTCCCCGCCTCCTCGATGAGCACTCGGTGACGCTCATCCACGACTCCTGGCCGTGCGACCTCGATCTGCATCGCCGCTTCCCCGGCTTCCTCGCAGAGGACAACCACGTCTTCGAGCTCATGTGGTCGTCACGGACCGAGATCGATATCGCCGGCATCGCCTGCCCAGTCCCTTCGAGCGAGTTCAGCTGGGCCATCGCCGTGCTCAACGACTACCGGGACAGCTGGAAAGGCCAGCAGACTCGCGCAGACGAGCTTCTGGCCTTCGCGCGAGAGCGCTTCGCCGGTGACGATTTCGTGCAGCTCACCGCCGCGCTCGAGAACAGCGGATCCGTTCAGACGCTCGAGCCGGCGATGGCTGCGCTGGGCATTCACCGCGACGGTCCCGCGGCTGACCCCCGAGCGCTTGTTCGCTGGCAGATCCGACGTGAGGCGGGACTCAGCCCCGTCCTCCCCGTCCTCGTCGAGCTCGCGGAGGGGAGGCTCGTGAGGGCAGCACGACTCAGCTGGACCCTGCTCACCGCCACGACTCGCTCGACCGGCGAAACGAACCTCGACCGCCGCCCTCTCGCCGTCCGAGCGATGCGAACTCTTCCTCGGATCCCGAGATGGATCCGACTGGTCAGGCGATCAATCCGCGTCGGTCTGAAGTGAAGATTGTCGGGCGGCCGGCGTGTTGTCGGCGTGCGATCGCCGCCCGCCGACGATGTCCTTCGCGATGATCCAGGCGAGCTTGAGCGGCTCCACGAGGTACCGGCCGGCCAACCGCCGGGGATCCTTCACGAGCCGGTAGGCCCACTCGATCCCCGCATCACCCATCCACCTCGGGGCGAGCGCCTGGACACCGGCGATGTAGTCGAGGCACCCGCCGACGTTGGCGAACGCCGCTTGTGGAGCGCTGAGCCGATGCTCCATCACCCAGCGCTCCTGACGGGGCATTCCCATACCCACCAGAACGAGGTCGGCTCCGGCAAGAGCGTCCTCGAGAGTCAGTGGGCTGCCCGACCCGCGGAAGTCGCCGTCGAAGCCGTCGAACGCATGCCAGGTCATCCGCGACGTGCGACGACGGACCGCCGCACTCGCCGCGGCGGACGACTCTGGTGTCCCACCGACCGCGACGATCGTCAGAGGCTGATCCCGCTCGATCAGCGGAAAGAGCCAGTCCGTGCTGCCGATGCGGTGAGCTGAGGTCAGCGCCGATCGTCGGATCCCCCTGGCGAGCGCCAGCACAGGCCATCCGTCGATCACGACGGTGTCGGCTTCGTCGCAGTACCGCTTGAACTGCTCGTCGGTCCGATAGAGGTAGAGGCCGCGCAGATTGAGGTTGCCGATGATGCGACCGCGGTGGACGCCGTCGACGATCTCGGCTGCAAGCTCGTCCGCGGTCTTCGCATCGACGACACCGAGACCGAACGGCAGCCGGGTTCGCGGCTCGGCATCCATCAGGGCACCCGCACTGAGTCGAGGATCGTCTCGACGCGACGGCCCCACGAATGCTCAGCCCAGACGTCTCGTTGCTTGTCCGCGGCACGACGCGAGAGATCGGCAAGCGATGCGACGGACCTGGTCAGAACACTCTTGAGGTCGTCCGCCCCGGACGGGTCGTAGCAGACCACGGCGAAGCCCTGGCTCTCGAGATCGGCGGTCACCTCGTGGCGACTCGCGACCACCGGCTTTCCGGCAGCCAGGTATTCCCACAGCTTGAGTGGAGAGAAGTAGCTCCCGTTAGCGCTCGAGTGACCCGCAAAGCAGAGATCGACTCCGGCGAGGAACTCGGGGACCTCGTCGGGATGAACCCTCCCTCTGAAGTGGACCCGACCCTCGACACCCAGCGCACGGGCCTGTTGCTCAAGTGCCGCGCGCTCGGGACCGTCTCCCGCGATGTGGAGCTCTGCGGCAAGGAGACCCTCCGCCGACAGGAGCGCCACGAGCGAGGAGACGTTCTGCCAGGGGTAGAGCGTGCCGAGGAATCCGATTCGAGGCGTAGATGCCAGGGTGATCGGAACCGCAGCGTGGTGCACCGTGTGGTCCACGCCGTTCGCGACGACGAGCATCCGCTCCGCGGGGATCCCGTAGTGCGAGCCCAGCTGATCAGCCAGCGCCTGCGTCACCGCCACGATCACGTCTGCGCGCCGCAGCGTGCGCTTCTCCATCCACTCGGCCAGCCGTCGGCTCGTGGTCGCGCGACGCTCACTCGTCGCCTCGACGGCCAGTAGGGCGTTGACCTCCAGGATCCACAGAGCTCCGGTCTCCCGTCGTGCGACGGAACCGAGCTCCTGGAACAGTGCATACCGCTCATAGACGAAATCGAGGCTCCGGTTCCTCGCCCGCATCTTGAGCTGCAGACGCGACCGCAGGCGCGACGCGAATCGAAAGACATCAGCGGCGAGCAGCGGGAGCACACCCGAGGACATCCGCCCCTCCGAGCCCTGACCGTGAACCGCATCTGGCATCGCGTCGCCCACGATGAAACGATCGATCTCGACTCCGTGCTGCTCGAATCCACGAATGACTCCGAGAATGTGAGATCGCGGACCGAGGCTCTCGGTCGACGCTTTAGTGGACAGTCGCGGGGCACCAGACAGATACATTGCTTTCACGTGGCGATGTTCTCCAGACTAAAAGGCCGACTATTCCACCTCCCCCTGGAGACAATATCATCGCCTCGCCTACGACTTCGCCAGCGGGGGGCGGCCCGTTCGGGTGTCATGGGCTTGAGACCGACTCACATCTCCGATCACCGCCTCCGATTCGCGCATGCGGCGAGATTCGAGTAGTAAAGAGAGGGCCGTGATCGCGTAATCAGCAGAGCAGGGCACCTCATAGGATTCGATGTCCGGTTCCGCAATCCACCAAGTGTCGGAAATATGAAAGGGAGATCCCGTGGCCGAAGGCTCCGCGAGAGGAGCGCAGCTCTGCGTCCTCCAGTCCGTGGCGGCTCCTGATGGGACGACACGCTTCGTCGACCAGGTCACACGTTTCGCTCCCCCCTCGATCCGATTCAGGTTCTTCTCCTGGCGAACGGCGCTGATCGGACAATGGGATGTTCTCCACGTTCATTGGCCTGAATTCCTTCTGAGGGGTCGTAATCCTGCGGTCGAAGGCATTCGCACGGTCTTCTTCATCCTTCTCCTACTCAGACTCATCGTCTCGCAGAAGAAGGTCGTCAGGACAGTTCACAACATCGCTCCACACGACCCGGGATCTCGAATCGAAACGCTTCTCATCCGACTACTGGATCGCCGTACCGACCTTTTCGTGCGCTTGAACGACGAGACTGCCGTTCCCTATGACAAGCCCTCCGTGCTGATTCCTCACGGACACTACCGAGATGTCCTGCCGCTCGAGGCGCGTCAAGAATCGCGGCCTGGTCGACTGCTGTTCTTCGGGCGGATCGAGGCATACAAGAACGTTGACCGGCTGGTCGGAGTCTTCCGAGGGACGACCGATCTCGCACTCGAGCTGAGGATCGTCGGCAAGGCATCCGGCGAGCCGCGGCGGCGGATCAGCGAAGCAGCCGACGGTGATGACCGAATCAGTCTGCACTTCGGCTTCGTACCCGATCATGAGATGGTGGCCGAGATGACGTCGGCCCAGCTGGTCGTGCTCCCCTACACCGAGATGCACAACTCCGGCATCGTCCTGGTCGCACTCTCGCTCGGGCGTCCCGTTCTGGTGCCCTCGACTCCGGCGAATCGCCTGCTCGCGGACGAGGTCGGACGCCAGTGGATCCGGTTCTTCGAGGGGGATCTGGAGACCGCCGACATCGTCGATGCGGTGCACTCGACTGCGACTGCGCCGTCAGAGGGCCCGGCTCTAGACGGCAGGAACTGGAGCGTCGTCGGCGCCTCCTACGCGCGTGCCTACCAGCGAGCAGTCGATTCCCGCGTCCCGCCGAAGAGAGGCACGTCATGAGCACCAGGATCTTCGTCAACCCGAGTGGCCAGAAGGACAATCTCGGGGACTCCGTCCTCCGTCGCGGATATCTCAATGCGCTGCGCTCGCAGGGCGAGCTGCACGTCTTCGCCGGATCTCACGCCGGCTACGTCTCCGGTCTCCACCTGGATCCCCAGGACGTCGTCTACCACTCCCGCCGCTCCTGGCTACTCGCCGCTCTGGGCAGAACGGGTCGCGGAGGAACGATGGCGTTCGCGATGAATGCGGGCGAATGGGTGCTCGACGGCAGATTCCTCGTGAACTCGACCTGGCAGACAGCGCTGCTGCTCCGATCACGGCTCAGTGGCGCACGGTCTGCCGCGCTCGGTATCGCTGTGCGCCGCGAGCAGAGCCGGCTCGGACGCGCCTACTTCCGCTCGATCCTGCGGCTCGTCCAGACAGTGAGCTGGCGCGACCCGGAGAGCAGGGACGACCTGCACCTGGGCGAGGTCGCTCCCGACTGGGCGTTCGCCCTCGGCTCGGCAGAGGATCACCTGCGACCGCTGGAGGTGCGGCGGTCGATCGCCGTCGTCCTGCGTGGTGACCGGCCCTCTCCAGGTCCGACCTGGATCGCCGCCGTCCGTGCCCTCGCCGGCAAGCTCGAGTGCGGAATCGTAGTGGTGAACCAGATGCGCGAGGACGAGGCCCGCTGCGCGGAGCTGGCGGAGGTCCTCGACGGCGAGATCCTGACCTGGGAACCGGGCGTTGCGCACGCGGCACAGGAGGAGAGGGTGCGAGCCGTCTACGGCGACTGCGTCGCCGTAGTGAGCGACCGGATCCACGCACTCATCCTCGGCCTCACTGAGGGCGCGGTCCCGGTCGGATTCACGACCAGTGACCCCGAGAAGGTCCGACGCACCTTCGCCGCCATGACCGACCTGCCGATCGCCTTCGCCGAAAGCGAGGTGAACGGGCCCGACGACGCGCACCGACGTGCGACGCAGCTCCTCGACGAACGGGAGAGCCTGCTCCGCAGCCTCGCCGAGGCTCGCCGCCGGCTCGCCGAGCTGAGCCGCGGGCTCTCGCTCTGACGAGCAGCCGTGCGCCTGGCCGTGATCAGCGTCGACGCATCCTGGCGACCGTGCTCCAGAGGAGGAGGACATCGGCCCTGTATGGACGGATCAGAGCGACGATCGCGAGCACGACTAGCAGGTCGAAGCCGCCGACCACGGCCAGCTGCGCGATCGCGTTCCACTCGGACACGAGAGCGAGCGCCGGTATCGACACGACGACGACGACAGTACCGAGCGCCAGAGGGCGGATCGCCTGGACAGCGAGCGTCCGCACGTCGATGTCCGCCTTCGGGACGGCGAAGAGCGTCAGGACGACCCAGTTGAGGATGAGACCGGCTGTACTCCCGATCGCCACTCCGACAGGGCCCCATACGACTCCGACGGCCATGAAGGCGACCATGAGCGAGCGGGACAGCACGCTGTACCGCAGCTGCAGCCCCGTCAGCGCCTTGGCCAGGAACACCCAGTAGTAGACGAATCCGAGCGCCTGGAAGACGCCGCCGACAGCGAGGATCCGAAAGATCACCTTCGACTGGTCCCAGCCGTCTCCGAGGGCGAGTTCTATCAGTGGATCGGCGAGCGCCGCCGCAGCGAAGAACACCCCTCCCATGACGTAGGCGAGCACCAGCTGTGCGCGCTGGACGTATCGCTCGAAGCCGGGATCGTCCTTCATCTTCGAGAGCACCGGGAAGGCGACTCGGGTCATCGGGGCGGCGATCTGCTGAAGAGGCATCCGGAAGATCTGGTACGCGCGGTCGTAGACGCCCAGCGCGCCGGCACCCCAGACGCGCCCGATCAGGACGCTGTCGGCGTTGCCGCTGATGTAGTTGACGAACTGCACGCCGACGGTGTTGGCACCGAAGCTCAGGAACGAGCGCATTCCGGCCGTCTTCCTGGGTAGCCCGGGCAGCCAGCGCGCGCCGATGAGGAGGACGAGGAGGGTGACGAGAGCGATGAGCACCTGCTGCGCGACGAGCGCCCAGTAGCCCGCTCCCGCGAGAGCCAGCGCGACGGCCGCGGCCGAAGCGACCAGCTGGGCGGCGACGTCCGATGCTGCCAGCCACCTGAAGCGGAACTTCCTCGAGACCTCGGCTTTGAACTGCGCTGCGATCGAGTTCACGAGGAAGACGGACGCGAGGACCTGACATACGTGGACGAGCTCGTCACGCCCGTAGAAGGCGGCTATCGGGTGGGCGAGCAGGAACACCAGGCCACTCAGCACCACACCGAGCCCGACGTTGATCCACAGCAGGTTGCTCCGCTGGACGTCAGACACGTCACTCGACTGGATCGACGCCATCGAGAGACCGAAGTCGCCGAGGAGCGTCGCGACACCGGCGATCGCGAGGACCATCGAGATCACGCCGTAGTCCTCGGGCGACAGGATGCGTGCGAGGACGGCGAGAGCAGCGAGCTGGAGAACGAAGCGCAGCCATTGACCGCCAAGAGTCGTCGCAGCGCCGCGGGCGGCGTCGCCCGCGATCGTCATCCGCGATCACCTCCGGTACCGCGCCACAGATCGCGCGGGAATGCGGCTAGCAGCGCGGACGCGTCCCACCGGATCGGCCGCTCGCCTCCGATCGCCACGGCTTCAGCGGCGGTCGCCGCCGGCGTGAAAGTCGTTCGACCGGAGCCCTCGTAGTAGTCGCGGTACTTGAAGTCCGGCTCGCTCGCGGACGCGACGAGTCGCGCGGGTATGCCCAAGGATTCGGCGATCACGATTGCATGAAGGGAGGAGCCGACCACCAGATCGCTGGCCGCGATCGCCCGGATGACCTCACGCACGGGCCGCGTCGGTTCGACGAGGCCGTCGGCGGCAGTGGGAGCACCCCCCTGCGAACGCATTCTCCGAAGGTCATTGAGATTCGGGATGATCGTCACGGTGCGATCCGCCGCGCCCGCGCGGAGCTCCTCGCGCGTCCAGAGCGTGCCGACGAGCAGCCCGGGATCGCCGTAGATCTCAGGTGCCGAGATTCCCAGATCACGCAGGAACGCCCTGGTGCGCGGTCCTCTCACTGCCCTGACGTCGAGGCCCTCGAAATCGAAACGATCCTGGAGGGACTTGCCGTTCGCTCCGATGCCCCAAACAGTGTCGCCGTCACGCGCCAGCTTCAGGATCGAGCCGACCGCGAGCATCCTTCGGCTTCGGAGCGCGGCGGAAGGATCGATTCCCTCGAGCTCGAGAATGCGCGAGACGATGATCGGGCCGAGTAGATCGCCGAAATTGTTCACGCGACGCCGCAGAGGCAGGCATCTCGCCCATGGTGATTCGGCGACCGGTCGCCAGGGATTCCAGTGAACGACTTCGATCTTCGGCACGGAAAGCTGATCTCCTCGGGCTCTGCTATGCAGGTAACAGCGGGCAGACCTATACTAACCGGCAGCGAGACCTCTCTTTCGCCTCCTACGAGCAGGCGGATCACCGGCCCTACCTCAGTCTTCGGAGAAGATCCCATCTCGAACAATCGATCAGTCGCGACACCCCCGAACGGGCGGTACCGAACTCGTCCTTCCGCTGCTGAGAGGTTGGCGGAAACGCGTCACGCCCGGCGACCTTTCCTCGTCGGCACGCTTGTCGGGACTGCCGCGGGCGTCGTCGGTGTCCAGATCAATGCCCTCGGTCCCTTCCAAGGGCTCAGCATCGTCTTCGTCGCGCTCGCGCTTCTGGCCGCAATGAGCTGGACAGACAGATTCCGCCTCTCGAAGATCCGGCTGAGCCCGATGGACTACTCGTTCGTCGCGCTTCTCGTGGTCTGGGCGCTCATCGAGCTCATCAATGCATCGGAATTACGGCATAGTCCTTTCCTCGGTGTTCTCATCACGGTCGGTATCTCTTATCTTGCATCGATACCGGTGCGAATGGTCGTTCGCGGACCCTCTGATCTCTCTCCTTTTCTTCGAGGATTCGCACTTCCTGGAGTCGCTGTCTCGATCATTGCCGTGGCGCAGCTGCTGCGAGTGCCGGGAGTCAATGCGATCCTTGTGCAGTACACGAACTCGGCCGGTCTCGCCGAAAGGCTCACAAGCGGCTGGGATATCCGCGGCACCTCCACCATCGGCCACTGGACAGCCCTCGGCGGCTACCTTGCCTGCGTGATCGCAGCGACTTGCGTCGACCTCATCATCAGCCGGAACGGCCCGCGGCTCGCGGCGTGGCCGGTGGTGGTGCTGGCGATCCTCTTCGCGGGATCGATCACCACCCTGACGTTCGCAGTCGTGGGTACGTCGGCGGTGATCATCGCGCTGACAGCCCTCCGCCTCAAGATCCGCCCGGTGCTTGTGATCTCCAGCCTCGGTGTCGCCTTCGCAGGCTGGACGTTCTTCGGGCAGAGCATCGCAGACCGGCTGGAGCAGCAGTCCGGGCAGTCGCCCTACGTCATCGCGCAGTACGCCTGGCTGCCCCAGACGATCGGCTACCGCGTCAACATCTGGGTCACCGAGACTCTGCCCGCCATCGATGAACGACTGCTGACGGGCTGGGGGGCTCAGGTCTACTCGGCGGCACTCAAGAACTGGCCGGTCAGCCCGCAGTCCCTGGTCTGGGTCTCTCCTGAGTCTGAATGGATGCGGACCCTCGTCGCGAGCGGCGTCGTCGGGCTCTTCGTCGAGATCGTGCTGCTCGTCGCTGCCTTCGCCGCACTCCGTCGGTCCCGTCGTGCGCTCGGAGCCGCTGCCGTCGCGCCGATCATGGTCCTCCTTGTCTGCCTCCTCCTCATCTCCTCCATCCACAGCCACCTCTCCAACCCTGGAGTCCCCCTTGCCTTGTGGCCGCTAGTCTTCGCCGTCGCCACCGCTGCAGCCAGGGCACGACCGGACCAGGTCGTGGCAGAATCGCGCGCACCGGCCGAGGCGACGACACCACGAGATCCGCGCCTCAGGCGGCTCGCTCCTCGCTCACCTCGCTAGGGCTCGACGAAGCATCTCCCCGGGCACCCTGCAGAGGCGGTCATCCGCGCCGCGGAACAGCGTCTCACCGCTCGCGGCGCGTCCTCGTCGATGCGTGCATCGGCCGCAGCCTTCACGCCACCTCGCGCCATGCGGCGCCGTCCCAGAACAGCAGCAGCTGGCTGCCAGGATCGAGCGCGAGATCGAGGCCTGCAGTCAGAACGGTTCCACCCGCCGGACCGTGCCGCACGGTCACCGGGCGCGCCCCGGAGTGCAGGAAGTGCAGACGCTGCCCGAAGATCGTCGAGCTCGGCAGCGCAGCCATCGTCAAGGTGTTGGTCGACGTCAGGCGCACCATGATGACAGGATCGGGCGAGAGTGCGAGCCTCTGCTGCACCGCGAGGACCTCGTTGTTCCCCCAGGTGTACACGGCGGAGGAGGCGATCTCCGTGCTTCCGTCTGCCGGAACGTCGCACCGCCACTCGACGGCGGACCCCGCAGCGAGATTCTCTCCCGGCATGTAGCGGAAGGGATAGGTGAAGCGGACGTTCCTCGCACGGATGAGATGGTTCGAGCCGCTGAAGGCGGCCCAGGTCCGTACGACCACATCCGGCGTGCTGCGGACCTCGAGACCGTCGATCTCGGTTCGCTGGAGACCGGGAACAGCGCCCGCGGTCGACCCGGAGGCGATGGGACGCGGCGTCCCCGCGGTGTTCCCCTCGAAGTCGAGGATGGTGTCGCGGATCCGTACCAAGCTGTTCTCGGCATAGATCCCGTGGTAGTCGCCCGTCCCGGGGTTCGACTCGCCGGCACGGAACAACCCGCCCGCGAGGACGACAGAGGCGTTGTAGCTCACCAGCAGGGCACCCGAGCGCTCGGCGTAGACGTCGGAGACCGCGACTGTCGGCGCGGGGTCGTAAACCCCGGCGGTCGGATGGCCAACGGGCCGCCTCACCACTCTTACGGCGGCTCCTCGAGCGTCGAAGACCCGGAGGCCGTTGATCTGGTGCGAGCGCGAGTCGCCACCCTTGACCTCATCCTGGACGATGACGCCGTTCTCCACGAAGCGCGCGGTGCAGTCGACGACCCTGTGGCCGATGCCTCGCAACTGGAACCCGGACTGGCCCTGGCTGCCCTGCCCTATCCCCGAGGTGGCGTTGCAGGCAACGAAGGTGACCCCTTCAGAGCAGTGGTGAGTGTCGAAGGCGCTGGAGGTCGTCATGAGAGCGTTGACGCCCGACACCACCGTTCCGAAGGTGCGCCCGTACCCCGAGATCTCGCTGTTCGCCGCCACACGATTCGTGTCGTCCGAATAGGCGTGCCTGACATGGGAGTACACCCCCCTCTCGACCTGACCGAAACTGCTGCCGACATCCGAGACGCCGTATCCGAGGATCGACGCTCCCGCATCGTCCGTCGCGAAACGCACGATCGCGTCCTCGACGAGGTAGCCGTAGCAGGAGGAGAAGCGGAAGACCGGTCCGGAAGCGCGCGGCACCGTGACGGAGCGCAGCTGCGGGTACTTGAGTCGCGAGAAGTAGACCAGCGGGTTGTTCGACGCCGCGGCGCGGGCAGCTGCGACCTGCAGGGTTCCCCCTTCGATCGAGAAGGTCTGATCGCTGATCGCGGCGGCGCGGATGTTGGTGCTGTACCGCTCGCGCAGAGGTCCGCCGAGGACCACGGTCGAACCGTTCGACGAACGGACCACCGCGAACTCCCCAAGTCGCGACTCGACGTTCCCATCGCCGGGACGCCGCTCGGGGATGGCGTCGTCCGACACGATCTTGATGACGGTCCCGGCCGCCCACCCCGGGGCGCCGCTCACCGCGAGCTGGGAGACGGAGGACGCACCGGACGGGGAGACGCGCGTGACAGCGTCGACTCCGAAGATTGCGCCGTAGGTGCCCGACACCGAGAAGATGGGGGCCGACGTCGTGGCGATGAGAGTCGCACCCCAGGCGCTCACCCTCATCGACTTGGTCAGACGGGGGTAGAGCGCGGTACCGACCAGATAGGTACCGGTCGGGATGACGAGCACTCCGCCCTCCGGCGTCGCGTTGATCGCCAGCTGCAGGCCGGCACTCGAATCCGCGGCCCCCGTGGCGTCGATGCCCGCGAACCGGGCGGCGGAGGCGACGATGGCGACCCGGTCCATCTCTCCTTGCGAGATGGTGACCGCCGCCTCGGCCTCGGGTGCGGCGGCGACGGTCACTCCTCCAGCGAGGCCGACCGCTCCGAAAGAGAGAATGCTCCGCCGCCCGACATTCCGGAGCCGGTCCGGAGTGGTGGCGTCGATCTCTGCGTGCGACATAGGCAGGTCATCCCCTCGCCTGGGAGCGCCGAGAGTGGCAGCTCCATGGCTCACCCGATTCTCGGGTCGTCGGCGGTCCCTATGAACCGAGTGAGCATTCTTTCCCCGTCTGTGGCACCCGGCTGCGGGGCACAGTCGGCGAAGGCGTGACGGAGGATGCTCGTCACCGCGACAGGTGCTGCTCGATCACTGTGCTCTGCGAGCGGGCGTCGTCGATCTCCTCGCCGTCGCCGCAGTAGGCCATCAACCAACCACAGGACGCTTTGCGCGTCGATCCGAAGTACGTCACGTCCATCCCGTAGCTGTCGGCGAGAGTGTAGAACCGGGCGCCGACCGCATTCCACGACTGAGGATCGCCAGGGGCCACGTCAAGACTTTCGTCACTCGGCCACCCCACCTCGCCCACAGAGCACCGCACGCCGAACGTCGTGCACCAGTCTCCGAAGCCCCGGAGTGCCGCGAGGAACGCCGATCCGGACGTCGGCCCTGCATCATCGGCGCCGCGAAGCGCAGTGCCTGTTCCACCCGGGTAGAAGTGCTGGGAGTAGACGATACGGTCGAGCGGGTCGTTGATCCAGGGACCGTCTGGTGCGATCTGCGGCAGGCCGCCGGTCGCCGCCTCCTTCATGCCTTCCACCCAGAGGGTGTGCATGTCGCCGTTCTCCCTGATAGCTCTGACGACGGCTCGGATGTACGTCTTGTAGGTCGGGGCGCTCACCATGGACAAGCGCACTTCGTTGAAGAGGTCGTAGGCTGCGATGTCCTCATCCGTCTTGAACTCGTCCGACAGCAGCCGCCAGACCCTCTGAGCCTGCTCGATCGAGATTCCCGCTCCGAACCAGACGGTTCCCGGCGGGAACTCGCCCTGACTAGCGGGGTAGGTGCCGTTGTTGTGCAGGTCGAGGACGACCCTCATTCCTGCAGCACCGATGGAAGCGATCTCCGACCGGAGCACTCCCACCGCCGTCGGGTCGAGCCCTCGGGACAGCGCATCATCCGTGGACTCACCGGGCGCCTTCGGCTGCAGGAAGCTCCAGGGCACCGCGAGCCGCACGAGCTGCACTCCGCGTTCGGCGAGGAACTCGTAGCTCGAGGCAGGATTGAGCGCCGTGCAGTCGACGCCGAGTGACACGCGCGACTGCAGGTCGAAGACGTTGACGCCCCGGAGGTAGCTCTTGCCGTCGAGGTAGTCGATGTCGGCGGGAGGGACAGCGCTCGTCGGCGTCGTCGGTGAACCCGGGATGCTCCCCGGAGTGGCCTGTGCCGACGGAGGGTCCACTGTCGGACACGGATTCGAGGTATCGCCGTCCCGGTCGCCGAGGTCGAGCAGGACGATCGCTGCGGTGACAAGGACTGCGACGACGAGTGCCGCGACCGCCCTCGGCACACGCCGCCTCGGTTCCACGGTCGAGTCGTGGTGCTCGCGTTCGATGATGTGAGCCTCCCGCATCAGAACGGCACCGTGTCGCTTCCGCACGTCTACGGAGTCGACGACACGCTAGCACCGGGAATCGGCAGTTCCGCCTGCCACCGGCGCCGATCGAGAGACGAGAGTCCTCAGCGCACCGCCACCGTCGACCGATCGCGCCCGGTCAGGTCGCGCTGCGTCGTCGCCCCGCGCCAGCCGTCCGTCGTGAGCAGGGCGCGGATCTCCGCGCCCTGCAGCTCGCCGTGCTCGATCACGAGCACTCCCCCGGGCCGCAGCAGACGCCGGGCCGTCATCGAGAGCGAGCGGACGATCTCGAGGCCGTCCTCGCCTCCGTACAGCGCCGACGGCGGATCGTACAGCCGCACCTCCGGATCGCGCGGCACAGCGGCCGCGGGAATGTAGGGCGGATTCGACACGACGACCGAGACGGTGCCGTCGAGCTCGGGCAGCGCGCGGGCGATGTCGTCGAAGACGATCCGCGCGTTCTCCAGCGCGAGCCGGTCGCGGTTGCCGCGGGCCCAGATGAACGCCTCGACGGCGTTCTCGACGCCGATGACGCGGGCGTGCGGCACCTCGTGCGCGAGCGACAGCGCGATGGCACCGCTGCCGGTGCCGAGGTCGACCGCGATCGGCGACGGATCCACGACGGCACGGAGCGCGTCGATCGCGATCTGAGCGACGCCCTCGGTCTCGGGGCGCGGCACGAACACCCCGGGGCCGACCGCCAGCTCGAGCGATCGGAACGGCGCGACACCGGTGATGTGCTGGAGCGGCTCGCGGCTCGCGCGGCGCTCGACGAGGCGGTCGAACGAGGCGGCAGCGGGCTCCTCGAGACGGAGCCCGGTGATCAGGCGCGCCTGCAGCTCGCCCCGTCCGAGCCCGAGGAGGTGCCCCAGCAGCAGCTCGGCATCGACCTCGGGCGTCGGGACGAAGGCCCTGGCGAGCCGGCCCGTCGCGTCGGCGAGCAGTGCGCGGGCATCGAGGTCGTTCGTCACGGTGATCACGCCTCGTCGCCGCCGATGTCGGCGAGCCGCGCCTCTTCGTCGAACTGGATCGCGCTCTCGATCACCGGATCGAGCGCACCGTTCATCACGCCGTCGAGGTTGTAGGCCTTGTAGCCCGTGCGGTGGTCGGCGATCCGGTTCTCGGGGAAGTTGTAGGTGCGGATGCGCTCGGAGCGGTCCATCGTGCGGATCTGCGTCTTGCGCGCGTCGGAGGCGGCCGCGGCGATCTCCTCCTGCTGACGCGCGAGGATCCGGGCGCGCAGCACGCGCATCCCCGCCTCGCGGTTCTGCAGCTGGCTCTTCTCGTTCTGCATCGACACGACGATCCCGGTCGGCAGGTGGGTGATCCGGACCGCGGAGTCGGTCGTGTTGACCGACTGGCCGCCAGGGCCGGAGGAGCGGTAGACGTCGATCTTGAGGTCGTTCTGGTTGATCGCGACCTCCTCGGGCGCGTCGACCTCGGGGAACACCAGCACGCCGGTGGTCGACGTGTGGATGCGGCCCTGCGACTCCGTCACGGGGACCCGCTGCACGCGGTGCACACCGCCCTCGTACTTCAGGTGCGCCCAGACGCCCTGCGACGGGTCGGTCGCGTTGCTCTTGATCGCCACCTGCACGTTCTTGTAGCCGCCCAGGTCGGACTCGTCGCGATCGAGGATCTCGGTCTTCCAGCCCTTCGCCTCGGCGTAGTGCAGGTACATGCGGAGGAGGTCGGCGGCGAACAGCGCGCTCTCGGCCCCGCCCTCGCCGCCCTTGATCTCCATGATCACGTCGCGGCCGTCGTCCGGGTCGCGCGGGATGAGCAGGCGGCGCAGCTTCTCCTGCGCGACGCGCAGCGACTCCTCGAGCGCCGGCACCTCCTCGGCGAAGGCGTCGTCCTCGCGGGCGAGCTCGCGGGCGGCGTCGAGGTCCTCCCCCGCCTCGATCCACGCCGCGTGCGCGGCCTTGATCTGGCTCAGCTCGGCGTAGCGGCGGTTGACCTTCTTGGCGCGCGCGGCATCGGCGTGGAGCGCCGGGTCGGACAGCTGCGTCTGCAGGTCCTCGTGCTCGGCGAAGAGGACGCTGACGGATTCGAACATGGGGTGGCCTGGCTTCCGGGGTAGTGGAGGTGGGGCTCGACTGCCCCGGGGACGCGAAAACGCCCGCGGTCACCCCTCGTGAGGGGCGACCGCGGACGTCGAGGCGCTAGTGGTGGCCGTTGCCGTGACCGGCGGTGGTCGGGCCGACGGCCGACTTCGAGACCTGCATGAGGAACTCGACGTTGGAGGTCGTCTCCTTCAGGCGCGACAGGATGATCTCGAGCGCCTGCTGCTGGTCGAGGCCGGCGAGGGCGCGACGCAGCTTCCAGGTGATCTTGACCTCGTCAGCGCTGAGCAGCATCTCCTCGCGGCGGGTGCCCGACGCGTTGACGTCGACAGCGGGGAAGATCCGCTTGTCGGCCAGGTGACGCGAGAGACGCAGCTCCATGTTGCCGGTGCCCTTGAACTCCTCGAAGATCACTTCGTCCATCTTCGAGCCGGTCTCGATGAGGGCCGTGGCGAGGATGGTGAGCGAGCCGCCGTTCTCGATGTTGCGCGCGGCACCGAAGAACTTCTTCGGCGGGTACAGCGCGGAGGCGTCCACGCCGCCCGAGAGCACGCGGCCCGAGGCCGGAGCGGTCACGTTGTAGGCGCGGCCGAGGCGGGTGATCGAGTCGAGCAGCACGACGACGTCGTGGCCCAGCTCGACGAGGCGCTTGGCGCGCTCGATGGCGAGCTCGGCGACCGTCGTGTGGTCCTCCGCGGGGCGGTCGAACGTCGAGGCGACGACCTCGCCGCGCACGGTGCGCTGCATGTCGGTCACCTCTTCGGGACGCTCGTCGACCAGCACGACCATGAGGTGGACCTCGGGGTTGTTCTGGACGATCGCGTTCGCGATCTGCTGCAGCACGATCGTCTTGCCGGCCTTCGGCGGCGCGACGATGAGGCCGCGCTGGCCCTTGCCGATCGGGGCGACGAGGTCGATGATCCGCTGGGTCAGCTTGCCCGGCTCGGTCTCGAGACGCAGGCGCTCGGTCGGGTACAGCGGCGTGAGCTTCTGGAACTCGACGCGCGCGGCGGCCTCCTCGACGGTCTGGCCGTTGATCGAGTCGACCTTGACGATCGCGTTGTACTTCTGGCGGCCGCTGCCCTCGCCCTCGCGGGGCTGGCGGATCGCTCCGACGACGGCGTCGCCCTTGCGCAGGTTGTACTTCTTGACCTGGCCGAGCGAGACGTACACGTCGTTCACGCCGGGCAGGTAGCCGGTGGTGCGCACGAAGGCGTAGTTGTCGAGGACGTCGAGGATGCCGGCGACCGGGATGAGGACATCGTCCTCGCTGATCTCGGGCTCGAAGTCGTCGCCGACGGCGCCGCCGCGACGCTTGCGGTCGCGGTAGCGGCTGCGACGGCCGTCCTCGCCCTCGGCCTGCTGGCCGTTCTGGGGCTGGTTGCCGCCGGAGCTCTGGCCGCCGTTCTGGCCGTTGGAGGCGCCCTGCGGCTGGTTGCCGCCCTGGCCGTTCGCGTTCTGGGCCTGAGCGTTCTGGCCCTGGTTGCCCTGGCCGTTCTGCTGACCGCCGTCCGCGCCCTGGCGGTCCTCGCCGCGGTTGCGGTTGCGGTTGCGGCGGTTGCGGCCGCGGCTCGAGCCCTGCTGGTCGCCGGAGTTCTGCTGGTCGCCCTGCTGCTCGTTCGAGCCCTGCTCGTCGGCGGTGTCGCTGTCGGCGTCCTGCGCGTCGACCGCGTCGTCGGAGGCGGCGGTCTCGGTGGTCTCGTTCTGCTCGGAGTTCCCCCCGCGGCTGCGACGACGGCCGCGACGCTCGCGGGGTCCGCCCTCGCGCGACGTGTCGCCGGTCTCGGGCCCGTTGGGCAGCTCGATGTCGACGACGGTCTTCGGGGTCTGGTCGGCGTCGGCCGACGGCTCGATGACCGGGAGGTCGGGGATGAGCGACTCGACGCCCGTCCCGCCCTCGATGTTGAGGTGCTCGCCGGCGGCGACGGTGCCACTGGAGGCGCGGCGCGACGCGCGACGGCGCGGGGTGCGCTCGGCGGGGGCGGCCTCGACGGCGGCCTCGGGAGTGGCGGCCTCGGGGGCGACCGTCTCGGGAGCGGCGGGCTCCGGCGCGGGCTCGGCCGCGGCGGGCGACTCGAACTCGATCGGAGCCGACTCGGCGACGGGCGCCGGCGCCTCGTCGACGACGGGAGCGGCCTGCTCGATCACGTCGGCGGTGTCGGCCTCGGTGGTCTCGACCGCGGGCTCGGCGGGAGCCTCGGGCGCCGGGGTGGCCTGCTCGAGGACGTCGGCCGGCTCGGCCTCGGTGCTCGATGCGTCGACGACGGCGGCCGCCTCGGACGCCGCACCGTCGCGGAGCGCCGAGATCGCCTGGACCAGCTCGCCCTTGCGGAGCTTGGAGGCACCGCCGAGACCGAGGCTCGTCGCGAGCGCCTGGAGCTCCGCGACGCGGAGGGCCGAGAGGTCGGTGCTGGAGTCCACGGCCGAGCCGCGGGTGTTGACATCTGTCACTGGAGAGGGTTCCTTCCCTCCGGGAGCGAGTGCTCACCGGGAGAGCTCATCGACCGTGCGGTTCCATCGCGTGTTCTGATCCACGCGATGCTCTCGGCAGCCCACGCCCCGGCTGCGACGAGGCAGCGGAGGAGGATGGACGACCGGACGCCGATCTGCAAGAGGAGCAGGACGGGCGTCCTTCACACGATTCGATGGCCGTGGTTATCGGGACGATCCTTCGGACAGATTCCGCTCGTGACGCGGTTCCTCAGGATGCAATGCCCACTGTAGCACCCTTGAAGTCGACGGCCAGCATGTGGGCGCGCCACGGTGTGCGCGCCTCCTTCTCGACCAGATCGGCCGCGGCGAGGCGCTGCGCGGGGTCGCTGCAGAGGACGAGGACGCTCGGCCCGGCACCCGAGACGACCGCTGCGTAGCCGTGCGAGCGCAGCAGCGCGATCAGCTCGGAGGTCTGCGGCATGGCGGCGGCGCGGTAGTTCTGGTGCAGCTTGTCCTCGGTGGCGGCGAAGAGCAGCTCGGGGCTCTGGATCAGCGCCGCGATGAGCAGCGAGGAGCGCGACACGTTGAAGACCGCGTCCTCGTGCGGCACGCTCTGCGGCTGCAGCGACCGCGCGAGCTTGGTCGACATCGTGTGCTCGGGCACGAAGACCACCGGCGACACTCCACGGTGCACCATGAGGCGCTTCGACCGGGGGCGCAGCGGGGTCTCGGCTCCGCCCGCCGCATCCGGCTCGACCCACGCGATGGTCAGACCGCCGAAGAGGGCGGGCGCGACGTTGTCGGGGTGACCCTCCATCTCGGTGGCGATGCGCAGGAGGTCGTCGGAGTCGAGCGCGACGATCCCCTCGAGCAGCCCCTTGGCCGCCATGATGCCCGAGACGATCGCGGCGCCCGAGGAGCCCATCCCGCGGCCGTGCGGGATGATGTTCCGCGCGATGACCTCGATGCCGGGCATCTCCTGGCGCTGGTCCGCGAAGGTGTAGGCGATCGCCTGCACGACGAGGTTCGTCTCGTCGGTCGGCACCTCCCCCTCGCCCACACCGTGCACGGTCACCCGGGCGCCCGAGGCCGCGACGGCCGTCACGTCGAGCTCGTCGTACGACGAGAGCGCGAGGCCGAGCGTGTCGAACCCGGGGCCGAGGTTCGCCGAGGTCGCGGGGACCTTGACGTGCACGGTGCGGCCGACGGGAACCGCCGAGGTCATGCGCCGGCCAGCCCCAGCACGCCCGCGATCGCGGTGGTGTCGACGGGGACGACGGTCGGCGTGATGTCGGCGCCGTCGGCGGTGCGGAGGGCCCACTGCGGGTCCTTGAGGCCGTGGCCGGTGACCGTGAGGACGACGGTGGCGTCCTTCGGGATCGCCCCCGCCTCCGCGCGCTCGAGCAGGCCGGCGACGCTGATCGCCGAGGCGGGCTCGACGAAGACGCCGACCTCGCCCGCGAGGATGCGGTACGCCTCGAGGATCTTCTCGTCGCTGATCGCGCCGAAGTAGCCGTCGCTGACGGTGCGCGCGTTGAGCGCGAGCTCCCACGAGGCCGGGTTGCCGATGCGGATCGCACTGGCGATGGTCTCGGGGTGGCGGACGACCGCTCCGTGCACGATCGGCGCGGAGCCCTCGGCCTGGAAGCCGAACATGCGCGGGAGGCGGGTGGTCGCGCCGCGCTCGAGCTCCTCCGAGTAGCCGCGGAAGTAGGCGGTGTAGTTGCCCGCGTTGCCGACCGGGACGATGTGGAGGTCGGGGGCGTCGCCCAGCACCTCGACGACCTCGAAGGCCGCGGTCTTCTGGCCGGCGATGCGATCGGGGTTCACCGAGTTCACCAGGTGCACCGGGTAGTTCTTCGCGAGGTCGCGCGCGATGTCGAGGCAGTCGTCGAAGTTGCCCTGCACCTGCAGCAGCTGGGCGTTGTGCGCGATCGCCTGGCTGAGCTTGCCGAGCGCGATCTTGCCCTCGGGCACCAGCACGGCCGCGGTGATGCCGGCGTGGGTCGCGTAGGCGGCCGCGGAGGCCGAGGTGTTGCCGGTGGAGGCGCAGATGACGGCCTTCGCGCCGTGCTCGACGGCCTTCGAGATCGCCATGGTCATGCCGCGGTCCTTGAAGGAGCCGGTCGGGTTCATGCCCTCGTACTTGACCCAGACCTTGGCGCCCGTGCGGGCCGACAGAGCCGGAGCCGGGATGAGCGGGGTGCCGCCCTCTCCGAGCGTGATGACCGGGGTCGCCTCGGTGACATCGAGGCGGTCCGCGTACTCGTGCAGGACTCCGCGCCACTGCTTGGCCATCTCAGGCTCCTTCAACTCGTAGAACAGACGTCACGGCGCCGACGAACCCATGGGAATGGAGGGCGGTGACGGTGGCCGCCAGGTCGGACTCTGCCGCCGCGTGCGTGCCGATGACCAGGGTAGCGGTCGGCTCGCGGCGCTCCGCACCGGCCGCGGCGTCGTCGAGCGGGTCGGCGACGGGCGGGGTCTGCACGAGGGTCTCGACCGAGACGCCGTGGTCGGCGAAGACGCCCGCGATCTGCGCGAGCACGCCGGGCCGGTCGAGGACCTCCAGGGTGACCTGGTAGCGCGTCGTCACGTGTCCGATCGGCAGGACGGGGAGTCCGGAGCTGGCGCTGGTGACGAGGCCCGGGCCGCCGACGACGTGCCGGCGCGCGGCCGAGACCACATCGCCGAGGACCGCGGAGGCCGTCTCGATGCCGCCGGCACCGGCTCCGTAGAACATCAGGCTGCCCGCGGCCTCGGCTTCGACGAAGACCGCGTTGTTCGCGCCGTGCACGGCGGCGAGGGGGTGCGAGCGGTGGACGAGCGCCGGGTAGACGCGGGCCGAGACGCCCTCCTCCCCCGTCTTCGCGTCGACGAGCCGCTCGCAGATCGCGAGCAGCTTGACCACGTAGCCGGACTCGCGGGCCTGGTCGATCTGCTGCTTGGTGATGCCGGTGATGCCCTCGCGGTGCACGAGGGTGACGGGCACGTCGGTGTGGAACGCGAGGCGCGCGAGGATCGCGGCCTTCTGCGCGGCGTCGTAGCCCTCGATGTCGGCGGTCGGGTCCGCCTCCGCGTAGCCGAGCTCCGTGGCCCTGGCGAGCGCCTCCTCGAGGGTCGAGTGCTCGGTGTCCATGCGGTCGAGGATGTAGTTGGTGGTGCCGTTGACGATGCCCATGATGCGGTGCACCCGATCGCCCGCGAGGCTGTCGCGCAGCGGCCGGATGATCGGGATGGCTCCCGCGACGGCCGCCTCGTAGTTCAGCTGGGCGCCGACCTGGTCGGCCGCCTCGAACAGCTCGTTCCCGTGCGCCGCGAGCAGCGCCTTGTTCGCGGTGATCACGTCCGCACCCGACGAGATGGCCTTGAGGATGTAGCTGCGCGCCGGCTCGAGGCCGCCGATCAGCTCGACGACGATGTCGGCGCCGAGGATCAGGGCCTCGGCATCGGTCGTCAGGTACTCGCGGGGGATGTCGGCGGTGCGCGGTGCGTCGATGTCCCTGACGGCCACACCGGCGAGCTCCAGCGGCGCCCCCACGCGCTGGGCGAGCTCGTCGCCGTGGTCGAGCAGGAGGCGCGCGACCTGGGCACCGACGGACCCGGCGCCCAGCAGGGCGACGCGGAGGCTGCGGTACTCGATCATCGGAGGATGGCCTTTCGTTCGATGCCGGCGTCGCGGCGGAGGAGGTCGTCCTCGTTCTCTCCCCGCACGATCACGCGGGCGCGGCCGTCGCGCACGGCGACGACCGGGGGGCGTCCGAGGTGGTTGTAGTTGCTCGACAGCGACCAGCAGTAGGCGCCGGTCGCGGCGACCGCGAGGAGGTCGCCGGGCTGCACATCGGCGGGCAGGTAGTCGTCGTGCACGACGATGTCGCCCGACTCGCAGTGCTTGCCCGCCACGCGCACGAGGGCGGGCTCGGCGCCGGAGGAGCGGCCGGCGATCCGCGCGGTGTAGTCGGCTCCGTAGATGGCGGGGCGGGCGTTGTCGCTCATCCCGCCGTCGACGCTCACGTAGCGCCGGACCGCACCGTCCGCGCCGACGACGACGTCCTTGATCGTGCCGACCTCGTAGAGGGTCAGGCCGGCCGGGCCGATCAGCGAGCGGCCGGGCTCGATCGCGATGTGCGGCACCGGGATGCCGCGGCTCGTGCACTGCGCGGCGACCGCGTCGGCGATGGCCGCGGCGATCTCGTCGATCGGCGTCGGGTCGTCGGCGCTCGTGTAGGCGATGCCGAAGCCCCCGCCGAGGTTGAGCTCGGGGACGGGGCCGCCCGCGAGCAGCGCCGCGTGCACCTCGAGCAGGCGCGAGGCCGACTCCGCGAACCCGGCGGAGCCGAAGATCTGCGAGCCGATGTGGCAGTGCAGGCCGAGGAAGCGCAGGCTCGCGTGCGAGCGGATGCGGGCGACCGCCTCCGGGCAGTCGGCGAGCGTGATGCCGAACTTCTGGTCCTCGTGCGCGGTGGCGAGGAACTCGTGGGTGTGCGCGTGCACTCCGCTGTTCACGCGCAGCCGCACCGCCTGCACGCTGCCGTGCCGCTCGGCCGCCGCGGCGACCCGCTCGATCTCGATCAGGCTGTCGAGGACGATCGTGCCCAGTCCGACCTCGACCGCGCGGTCGATCTCGGCGAGCGACTTGTTGTTGCCGTGCAGCCCGAGCCGCTCGGGCTCGATGCCCGCGGCGAGAGCGACGGCGAGCTCGCCCCCGCTCGACAGGTCGATGTTGAGGCCCTCGTCGCGCATCCAGCGGGCGACCTCGGTCGAGAGGAAGGCCTTGCCCGCGTAGTAGACGGTGACGCCGGTGCCGATCCGGCCGAGCTCGCGCGCGAAGGCGTCGCGGGTCCGCACCGCACGACGGCGGGCGTCGTCCTCGTCGACGACGTAGAGCGGAGTGCCGAACTGCGCGGCGAGCGCCGTGGCGGTGACGCCCGCGACGCGGAGGACGCCGTCGTCGTCGCGCTCGGTGTTCTCGGACCAGACGCCGTCGACGAGCGAGTCCGCCTCGGCGGGGGCGAGGAGCCACTCGGGTGCGAGCGGATGACGCGGGGCGCGGGCGGGCGCGTCGTCGTTTTCCACGGGTGAGACCTCACAGGAGAGAGTGGGAGCGTCACTGCGTGGCGAGCGAGTCCGGATTGACCCCTGAAGCCATCGAGTTCAGTGTGTGCGGCGGTGCCGGGCCGCGGGATCCCGCGGGCACAGGGCTCCGATCCTACCGGTCGGCGGCGCGCGGGCCGAGCCGGGTCAGGGGCAGACGCCGGTCTCCTGCTGCGCGGGGTCGCTGAGGAACGTCGGAGCGAGCGCGAAGGTGGCGTCGAGCGATTCGGACGACACCACCGCAGCGGTCAGCGTGAGCCCCCGCGGCACCGAGTCGGCGATGCAGACGGAGCGGGGTCCGAGCAGCCCGTCGGCGACCGCGCCGAAGCGCGACTCGACGTCGGAGGCGGTCAGCGTCGCACCGGCGACCGTCACCTCCGACGGGGTCAGCTCGATCGCCCCGTCCGTCGCGCCGAGCTCGATCCCGACGCCGGCCGCGAGGGTCAGCCCGAGCACCTCGACGGAGGTGTTCACGCGCACGAGCGGCGGGTCGAGGGTGACTCCGTCGATCGGCACCTCGCTCCGCGCGGCGACGAGATCGCTCACCGAGGCCGGGTCGAGGGCGACGGTCGCGGTGCCGGAGTCGAGCGCGCCGGATCCGCTCGCGGGCACACCCTCGAGGGTGGCGTCGACATCACCGTTCAAGTCGCCGAAGGCGACGTCGTCGCTGCGGATGTCGAGCCGGTCGAGCCGCCCCGACAGCAGTTGCGGCAGCACGGCCCAGCCGGCCACCTCGACGTCGACCGGGTGATCGGCGGGGAGCGAGAGCGCCTCCCGGATGCCCGACGCCGCCTGATCGGCGACCGCGCGGCGCGCCAGGGCCTCCCCGACGACCGCGGCGACGACGAGCAGCACGACGATCACCACCGCGACGACGAGGACGCGGCGCCTCCGTCGAGGCACCTCGGTCACATCCGGTCCGGAGCGGTCACGCCGAGCATCGAGAGGCCGTTGCGCAGGACCTGGCCGGTGGCCTCGTTGAGCCGCAGACGGGTCGAGTGCACCGCCTCGATCGGATCCTCGCCCTGCGGCACGACCCGGCAGTTGTCGTACCAGCGGTGGTAGAGGCCCGCGATCTCCTCGAGGTACCGCGCGATGCGGTGCGGCTCGCGCAGCTCGGCCGCGTGGGCGACGATGCGCGGGAACTCCTGGAGGCCTCCGAGCAGCGCCGACTCGGTCGGGTGCACGAGCGTCTCGGGCGCGAAGGGCTCGCGCGGCACTCCCGAGGCCTCGGCCTTCGCGGCGACCTGGCGGGTGCGGGCGTGCGCGTACTGCACGTAGTAGACCGGGTTGTCGTTGCTCCGCTTGGTCAGCAGGTCGAGGTCGATGTCGAGCGTCGAGTCGGCGGAGGAGCGCACCAGCGAGTACCGGGCCGCGTCGACGCCGACGGCCTCGACGAGGTCCTCCATCGTCACCACGGTGCCGGCCCGCTTGGACATCCGCACGGCCTCCCCGTCCTTGAGCAGGTTGACCAGCTGCCCGATCAGGATCTCGAGGTTCACGCCGGGGGTGTCGCCGAACGCCGCGCACATCGCCATCATCCGGCCGATGTAGCCGTGGTGGTCGGCGCCGAGCATGATGATCGCGCGGTCGAAGCCGCGCTCGCGCTTGTCGAGGTAGTAGGCGAGGTCGCCCGCGATGTACGCGGCCTCTCCGTCGCTCTTGATGATGACCCGGTCGCGGTCGTCGCCGAAGTCCGTGGTGCGCAGCCACGTCGCTCCGTCGGCCTCGAAGATGTGGCCGAGCTCGCGGAGGCGCTCGATCGCGCGCTCGACGGCGCGGGACTCGTGCAGCGAGTTCTCGTGGAAGTAGACGTCGAAGTCGACTCCGAACTCGTGCAGGCTCTGCTTGATCTCGCCGAACATCAGGTCGACGCCGATCGAGCGGAAGGTCTCGGCGCGCTCCTGCTCCGGCAGCACCGACAGGTCCCCCGGGTACGCGGCGACGACGCGGTCGGCGATGTCGGCGATGTAGGCGCCGCCGTAGCCGTCCTCGGGAGTCGGCAGGCCGTCGTGGGCGGCGAGCAGGCTGCGGGTGAAGCGGTCGATCTGCGCGCCGTGGTCGTTGAAGTAGTACTCGCGCGTCACCTCGGCGCCCTGCGCGATCAGCACGCGGGCCAGGCTGTCGCCGACGGCCGCCCACCGGGTGCCGCCGATGTGGATGGGTCCGGTGGGGTTGGCGGAGACGAATTCGAGGTTCATCCGCACGCCGGAGTAGAGGGACCCGGTACCGAACGACTCCCCCGCCTCGACGATCGCGCTCGCGAGAGCTCCTGCGGCGGCGGCCTCGAGGCGCACGTTGAGGAAGCCGGGCCCGGCGACCTCGACCGAGGCGACGCCGTCGACCGCGGCGAGGCCCTCGGAGAGCTCGGCGGCGAGCTCGCGAGGGTTCGCCCCCGCCTTCTTCGCGAGCTTCATCGCGATGTTCGAGGCCCAGTCACCGTGGTCGCGGTTCTTGGGGCGCTCGAGCACGACGTCCGAGAGCGCCACCTCGACGTCGCTCCCCCGTCGCTGCACGGCGTCGAGGACGAGGGCGTGCAGGGAGGCGGCGAGCTGTTCGGGAGTCACGGGGCACGATTCTACCGGCCGGTGCCGTCGCGGCCGCCCGGCGGTCGGCCCGCCTACGGAGCGGTTGCTAGGGTGCCTCGCTCGTCCCCTCCTCAGCGCTGACCGGGCTCTGGGCGGGCTTCGCGCCGGGCGAGGTCGAGCCGACAGCGGTGTCGACCGAGATCGCCGGCTACGACGGAGTGGTCTGCGGCTGGACGGACTCCTCCGGAGCGTCGTTCCAGCTCGCCGTCGCGCAGCTGGACCCGGAGATCATCGAGGCACTGAAGAACGAGTACTACACGACCAGCAAGGCGGTCCCCACCTACGGCAAGC
This sequence comes from Rathayibacter sp. VKM Ac-2759, assembly GCF_009834225.1. Classification (NCBI taxonomy): domain Bacteria; kingdom Bacillati; phylum Actinomycetota; class Actinomycetes; order Micrococcales; family Microbacteriaceae; genus Rathayibacter; species Rathayibacter sp. VKM Ac-2759. Next base: position 2,467,886 of record NZ_CP047176.1, read on the forward strand.
CTCCCGAGGTCGAGGGCTACTACGAGGTTGCGGGCGGCCGAGGAGTCGCCGACGCCTTCGTCGGCCAGTACTGGCTGGAGGCGTCGAGCGAGTCGTTCGTGGAGCCCGGCGACCCCGAGCAGCTGGTCCGCGCGGCGCTGGACGCCCTGACGAGCTGAGTCAGCCCAGTCGCATCGGCGACACGTGGTCGTCCTCGGGCAGCTCGTCGCACTCGGCGTCGACGCTCATGGTCTCGAGCCGCAGGTCGGAGAGGTAGCTGCTGAGGAACGCCGTGTCGGCGGTGTCGCGGCCCGACGAGATGCGCAGCATCGAGCCCCGCGGAGCCAGCCGGGTCGCGTCGACCACGTGCCAGGCCCCGCCGACCCACGCCTCCGTCACCGCGTGGAAGTCCTTGGGCTGCAGCGCGGGCGCGTACACGGCGGTGACGCGCGCCGGGATGTCGAGCGCGCGCAGGAGGCCGGCCACGGTGTGCGCGAAGTCGCGGCAGACGCCCTGTCCGCTCTCGATCACCTGCGCCGCTCCCCCGGTCGCGACCGTCGAGCCGTAGACGTAGGACAGGCGGCCGTGCACCCACTCCTCGACCGCGGCGAGCGCCTCGAAGCCGCGGGCGCGGCCGAACTCGCGCCGCGCGATGCCGCCCAGGGCATCCGCTTCGGCGTAGCGGCTCGGCCGCAGGTACTCCACCAGCTCGAGCTCGCTGGGCTCGTCGGGGGCACCGTGCCCCTCCACGCGCGCCCGGTACTCGACCGTCATCTCGCCCCGGTTCGCCTCCACCCGGTGGATGCGCGCGCCGTGCCGCGCGTCGAACTCGCGGACGGGCACCGGTTCGCCGTCGAGCAGGACGGTGAACGAGTCCTCGAACGCGGTGCCCGTCGGCGTCGCGGCCACCAGGAAGATGAGGTCGGTCGGCCCCGAGAGACGCAGGCCCAGCGAGGCGGAGACGGTGCGCAGCATGGCTCCATCGTGGCATGACCGGCAGCCCGCGCCGGCGTCGGGGAGGCGTCCGGCCGGGTGCTAATGTTGTCCGGTACTCCTGGCCCCCATAGCTCAGGGGATAGAGCACTGCCCTCCGGAGGCAGGGGCGTAGGTTCGAATCCTACTGGGGGCACATCCGCTCGGATCTTCGAGCTCAGCAGGTCTTCACCTCAGCACGACGCGGGTTGTCAGGCTACCTCTGCGCCCCGGCGGTCGCGACCCACGGCGCTCGGGTCCCTTGTTTGTGGCCGCTCGCGGCAATGACGACGCAGACATGATCGTGTCGAGGGCGACGGATGCAAGTCCACCCTCCGTCTCGCGCTCTCCGACAAATGATGGACAGCCGCAGTCGCCGTCCGCAGACTGGTTCCTGTGAAAGCTTCGGAGCTCCGATCGAATGTGCGTGGCGACCTGGCGGCGAAGGGCCACGCGTCCGACAGACTGACCGTCCTGATCTTCCGCTTCGGACAGTACGCGACGGCAAGTCGGCGCCGGGTGCCGCACCGCATCGCCTTCCGAACGGCGGATCTGCTCTGGACGCGAGTCATAGTGGGGGCTGAGCTCCCGCCGTCAGCGATCGTTGGCCCCGGTCTCCGTCTTCCGCACTGGGGGCGCGGCGTGATCCTGCACCCGCGCACCGTCATCGGCCGGAACGCGTTCATCTATCACGGCGTGACCATCGGCGAGTCGAAGGGCGGGACTCCGGTCATCGGTGACGACGTATACATAGGCGCTCGCGCCACTGTCGTCGGCGCGGTGCGGGTCGGCGACGGCGTCAGGATCGGAGCAGGCACCGTCGTAGTCCGAGACCTTCCCGACAACACGACAGCGGTCGGGGGTTCGACCCGCATAGTGCGATGACCTGAGTGTCCGACCGGGTCTGAAGCCCGGTCGTCCGCCACGCCGACGCGAGGCGGGTCAACGTCGTTGTCGCACTGACCGCGAGACCGCCCCGCTATGGACGCTCTCCACCAGAGCGCTTCTGAAACGGCAGCATCACCAGCATGAACGGCAGCGCGATCACCCAGACGCCGACGGAGATCGCCACTCGGGTCCAGATCGGCACGAAGGAGAATGCCTTCGTCGTCGCTTCAGTGGACGAGGTCTCAGGAGGACGATCGGAGTGGTGATAGGTCCGCGGTCGCGAACGCCTTTGCACAGAGGTCATTGGAGTCAACCATTTCGTCGACGTCGCGAACTTCCGTTGGGACGGATCGCGCTTCGGGTGCGCGACATTCGCCGGGAGACGTCGTGTCCTATTCGTAGTCGTCTGTCCCCTGGATGGGAACGATTTGGCGGGAAAAGACAGCAGATTTGCTCAGCGTGGGGACACATCGTCCCTCCGGTTGCAACCTCCCTCGATCGGGGGCACGGCTTCCTCGCCGCGAACCCCGAACATCCCTCGAAACGCTCTCAGGAACCGCCCGTTCCTGAGAGCCGGGTCGTAGGGTGAGCGCGTGAAGATCCTTGTCGTCGAAGACGATCCAGCCATGGGCGAGGCCCTCGTCGGCGGCCTCGAAGACGCCGGCTACGAAGCCGAGCTGACGACGAACGGCGTCGACGCGCTCGTCGCGTTCAACAACGCGGAGTTCTCGGCCGCCATCGTCGATGTGATGCTGCCGGCGATGTCGGGCTTCGAGATCTGCCGTCGCATCCGCGAGCTGGGCCGGTCGACGCCTATCATGCTCCTCACGGCGCGGGACGCCATCGAGGACCGCGTCTTCGGACTGGACGCCGGTGCGGACGACTACCTCACCAAGCCCTTCGCGTTCACCGAGCTGAACGCCCGCCTGCGCGCCCTGCTGCGCCGCAGCCCCTCGCTGATGTCGACCTCGATCGAGGTGGGCCGCATCACGGTCGACGGATCGAGCATCCGCCGGACGGCCGACGGCACCCGCATCCACGTCAGCCCGAAAGAGCTCGAGCTGCTCAAGCTCCTCATCACCCCGGTCGGCTCGGTCGTGACCCGCCAGCGGATCCTCTCGGAGATCTGGGGCGGCGGCGAGATCGTCGACAACAACATCGTCGACCAGTACGTCAGCTACCTCCGGAAGAAGCTGCCCACCGAGGACACCGGAGTCGGCATCGTCACGGTGCGCGGCAAGGGCTACTTCCTCCGCCCTGTCGAGTAGGGCCGTGTCGACGCCCGACTCGGCACCGCGCCGCTCGAACGCCCTCACGATCCGCGCGCGCATCACCGTCGGCAGCGTCGCCGTTGCGACCGTTCTCTTCGCGCTGGCCGCGATGCTCTTCTACCAGGTGGTCTCCGGCATCGTCGAACGGAGCGAGCGGACCATCCTCGTGTCGATCGAGGACGAGATCCGCCGCAACATCTCGGCCGGCAACGTCCCGCGGGCCGAGGGCTCCTCGACCGGGCAGCTCTACCTCGCCGTCAGCCCCGAGGGCGACTCCGGCGCGACCACGATGCCCGCCCGCCTCTCGGCGGCCGTCGCCGACGAGCTGGAGGCGGACGGTGCCGACACGACTCCGCGCTACACCGAGATCACGACCGGATCGACGCGGTACCTCGTGCGGATCACCGCGGTCGAGGCCGACGACGGCACCTGGAGCGTGGCGACCGCCCGCGACCAGGCGGCGTCGCAGCTGGTGCTCGACGACTTCGCGCACGTGCTCGTCTACGCCGCCATCTTCCTCGTGGTGACCTTCGGGCTCGCCTCCTGGATCCTCACGGGCGCGGCGCTCGCCCCGGTGAGGCGGATGCGCGCGCGGGCCGACCAGATCGCCGCCGACCCCGGGCAGGGCGACCAGCTGCCCGTCGTGGGCACCCGCGACGAGATCGACGAGCTCGCCGAGACGCTGAACGCGTTCCTCACCAAGCAGACCGCCTCTCTCGCCCGCGAGAAGCAGATGGTGTCGGATGCGAGCCACGAGCTGCGGACTCCGCTCGCCGCCCTGTCGGCTCAGCTCGAGATCGCCCACCACCGGGTCGAGGATCCGGTGGCCGTCGACCGGGTCATTCTCGACGCCCGCAAGAGCGTCGACCGGCTGGTGCGCCTCGCCTCGGCCCTGCTCGACATCTCGCGGATCGAGAGCCGCTCGGCGCGGCCGACGTCGCCGTTCGACGAGCTGGTCGACGAGCTCGTCGGCGCCGTCGACCGGACGAGGCTGCTGGCGAGCGAGTCAGGGGTCGAGATCGACTACGACATCGACGAGCGCGAGCCGTCGCGACTGTACGGAGTCGCGGCCCAGGACTTCGGCCGCGTCATCGACAATCTCGTGCGCAACGCCATCCAGGCGATCGAGCGCGGCGGGATGATCGTGGCGGCCCTCAGCCAGAAGGACGGGCGCCTGCTGCTGACCGTGTCGGACGACGGCCCGGGCATGCCGACGGCGTTCATCCCCGTCGCCTTCGACCGCTTCTCGCGGCCCGACGACTCGCGGACCCTCGCCTCCGGCGGCAGCGGCCTGGGCCTCGCGCTCGTGCACACGACGGTCGTCTCGGCCGGAGGAACGGTGACCCTCTCGAACCGCGAACCCCACGGACTCGTGGTCGACATCGTCCTGCCGCCCGTCGGCTCCCGCTGACGCGGCGGGAGACTAGCGCTGGTCGTCCTCGGGGCGGACCGGCTGCGGCTCCCCCGTCACGGGCGGCGGCGCCCAGACGGCCTGCGGCGCCTCGGCCGCGGCGCTCTGCCCGTCGAGCAGGTTGCGGGCGCGATTGACGACCTCGGGGTCGACGAGCACCGAGTAGCTGGTCGCGATGACCTGCATCGTCGAGGTGAAGTCGCGGCGACGGCGGTTCACCGCGTAGGAGGCGAGGCCGAACAGCATGCCGAAGCCGGCACCGAGCAGCACGGCGGCGATCAGGAACGAGAAGTCGGTGGTCGGCGAGAAGATGATGAGCAGCAGGCCGAGGAACACGCCGAGCCAGGCTCCGGAGGCGGCACCCGCCAGCGCGACCCGGCCCCAGGTGAGCTTGCCGGTCACCCGCTCGACGCTCTTCAGCTCGTTGCCGATGATCGCGAGCTGACGCACCGGGAAGTCGGCGCGGGCGAGCACGTCGACCGCGGCCTGCGCCTCCTGGTACGTGTCGAAGGTGGCGAGGATCTCGCCGCGAGGGATGGTCGGGAACGCCGGCCCGCGGCCGTTGAACGGCATCTGCTGAGTCACCCGTTCAGGCTCGCACAGCCGACTTGGAGGCTTCTGAACAGCGATCGAGAGCATCCCGAGGGCGAGCCGGGAACGCTCGGCCGGCGCCCGGGTGCGCGGCACTAGGTTTGTAGCCGTGAGTTCTGCCAGAGTCTTCGTCGCGCGCTTGGCCGGATGCACGGTCTTCGACCCCGCCGGCGATCGCGTCGGCAAGGTCCGCGACGTGCTGCTGGTCTACCGGCAGAACGACCCTCCGCGCGTGGTCGGGCTGGTCGTCGAGATCCCCGGCCGGCGCCGCGTCTTCGTCTCGATCGGCCGCGTGACCAGCATCGGCAGCGGGCAGATCATCACCACCGGTCTCATCAACGTCCGCCGCTTCGAGCAGCGCAGCGGCGAGGTGCGCGTGATCGCCGAGCTCCTCGGCCGGCGCATGAGCTTCGTCGACGGCTCGGGCGACGCGATCGTCGAGGACGTCGCGATCGAGGAGGTGGGCCCGGGCGAGTGGCAGCTCGCCCAGCTGTTCGTGCGCCGCCCGAAGACGAGCCCCTCCCCCTTCGCCAAGGGCGCGACCACCTTCGCGGGGTGGCGGGAGGTGCGCGAGAGCGTCTCGCGCGAGGCCCAGTCGGCCGAGCAGTACGTCGCCAGCCTCTCCGAGCTCAAGCCCGCCGACCTCGCCAGCACCCTCCTCGATCTGCCTCAGCAGCGGATGCTCGAGGTCGCCGGCGAGCTGTCGGACGACCGCCTCGCCGACGTCCTCGAGGAGATGCCCGAGAGCGAGCAGGTCGAGATCCTCGGCCAGCTCGACGACGACCGCGCGGCCGACGTGCTCGACCAGATGCAGCCCGACGACGCGGCCGACCTGATCGCCCAGCTGTCCGACGAGCGCGGCGAGGCCCTCCTCGAGCTGATGGAGCCGGAGGAGGCGGAGGACGTCCGCATGCTCCTCACCTACGCTCCCGAGTCGGCTGGTGGCCTGATGACGACGGAGCCGATCATCGTCTCGTCCGAGGCGACCGTCGCCGAGGGCCTCGCCCTCATCCGCCGGCACGAGCTCGCGCCGGCGCTCGGGGCGGCCGTCTGCGTGACACTGCCGCCGTACGAGCCGCCGACCGGGCGCTTCCTCGGCATGGTGCACTTCCAGCGGATGCTCCGCTACCCGCCGCACGAGCGCCTCGGCACGCTGCTGGACCCGAGCCTGGACCCGATCACGCCCGACACCTCGGCGGCCGAGGTCGCGCGGATCCTCGCGAGCTACAACCTCGTCTCGGTGCCCGTGGTCGACGAGTCGCACCGCCTCGTCGGAGTCGTCACGATCGACGACGTCCTCGACTACCTGCTCCCGGACGACTGGCGCAGTCACGGCGACGACGACGAACCCCGCAAGCCGGTGACCACGGCGACGCAGGGCATCCCGCTCGCGCCGCCGCAGACGACCAGGGCGAGTGCAGGACGACGACGAGGATGGAGGGGCGCCCGTGGCTCGGGAGACTAAGCAGGACCGGCGGCTCGACGCCCCGAAGGGACTCCGCACCCGGGTCCTCCCGCTGCGCAACAGACAGAGCAGCGACCGCTTCGGCCGCCTGACGGAGTCGTTCGCCCGCGGCATGGGGACCCCGTGGTTCCTCGTCGGGATGACCGTCTTCTGCGTGTTCTGGCTGATCTTCAACACCTACGGCCCCGAGGACGCGCGCTTCGACTCGCAGGCGCTCGGCTTCACGGTGCTGACGCTGATCCTCTCGCTGCAGGCCTCGTACGCCGCCCCCCTGCTGCTGCTCGCGCAGAACCGTCAGGACGACCGCGACCGCGTGCAGATCGAGCAGGACCGTCAGCGTGCCGAGCGCAATCTCGCCGACACCGAGTACCTCGCCCGCGAGGTCGTGGCGCTCCGCCTCGCGATCCGCGACATGGCGAGCAAGGACTTCATCCGCTCCGAGCTGCGGAGTCTGGTCGAGGAGCTCGAGAAGGATCGCGCGGAGTCGGGCGCACCCGAGCGCGGCGATGCCTGATCCGTCCGACCTCGAGCGCGCGGTCCGGGAGTCCCTGGCGCGCGTCGTGGATCCCGAGATCCGCAGGCCCATCACCGAGCTCGACATGGTCGAGTCCGTCGTGGTGGCCGATGACGGCGCCGTCGACGTCGAGATCCGGTTGACGATCGTCGGCTGCCCGGCGGCCTCGGCGATCGAGCGCGACGTCCGTGAGGCGATCGAGCGGACGCCGGGAGTGACGCGGACGGGCCTGGAGGTGGGCGTGATGACGCCGGCGCAGCGGAACGCCCTCACGGAGCGCCTCCGCGGTGCTCGGCGGGCGATGCCGTTCGGCCCCGACTCCCTCACCCGGGTCATCGCCGTCACCAGCGGCAAGGGCGGAGTGGGCAAGTCGACGGTCACCGCCAACCTCGCGGTCGCCCTCGCGCAGCAGGGGCTCTCGGTCGGGCTGGTCGACGCCGATGTGCACGGGTTCTCGATCCCCGGCCTCCTCGGACTGATGCACGACGGTCGGGTCGCCGGGCCCACGCGGGTGGGCGAGCTGATGCTCCCCCCGGTCGCTCACGGCGTGAAGGTCATCTCGATCGGGATGTTCCTCGAGGGCGACACCCGCGGTGCCGCCGTCTCGTGGCGCGGACCGATGCTGCACCGCACGATCTCGCAGTTCCTGACGGACGTCTACTTCGGCGACCTCGACGTGCTGCTGCTCGATCTGCCGCCGGGGACGGGAGACGTGGCGATCTCGATCGGCCAGCTCCTCCCCCACGCCGAGGTGCTGATCGTGACGACGCCGCAGCCCGCCGCCGCCGATGTGGCGGAGCGCAGCGGCGCGCTCGCTCGGCAGTCCGGTCAGCGGATCATCGGCGTCGTCGAGAACATGGCGGGGCTGCCCCAGCCCGACGGCAGCGTGCTCGAGCTCTTCGGCAGCGGAGGCGGTGCCGAGGTCGCACGGCGGCTCACGGCGAGCGGCGATCCGGTGCCGGTGCTCGCGTCACTGCCCATCAGCGTCGCCCTGCGCGCGGGAGGCGACGAGGGCGTGCCGGTGGTCGTGGGCGACCCCGAGGATCCCGCCGCGCGCGCGATCGCGGCGCTCGCGCAGGACCTCGCGAGGAGGCCGCGCGGGCTGACCGGGCGGAGCCTCCCGATGTCGGTCGGCTGAGCCGACCACGTGCCCGGCTCAGGAGGAGCGGTCTCGGCTCAGGTCGCTTCCGAGTCGATGGGCGGAGGCGCGACGGTCGAGAGCTCGCCCGCACCAGCGGAGCGCTTCATCGTCGTGTAGTAGCTGTCCTGCTTCGATGCGACCGTGGTGACGGGGGCGGCGACGGCGGTCGGCGGCTTGACGCTCGGAGTCGGGGTGTCGTCCTCGAGGAGCGCGTCTCGGATGATGCGGCGCGGGTCGTACTGGCGGGGGTCGAGCTTCTTCCAGTCGACCTCGTTGAACTCCTCGCCCATCTCGTCCTTGACCCGCTCGCGGGCCTGCGTGGCGAATCCGCGGACCTTGCGCACGAGCTGCCCGAGCTGGGCGGCGTAGTGCGGCAGGCGGTCGGGACCCAGCACGAAGACGGCGATGACCCCGATGATGAGGAGCTTGTCGAACGTCAAACCGAACACGACACAAGAGTAACCCGCCGCGCCTGCGTCACCGACCTCCCGCGCCACCGTAACCTGACCGTGCGACGGGCGCGATCCGCCGGCCGCATCGACGAAAGGGAGTCCGTCCGTGTCCGACAAGGATGCCAACTGGAAGTACGCCGAGGACGCCATCGTCGAATCGGAGGCCATCGCCTCCGCCCGCCGGCTCGCGGTCGAGCTCGGCATCGACGCCGTCTCGCCCTCGATCGGCGCGCAGTCCGCGCTGGTCGCGGCCGCCGCGCGCGCGACCTCGATCATCGAGATCGGCACGGGGACCGGCGTGAGCGGGCTCTGGCTGCTCGACGGCGCCCCCGAGGCGATGCTCACCTCCATCGATTCGGAGGCGGTGCACCAGCAGCACGCGCGAGCCCAGTTCCACGAGGCGGGGATCTCGCCCAACCGCCTCCGGCTCATCCCCGGGCGCGCCCTCGAGGTCCTCCCCCGGATGAACGAGAACTCGTACGACATCGTCTTCGTCGACGGCGACCCGCTGCAGGTCATCGAGAACGTCGAGCACGCCCTGCGTCTCGTGCGACCGGGCGGCACCGTGCTCGTGCCGCACGCGCTCTGGCGCGGGCGCGTCTCCAATCCGGCGCAGCGGGACGAGATCGCGTCAGCGTTCCGCACGCTCGTCGCCGAGGTCTGCGCCTCGCCGGCGGTGGTCAGCGTCCTCTCGCCGATCGGCGACGGACTGCTGCAGGCCAACAAGCGCCGCGCCTGACGCGCTCGCCCACCGGCCCGACAACGAGGGAACGCCCGCCGCACGGAGTGCGACGGGCGTTCTCGACAGTGCAGGTCAGGCGGGAGCCACCACCGACGCGAGTGCGTCGTGGAGTTCTTTCGCCTCTGCATCGTTGACCGAGACGACGAGGCGTCCGCCTCCTTCGAGCGGAACGCGCACGACGATGAGTCGCCCCTCCTTAACAGCCTCCATCGGTCCGTCTCCGGTCCTCGGCTTCATGGCCGCCATAGAGTTCCCCTTTCGTGACGTATCCCTCTATTATCGTGCATCCCGGGCCCTCACGAAATCCGAGCCCCTGAGGCCGCTCAGGGTTGCCGATCACGGCGGTGTCCAGTCATAGCCGTCGACCGCCCAGCAGATCGCGATCCAGCCGATCTGACCGGCGATGCCGAGGGCCACGAGCGCGGTGCGGAACAGCGGCGACCGGGGAACGGCGAGGGCTCCCACGAGCGGGAACATCGGCCCGAGGAGCCGGAACGTGCTCGACTGCGGGAAGAAGAACGCGAAGAGGTAGACGGCGTAGCCCGCCACCCACGCGCGGCTGAACAGATCGAGCCGGCGGGTCCACGGAGCGGCCAGGATCCCCGCGAAGGCCGCGACGACCAGCACGACGAGGGCGATGCCGGCAAGGGGTGCTCCGAACCACCAGTCGCCCCACCATGCTCCGCCCTGGAACCACGACGTGAACGGGAAGAGCTCCTGGTAGCCGATGTAGGCCGAGCGCCAGGCGAGCTCGGTGTCGGTGTAGGCGGTCGGCGACCCGGTCACGGCCCACGCGGCGGCGGGCCAGGAGAAGCCGACGACGAGGCCCCAGCCGGTCAGAGCGACCGCGGGGAGCCAGTCGGCGCGAGGGAACGGCTCGCGCGCGCGGCGGAGGAAGCGCACCAGGACGTACAGGCCCATCGCGGCCGCGAAGGCGAGACCGCTCGGGCGGGTCAGCCCCAGCAGGAGCACCACCGGGAAGACCCAGGCGTACTGCCGTCGCACGAGGAGCAGCAGCGCGATCGCCGTCAGCATCATCGCCGCCGACTCCGCATAGGCGAGCTGCAGCATCGGGGAGGTCGGCGCGACGCAGAAGAGCAGGACCGCGACGAGCGACTGCACCTCGTCGAGCGAGTGCCGGAAGAGGCGGTACAGCACGAGGCAGGTGACGGCTCCGCACGCCACCGAGACCGCGACGGCGGCCGTCGCCCAGCCGAGACCGGTGACGGCCATCAGGAGCCGCACCACGGCCGGGTACAGCGGCATGAACGCCCACGCGTTCTCGCCGATCTCGCCCGTGTCGGTGACGGGGAGCACCGAGGGGTACCCGGACGTCGCGATGATCTCGTACCAGCGGCCGTCCCACATCGAGGCGAAGTCGACGTAGGAGGGCGACGGTCCGGTCCACGAGTTCTCCGCCTGGTGCGCGGCGAACTGCAGCAGGATCACGGTCGTGACCACGCGGGTCAGCAGGAAGACCGCCAGGACGCGGACCCACCACGGGACGAGCCGCAGCTGCGCCCTCCGCCGCACGGAGAGCTGAGCCGCCGGGGCGCTCACGCCCGACCGCTGAGCCAGCGGCGGAGCCCCGCCGCGCAGGCCGTGATCTCGTGCACGGCCACGCGCTCGTCGTCGGCGTGGGCGAGAAGCGGATCGCCGGGTCCGTAGTTGACGGCGGGGACTCCGAGAGCCGAGAAGCGGGCCACATCGGTCCAGCCGTACTTCGGCTTGGCCTCGGCGCCGACGGCCGCGATGAAGGCGGCGGCCAGCGGCGCGTCGAGGCCGGGACGCGCGCCCTCGGCCAGATCGGCGACCTCGACCTCGAAGCCGTCGAAGAGGCTGCGGAGGTGCGCGACGGCCTGCTCGCCGCTCTGATCGGGAGCGAAGCGGTAGTTGACGTGGACGGTGCAGAGGTCGGGGACGACGTTGCCCGCGACTCCGCCCGAGATCCTGACGGCGTTCACGCCCTCGCGGTAGACCAGCCCGTCGACCTCGACGCTGCGGGGCTCGTACGCCGCCAGCCGGTCGAGGATGGGAGCGGCCGCGTGGATCGCGTTCTCGCCGACCCAGCTCCGCGCCGAGTGGGCGCGGCGACCGCGGGTGACGACGTCGACGCGGAGGGTGCCGTTGCAGCCCCCCTCGACCTCGGCGCTCGTGGGCTCGCCGAGGACGGCGAAGTCGGCGGCGAAGAGGTCTGGACGGTGCTCGGCGAGCCGGCCCAGCCCGTTGAGGTCGGAGGCGACCTCCTCGTTGTCGTACCACATCCAGGTGATGTCGGCCACCGGGTCGACCAGCTCGGCGGCGAGGACGAGCTGCACCGCGACTCCGGCCTTCATGTCGACGGTGCCGCGGCCGACGAGGTGCCGGACGCCGTCGACGGTCTCGTCGCGGACGGGGAGGTTGCGGTTGATCGGCACCGTGTCGAGGTGGCCCGCGATCACGACGCGCTGCTCGCGCCCGAGGTTCGTCCGTGCGACGACGGTGTGGCCGTCGCGGATCACCTCGAGGTGCTCGTAGGGCGCGAGGGCGAGCTCGACGGCGTCGGCGATCGCCCGCTCGTCCCCCGAGACCGACGGGATGTCGCAGAGCACCCTCGTCAGCTCGATCGGATCGGTGCTCAGATCGAGGGGCGCGACGGCGGGAACGGCGGAGGGCGGAGCGGCCATGCGACCCAGGGTACCGGCCGCGCCCTCCGCGCTACCCTGGTCGGCATGACCACCCCGAGCACCGCTGACTCCGCCGCGCCCTCCTCCGCCTGGGGATACGGCCTCGCGACCATCGCCGCCGACGGCACCGTCCTCGACACCTGGTTCCCGGAGCCTCGCCTCGGCGTCATCCCGGCCGGCCGCGATCCGTGGATCGTCCCCGCCGAGTTCGAGGCGCTCGCGGGAGAGGACGCGCGGCGCGAGGTCCGCATCGACGTCGTCACGCTGCAGATCGACACCCAGGCGCCGCCGGCCTCGACCTCGGACGCGTACCTGCGTCTGCACCTGCTCTCGCACCTGCTCGTCCAGCCCAACACGATCAACCTCGACGGCGTCTTCGCGCACCTCCCGAACGTCGTCTGGACGAACGCGGGACCCGTCGCTCCGGAGTCCTTCACCCGGCTGCGGCCGTCACTGCGGCGCCACGGCATCCAGGCGACCGGGATCGACAAGTTCCCCCGCCTGACCGACTACGTGACCCCGGCCAAGGTCCGCATCGCCGACACGTCGCGGGTGCGCCTCGGGGCGCACCTCGCCCCCGGCACGACGGTGATGCACGAGGGCTTCGTGAACTTCAACGCCGGCACGCTCGGCAGCTCGATGGTCGAGGGGCGGATCTCGCAGGGCGTCGTCGTCGGCGACGGCTCGGACATCGGCGGCGGCGCCTCCATCATGGGCACCCTCTCCGGCGGAGGAGTGCAGCGCGTGTCCATCGGCGCGCGGGCGCTGCTCGGCGCGAACTCGGGGATCGGCATCTCGATCGGCGACGACTCCGTCGTGGAGGCGGGCCTCTACGTGACGGCCGGCACGAAGGTCGTCGTGGTCGACGCGGCGCCGCGGGCCGACGGCCGCCCGCAGACGGTCAAGGCCGTCGAGCTCTCGGGAGTGCCGAACCTGCTCTTCCGCCGCAACTCGCTGAGCGGGGCCGTCGAGGTGCTCGCCCGCACCGGCGCCGGCATCGAGCTGAACGCCGCGCTGCACGCCTGACGATCTCCGCGGGTCTCCACCCGGGTCTGCCACACGCCGTGGCGTGAGGCGCACCCGGGCGGAGACCCGCGGTCCGGGTCAGCGGCCGGTCGGCCAGTGGCGCTCGGGGGCGCCCATGTAGAGCTGCTGGGGGCGGCCGATCTTGGTCTGCGGGTCGAGGTTCATCTCGCGCCAGTGGGCGATCCAGCCGGGCAGGCGGCCGATCGCGAAGAGCACCGTGAACATCCGCGTCGGGAAGCCCATCGCCTTGTAGATGACGCCGGTGTAGAAGTCGACGTTCGGGTAGAGGCGGCGCTCCTTGAAGTAGTCGTCCTCCAGCGCCAGGGCCTCGAGCTCCATCGCGATGTCGAGGAGCGGGTCCTTCACTCCGAGGGCCTGCAGCACCTCGCCCGCGCTCTCCTTGACGAGCTTCGCGCGCGGGTCGTAGTTCTTGTACACCCGGTGGCCGAAGCCCATCAGGCGCACGCCCTCCTCCTTGTTCTTCACCCGCTCGACGAAGGTCTGCACGCTCTCGCCCGACTCGCGGATGCGGCCGAGCATGGTCAGCACGGCCTCGTTGGCTCCGCCGTGCAGCGGTCCGAACAGCGCGTTGATGCCCGCGGAGACCGACGCGTAGAGGTTCGCCTCGGTGGAGCCCACGAGGCGCACGGTCGACGTCGACGCGTTCTGCTCGTGGTCCTCGTGCAGGATCAGGAGGCGGTCGAGCGCCTTCGACAGGACGGGGTCGATCTCGTACGGCTCGGCCATGGTGCCGAAGTTGAGCCGCAGGAAGTTGTCGACGAAGCTCAGCGAGTTGTCCGGGTACAGGAACGCCTGGCCGATCGCCTTCTTGTGCGCGTACGCGGCCATCACGGGCAGCTTCGCGAGGAGGCGGATGGTGGTCAGCTCGACCGCCTCCGGATCCTTGGGGTTCGAGGTCTCCTCGTAGTAGGTGGAGAGCGCCGAGACTCCTGCCGAGAGCACCGACATGGGGTGCGCGTTGTGCGGGAGCGCGTCGAAGAAGCGCTTGAGATCCTCGTGCAGGAGCGTGTGGCGGCGGATGCGCTCGTCGAAGCCCGCGAGCTCGTCGGCGGTGGGCAGCTCGCCGTAGATGAGGAGCCACGCCACCTCGAGGTAGGTCGCGTTCGTCGCCACCTCTTCGATCGGGTAGCCGCGGTAGCGCAGGATGCCCTGGTCGCCGTCGATGTAGGTGATGTGCGACTTCGTCGCCGCGGTGTTCACGAAGCCGTAGTCGAGCGACATGAAGCCGGTCTGCTTCGACAGCGTCGAGAAGTCGATGCTCGACGCGCCGTCGACGCTGCGGAGCACGGGGAACTCCGCCGTCCGATCACCGAAGGTCAGCGTGACCTTCTCGGGCTGGGCCTCGGCCGCTGCCGGCGCGCTCTCCGTGGCGGGCTCGGGTGTCTCCACCGTCGCGGTTCCGTCGCTCTGCGTGCCGGATTCGGTCACAACGCCTCCCAGGTCGTCACGTCGCACCCCTGCGCGCGCTCGCTCGGAGCGGGCGGCGCCGGGTCTGGATGGTGGTGCAGCGCGCGCCGTCGTGAGGCGACATCGACCGAACCACATACAGCCTATGGGCAAAGCGAGGGCACTGTGACACCGTCCAGCGCTCCCCGCACCCGCCTGTGGGATCCCTCCAGGATCGGCTGGAGGAGCGCCTCAGAGACCCGTCGCGAGGCGCTCGGCGGCCGCGGAGATGCGCTCGTCCGTGGCCGTCAGCGACAGGCGCACGTGCTCGGTGAAGTGGTCTCCGTAGAAGACGCCGGGGCCTGCGAGGACGCCGAGCCGGGCCAGGCGCTCGATGGACTCCCACGCGGGCCGGCCCTCGGTCGCCCAGAGGTAGAGCCCGGCCTCGCTGCGATCGATCCGGAAGCCGGCGGCCTCGAGCGCGGGCCGGAGCCGGTCTCGGCGAGCCCGGTAGCGCTCCTTCTGCTCGGCGACGTGCTCGTCATCGGCGAGCGCGACGATCATCGCCTCCTGCAGCGGCGCAGGGACGATCATGCCCGCGTGCTTGCGCACCGTGACCAGGCGGGCGATCAGGCCGGCGTCTCCGGCGACGAAGGCGGCGCGGTAGCCGGCGAGGTTGGACTGCTTGCTGAGGGAGTAGACGCCGAGGACACCGCGGCGGTCCTCCCCCGCGACGCGCGGATCGAGGATGCTCGGGATCGGCTCCGAGGCCCAGCGGCCGTCCCAGCCGAGCTCGGCGTAGCACTCGTCTCCCGCGATCACGGCTCCGAGCTCGCGCGCCCGGGCGACGGCGCGCTGCAGCGCGGCGACGTCGAGCACGGAGCCGTCGGGGTTGCCGGGAGAGTTCAGCCAGACCAGGCGGGTCGCCGCGGGCCACTCGTCGGGGTCGTCGGAGGCGAGCACCCCGGCCCCCGCGATCGCCGCACCCATCGCATAGGTCGGGTAGGCGGCCCGGGGGTGCACGACGACGTCGCCCTCGCCGAGCCCCAGGAGGAACGGCAGCCAGGCGACGAGCTCCTTCGAGCCGATGGTCGGCAGGATCTCGTCGGGGCCGAGGCCGGCCACTCCGCGGCGCCGGGCGTACCAGGCGGCGATCGCCTCGCGGAGCGCGGGCGTGCCGACCGTCGTCGGGTAGGAGTGAGCGTCGGTCGCGCGGGCCAGGGCCTCCCGGATCGGCCCGGGGGTCGGGTCGACCGGGGAGCCGATCGAGAGGTCGACGATCCCGTCGGGGTGCGCCGCCGCCGTCCTGGCGTACGGACCCATGAGGTCCCACGGGTAGTCGGGGAGCGCTCCGAGTGCCACGGAGGAGGGCCTCAGTGCGCCTGGGGCGGCAGGACCGCGATGACCGGGTGGTCCTTCGCGATCACTCCGACCTTCGCGGCGCCGCCGGGCGAGCCGATCTCGTCGAAGAACTCGACGTTCGCCTTGTAGTAGTCGGACCACTCCTCGGGGAGGTCGTCCTCGTAGTAGATGGCCTCCACGGGGCAGACCGGCTCGCAGGCACCGCAGTCGACGCACTCGTCGGGGTGGATGTAGAGCGAGCGCTCGCCTTCGTAGATGCAGTCGACCGGGCATTCGTCGATGCAGGCGCGGTCTTTGACATCGACGCACGGAAGTGCGATCACGTAGGTCACGGTCGTGGACGTCCCTTCGAACAGAGGTCTCTATCGTACGGGGAGCGGCGGTGCGCCGGTGCCGCCGGCGACCGGGGTGCGCACCCGCGGCCAGGCGATCACGACGAGCGCGATGAGGGCCGGGAGGAAGGTCCACGCGATCCCCATGCCGTTCGCGGGCACCAGCACCGAGCCGCCGGCGCTGCGCAGCGCGAGGAGGCCGATCACACCGAGCAGCCCCATCGCCGTGCAGAACGCGACGAAGCGGTCGACCATCACGAGGCGCAGGCCCAGCAGCAGCAGCAGGACCGCGGCGAGCGAGGCGACGAGGCCGAGCGGGAGGACGGCCCCGCCGAGGGTCAGCGTGCTCTGGTGCGCGACCGTCGTGATCGCGCCGACCACGGCGCCGACCGCGACCGCGGCGACCCCGGAGAGCACCCTCGAGCGCAGGTCGGGCCGCTCCTCGACGGCCGCCGCGGGCTCGACCGGCGCCCCCGAGGGCCGGAAGCGCTCGACGCGGCCGATCGGGAAGGCGGGCCCGCTCGAGAGGCGCGCCAGCTCGCCCTCGACGACGATCTGCGTCGCGTGGGCCTCGAGAGCGGAGCGCTTGCGGGCGTAGTCGTCGTCGGTCAGCTCGATCGCGACGTCGCCCGGGAGCGGCTCGGCGTCGACGGGCAGGACCGCGAGGAACCGCAGGTCGAGGCGCTCGGCCGCCTGGCGGGCCACGCTCGCGATCCGGATGTGATCGGGGTGGCCGTAGCCGCCTCCGTCGTCGTAGGAGAGCACGGCGGCGGCGCCGGTCTGCGCGAGGACCGCGACGAGATCGGCGATCTCCTCCTCCTCGTCGGCGCTGGTGAGCGAGGCGGGGTCGGCCGGCTCGAGCGGGACGGGGACGCGCCCCGGGCCCCACTGCATGCCGGAGTCGCGGTAGACGCGCGGGGCGAGGCCGGGCGCGCGGGCGCCCGCGTCGCCGAGGAAGCGGTGATCGGCGACCCCGAGCGCGGTCAGGGCGACGACGAGCTCGGTGGTGCGGTGGGAGGCGAGCTGCTCCGAGCCCTCGAGGGTCGCGAGGTCCTCGGGGATGACCTCGCCGCGCTCTCCGCGGGTGGCGGTCACGACGGTGACGGCCGCTCCCTCCGCCACGAGATGCGCCAGGGTCCCGCCCATGGTCAGGGTCTCGTCGTCCGGATGGGCGTGCACCGCCACGATCCGCTCGGTCGCGCCGTCCCGACTCGCGTCCACTCTCCGCCTCTCGTCCGGCGTGCTCCCGGCGGCCCGCGCCACTTCTGGACAGGCGCGCGGGCGTCGAGCTAAGGTCTACCTCGGTAAGGCAAGGCTTACCGAAGGAAAGCGGCCCGGGGCGGGTGCCGTCCCGTCCTCCCCGCCCTCGATCAGGAGAACACGCGTGCTCGCAAACTACCTCATCGGCCTTCGCGAAGGCCTCGAAGCCGGCCTCGTCGTCGGCATCCTCGTGGCCTACCTGACCAAGCTCGGCCGCCGCGACGTGCTGCCCCGGCTCTGGATCGGGATCGCCTCCGCGATCGTGCTGTCGCTGGGCACCGGTGCGATCCTCACGTGGGGGCCGTACGGCCTGTCGTTCCAGGCGCAGGAGCTGCTCGGCGGCGGGCTCTCGATCCTCGCCGTCGGCCTCGTGACCTGGATGATCTTCTGGATGGGCGCGAACGCCCGGAGCCTCAAGGGCGAGCTCGAGTCGAAGCTCGACGGCGCCGTGGCGGGCTCCGCGATCGGGATCGTCGTGCTCGGCTTCGTCAGCGTCGGCCGCGAGGGCATCGAGACCGCGCTCTTCGTCTGGGCCAGCGTCTCCTCGAGCAGCGCGGGCTCCGGGTCGGACGCGTGGGTCGGCACGATCGGCGCGTTCCTCGGGATCCTCAGCGCCGTCGTCATCGCCTACCTGATCTTCCGCGGCTTCGTCCGCATCGACCTCGGCCGCTTCTTCACCTGGACGGGCGGGTTCCTCATCCTCGTCGCCGCCGGCGTGCTCTCGTACGGCGTGGGCGATCTGCAGGAGGCGTCGCTGCTGCCCGGCTGGGGCGCTCCGCTGTTCAGCCTCGGCTCGATCCTCCCGGCGCCGATCGCCGCCGTCCTCGGCGGTCTCTTCAACTACACGCCCGAGCCGACCGCGCTGCAGTTCGCGGCCTGGCTGCTCTACCTCGTCGTCGTCGGGGTCCTCTTCGTCCGCCAGGTCCGCCTCCGCAGGCCGCGACGGGGCAGCGCGGCCCCGGCCGCGGCACCGACGACCGCCTCGGTCTGACCCCTCCCGCTCCGCTCCGGCCTCGCCGGACGACCTCCCCCGACACCAGGAGAACAATGGCCTCGCGCACCCGACCCCCGCTCCCCCGCGTCCTCACCGGCCTCGCCGGCGCCGGCGCGCTCGCGCTGATCCTCACCGGCTGCGTGCCGAACACGACGAGCTCCTCCTCGGCCGCCCTCGACGTCGCGATCAGCGACGACGCGTGCGACGTGTCCGCGGCCACCGCCGAGGCCGGAGCCGTCACCTTCGCGCTCGAGAACACGGGGTCGGACGTCAACGAGTTCGAGATCCTCGCCGAGGACAAGCTGCGCATCGTGGGCGAGAAGGAGAACGTCACTCCGGGCCAGAGCGTCTCGTACGTCGCGCAGCTCGAGCCGGGCACCTACTACACGGCCTGCAAGTTCCAGCAGGTCGGCGCCCCGATCGGCCTCAGCGCGTTCACGGTGACCGGCGAGGCGACGGAGCAGTCCGCCGATGAGAAGGCCGCCACCGAGGCCGCCGTGACCAACTACATCGCCTACGTGAAGTCGCAGGCGGGCGAGCTGCTCCCCGCGGTGAAGGCCTTCGCCGACGCGTACACCGCCGGCGACGACGAGACCGCCCGCAGCCTCTTCGCCTCGACCCGCGTGTTCTACGAGCGCATCGAGCCGACCGCCGAGGCCTTCGGCGACCTCGACCCGAGGATCGACTACCGCGAGGTCGACGCCGTCGCCGAGGGCCTGGACTGGACCGGCTTCCACCGCATCGAGAAGGACCTCTGGGTCCCCGCGCAGGACGCTCTCAACTCCGACGGCACCAGCGCCTGGCTCGACTGGGCGCCCTCGACGACCGAGCAGCGCGCCGAGTTCGGCCAGGGCCTCGTCGACGACGTGCAGAGCCTCTACGACCTCGTGAACGCCTCCGACTTCACCGTCTCGGTCGGCGACATCTCGAACGGCGCGATCGGGCTCCTCGACGAGGTCGCCGCCGGCAAGATCACCGGCGAGGAGGACTGGTGGTCGAGCACCGACCTGACCGACTTCGCCGCCAACGTGCAGGGCGCGGAGGTGGCCTTCGGCAACGTCGAGCCCATCGCCACCGCGAGCGGCGACGACGGCGCGGACCTCACGGCGCAGATCACCGAGCGCTTCACCGAGCTCGACACGATGCTCGCGCAGTACGGCTCGATCGACTCCGGCTTCGTCGCCTACTCGACGCTGACGGACGACCAGAAGAAGGAGCTCTCGGACCAGGTGAACGCCCTCTCGGAGCCCCTCTCGCAGCTGACCCACACCGTGCTGGGCGTCGAGGAGCCCGCGGAGTAGTGAGCGAGGACCAGCGCGCGGACGACCTCGAGTCGACCGGACCCGCCGAGCAGCCCCGCCGCCTGTCGCGGCGCGGGCTGCTCGGCCTCGTCTCGGCCGGGACCGCCGGGCTCGCGGCGGGCGTCGGCGGCACGTTCGCCGTGACCTCCGCGGCGACGGCGAGCGACTCCGGAGCCGCGAACACCGTGCCGTTCTTCGGCGCGCACCAGGCCGGCATCACCACCGCCGCGCAGGACCGCCTGCACTTCGCCGCGTTCGACGTCGCCTCCGGGACCACCCGCGAGGATCTGATCGAGCTGCTGCAGGACTGGACGCTCGCGGCCTCCCGTCTCGCCCGGGGTCTCGAGGTGGGCGAGGACGGCGCGGTCGGCGGCCCCGACACCGCGCCTCCCCAGGACACCGGCGAGGCCCTCGGGCTCGACGCCGCCTCGCTCACCGTGACGTTCGGGTTCGGCCCGACGCTCTTCACCGATGCGGACGGCACCGACCGCTTCGGCCTCGCCGACCGGCGGCCGCCCGAGCTCGAGACGCTGCCGCGCTTCCGCGGCGACGCGCTGCTGCCCGCGGGCAGTGGGGGCGACCTCTGCATCCAGGCGTGCGCCGACGATCCGCAGGTGGCCGTGCACGCGATCCGCAACCTGAGCCGCATCGCCTTCGGCCGCGCGTCGCTCCGGTGGTCCCAGCTCGGCTTCGGGCGCACCTCGTCGACCTCGACGGCGCAGGCGACTCCGCGCAACCTCTTCGGCTTCAAGGACGGCACCGCGAACATCAAGTCCGAGGAGCCGGACGCCGTCGAGGAGCACGTCTGGGTGCAGCCCGCGGACGGCCCCGACTGGCTCGCGGACGGCAGCTTCCTGGTCGCGCGCAAGATCCGGATGATCATCGAGACCTGGGACCGCAGCCAGCTCGGCGAGCAGGAGCGGGTGATCGGCCGGAGCAAGGGGTCGGGCGCGCCCCTGTCGGGAGGCGGCGAGTTCACCGAGCCCGACTTCGACACGGCCGGCGCGACGGGCGCGCCGCTCATCGACGAGGAGTCGCACGTGCGGCTCGCGCACCCGAGCGTCAACGGCGGGGTGCGGCTGCTGCGGCGCGGCTACAACTTCGTCGACGGGAACGACGAGCTGGGGCGCCTGAACGCGGGGCTGTTCTTCCTCTCGTTCCAGCGGTCGCCGCAGCAGTTCGTCACCGTGCAGCAGAGCCTCGCGAGCGACGCGCTCAACGAGTACATCAAGCACGTGGGCTCCGCGGTCTTCGCGGTCCCGCCCGGTGCGCGCGACGAGAGCGACTACGTGGGCTCCGGGCTCTTCGCCTGAGACACCTGAGCAGACGCGCATCCGGTCCCAGCCGCTGCGCCGCTCGCTCTTACCCTCCCGAAAGACGGGCTGCCTAGCGTCGGGCCGATGTCGGGACACGGTGCGAAGAGCGGGCTGACCAAGCGCGAGCGGCAGGAGCTCGCCCGCGAGCAGGCGCGGGAGCGGCGCGAGGCCGAGCGGAGGCGTCGACGCCGCAACCGGGTCCTCGGGCAGAGCGGAGCGGCGCTCGGCGTACTCGCGGTCGTCGCCCTCGTCGCGTGGAACGTGTGGTCGCAGCAGGCCGTGGCCAGCATCGGCCCGGCCAACATGCTCAGCGACGGGATCGTGCTCTCCGGCTCCGACTCGACCGTCGCCGCGGTCACCACCGCCCCGATCGAGCCCGGCGCCGAGCCCGTCGCGACCGACGAGGCGGCCGCGCGGGCCGGCGGAGTCGTGACGGTCGACCTCTACGTCGACTACCTCTGCCCGTACTGCGGGCAGTTCGAGACGACGAACATGGCCGACCTCGAGTCGTGGCTGACGCAGGGGGCGATCACGCTCGAGATCCATCCGATCGCGATCCTCGACTCCTCCTCGGCGGGTTCGCAGTACTCGAGCAGGGCCGCCAACGCCGCGGCGTGCGTGGCCGACGAGGACCCGGACAGGTTCCTCGCCGTGCACGAGGCGCTGTTCGCGCAGCAGCCCGCCGAGGGGACCGCGGGGCTGGACGACGACGCGCTGCGGACGCTCGTGACCGACGCGGGCGTGACCGACGACGACGTGCTGGCCTGCATCACGAGCGGCGAGTTCCGGCCCTGGGTCGCGGCGGCGACGGAGCGGGCGACGACGCAGCCTCTCGCCAACTCGTCCCTCGGGAAGCTGGTGTCGACTCCGACCGTGCTCGTCAACGGCCAGCAGTACACCGGGGCGCCGGACGACGCGGACGCCTTCGTGTCGTTCATCACGTCGACGCTCGAGGCGGAGTCGACGGCCGCGACGGACACGCCGACGCCGACTCCGGCGGGCTAGGCCACGCTCGGGGCGGGTCTCGATCCGCCCCCGCGGGGCCGCTCGATGCGCAACGGACACCGGACATGCGGAAGGCCGGCCGGAGCGTGCTCCGGCCGGCCTTCCGCATGGATCAGTTCTGCTTCTTGAGGCGGCTCGTGGCGCGAGCGCGAGCGTTCGCGTCGAGCTCGACCTTGCGGATGCGCACGATCTCGGGGGTGACCTCGACGCACTCGTCCTCGCGGGCGAACTCGAGACACTCCTCCAGAGTCAGCTGACGCGACGGCGTCATCGACTCGAAGGTGTCGGAGGTCGACTGACGCATGTTGGTCAGCTTCTTCTCCTTGGTGATGTTGACGTCCATGTCGTCGTTCCGCGAGTTCTCTCCGATGACCATGCCCTCGTAGACCTCCTCGGTGGGGTTCACGAAGAAGGTCATCCGCTCCTGGAGCGCGATGATGGCGAACGGAGTCACGACGCCCGTGCGGTCGGCGACGATCGAGCCGTTGTTGCGGGTGACGATGGCGCCGGCCCACGGCTCGTAGCCGTGCAGGATGGCGTTCGCGATGCCGGTGCCGCGGGTGGTGGTGAGGAACTCGGTGCGGAAGCCGATCAGGCCGCGCGAGGGCACGATGAACTCCATGCGCACCCAGCCGGTGCCGTGGTTCGCCATGTTCTCCATGCGGCCCTTGCGGGCGGCGAGGAGCTGCGTGATCGCGCCGAGGTACTCCTCCGGGGCGTCGATGGTCAGGTGCTCGAAGGGCTCGTGCACCTTGCCGTCGACCTGGCGGGTGACCACCTGGGGCTTGCCGACGGTGAGCTCGAAGCCCTCGCGGCGCATCTGCTCGACGAGGATGGCCAGCGCGAGCTCGCCGCGGCCCTGGACCTCCCACGAGTCGGGACGGCCGATGTCGAGGACCTTGAGCGACACGTTTCCGATCAGCTCGCGGTCGAGCCGGTCCTTCACCATGCGCGCGGTGAGCTTGTGGCCCTTGACCTTGCCGACGAGCGGCGAGGTGTTGGTGCCGATCGTCATCGAGATCGCCGGGTCGTCGACCGTGATGGCCGGCAGGGGGCGGATGTCGTCCGGGTCGGCGATGGTCTCGCCGATCGTGATCTCGGGGAAGCCCGCGATCGCGACGATGTCGCCGGGACCGGCCGACTCGGCCGGGTAGCGGTCGAGCGCCTTCGTGATCAGCAGCTCGGTGATGCGGGCGTTGGTGTGCGAGCCGTCGTGGTGGACCCAGGCGACGGTCTGGCCCTTCTTGATCGTGCCGTTGAAGACGCGGAGGAGGGCGAGGCGGCCGAGGAACGGCGACGCGTCGAGGTTGGTGACGTGGGCCTGGAGCGGCGCGTCGTCCTCGTAGGTCGGCGCGGGGATGTGCTTGAGGATCGCCTCGAAGAGCGGCTCGAGGTCCTCGGCGTCCGGCAGGGTGCCGTTCTCGGGCTTGTTCGAGGAGGCGCGGCCGGCCTTGCCCGAGGCGTAGACGACGGGCACGTCGAGGATCGCGTCGAGGTCGAGGTCGGGGACGTCGTCCGCCATGTCGGAGGCGAGGCCGAGCAGGAGGTCCTGGCTCTCGGCGACGACCTCGTCGATGCGCGCGTCCGGGCGGTCGGTCTTGTTGACCAGCAGGATGACGGGCAGCTTGGCCTCGAGCGCCTTGCGGAGCACGAAGCGGGTCTGCGGGAGGGGGCCCTCCGACGCGTCGACCAGGAGGCAGACGCCGTCGACCATGGACAGGCCGCGCTCGACCTCTCCACCGAAGTCGGCGTGGCCGGGGGTGTCGATCACGTTGATCGTGATGGGGCCGTCGGTCGCGTGGACGCCGCTGTACGAGACAGCGGTGTTCTTCGCGAGGATCGTGATGCCCTTCTCGCGCTCGAGCTCGTTCGAGTCCATCGCGCGCTCGTCCACGTGGGCGTGCGCGTCGAAGGAGTTCGTCTGCTTGAGCATGGCGTCGACCAGGGTGGTCTTGCCATGGTCGACGTGGGCGACGATCGCGACGTTGCGCAGGTCGGAGCGGGTGGCACTTGCCATGTGAACGGACTCGTCTCGTGTTCTCGTGCATAAAGGGGGACTATCCATCGTACCGCAGGCTCGCCGGGGAACGGCGAGAGGCCCCGGACTCCGCCGGAGCGCCTGCGCGGCAGGCTCTCTCGGCGGGGTACGGGGCCTCTCGACGGCGCGGATCAGACGGCGAACTCGATCCCGGCGCCCGGGATGGCGGCGAGCAGCTCGCGGGTGTACTCCTGCTCCGGCGAGTCGAACACGGTGTCGGTCGACGCGTGCTCGACGATCCGGCCCTTCTGCATCACGCAGACGTCGTCCGCGATCACGCGGACCACGGCGAGGTCGTGCGTGATGAACAGGTAGGTCAGCCCGAGCTCGGCCTGCAGATCGGCCAGGAGGCGGAGGATCTGCGCCTGGACGAGCACGTCGAGCGCCGAGACCGCTTCGTCCAGCACGACGATCTCGGGCTTGAGCGCGAGCGCCCGCGCGATCGCGACGCGCTGGCGCTGACCGCCCGAGAGCTCGTTCGGGTAGCGGCCTGCGATCACCCGGGGCAGCGACACCTGGTCGAGCAGCTCGAACACGCGCTCGCGCTGCGAGGTGCGGTCGCCGACGTTGTGCACCTTCAGCGGCTCCGAGATGGTGTTGCCGATGTTGTACAGCGGGTCGAGCGACCCGTACGGGTCCTGGAAGACCGGCTGCATCGAGCGCCGGAGCGCCAGCATCTCCTTGCCGCGCAGCTTCTCGGTGCGACGGCCGTCGATCGAGATCGCTCCGCTCGTCGCCGTCTCGAGACCGAGCACGAGGCGCGCGATCGTCGACTTGCCCGAGCCGGACTCCCCCACGAGCGCCGTGGTGGTGCCCTTCGGGATCGAGAACGAGACCTCGTCGACGGCGGTGAAGTCCTCGGCCTTCAGCCCGCCGCGGCGGATCTTGAAGACCTTGGTGAGGTTCTCGACCTCGATCATCGGAGTCGCCGTGGCAGCCGGCACGCCGGTGTGCACGCCGGCGGCGCGGACCAGGTCGACCTCGCGCACGTCCGCGGACTCGCCGGGCACCGCCTCCGTCGCCGCGCCCGCGGTCGACTGGATGCGCCGCGAGGCGAGGCTCGGAGCCGCCGCGATCAGGCGCTGCGTGTAGGGGTGCTGCGGGTTCTGCAGCACCTCGACCGAGGCGCCCGACTCGACGATGCGGCCCTTGTACATGACGATGAGCTTCTCGGCGCGCTCGGCGGCGAGGCCGAGGTCGTGCGTGATGAAGAGCAGCGCCGTGCCGTCGGTCTTCGTCAGGGTCTCGAGGTGGTCCAGGATCCTGCGCTGCACCGTGACGTCGAGCGCCGAGGTGGGCTCGTCGGCGATGAGCAGCTGCGGAGCCGCGGCCAGGCCGATGCCGATGAGCACGCGCTGGCGCATGCCTCCCGAGAACTGGTGCGGGAACTGCTTGAGGCGCTTCTCGGCGTCGGCGAGGCCGGCGTTCTGCAGCACCTCGATCGCCTTGGCGCGGACCTCCTTGCGCCCGGTGGCGAGGCCGTTCGCCTTGATCGTCTCCTCGACCTGGAACCCGATCGACCAGACCGGGTTGAGGTTGGACATCGGGTCCTGCGGCACGTAGCCGATCCGGCGACCGCGGAGGTCCTCGAGCTCGGTGCGCGACGCCTTGGCGAGGTCCTTGCCGTCGAACAGCACGGAGCCACCGGTGACCTTGCCGCTGCCGGGCAGCAGCCCGATGATCGCCGCGGCGGTCGTCGACTTGCCCGAGCCGGACTCGCCCACGATGGCGACGGTCTGGCCGTGCTCGATCGTCAGGCTCACGCCGCGCAGGGCCTGCACCAGGCCGCTGCCGGTCTGGAAGCCGACCTCGAGGTCGCGGACCTCGAGGAGCGGGCCGGTGGGGGTGGGGGGTGTGGTCGTCATCGGAGGGCCCTCGCCTTCGGGTCGAGCGCGTCGCGCAGGGCCTCACCCATCAGGATGAAGCTCAGCACCGTGATGGTCAGCGCGGCGGACGGGTAGATCAGCGTCTGCGGGTTGGTCCGCAGGTCGCGCTGGGCCTGGCTGATGTCGTTGCCCCACGACATCACCGAGCCGGGGAGGCCGACGCCGAGGAACGACAGGGTCGCCTCCGCCGTGATCGCCGCGCCCAGCGAGATCGTCGTCACGACGATCACGGGGGCGATCGAGTTGGGCATGACGTGCCGGAAGAGGATCGCCATCCGCGAGAGCCCCGTGGCCGTCGCCGCGCCGACGAAGTCGGACTGCTTGACCCGGAGGACCTCCGAGCGGAGGACGCGGGCCGTGGTGGGCCACGCGAACGCGCCGATCGCCAGGGCGATGACGAACACGTTCCGGTGCTCCGAGAAGACCGACATGATGACGACCGCGGCGAGGATGTAGGGGATCGAGAAGAAGATGTCGCCCGCGCGCATGATCACGGTGTCGACCCAGCCGCCGAAGAAGCCGGCGAGGGCTCCTCCGATGACACCGGTGATCGTCGTGATCGCGATCACGATGAGGCCGACGGACAGCGATGTCGACGTGCCGAAGATGATCCGCGAGTAGACGTCGCAGCCCTGCTTCGTGAAGCCGAGCACGCTGCCGTCGCCCGGTCCGTCGAGACTGCGGCCGAGGTCGCACGCGCGCGGGTCCGCCGAGGTGAAGAGGTTCGGCAGCAGGGCGACGGCGATGATGAGCAGGATCAGGACGCCCGAGATCCAGAACATGGGGCGCTTGCGGAGGTCCTGCCAGGCGTCGGTCCAGAGGTTGCTGGGCTTCTCGTCGAGCGAGACGGCGTCGATCGAGGCGATCGGGGTCTCTTCGAGAGGAGCGACGAAGTGATCGATGCGGCGCGGTGCGCCGGGCGTCTCATTTGGCATAGCGGATCCTCGGGTCGAGTACGGCGTAGAGCAGGTCGACGAGGATGTTCACCACGAGGTAGAACAGCACCATCACCGTGACGAAGGAGACGACCGTCGGCCGCTCTCCTCGGATGATCGCCTGGTAGAGCGTGTTCCCGACTCCGGGAACGTTGAAGATGCCCTCGGTCACCGTCGCGCCCACGATCAGGAGGCCGAAGTCGGCGCCGAACTGGGTCGTGACGGGGATCAGCGAGTTGCGCAGGATGTGCACGGGCACGACGCGGCGTCGCGACAGTCCCTTGCCGTAGGCGGTGCGCACGAAGTCGGAGCCCGCCGTCTCGATGACCGAGCCGCGCGTGAGGCGGATCGCGGAGGCGACCACGAACAGCGCCAGCACGATCGCGGGCAGCAGCAGCCGCTCGAACGTCGCCTGGCCGCCGACCGTCGGTGGGAACCAGCCGAGCTGGACCGCGAAGAAGGTCTGGGCGATGAAGCAGAGCACGAAGATCGGCACCGAGACCAGCAGGAGGCTGACCACTAGGGCGCTCGCGTCGAAGAGCGAGCCCTTCCGGAGTCCGCTGATCAGGCCGATGGTGAGAGCGAGGACGATCTCGATGACGATGGCCATCATGGCGAGCGTGAGCGTCACCGGGAACGTGCGGGCGAGGATGTCGTTGACCGACTGGCCCGAGAACGAGATGCCGAAGTCGCCCCGGACGACTCCGCCGAGGTAGTAGAGGTACTGGACGATGAAGGGGTCGTTCAGGTGGTACTGCTCCTCGAGACGCGCGAGGAGCGCGGGGTTCGGCGTCTTGTCGCCGAAGAGCGAGAGCAGCGGGTTCCCCGGCATGGCGAAGACCATGAAGTAGATGAGGAACGTCGTGCCGATCAGCACGGGGACGGCTTGCAGGATGCGTCGGACGATGTAGGCGAGCATCTCAGCCCTGCCGATTCCGGTGTCGCATGGTGGGAGACCTCATTCGATTCGGACCGAAACAGGGCGCTCCGCCCGCCGGCCGACCGAGGTCGACCACGCGGGCGAAGCGCCCCAGTTCTAGCAGCTTAGTTCTTGGTGATCTCGTAGTAGAGCGGCACCGAGTTCCAGCCGAACTGCACGTTCGACACGGTCTCGCCGTATCCGCCGGTCACGTTCGAGTACCACAGCGGGATCGCGGGAAGGTCCTTCAGGAGGACCTCCTGCGCCTGCTGGAACTTCTCGTTCGCCGAGTCGAGGTCGGTGTCGACAGCGCCCTCACCGAGCAGCTGGTCGAACTCGGCGCTCGAGTAGTCGCCGTCGTTCGACGAGGCGTTGGTCGCGTACAGCGGGCCCAGGAAGTTGTACAGACCCGGGTAGTCGGCCTGCCATCCGGTGCGGAACGCGGTCTCGATGGTGCGGTCGGTGATCTTGGTGCGCGCCTCGGCGAAGGTCGGGTAGGCCTCGCCCTCGGCGTCGATCCCGAGCGTGTTCTTGATCGAGTTGGACACAGCGTCGACCCAGCCCTGGTGGCCGCCGTCGGCGTTGTACGCGATCTTGAAGGTGCCGTCCCAGGGGCTGATGGCGTCGGCCTCGGCCCACAGCTCCTTCGCCTTGTCGGCGTTGTACTCGAGCACCTCGGCGCCCTCGAGGGAGTCGCTCCAGCCGTCGATCACCGGGGAGGTGAAGTCGGAGGCCGGGGTGCGGGTGCCCTCGAAGATCACGTCGGTGATCTGAGCGCGGTCGATCGACATCGAGATGGCCTGACGGCGCAGCTGGCCCTCCTCGCCGCCGAAGTGCGCGAGGCGCTCCGGGATGGTGAAGGACTGGAAGACGGCGGCGGGCTGGTTGACCGCACGGTCGCCCAGGTCGCTCTCGTAGGTGCCGTACGCGGAGTCCGGGATCGCGTCGAGGACGTCGAGGTTGCCGCCCTGGAGGTCGGAGTACGCCGCGTCCTGCGTCGCGTAGAACGTGATGGTGAGTCCGCCGTTGACGGGCGTGCGGCCGCCTGCGTAGTCGGGGTTCACGACGAGGTCGATCTGCACGTTGTGCTGCCACGCGTCATCGCCCGAGAGCATGTACGGGCCGTTGCCGATCGGGTTCTGACCGAAGGCGTCCATGTCCTCGAACGCGGCGGCGGGCAGCGGGTAGTACGCCGAGTAGCCGAGACGGAGCGGGAAGTCCGACTTCGGCTCCTTGAGCGCGACGGTGAAGGTGGTGTCGTCGACGACCGCGAGGCCGGAGAGCTCGCTGTCCTCGTCGTAGCTGAAGCCCTCGATGTCCTCGAAGAAGTAGCTGTTCAGCTGGTTGTTCGAGAGCAGCGCGCCGTAGTTCCACGCGTCGACGAACGAGCTGGCCGTGACCGGGTCGCCGTTCGTGAACGTGAGGTCGGGCTTGATGGTAATGGTGTAGTTCTGCGCGTCGTCCGACTCGATCGACTCGGCGACGTCGTTCTGGGGAGCACCCTCGGCGTCGTAGTAGACGAGACCGGCGAAGATCTCGTCGAGGATCTTTCCGCCGCCCACCTCGTTGGTGTTCGTCGGGATCAGCGGGTTCTGGGGCTCGGAGCCGTTGGTGGTGATGATCGCGCCGGAGTCGCCTCCCGCGTCACCTCCGCCCGAGTCGCCCGAGCTGCTGCAGCCGGCCAGAACCAGGGTGCTCGCGGCGACGAGCGCCAGAGCCCCGAGGCCGAATCGTCTGATTTTCACTATTCCTCCAGTGGTGTGAGGGCGCGCGAGAAGTGGTTTCCCTGACGCGAAGAAGGCCGTGCGCGTGGCGACGGCGTCGGCGCACGGGAGACTGTTGGCCACCGCGCGAATGCCTTGGACGAGACTATGTATTGACTCGCTATCTCTGCAAAAGCATGTGGGAACCGTTACACAGCGGTAACCGGGAGGTGTAATCCTTGCGTGGGTCCGCACGAATCGTGCGTCCAGGCGCCTCCGGACGCGGATCATCGACGTTGCGAAAGGATCCGGGCGTTGTCCAACCAGCTTCCAGGAAGCACTCCCCCACGGCGCCGGATCGGGGCCGAGATCCTGCTCGTCCTCGGTCTCTCGCTCGGTGCGTCGGCCGTCTACTCCGTCGTCTCGATCACCAACAAGCTGACGCGCTCGGTCGCCCTCGGTGATCAGACGACGACGATCAACGGCTCGCTGAGCGATCGTCCGACGTTCGACCTGATCTACCAGCTGCTCGCCCTGTTCTTCGATCTCGTGCCGGTCGCGCTCTGCGCGTTCCTCCTCTGGCAGAGCGCCGGACGTCCGCTCGGCCGTCTCGGGCTCGATCTGCGGCGTCCCGGGTTCGATCTGGGCAGCGGCGTGATCCTCGCGGTCGCCATCGGCGCTCCGGGGATCGGGCTGTACGCCCTCGGCCGCGCGCTCGGGATCACCGTCGCGGTCGTCGCGTCGCCGCTCGACACCTACTGGTGGACGGTCCCCGTCCTGGTGCTCTCGGCGATCCGCGCCGGCATCCAGGAGGAGGTCATCGTCGTCGGCTACCTCTTCGCGCGCCTGGAGGACCTCGGCTGGGGCCGCTGGCGGATCCTGTTCGCGAGCGCGCTCCTCCGGGGCAGCTACCACCTGTACCAGGGCATCGGGCCGTTCATCGGCAACGTGATCATGGGGGTCGTGTTCGGGCTGTTCTACCAGCGCTTCGGGCGCACGCTGCCTCTGGTGATCGCGCACTCGATCATCGACATCGTCTCGTTCGTCGGCTACCCACTGGCCGTGGCGCTCTGGCCGGAGCTGTTCGCGGCGCCGCCCGCGACTCCCACTCCGACGCCGACGCCCTGAGTCGAGCGGTCGCTGGAGTCGGGGCCGCACAAGTAAGGCTGGGCGACCGCTTCCCCCGAGATCTCGGCAGTTCCCCCCACTCAGCCTCAGTTGCGCAGACGTTGCCGCTGGCCGGGCGTCCAGAGGTGCACGCGGCGGCGCACGAGACCGGCGAGGGTCGCCTCAGTGGTCGGCCAGTCGTGCAGGACTTGACGAGAGGACAGCCGAACGACGAAGAAGCCCCTCGCCTGCAGCGCGAGCGTGCGGCGGTAGTCCTCCTCGAGCTGGACGGACCCGGTGTGGAAGGCGCGACCGTCGGTCTCGACCGCGAGGCAGTCGCCGATCACGTTATCGACGGCGCCGACCCCCTCGACCGGTACCTGCGCGCGCACCCGGGCCCGGAGGCGGACGCCGGCCAGGCGGATCCTCGTCTCGAGACCCGACTGGCAGCCCCTCACGACCAGGTCGAAGACCCGCCGTCGCCCAGCCGACGCCAGAGAACTCAGTGCGATCAAGTCGTCGTAGGGCAGGAGGCCCTTGTCGACCACCGAGTCGAGGGCCATCACGGCCTCCTCTTGAGGGAGGCACTCGACCGCGTGGAGGACGCTGGCGCGGATGCCGTCGCGCGAGCACGTCTCCCGACCGCAGCCCGGCCACTCGCGCCAGTGCAGACGGACACCTCGCGCGGGCGACCGCACTGCGTTCGGCGCGACAGCGACATGCAGCTCCCGCTCCGCGAGGACCCATACCTTCCGGGAGGCGAGCGCGGACGCGCAGGTGAGCACTCCGCCCGCTGCGACCGCCCGACGCTCGTCGACCGGGACGGACGGCAGAGCGAACCACCCCCGTCGGAGGCGGAGCACGAGTCCTTCGCGCAACGCCAGCTCCAGGAAGTGCCGACTGCACCCGTCGGAGGCGAGCTGACGGGCGGAGGCCACCCCGTCGCGAGCGGCGAGGGCGAGGAGAACGCGGTTCATCCCGCGAGGATGCCCCTGCCATGACCTGCGGTGGCCGGAGAACCGGGCGGCGGTGGAGAGCCGACCCGGACCAGGCCCTCGGGAGGATCGACGATTCGCCTCACAACTGAGGCCGGATGGCCCCGACTCCCGA
Source organism: Rathayibacter sp. VKM Ac-2759 (assembly GCF_009834225.1). Classification (NCBI taxonomy): domain Bacteria; kingdom Bacillati; phylum Actinomycetota; class Actinomycetes; order Micrococcales; family Microbacteriaceae; genus Rathayibacter; species Rathayibacter sp. VKM Ac-2759. The sequence continues at coordinate 2,499,679 of NZ_CP047176.1, forward strand.
GAATTCTCGGGAATCGAGCATCCAGCCTCAGTTGTGAGGTTCTAGCGCCGGCGGATCAGGCGAAGGCCTCGATGGGCGGGCAGGCGCAGACGAGGTTGCGGTCGCCGAAGGCCTGGTCGACGCGGCGGACGGGCGGCCAGTACTTGCCGCGGACGAGGGTGCGGACGGGGTAGACCGCCTCCTCGCGGGAGTACGGGTGCGTCCACTCCTCGGCGACGAGGCACTCCGCGGTGTGCGGGGCGCCGCGCAGCGGGTTGTCGTCGACGGGCCACTCCCCCGCGCCCACCCGGTCGGCCTCGGCCTTGATACCGATCATCGCGTCGATGAAGCGGTCGATCTCGGCGAGGTCCTCGCTCTCGGTCGGCTCGACCATCAGCGTCCCGGCGACGGGGAAGCTCATCGTCGGCGCGTGGAAGCCGTAGTCGACGAGGCGCTTCGCGACGTCGTCCACGGTGACCCCGGTCGCCGCGGTGAGCGGACGGATGTCGAGGATGCACTCGTGCGCCACGAGCCCGTTCTCGCCCGTGTACAGCACCGGGTAGTGCTCGCGGAGGCGCGCGGCCACGTAGTTCGCCGACAGGACGGCCGCTCCCGTCGCGGCCCGCAGGCCCTCCTCGCCCATCATGCGGGCGTAGGCCCACGAGATCGGGAGGATGCCCGGGCTGCCGTACGGCGCCGCCGAGACGGGAGCGCCGCCGTGCACGACGGTCTCGCCGTGCTGGCCGACCGCGTGCTCGAGCCGCTGCGCGAGCGGGTGCCCGGGCAGGAACGGCGCGAGGTGCGCCTTGGCGGCGACGGGGCCGACTCCGGGGCCGCCTCCGCCGTGCGGGATGCAGAACGTCTTGTGCAGGTTGAGGTGCGAGACGTCGCCGCCGAAGTCGCCGAACCGGGCGAAGCCGAGCAGCGCGTTGAGGTTCGCGCCGTCGACGTAGACCTGGCCGCCGGCCTCGTGCACGAGCCGGCAGATCTCGGCGACCTCGTGCTCGTAGACGCCGTGCGTCGACGGGTACGTGATCATCAGCGCGGCGAGTCCGGCCGCGTGCTCGGCGATCTTGGCGCGCAGATCGTCGAGGTCGACGTTGCCGAGCTCGTCGCACGCGACGACGACGACCTTCATGCCCGCGAGCACAGCGCTCGCGGCATTGGTCCCGTGCGCACTGGAGGGGATGAGGCAGACGGTGCGCTCGAGGTCGCCGTTCGCGCGGTGGTAGCCGCGGATCGCGAGCAGTCCCGCCAGCTCGCCCTGCGAGCCCGCATTGGGCTGCAGCGAGACGGAGTCGTACCCGGTCAGGTGCGCGAGCCAGCGCTCGAGCTGGTCGATGAGAGCGAGGGAGCCCTCGACGTCGGACTCGGGGGCGAACGGGTGCAGGTTCGCGAACTCGGGCCAGCTGACCGCCTCCATCTCGGTGGCGGCGTTGAGCTTCATCGTGCAGGAGCCGAGCGGGATCATGCCGCGGTCGAGCGCGTAGTCGGCGTCGGCGAGGCGCTTGAGGTAGCGCATCATCGACGTCTCGCTGCGGTGGGTGTTGAACACCGGGTGCACGAGGAACGGCGTCGCCCGCTCCAGCACGGCCGGGATGCGGCGAGCCGCTCCTGCGATGAAGCCGGACGAGGAGTCGAGGTCGCCGATCGCGATCGCGACGGCGATCACCTCCTGGGACGTGACGGTCTCGTCGACCGACACGGCGACCGTGTCGGAGTCGACGAGGCGTACGTCGAACCCGGCGTCGCGGGCGCGGGTGACCGCCGCCTCCGCTCCGCCCGGCACCACGACGGCGACGGTGTCGAAGAAGTCGTCGTGCCGGAGGGTGAGGCCGGCGTCGGTCAGCAGGCGCGCGAGGAGCGCGGCCTGCGAGTGCACGCGCTCGGCGATCCGGGCGAGCCCGTCCGGTCCGTGGTAGACCGCGTACATCGCCGCCATGACGGCGAGGAGCACCTGCGCGGTGCAGATGTTCGAGGTGGCCTTCTCGCGGCGGATGTGCTGCTCGCGCGCCTGCAGCGAGAGGCGGTACGCGGGGTGGCCCGCCGCGTCCTGGCTGACGCCGACGAGCCGGCCGGGGAGCTGGCGCTCGAGTCCCTTGCGCACGGCGAGATAGCCCGCGTGCGGTCCGCCGAAGCCCATCGGGACTCCGAAGCGCTGGGAGGTGCCGACGGCGACGTCCGCGCCGAGCTCGCCCGGCGAGCGGACGAGGGTGAGGGCGAGCAGGTCGGCGGCGACGACCGCGAGGCCGCCGTGGGCCTTGACCGCGGCGAGCACCTCGGACGGGTCCCACAGGAGGCCGGAGGCCCCGGGGTACTGCACCAGGGCGCCGAACGCCTCCGGGACCTCGTCGGCCGGGGTCTCGGCCAGCGGCAGCTCGACGATGCGGATGCCCACCGCCTCCGCCCGGCCGCGCAGCAGTGCGAGCGTCTGCGGCAGGGCGTCGGAGTCGACGACGAAGACGTCGGTGCGCGCCTTCGAGGCCCGACGGGCCAGCAGCATCGCCTCGACGACGGCGGTGCCCTCGTCGAGCATCGAGGCGCCGGCGGTGTCGAGACCGGTGAGGTCGGAGACCATCGTCTGGAAGTTGATCAGCGCCTCGAGGCGGCCCTGCGAGATCTCGGGCTGGTACGGCGTGTAGGCCGTGTACCAGCTCGGGTTCTCGAGGACGTTGCGCTTGATCACGGCGGGCACGTGCGTGCCGTGGTAGCCGAGGCCGATGAGCGGGCGGCGCACCGTGTTGCGCGAGGCGAGCGCGCGCAGCTCGGCGAGCGCCTCCGTCTCGGTGGCGGGGGCGGGGAGGACGGGCTCGAGCTCGCGGACCTGGATCGAGTCGGGCACGGCGGCGGCGACCAGGTCGTCGACGGAGTCGTAGCCGAGGGCCGCGAGCATGGTGCGCTGCGCGTCGGCGTCGGTCCCGATGTGGCGCGACTCGAAGTCGCCGGGGGTGCGGGGGGTCGACATCTACTCTCCGACCAGCTCGCCGTAGGCAGCGGCGTCGAGGAGGCCGTCGGGGAGCGCGTCGAAGCGCACCTTGATCAGCCAGCCCTCGCCGAAGGGGTCGGAGTTGACGAGCTCGGGGCTGTCGACGACGCCGGTGTTGGCCTCGAGGACCTCGCCGTCGACGGGGGCGAAGAGCTCGCCCACCGACTTCGTCGACTCGATCTCGCCGACGACGCTGCCGCCCTCGACGCGGGTGCCCGCCTCGGGGAGCTCGACGAAGACGACGTCGCCCAGCTTGTCGGCGGCGTAGGCGGTGATGCCCACGATCGCGGTGTCACCGTCGACGCGGATCCACTCGTGATCGGAGGTGTACTGCAGCTCGGAGGGAACGGCCATGTCAGATCTTCTTTCTCGAGTAGAAGGGGAGCTCGGTGACGGTCATGGGGAGGCGGCTGCCGCGGATGTCGACGGACAGCGTCGTGCCGGGCTGCGCCTGGGTCGGGGCGACGTAGGCCATCGCGATCGGGACTCCCAGCGTGGGCGAGAGCACCCCGCTGGTGACGACTCCGATCGGGTCGGTCGCGTCGGCGGAGGCGTAGACGCCGTAGTCGGCGCGGGCGGCGCGCCGGCCCTCGCCGACGAGGCCGACGAGCACGGGCGCCTCGCCGGAGGGCCCCTCCTCGCTGGCGGCGCGGCCGACGAAGTCGATCGGCTTGCCGAGGGCGACGACCCGGCCCAGTCCGGCCTGCGCGGGGAAGATCTCGCGCGAGAGCTCGTGCCCGTAGAGGGGCATGCCCGCCTCGAGCCGGAGGGTGTCGCGCGCGGCGAGGCCGGCGGGGACGAGGCCCGCGCCGGCACCGGTCTCGGCGAGCGCCTCCCAGAGCGACGGAGCGGTCTCGGGGGCGACGTAGATCTCGAAGCCGTCCTCGCCGGTGTAGCCGGTGCGCGCGATCAGGATCGGGTGCGCCTCGAACGTGCCGGGGACGGCGCGGTAGTAACGGAGCTCCTCGAGGAGGCGGGCGGCGTCGTCCGTGTCGAGCACCGACTCCGCGCCGCGCTCGGTCTCGATCGCGAGGCCCTGCACGTTCTGCAGGATCTCGAGCGAGCGCGGGCCCTGGATCGCGATCAGCGCGACGTCGTCGCTCTCGTCGAAGAGCTCGCACTCGAACATCGCGGTGCGGTCGCGGAGCTGCTCGGCCACGACGTGGCGGTTCGAGGCGTTGGCGACGACCATGAAGCGGTCCTCGCCGGTGCGGTAGACGACGAGGTCGTCGATCACGCCCCCGGTGCGGTCGAGCAGGAGGGTGTACTTGGCGCGGCCGACGGGGACGGCGGAGAGATCGCTCGCGAGCGCGTAGTCGAGGGCGTCCACCGCCTCCGGGCCGACGACGAGGATCTCGCCCATGTGCGAGAGGTCGAAGAGGCCGGCCGCGGTGCGGACGGCGTGGTGCTCGGCGAGGTCGCCGGAGTAGCGCACCGGCATCTGCCAGCCGGCGAAGTCCGTGAAGGACGCGCCGGCGGCGACGTGCACCTCGTGGAGGGGCGAGTAGAGCGGCTCTGCGGCCTCGGCCACGGGGGTGGCGTCGGGAGACACGGCGCCTGCGTCGGCGGTGCTCTCGGCTGCGGTGGTCTCGCCGGCGGGGGTGTCGGACATGGGAGTTCTCCGTTTCGTCGCAGTGCCGTATCCGCGTCCGCGCTGGTCGGCGATGCGTGGCACAGCAGTGCCGTGGGAACTCCCCCTCTGTCGTGGTGCCTGAGAGATTCGCGGCGCCAGCTGAGGACGTCCGCTTTCACCATGGGCGGATCCGTCGGCGGATCGCTTTCCAGAGTGGCCAGTTCGACGCGGTACAAGACCTGAGAGATTGGCGGGGAGGCTTGCTCCTTCGGTGCCGACCGGAGTCGGCTCTCCCGCGTCGCGTATGCGGCCCGGTATTCGGTTGTGCGGTCAGCCTAGCGAAGGCGCGCACGCGGTGTCCCCCTCCGCCGGATGCCGCGTGAGGACGTCCCCGTCGGTGTGACGCGTGCGCAAGCGGCATCCGGCGAAGACCGCCTGAACGGTTTGGTGTTCGGGTCGAGATGACACTAAGCTCGTTCCAGCACTTAGGGTCACGACGACTTTTAGTAGGGACACCCCGTGGATCGAGACGATCAGCCGCAGCTCGCGGTGTCGACCGTGATCTTCGCGCTGCGCCCGCACCCCGAGACGGGGGCGAGCACGGTGTGGATCCCGGTCGTCCGCCGCATCCGCGAGCCGTTCGAGGGGCTCTGGGCACTGCCCGGCGGGCCGCTCCGTCCCGACGAGGACCTCGCGGAAGCGGCGCGCCGCACCCTGCGCGCCACCACCGGCCTCGCGCCCCGCTACCTCGAGCAGCTCTACGCGGTGGGCGGCACGGACCGCTCCCCCGGCGAGCGCCGCGTGGTCTCGATCGTCTACTGGGCGCTCGTGCGCACCTCCGAGGCCGACGAGGCGATCGACGACGAGAACGTCACCTGGCTCTGCACCGATCTGCCCCTCGAGCTCGCGTTCGACCACGGCGTGATCGTCGAGTACGCGCTCTGGCGCCTGCGCAACAAGATGGAGTACTCCCGCATCGCGCACGCGTTCCTCGGCGAGACGTTCACGCTCGCCCAGCTGCGCGAGGTGCACGAGGCCGTGCTCCAGAAGCCCCTCGATCCGGCGAACTTCCGCCGCACGATCGAGGCCTCCAAGACCGTGGTACCGACCGAGCAGCGGCTGACGGGCACCCGTCACCGCCCGCCCCGGCTGTACCGCTACGACGGGTCCGTGGCACTCGTCGACAACGGGCCGCTCCCCGTCTGAGCGCCCGTCAGTCCGCACCATCCGAGGAGACACCGTGACATCGGTCGACAGCACCATCCAGCTCATCGAGCGGGGAGCCCCCGGCGCGACCTGCGCCCCCGAGCTCGCCGACGCGCCGTGGTCGTTCGACCTCGGCCTCCCCGCCTACGGTCCCGGAGCGTCGCAGGCCGACCCGATCCCGGCCGAGGCGCCCGTGCAGGGCCGGCTGCCCGAGGAGTACACCTCGGCGAGCGCCGACGAGCTGCACCGCCGCATCCTGGCGGCGAAGGAGACCCTCGGCGACCGCGTCGTCGTGCTCGGCCACTTCTACCAGCGCGACGAGGTGGTGCAGTACGCCGACTTCGTGGGCGACTCGTTCCAGCTCGCGAAGGCGGCGAAGGGCCGCCCCGACGCCGAGGCCATCGTCTTCTGCGGCGTCCACTTCATGGCAGAGACCGCCGACATCCTGTCGCGTCCGGAGCAGGCCGTGATCCTCCCGAACCTCGCGGCCGGCTGCTCGATGGCCGACATGGCCGACATCGACTCCGTCGAGGACGCGTGGGCCGAGCTGACCGAGCTCTACGGCACCGAGCCCGATGCCGACGGCCGCGTGCCGCTCGTCCCGGTGACCTACATGAACTCCTCCGCCGCGCTCAAGGCGTTCTGCGGCCGCAACGGCGGTGTCGTCTGCACGTCCTCGAACGCCGCGACCGTGCTCGAGGACGCGTTCGCGCGCGGGCAGCGGGTCCTCTTCTTCCCCGACCAGCACCTGGGCCGCAACACCGCCAAGGCGATGGGCGTGCCGCTCGAGCGGATGCCGATGTGGAACCCGCGGAAGCCGCAGGGCGGCTCCGACGCGGCGACCCTGCTCGACGCGCAGGTGATCCTCTGGCACGGGTTCTGCTCGGTGCACAAGCGCTTCACCGTCGCGCAGATCGAGAAGGCCCGCGTCGAGCACCCGGGCGTGCGCGTGATCGTGCACCCGGAGTGCCCGATGGCGGTCGTCGACGCGGCCGACGAGTACGGCTCGACCGACTACATCGTGAAGGCCATCGAGGCGGCACCGGCCGGCAGCACCTTCGCGATCGGCACCGAGATCAACCTCGTGCAGCGCCTCGCCGCGCAGTACCCCGAGCACACGATCTTCTGCCTCGACGACGTCGTCTGCCCCTGCTCGACGATGTACCGCATCCACCCGGGCTACCTCGCCTGGGTGCTCGAGGGGCTCGTCGAGGGCCGCGTGCTCAACCGCATCAGCGTCGAGGAGTCCGTGCAGATCGAGGCCCGCGTGGCGCTCGAGCGGATGCTCGCCGCCGTCCCGCCCGCGGGCCCCGTCGCGGCGGCCTGACATGCGCCGCGTCGTCGTCGTCGGCAGCGGGATCGCCGGACTCGTCACCGCCCTGCTGGCCTCGCGCCGGCACGAGGTCGTGCTCGTCACCAAGGGCGAGCTCGCGGAGTCGAACACGCGCTACGCGCAGGGCGGGATCGCGGTCGTCGCCTCGCCCTCCGACTCCGTCGCCCTGCACGTCGAGGACACGCTGACCGCCGGGGCGGGGCTCTGCTCGCGCTCGGCGGTCGAGGTGCTCTGCGGGGAGGGCCCGGCGTCCGTCGCGGCCCTGCAGGCGTGGGGCGTCGGGTTCGACCGCGACGGCGGCGACCTGGCGCGCGGGCTCGAGGCGGCGCACTCGCGCCCCCGGATCCTGCACGCGGGAGGGGACGCGACCGGCGCCGCGATCGAGGAGGCGCTCGTCGCCGCGGTGCGCGCCGCCTCCGCCGTCACGGTGCTCGAGTGGACCGCGCTCGTCGACCTCGTGCGTCCCGCGGACGCGGTCACCGGGGTCGACGTCCTGCGCGGAGGCCGGGTCGAGCGGATCGACGCGGACGCGGTCGTGCTCGCGACCGGAGGCGCCGGGCGGCTCTACCGGCACACGACGAACCCGGCCGTCGCGACCGGCGACGGGCTCGCGGCGGCGATCCGCGCGGGCGCGCAGACGGCCGATCTCGAGTTCTACCAGTTCCACCCCACGGCGCTGGCGAGCGGGTTCCTCGTCTCGGAGGCGGTGCGCGGCGAGGGCGCTGTGCTGCGCGACGCCGCGGGCGAGCGCTTCATGGCGGCGGTCCACCCCGACGCCGAGCTGGCCCCGCGCGACGTCGTGGCGCGCGCGATCGCCGAGCGGATGCGACTCCAGGGCGGGCTGCCCGTGCACCTCGACGCGCGGGCGATCCCCGCGGAGGTGCTGGCGCGCCGGTTCCCGACGATCTCGGCCGCCTGCCGCGCGGGCGGACTGTCGCTCGCCCACGACCTCATCCCCGTCACTCCGGCTGCGCACTACTGGATGGGCGGGATCGCGACCGACCTCGACGGGCGGACGAGCCTCCCGGGCCTCCTCGCGGTCGGCGAGGCCGCGTGCACCGGCGTGCACGGGGCGAACCGACTCGCCTCGAACAGCCTGCTCGAGGGCGTGGTCTTCGCGCGGCGCGCGGCCGCGGCGCTCGATCGCGAGCCCGTCACCGCCTCCGCCGCCCCTGCCGCCCGGCCGGTGACGCCCCTGGCCCTCGACCGCGCGGCGCTGCAGGCCGCGATGTGGACGGGCGCCGGGCTCTCCCGCGACGCGGCAGGGCTCGAGGGGGCGCGCGACGCGCTCGGCGCCGGCACTCCCGCTCCCCTCACCCTCGAGACGCTCGAGGACGCGAACCTCCGCACCGCCGGTCTCGCGCTCGTCGACGCCGCGCTCGCCCGCGCCGAGTCGCGCGGAGCGCACCACCGCACCGACCACCCCTCCACCTCCGCGACGGCCTACCGCGTCGCCGGCACCAGAAAGGTCGCCGTCCCGTGCTGACCCGTCAGAGCATCGAACGCCTCGTCACCCTCGCCCTCGAGGAGGACGCCCCCTGGGGCGACCTCACCTCGGACACGCTGATCCCGCCGGACGCGACGGCGTCGGCGCAGCTCGTCGCCCGCGAGCCCGGCGTCTTCAGCGGCGGTGCCGTGCTGCTGGGCACGTTCCTGCAGGCCGACTCGCGGATCCGCGTCTCCGGCATCGCCGAGGACGGCGCGCGCTTCGACACCGGCACGGTGCTCGCCACGATCGACGGCCCCGCCGGCGGGGTGCTGCGCGGCGAGCGCGTGGCCCTCAACCTGGTGCAGCGGATGAGCGGCATCGCCACGCTCACCGCACGCTACGTCGCCGCGGTCGAGGGCACGCGGGCGCGCATCGTCGACACCCGCAAGACGACGCCGGGGCTGCGGGCTCTGGAGCGCCACGCGGTGCTCAGCGGCGGCGGGTACAACCACCGCTTCTCGCTCTCGGACGCGATCCTCGCCAAGGACAACCACCTCGCGATCCTCGCGGAGCGCGGGATCGATCTCACCACCGCTCTGCGCGCCGCGCGCGCGACGGTCTCGCACACGACGCACATCGAGGTCGAGGTAGACCGGCTCGACCAGGTCGAGGCGGCGCTCGCGGGCGGGGCCGACACGATCATGCTCGACAACTTCACGCCCGAGCAGCTGGCGCAGGGCGTCGCGCTCATCGGCGGCCGCGCGGTGGTCGAGGCGAGCGGAGGCGTGAACCTCGAGTCGGTCAGGGCCATCGCCGAGGCGGGGGTCGACGTGATCTCCGTCGGCGCGCTCACGCACAGCGTCCGCTCGCTCGACCTCGGGCTCGACATCGCCGTGTCCTCGGCTCCGGCGTGATCTACCTCGACCACGCGGCGTCCTCGCCCGTCCGCCGAGAGGTCCTCGAGGCGATGTGGCCGTTCCTCACCAGCGAGTACGGCAATCCGTCGAGCACGCACTCGCTGGGCGATGCGGCCGCACGGGCGCTGACCGAGGCGCGGAGTCGCGTCGCCGCTTTCCTGGGCGGGCGCGCCTCCGAGGTCCTCTTCACCTCGGGCGGGACGGAGTCGATCAACACGGCGGTCAAGGGCATCGCGCTCGGCGACCCGCGCGGGCGGCACCTGGTGATCTCGGCGATCGAGCACGAGGCGACGGTCGAGTCGGCCGACCACCTCCGGCGGCTGCACGGCGTCGAGGTCTCTGTCGCACCCGTCGACTCCTCGGGCCGGCTCGACCTCGCGGCCCTCGCGGCGCTCCTCCGGCCCGACACGACGCTCGTCTCGATCCTCGCCGCCAGCAACGAGATCGGCACCGTGCAGGATGTGCCGGCGGTCGCCGCGCTCTGCCGCGAGCACCGGATCCCGCTGCACGTCGATGCGGTGCAGGCCGCGGGCTGGCTCGATCTCACCGGGCTCGGCGCCGACGCGGTCTCGATCTCGGGGCACAAGCTGGGCGCACCGAAGGGGGTCGGGGCGCTGCTGCTGCGCAGCCGCACGGCGTTCGAGCCCCTGATCCACGGCGGCGGGCAGGAGCGCGAGCGGCGCTCGGGCACCGAGAACGTGGCCTTCGCCGTCGCCCTCGGAGCCGCCGTGGCGCTCGTCGACCCGGCGCGGGCGGCCCGGATCGCCGCGGTGCGCGACGCGTTCGCGGCGCGGGTCGCGACAGGGGCGCCCCGCGCGGTGCCGACCGGATCGGCGGAGCACCGCCTCCCGTCGATCGCCTCCTACGTCGTTCCCGGCCGCAGCGGCGAGTCGATCCTGCTCGCCCTGGAGGAGCGCGGCGTCGTCGTCTCGAGCGGCTCGGCCTGCGCCGCCGGCCGCGACGAGCCGTCGGCGGTGCTGCTGGCGCTCGGGCTGGAGCCCGCCCTCGCGCAGACGGCCGTGCGCTTCAGCTTCGGCGCCGAGTCGACGGTGGCGGAGGCGGAGAGCGCGGCGGACGCGTTCGCCGCGGTGCTCGCGGGCTGACCCGCGCCTCCGACACGCCGGATGCTCGACGGATGTCGGCCTTTCGGGAATGTCGGAGGTGCCCGGCAGTGTTCTGAGCCTCGTACCACCCGTCGCATCGACGTCACCCAGGCGATGCGCCCCTCACGACGATCCCCTTCACGACCGGAGACGCACCAGTGACCGAGCGCACCCTCACCGACACGCGGCCCGCCGCCTCCGAGCGGGCGACCGCACTCGACCCGCGGAGCCGGCTCGTCATCAGCCTCCTGCTGGTCTCGGCGTTCGTCGTGATCCTCAACGAGACGATCATGAGCGTCGCGCTGCCCGATCTGATGGCCGACTTCGGCATCGAGGCGCACGTGGGCCAGTGGCTCTCGACCGCGTTCATGCTCACCATGGCGGTCGTCATCCCGATCACCGGCTACCTGATCCAGCGGCTGAGCACCCGCACGCTGTTCGCGGCCGCAATGACGCTGTTCAGCATCGGCACGCTCTCGGCCGCGCTCGCCCCGAGCTTCGCCGTCCTGCTCGCCGCCCGCGTGGTGCAGGCCGGCGGCACGGCGATCATGATGCCGCTGCTGATGACCACCGTGATGACCCTCGTTCCGCCGGCGATCCGCGGCCGGATGATGGGCAACATCTCCATCGTCATCTCGGTCGCCCCGGCGGTCGGGCCCACCATCTCGGGCGTCATCCTCAACTTCCTCGGCTGGCGCTGGATGTTCTGGATCGTGCTGCCGATCGCGATCGGCGCGCTGCTGCTCGGCCTCCGCAAGGTCGAGAACGTGACGGAGCCGCGCTCCATCCCGATCGACGCGCTCTCGATCGTGCTGTCGGTCTTCGGCTTCGGCGGTCTCGTCTACGGGCTCAGCAGCCTGAGCGAGGGCGGCGAGGCGGTCGTCGCTCCGTGGGTGCCTTTCGTCGTGGCGGCCGTCGGACTCGTCGGCTTCGTGCTGCGCCAGCTGTCGCTGCAGAAGACCGACCGCGCCCTGCTCGATCTGCGCACCTTCACCTCGGCCAACTTCACGATCGTGATCGTGATGATGGCGATCAGCATGTCGGCCCTCTTCGGCACGCTCATCCTGCTGCCGCTCTACACCCAGAACGTGCTCGGGCTCACGCCGCTCGAGACCGGCCTCCTGCTGCTCCCCGGCGGCCTCCTGATGGGGCTCCTCGCTCCCTTCGTCGGGCGCGCCTTCGACCGCTTCGGCCCGCGCGTCCTGCTCGTGCCCGGATCGATCGTCGTCGCCGCCGCGCTGTGGGGCTTCACCACGCTCGACGAGGTGTCGACCTCGTGGATGATCCTCGGCCTGCACGTGCTGCTCAGCCTCGGCCTGGCGTTCGTCTTCACTCCGCTGTTCACGGCGGGCCTCGGCTCGGTGCGACCGAAGTTCTACTCGCACGGCAGCGCGATCATCGGCACGGTCCAGCAGCTCGGAGGCGCGGCCGGCACCGCCCTGTTCGTCACGGTGCTCTCGATCCAGTCGGCGGCACTGGCCCGCGACGGCGTAGACCAGGTCGTCGCCTCGGCCGGCGGCATCCACTCGGCCTTCGTCTGGGGCGCGTCGATCGCGAGCGTCGCGATCATCGCCGCCTTCTTCGTGCGACGCCCCGCGGAGACGGACGCCCCGCTCCCCGTCGGCCACTAGGCTGCGGTCGCGCTCGGCGCGGCACCGCCTGTTCACCTGCGCGACACCGGACAGCCCTACGGTGACGCCCCGGTCGCCGCGTGGGTCGCGCGGCCGGAACGGAGACGACACGTGGATGAGACGAGCACCGGGAATCCTCAGGACCTCCTCGACGCCGGACCCCTCGCGACACCTCCGCGGACCCTGGTGGACGTGCTGCGCGACACCGCCGAGCGCCACCCCGACGCCTCCGCACTCGAGGACCCGGCCGGTGCGCTGAGCTACCGCGAGCTGCTGGCGCGTGTGGTCGGGGCAGCAGGCGAGCTCACCGCCGCCGGTGTCCGCCGGGGCGACCGGGTCGGCGTCCGGATGGCGAGCGGCTCACGCGAGCTCTACATCGCCATCCTCTCGATCCTCGCCGCCGGAGCCGCCTACGTGCCCGTCGACGCGGACGACCCCGAGGAACGGGCGCAGCTCGTCTTCGGCGAGGCCGCCGTCCGCGGCGTGGTCACCGGCTCCGGGCGCTTCGAGCGGGGCGACGGCGAGCCCGCCCGCCTCTTCGCGGGATCCGCGCCGCACCCCAGCACCGCCTCGATCCCGCTCCTCCAGCCGCCCACGCTCGAGGACGACGCCTGGATCATCTTCACCTCGGGCTCCACCGGCACCCCGAAGGGCGTCGCGGTCACCCACCGCTCGGCCGCCGCGTTCGTCGACGCCGAGGCCCGCCTCTTCCTGCAGCAGGAGCCGCTCGGCCCCGGCGACCGCGTGCTCGCCGGGCTCTCGGTGGCGTTCGACGCCTCCTGCGAGGAGATGTGGCTCGCCTGGCGCCACGGCGCGTGCCTCGTGCCCGCCCCGCGCTCGCTCGTGCGCAGCGGCATGGACCTCGGCCCCTGGCTGACCACGCACGGCATCACCGTGGTCTCGACCGTCCCGACGCTCGCCGCGCTCTGGCCCGCCGAGTCGCTCGAGAACGTGCGCCTGCTCATCTTCGGCGGCGAGGCCTGCCCGCCCGAGCTCGGCGAGCGCCTCGCGGTCGACGGCCGCGAGGTCTGGAACACCTACGGTCCGACCGAGGCGACCGTCGTCGCCTGCGCCGCTCCGCTCGGCGGCGAGGGCCCGGTGCGGATCGGCCTCCCCCTCGACGGCTGGCGCCTCGCCGTCGTCGACGCGGCCGGCGAGCGCGTGGGCGAGGGCGAGGTCGGCGAGCTGGTGATCGGCGGGGTCGGACTGGCCCGCTACCTCGACGCCGCGAAGGACGCGGAGAAGTACGCCCCGGCGCCGACGCTCGGCTGGGATCGCGCCTACCGCTCGGGCGATCTGGTCCGCTTCGAGAGCGCGGGGCTGGTCTTCCAGGGCCGTGCCGACGACCAGGTCAAGCTCGGAGGGCGCCGCATCGAGCTCGGCGAGGTCGAGGCCGCCCTGCAGGCGCTGCCCGGAGTCGCCGGCGCCGCCGCTGCGGTCCGCACCACGAGCGCCGGCAACCAGGTCCTCGTCGGCTACCTCGCCCTGCCCGAGGGGCGCGAGCTCGACCGCGATGCTGCGCTCGCGCGCCTCCGCGAGGAGCTGCCCGCGGCCCTGGTCCCCCTCCTGGCGGTCGTCGCCGAGCTGCCGACGCGGGTCTCGGGCAAGGTCGACCGGGCCGCGCTGCCGTGGCCCCTCGAGGACGACACCGAGGAGGATCCCGCGCTCGACCCCGAGACGGCCTGGCTCGCCGCACGCTGGCGGGAGGTGCTCGGCGTGCCCGTGGACGAGAAGGCCAACTTCTTCGACCTCGGCGGCGGCTCCCTCGCGGCGGCCCAGCTCGTCGCCCGGATCCGCGAGCGCGACCCCGAGTTCACCGTCGCCGATGTCTACGCCCACCCCCGGCTCGCGGCGATGGCGTCCGAGATCGCGAGCCGCGCGACCGGTCTCACCGAGGTCTCCGAGCACCGCATCCTGCCGGTCCCGCGCCGCATGCGGGTGCTGCAGACGCTCCTCGGCGCTCCCCTGCTCGTCCTCGGCAGCGCCCGCTGGCTCACCGGCATCCTCACGGTGACCGCGCTCCTCGACCTGCTGCCGGGCTTCGACTGGCTGCCGACCGTCTGGCTCTGGGCGCTGATCCCCGCGTTCGCCCTGTTCTGCACGCCGTTCGGGCGGATGGGCCTCACCGTCGTCGCGGCCCGGCTGCTGCTGCGCGGGGTGCGGGCCGGCGACCACCCGCGCGGCGGCGGGGTGCACCTCCGACTCTGGCTCGCCGAGCAGATCGCGCACCAGCTCGGCGCGGTGAGCCTCGCCGGTGCCCCGTGGGTCGCCTACTACGCCCGCGCGCTCGGCGCCCGCATCGCCGACGACGTCGACCTGCACTCCCTGCCTCCGCTGACCGGCATGCTCACCCTCGGCCGCGGCGCCGCGATCGAGCCCGAGGTCGATCTCTCGGGCTACTGGATCGACGGCGACGTGGTCAGGATCGGCGCCGTGCGCGTCGGCGCCGGGAGCACGGTCGGGGCACGGAGCACGCTGCTCCCGGGTGCGCGGATCGGCAAGAACGCGCAGATCGAGCCCGGCTCGGCCGTCTTCGGCCGCGTGCCCGCCGGCCAGCGCTGGGGCGGCTCCCCCGCGCAGCGCCTCGGCAAGGCCAACGCCGGCTTCCCCGCCGAGCGCCCTCCGCGGCGCACCGCCTGGGTCTGGGCCTACGGCGTCTCGGCCGTCGGACTCGCGGCCGTCCCCGTCCTCGCCTTCGGCGCGGGCACGGGCGTCGTCGCGATCGCCACACAGGGCTCGAGCGGTCTGGCGGAGGCGGTGCCCCGCGCCCTCGCCGCCCTGGTCCCCGCGGTGGCCGTCACGGGCCTCGTCCTGGCCGCCCTCGTGGTCGCGTTCGTGCGTCTCCTGGGCCGGGGCGTCGACCGCGGCACCTACCCCGTGCGCGGTCGGATCGGCTGGCAGGTCTGGTCGACCGAGCGCCTGCTCGACCAGGCGCGCACGCTCCTCTTCCCCCTCTACTCCGGTCTGTTCACGCCGGTCTGGCTGCGGTTGCTCGGCGCGAAGGTCGGCCGCGACGTCGAGGCCTCGACCGTCCTCCTGCTGCCCGCGATGACGACCATCCGCGACGGCGCGTTCCTCGCCGACGACACCCTGGTCGCCTCCTACGCCCTCGGCGGCGGCTGGATGCGGTTGGCGCGCGCCGAGATCGGCGAGCGCGCCTTCCTCGGCAACTCGGGGATGGCCGCACCCGGGCACACGGTGCCGGCGGGCGGACTGGTCGCCGTGCTCTCCTCCGCCCCCCGCAAGTCGAAGGCCGGCTCGTCGTGGCTCGGCTCACCGCCCGTGCGGCTGCGGCGCACGGTGGTCGAGGCGGAGTCGGCGCGCACCTTCCGACCCGCCGCGCGGCTGCGCGTCGCTCGCATCGTGTGGGAGCTACTGCGGTTCGTACCGGTGGTCGTCTCGGTGGCGGTCGGCCTCGGAGTCGTGGCGAGCCTCCTCGCACTGGTGGAGGCGTTCGGCGCGATCATCGCCACCCTGCTCGGCGGCGTGGTGCTGCTGATCGCGGGCGCCGTGGCCGCGGCCGTCTCGACCGCCGCGAAGTGGCTGCTGATCCAGCGGGTGCGGCCGAGCGAGCATCCGCTCTGGTCGTCGTTCGTCTGGCGGAGCGAGCTCGCCGACACCTTCACCGAGATGGTCGCCGCGCCCTGGTTCGCGCACGCGGCCGCCGGCACCCCCGCTCTGGTCTGGTGGCTGCGCAGCCTCGGCGCGCGTATCGGGCGCGGCGTCTGGTGCGAGAGCTACTGGCTCCCGGAGGCGGATCTCGTCGATCTCGGCGACGGGGCGGCCGTGAACCGGGGCTGCGTCGTGCAGACCCACCTGTTCCATGATCGAATCATGAGCATGGATCTCGTGAGCCTCGACCCCGGTGCGACCCTCGGTCCGCACAGCGTGATCCTGCCGGCGGCGCGCATCGCCGCGCACGGCACGGTCGGCCCCGCCTCGCTCGTCATGCGGGGCGAGCTCGTGCCCGCCGGAAGCCGCTGGAGCGGCAACCCCATCGGCCCGTGGCGCGAGGTCCGCGTCGGCGACTACCACGCGCCCGTCGCGTGAGCCCCGCGCAGACAGGACTCGAGACGGCGGGCGACCCCTACCTCCCCGGGATCGGCAACACCGGCTACCGGGTCGAGTCGTACGACCTCGATCTCGACTACCGCGTCTCGACCAACCGGCTCGCCGCCCGCGCGGTGCTGCAGGTCGTCGCGCTCCAGCCGCTGCGCCGCTTCTCCCTCGACCTGAGCCGTCTGCGGGTCACCCGCGTGCGCGTGGCCGGGCGCAAGGCGCGCTCCGAGCAGACGGCGCACAAGCTCCGCATCACCCCCGCTGAGCCGCTCGCGGCGGGCGAGTCCTTCGTCCTCGAGATCGAGTACGGCGGGCACCCGGCCCCGCGCGCCAGCCACTGGGGCGAGCTGGGCTGGGAGGAGCTGACCGACGGCGTCCTGGTCGCCTCGCAGCCCTCCGGCGCCTCCACCTGGTTCCCCTGCAACGACGACGTCGCCGAGAAGGCGCCGTACCGGATCCGCATCACGGCCGAGGAGGGCTACTCGGCCCTCGCGAACGGCGTGCTCGTCGAGACCAGCGCGCGCTCGGGCCGGCGGACCTGGCTCTACGAGCAGCGCGAGCCGACGGCGACCTACCTCGCGTCGGTGCAGATCGGCCGCTACGTCCTCGAGGACCGCCTGCTCGCCGGCGTCGCGGTCACCCTCGCACGACCGGCCGGGCTGGCGCTGCGCGTCGCCCGCGACTTCGCTCCGCTCAGCGACATGATCACCCTGTTCGAGCGGCTCTTCGGCCCCTACCCGTTCGCCCGCTGCACGGTGGTGGTCACGGCCGATGTGCTCGAGATCCCGCTCGAGGCGCAGGGCATGGCGATCTTCGGCGCGAACCACGCCGACGGCCGGGGCGGCTCGGAGCGGCTGATCGCGCACGAGCTCGCCCACCAGTGGTTCGGCAACAGCGTCGGCGTCGCACGCTGGCGGCACATCTGGCTCAACGAGGGCTTCGCCTGCTACGCCGAGTGGCTGTGGTCGGAGGAGTCGGGCGGCCCCTCCGCCGACGCTCTCGCGCGTCGGCACCACGCGCTCCTGCGCGCCCAGCCGCAGGATCTCGTGCTCGGCGACCCCGGGCCGGTCGCTCTCTTCGACGACCGCGTCTACAAGCGCGGGGCGCTGACCCTGCACGCGCTGCGCCTCCGGATCGGCGATGCCGGGTTCTTCGCGCTGCTGCGCACGTGGACGGCGCGCCACGCCGCCGCAGCCGTCACGGACGAGGACTTCCGCGAGCTCTGCGCCGAGCTGACCGACGGCGTCGACGACCTGCTCGACGCCTGGCTGCTCGACGAGGCGCTGCCTCCGCTACCGAGCGCCCGCTGACGCGAGGGACTCGGCCAGCGCGTCGACGTGCTCCCGGCGCCAGCCGATGATCGGCCCGACGCTGCTGCCCGCGACCGGCCCGAGCGCGACGCTGACGCGGAAGGCCGGGTCGAGCTGCGGCTCGGCGAGCCGGTAGCGGGCCTGGTCGATGCGCGCCTCGGCGCTCAGCCGCGACTCGTGGATCCGCACGCGCCGCGGATCGACCTCGAGCCCGCGTCCGTCGGCCTTGAGCGCCGCCTCGACGCGCGTCCAGTGCAGGATCGGGTCGGCCGGCCGCATCGACCCCATCGAGAACGGAGCGCCGGCGATCTGCGTGATGCGCGCGCCGCGATCGGCCGGGCCGTCGACGGGCTCGATGTCGACGCCGACCGTCCCCGCGCTGCTGACCGCGACCACGACCGCTCCGGCGCAGTGCGCGATGCTGACCGACAGCCCCGCGAGCGCCTCGTCGGCCCCCTCGAGACGCGGGCGGCCGTGCGGTCCGCCGCAGCGCGCGCAGCGGGCGACGACGCTGATCGCCGCAGGGTCGCCGGCCGTCAGCTCGGCGGCGAGCATCCGGAGCAGCACCCGCCCGAAGACGAAGCGCTCGGCGGTCGCCGCGGCGGCCGTGCCCCGGTGGCGCTCGCGCTCGAGCGGCGTCAGGAGGGGCAGCAGCGCGGCGGAGTCGAGGCTCTGCTCCTCGAGCGCCAGCCAGCGCAGATGCACCCCCGGAAGGTCTCGGTACTCGTCGTCCATGTACTCCCCCTCGCCGCCCCCCGGCGGCTCTACCTGGCCGTCGCGGCGTGCTCGCCGCGCTCGTGGACGTCGGCCGCGGTGCCGACGATGAGCGGATCCGGGCCCGAGACGACCTCGTCGTCGCGTCCGTCGTAGTCGTAGAGGCTCAGCACGTAGCGCATCGCCTCGAGTCTCGCGCGCTTCTTGTCGTTGCTCTTGACGATCGTCCACGGCGCGTCCGAGGTGTCGGTCGCGGCCATCATCGCCTCCTTCGCGGCGGTGTAGTCGTCCCACTTGTCCAGGGAGGCGAGGTCCATCGGCGAGAGCTTCCACTGCCGCACCGGGTCGATCATCCGGATCGTGAACCGCGTGCGCTGCTCCTCCGCCGAGACCGAGAACCACAGCTTGACCAGATCGATCCCCTCGCCGACGAGCATGCTCTCGAACAGCGGGGTCTGCCGGATGAACTCGTCGTACTGCTCGGGAGTGCAGAACCCCATCACGCGCTCGACACCGGCGCGGTTGTACCAGGAGCGGTCGAACAGCACGATCTCGCCCGCGGCCGGCAGGTGCGAGACGTAGCGCTGGAAGTACCACTGGGTGCCCTCGCGCTCCGTCGGCTTCTCGAGCGCGACCACGCGGGCGCCGCGCGGGTTGAGGTGCTCGGTGAAGCGCTTGATGGTGCCGCCCTTGCCCGCGGCGTCGCGCCCCTCGAAGACGACCACGAGGCGGCGGCCGTGCTTCTTGATCCAGTTCTGCAGCTTCAGCAGCTCGATCTGCAGGAGGCGCTTGCCCGCCTCGTACTCCTCGCGCGACATCCGCTCGTCGTACGGGTAGCCCTCGCGCCAGGTGTCGATCTGCGTGCCGTCGCGGCGGAGCAGGACGGGGTCGTCGTCGTCCTCGTCGAGGACCACGAGATCGCGGGCGTCCTCGGGCGTGAGCGTGCGGAGGAGCTCGGGTGTGGGTACCGGCGACGCGGTCGCCGAAGGGAGCGTGGAGACCTGCTGCGGAGCGGAGTCGGGAGTGGCGGGCACGGAGGGACGCTAGAGCGCCCGTGCGACGCGCCGGTGAACGGAGGGTGTCCCTCGCGCGTGCGCGCACCCGGACGTACCCTCGTCGCATGTGCCGGAACATCCACACTCTCCACAACTTCGAGCCCGCCGCGAGCGATGAGGAGGTGCAGGCCGCCGCCCTCCAGTACGTCCGGAAGATCAGCGGCACCACCAGGCCGTCCAAGGCGAATCAGGAGGCGTTCGACCACGCCGTCGCCGAGATCGCCCACATCACCGGTCACCTCCTCGAGGACCTCGTGGCGACGGTGCCGCCGAAGGACCGCGAGGTCGAGGCCGCCAAGGCCCGCGAGCGCTCGGCGAAGCGCTTCGCGACGGTCTGAGCGTCAGAGCGCGTGCTGCCCGGCCACTAGCCGATGTAGTACACGAACCCACGACCTGACCGCCCGACCTCTGTCGCGAATCGCACTGCTCGGTTGAGGAAGTGGGAGACGTACTCCGCGTCGTCGTTCGTCGGATCTGCGACGTCGAACTCCCGCTGCAGCTCGACGAGGTCGTCGGCGATCACGGCGATCTCCTCGGGCACGAGGGCCCGTACCCACGGGATCCACCCGTACCCGTCCGGGGTCACCCGGCCTCGAACATCCGGTGGGCAGGGCGCGGACTTCCGCCAGGGGCGCGACCAGCCGTCAGCGCCTGCAGAGGTGCCCACGCCTTGTCGAGGTAGACCATGTCGCGCTCGGGCACGGACTGCACGAAGGTCGCCACGGCCGTCGAGACACCGTGGGGCATGCCCCAGGCGTCGGCCAGTGGATCATCGCTGATGATGCTCCTAGGGTCGGCCAGTGCCGCCTCGGTCCTGTCTGCGTTGAATGCGTATGCGTAGTACCTGATTCCCATGCGCCGATCCTCCCGACCTTCGACCAGCCGCACTGCGGAGAAGGCGTCGACGGGGGACGGAGCGGGAAGAACGGCCGGTGTGGAGGAGCCTGGAGCGGCCTCATCCTGGCGGAGGTTGGACGCGTCTCCCTCCTCAGGGCGGCGATCAGGTACGCACGATCGGAACGTCGTCCTCAGCTGCCTGCGAGTACGACTCCTCGCGCGCGTCAGAACGCAGCGGGCGGCAGGTCCGTCTCGCCGGCCTCGATCGCGTCCACGATGCGCACGGCCACCGACTCCGGGCTGTGTCCCGCGCCGAACCTCGGGGCCGAGCCCGCGAGCGGATGCGTCGACAGCTCCGTCTCGGTGTGCCCGGGCCGCGCATCGAGCAGGAGGACGCCCGCGCGCTTGTACTCCCGCGCCGAGGCCTTCACGAAGGAGTGCAGGGCGGCCTTCGACGCCGAGTACGCGGCCAGACCGGCGGTCGGCGCCTCGGCGACGACTCCACTGATCGTGACGGCGAACGGCGCGCGCCCCTCTCCCGCGGACTGCGACAGCGCCTCGAACGCGGCCGTCAGCAGCCGGATCGGCGCCAGGGCGTTCACCTCGACGAGCTCCTCGAGCACGGCCGGGTCGAGCTCGGCCGACGGGCCGAAGGCGACGACCCCGGAGGCGACGATCACGCCGTCGAGGCGGCCGTGCCTCGCGAGCACCTCCCCGATCACCCGCCGCGGAGCGTCCTCGCCGCGGAGGTCGGCCACCAGCGGCTCCGCGCCCAGCGCTGCGGAGTCGCGTCCGGAGCGGACCGCCTGCGCCCCGCGCGACTCCAGCTCGTCGGCGATCAGACGGCCGAGCCCGCCGGAGGCTCCGAGGACGAGGACGACGGCACCATCGAGTCGAGTCATGCTCCCGAGCCTAGGCGGGGGGTCTGGCGCGGATCGCCTCTACCCTCCCCGGTCCGGGGCACCTAGCCTGAGCGCCATGTCGACCCCTGAGACCCGCGCCACGCTCCGCCGTCTCTCCGAGGTCCTCGAGGATCCGGCCCCCATCAACCACGGCCACGCCCGCTACGTCCGCCGGCTGATCACCAGCGCCTCCCTCGCCGAGGCGCCGACGTGGAGCGGCTCGGGCGCCACCGAGCACATCGCGGCGATCGCCCCCGACGATGCGGCGGAGGATCCGGCGCTCTGAGGCCCACCACTCGTCCCGCGACCGCCTCGTAGACTCGATCGGCCGAGAGAACGGGGAGCCGGTGGACGAGGACGTGCGCGCTCCGGCGGGCTGGTACCCCGAGGGCGGCGCGATGCGCTGGTGGGACGGCGCACGCTGGACCGAGGACCGCATGTCCGCGAAGGACGGCTCGCCCGCAGACGTCCGACCGCCATCGCCCGCGCGCACTGTCCTGCGCCTCCCGAACGCCGACGGCACCCCGACCGTCGATGCGATCGACGAGGCCGAGCGGATCGAGGAGATCGCCGACGCCCTCGGCCGGCCGGTGCGCCCTGGCGAGGTCGTCGAGGAGTCGCTCGACGTCGAGCTCATCCCCGAGCCCGACCACCCCACCGGCGCGCCCGCCGTCTCGGTCCGCGCGCGCGGGCGGGTCATCGGCTACCTCCCCGACGCGGCGTCCTACCGGCCCGCCATCGACCGCATCGTCGCGAGCGGAGTCCTCCCCGTGACGGGCGCACGCCTCCGGGTGGAGCGTGGGGAGGAGGGGCTGCGCGCGTCCCTCCGCCTCGCACTGCCGTCGCCCGACCTCGTGGTGCCGCTGAACGCGCCCCCGACGTCGCCCTACTCCGTGCTGCCGTGGGGCCGCGGACTGCAGGTGCTGCGCGAGGACGAGCACTTCGCGCAGCTGACCGGCCTCGTCGAGGGCCGCGGCCTGGTGCTGGTGACGCTGCACCTGCTCCCGAGCGAGCTGGTCGAGGTGCGGCTGGACGGCGCCCGGGTCGGCGAGCTCTCGACCGGCACCTCCCCGCACTTCGCGCCCACCGTCCGTCACCTGGAGGGTCTCGGCCTCACGGCCACCGCCTACGCCGCGCTGCGCAGCTCGCCTCTGAAGGCCGAGCTGACGCTCCAGGCCGCGCGCGCCTCCGAGTTGCCCGCGCCCTGGGTCGACGGACCGGCCGTGACACTGCCCGCACTCGTGCCGACGGCCGCACGGTACGACGTGCCCGACGCCTACGTCCGTCCGCTGCGCCGCTCCTCCCGCACCTCGGAGGCGGTCACCCGCTCGACCCGCCGCGTCGTCGCCTGGGTCGTCTTCGGCGTCGCGACCCTCGTCGGCCTCTCGAGCTGGATCATCGGCGACGTGCTGAACTGAGTTCCGGCTCGCAGAAACAGGTTCGGCTCGCAGAATCCGCGAGATCCTGCGAGCCGAACGCGATTCGACGAGCCGAAGCTCGGCCGAAGCGACACCTACACGTTGAAGCGGAACTCCACGACGTCGCCGTCCTGCATCACGTAGTCCTTGCCCTCGATGCGGGCCTTGCCCTTCGCGCGGGCCTCGGCGATCGAGCCCGTCTCGACGAGGTCGTCGAACGAGATGATCTCGGCCTTGATGAAGCCCTTCTGGAAGTCGGTGTGGATCACGCCGGCCGCCTGCGGAGCGGTCCAGCCCTTCCCGATCGTCCAGGCGCGCGTCTCCTTCGGGCCGGCCGTCAGGTACGTCTGCAGCCCGAGGGTGTCGAATCCGATGGTCGCGAGCTGGTTCAGGCCCGACTCGGTCTGACCGGTCGACTCGAGCATCTCGGCGGCGTCGGCGGCGTCGAGGTCGATGAGCTCCGACTCCAGCTTCGCGTCGAGGAAGATCGCCTGCGCGGGAGCGACGAGCGCGGCCAGCTCGGCCTTGCGCGCGTCGTCCGTCAGCACGGCCTCGTCCACGTTGAACACGTAGATGAAGGGCTTCGCGGTCAGCAGCCCGAGCTCGCGGATCGGGTCGAGGTCGATCGAGGACGCCGACAGCGGCTTGCCCTGGTCGAGGAACTCGCGGGCCTTCTTGGCCGTCTCGACGACGATCGGCTCGATCTTGCGGCCCTTCAGCTCCTTCTCGTACCGGGCCTCGGCCTTCTCGAGGGTCTGCAGGTCGGCCAGCACCAGCTCGGTGTTGATCGTCTCCATGTCGCTCGCGGCGTCGACCTTGCCGTCGACGTGCACGACGTCCGAGTCCTCGAAGCCGCGGATGACCTGGGCGATCGCGTCGGCCTCGCGGATGTTGGCGAGGAACTTGTTGCCGAGCCCCTCGCCCTCGGACGCGCCGCGCACGATGCCGGCGATGTCGACGAAGGAGACGGGGGCGGGCAGGATGCGCTCGGAGCCGAAGATGCCGGCGAGCACCTCGAGGCGGGCGTCGGGCAGGTTCACGACTCCGACGTTGGGCTCGATCGTCGCGAACGGGTAGTTCGCGGCGAGCACCGTGTTCTTGGTCAGCGCGTTGAAGAGCGTCGACTTGCCGACGTTGGGGAGTCCGACGATTGCGATAGTGAGAGCCACGGGCGACCATCCTACGCGGGGCCGCGTGCCGCGGGCGGCGGTGTCGGAGGTGCATGAGAGGGTGAGGCGTGCCCATCGACTTCACCGCCATCGACTTCGAGACCGCCAACTCCCACGGGGCCTCGGCCTGCTCGGTCGGGCTCGTGAAGGTCAGGAACGGCCACATCGTCGACCGCGCCGGCTGGCTCATCCGCCCGCCCTACGGCTTCGACGACTTCCTCGAGTGGAACACGCGCATCCACGGCATCCGCAAGCACGACGTGCACGGCGCCGCGTCCTGGAGCGAGCAGTTCGCCGATCTGGTCGCCTTCGCCGGCGAGGACGTCTTCGTGGCCCACAACGCCGGGTTCGACATGGGCGTCATCCGCGCCGCCTGCGCCGCGACCTCCCTCGCGCATCCCGAGTACGACTACCTCTGCTCGCTGCAGCTCGCCCGCAAGACCTACGAGCTCGACTCCTACCGCCTGCCCGCCGTGGCGATGGCCGCCGGCTTCGAGGACTTCCGCCACCACGACGCGTCGGCCGACGCCGAGGCGTGCGCCGCGATCGTCGTGCACGCCGCGCAGCGCCACGGTGCGGGCAGCATGGCCGAGCTCGGCGACCTCGCCGGTGTCACCGTCAAGCGCCTCCGTCCCAAGGCTCCCGTCGCCGCCTGAGCCGCGCGCTCACTCCCCCGCGCGCGGGTCGCCGAACCAGTTGCTGAAGATGCGCCAGAAGTTGCGGTTGCCGTAGGCAGAGCAGGCGTCGCCCTCGCCGTAGAGGTTCTCGAGCGCCGCCGCGTTCGGCTGGTACGGCGTGTAGTAGTAGAGCCCCGCCGTGGCCGCGTTCTCGATCAGCACGGGAGCCGTCCCGCAGGCCGCGTCGGGCGAGTACTGGATCTCGCTGGTCTCGCCGACCGGGTACCAGTCGAAGCTGCTGTCCGGGTTCCGGTACCGCTGGAACTGCCACGCGGCTCCGTAGACCTGCCCGAAGAAGCCGAAGTAGTCGCTGTCGCAGTCGGCCGTGTCCGGACAGCCGTAGCCGGTCGCGCTGCGGAACTGCCGCTCGCTCGGCGACGGGTCGGTCACGAGCGACTGCTCCTTCTGCAGCAGGACGAGCAGCACGGCGGGACTCACCTCGCACGCGACGGCCACCGAGCCGATGATCTCGGCGGCGGAGCGGTCCGGCCCTCCCCGGTAGGCCGCGCACTGCTCGTCGGCCGCGACGTCCGCGGTGTCCTCCGCGTAGTCGCGCAGGCACGGCACCTCCGCGCCCTTGCACTCCGGGACCCGCGCGTCGAGGAACGCCTGGATCGTCAGGGGGCCCAGGGCGTCACCGTCGAAGAAGACCTCGTCCGACACGATGTCGCCCGGGTCGAAGCCGGAGCCGTCCACTCCGCCGGCCAGGTCCGTCCACATCCGGATGCTGACGGGCTCCGGGTCCGGCGCTGCCGTCGCGGTGAGATCGGTCGCCCCCGCGAGCAGCAGGGCCACGACGACCGCCACGAGAACGCAGAGGCCTCCCCGCCGGCGCCGGGCGTCGGTCGGGGAGGCGCTCATCCGTCCACGCTAGCGGCAGACGGCGAGGCGATCAGCCGCAGGACTCGAGGCGCGCCACCGAGTCGGACAGCGTCCCGGTGCCGCCGAGCAGCACGACCTTCTTGGCTCCGAGGGCGCTGATGTCGTCGAGCACGGCCTGCGGGACGCAGGTCGGCGGGACGGCGAAGAGCGGGCTCTTCGTGAATCCGGCGGCGGTCGCTCCCGCGAGGGCGTCGGGGAAGTTCTCGCCCGTCGCGAGGTAGACGGTGCCCGCCGTGCGGAACGCGGCGCGGTTGAGCTTCTCGGAGGTGTCGTAGCGGTCGGCCCCGCCGATCCGCGTGACGGAGGCGACGGGCACCGAGCCCGCGATGCCGTCGCTGACCGAGAGGGCGCTGCCCGCGATGGTGAGCGTCTTCACTCCGAGCCCCGACAGGATGCTCTTCGTGGTGGCGTCGGCCGTCGGCAGCCCGCCGTTGACGAGCACCACGGGAGCCCGCACCGATCCGGCGGCCGCACTGGCTCCCAGGGCGTCGGGGAACTTCTCGCCGGTCGCGAGCCACGCCTTCGACGATCCCTGCGGGAACGCGTACTGGATGATCTGCTTCGACGTGTCGTAGCGGTCGACGCCGCCGATGCGCTGGATCGACCGCGTGTACTGCGCGAGGTCGTTCTTCAGCGCGTCGCTGACGCTGAGCGCCGAGCCGACGACGATGATCTTCGCGGGCTTGAGGCGGGTCAGCTCGTCGCGCACCGACTGCGCCATCGAGTCGCGGTCGACGAGCAGGAGCGGACCGCCCTGCTTCGCGGCGGCGGGGGCGGCGCTCAGGGCGTCGGGGAAGTTGCCGCCCGTGGCGACGTAGGCGACCGGCACGTTCGCGCCGAAGGTCGCCTTCGAGATCTCGACGGCGGTGCCCTGGCGGTCGCTGCCGGCGAGGCGGCTCACGGCCACCGAGCCGTTGCTCGAGCCGTTGCTCACGCTCGAGCAGCCGAGGTCCTTCGACCCCGGAGCCTTCGAGTCGCCCGAGCCGGTCCAGAGGTTCCAGGCGACGGAGGCGGCGCTCACGCACACGGTGTACGTGCCGAGAGCCGAGGCGGGCACCGTCGCCGTGAAGCCGTGCGCGCGGCCGGCAGCGGGGTACTCGCCGGGGATGTCGCCGCGGTCGCCGCCGGCATTCTGGGTGCGCACCGCCTTCGAGCCGTCGGGAGCGGTGACGGTCACCGTGGTCGAGATCGCGGTCTGCTGCGTGGTCGGGTCGACGGCCCAGCCGGACGCGGTCAGCGTGCCGCCCGAGATGCGCGGCGCGTCCACGCGACCGGCAGGAGCGACGCCGGCGTTCGCGAGCGTGCCGTTCCAGTCGCTGAAGATGTACCAGAAGTTGATGTTGCCGTAGGTGGCGCAGGCCTGGTTGCCGCTGTTGGTGAGCGCGTAGTCGTTGGGCTGGTACGGCGTGTAGTAGTAGAGGTTCGCCGTGGCCTGGTTGCGGATGGTCACGGGCGACGAGCCGCACGAGGTGTCGGGGTTGTAGAGGATGCTCGGCGTCGTGTCCTTGGCGTACGCGGTGAAGTTCGAGCCCGATCCGGGCGGGTTCGCGTACTTCTTGAACTGGCGCGCCGCCCCGTAGACCTGGGTGAAGAACCCGGCGGAGCCGTTGTCGCAGCCGGTCGAGTCGGGGCAGTTGAAGCCCGTGGCGCGGTTGTAGAGGCGCTCGGTGGGGCTGGTCGTCGAGACCAGGCTCGTCTCCTTCTGCACCAGCACGGCGAGGACCAGCGGGTTGATGCCGCACGCCAGGCCGACGCGGGTGAAGATCGACGCCGCGGACTCCTGCGAGCTGCCGCGGTACTCGGTGCACATCGCGTCGGCGGCCTTGGTCGGCGTCTGCTGGCTGAACGCCTTGAGGCACGGGACCCCGTTGGGGGTGCCGGAGCAGTTGCGGCCCTTGTCGTCGAGGACCGCCTGCATCTGCGAGACGGTGCGCGAGTCGCTGTCGAAGAAGTTCGCGTCGCTGAAGATGTACCCGGCTCGGAAGCTCTTCGTGCTGCTCGCCTCGTACTGCACCTTCTGGTCGGGCAGACCGGTCCCGTCGTCGATCTGGAGAGACGACCCCGCCGTCCCCGGGTCGACGAGGACGGACGCCGGCGGCGCGACGTCCTCCGCCGCGGAGGCGGACGAGATCGGGACGAGAGCGGTGCCGAGCCCGACGGCGACGGCGAGCGCGGCGGTGAGCAGGCGCGATGATCGGCGGTGATTCCCCATGATCGGGAAGCCTACGGGGAAGCACCGACACCACCGCTCCCCGGCCGTCACACCCTTCCGAGGGGCAGGACGGCCGATGTCGGAGGTCCGTGATGTCATCGGCGGCATGGACACCTCCTTCGTCATCGGCCTCGCGGTCGGCGCCCTCCTCGCCTCGATCGCGGCGTTCCTCCTCGTGCGCTCGCGCACGCCGGATGCCGCTCTCTCCCTCGAGCTCGCCACCGCGCGCGCCCGTGCCGAGGGGATGGAGGAGCGGCACGAGGCCGTCGTCGAGCAGCACCGCGAGCACCTGGGGTCGGCCCGCGATCAGATCCGCGAGCTCCAGGAGCAGCTGCGCGTCGTCGCCGAGCGCGAGCGGCACGACGCGCGGATCCTGCAGACTCTCTCCCCCGTCGCCGAGAGCCTGCGCGGCATGCAGGAGTCGGTGCGCCGGCTCGAGAGCGAGCGCGCGGCGCAGTTCGGCGCGATCACCGAGCAGCTCGAGGGTCAGCGCGCGGCCGGCGAGCGGCTGCGCTCGACGACCGAGACACTCGCCTCGGCGCTGCGCTCCAGCGCCAGCCGCGGTGCCTGGGGCGAGACGCAGCTGCGGAACGTCGTCGAGGCGGCCGGTCTCACGCAGCGGGTCGACTTCGACGTGCAGTTCGGCCTCGAGGGCGAGGCCGGGAGGGGCCGTGCCGACATGGTCGTCCGCCTGCCGGGAGGCAAGGCCCTCGCCGTCGACGCGAAGGTCCCGTTCGACTCGTACCTCGAGGCGAGCGCCATCCCCGCCGGGGCGGGCAGCGACGAGGAGGCGCGCCGCACCGGGCTCCTCCGCGCCCACGTCCGCGCGCTCCGCGGTCACATCGACGCCCTCGCCGGGCGCGAGTACTGGAGCGGTCTGCCCGCCAGCCCGGAGTTCGTGATCGCCTTCATCCCGAGCGAGCCGCTGCTCGCCAGCGCACTCGACGCCGACCCGAGCCTGCTCGAGTACGCGTTCCGCAAGCGCGTGGCGCTCGCCTCCCCGGTCACCCTCTGGTCGGTGCTGAAGACCGTCGCGTACACGTGGCAGCAGGACGTCCTGACCGACGACGCGAAGCGACTCCTCGATCTCGGCAAGACCCTCTACGCGCGGCTCGGCACACTCGCCGACCACGCGGAGGGGCTGCGCCGCTCGCTCGAGAAGACCGTCGACTCCTACAACGCCTTCGCCGGCTCGCTCGAGAGCCGCGTGCTGGTGACCGCGCGCCAGTTCGACTCGCTCGACGAGTCGCGGGTCATCGCCCCGCTCGGAGGCGTCACCACGTCGCCGCGCCGCCTCACCGCCGTCGAGCTGCTCGACACCGCCGCCCTAGACGACGAGCGCAGCGCCTGAGACCGGTCCGCGTCACCGGGACGCCGGTCCCCGGCCGAGCCGCCACGTTCTCCGTGGCGTCTCGGCGGGCGGACCGGCGTCTCGCTCCGGATGCCGAGCTTCCCCGCTAGAGCCACTTCTCCGCGAGGTGCTGCGCGGTCACGCGGCGGATGGTGCCCGAGCGCGAGCGCAGGACGATCGACTCCGTCGTGATGATGTGCCCCTCCTTGCGCACGCCCTTCACGAGCCCGCCGTTCGTGACGCCCGTCGCGACGAAGTAGGTGTTGTCGCTGCGGACGAGGTCGTTCGCGTGCAGCACGCGGTCGAGGTCGTGCCCGGCGTCGATCGCCCGCTGCCGCTCGTCGTCGTCCTTGGGACGGAGGATCCCCTGGATCACTCCGCCGAGCGCGCGGATGGCGCACGCCGTGATGATGCCCTCGGGGGTGCCTCCCGTGCCGACGCACATGTCGACCCGCGAGTCGTGCCGGGCGGCGTTGATGCCGCCCGCCACGTCGCCGTCGAGCAGCAGCCGGGTCCCGGCGCCGGCGGCCCGGATGTCCTCGATCAGCCGGGTGTGCCGGGGCCGGTCGAGGACCGCGATCCGCATCTCGTCGACCGGCTTGCGCTTGGCACGCGCGAGGGCGCGGATGTTCTCGCCGATCGGCCGCTGGATGTCGATGATCCCGATGCCCTCTGGCCCGGTGACGATCTTCTCCATGTAGAAGACCGCCGACGGGTCGAACATCGCCCCGCGGTCGGCGACGGCGATCATCGAGAGGGCGTTCTGGCGGCCGGCGGCGGTCAGCGAGGTCCCGTCGATCGGGTCCACCGCGATGTCGGCGGCGGGCCCGGAGCCGTTGCCCACGTGCTCGCCGTTGTAGAGCATGGGCGCGTTGTCCTTCTCGCCCTCGCCGATCACGACGACCCCGTCGAAGTTCACGGTGCCGAGGAACGTGCGCATCGCGTCGACGGCGGCACCGTCGGCGGCGTTCTTGTCGCCCTTGCCGATGAAGGGCACGGCGCGGATCGCCGCGGCCTCGGTGGCGCGGACGAGCTCCATTCCGAGGTTCCGGTCCGGGTGGAGATACAGAGAGTCGTTGTCGGTCACAGCGCGGAGTCCTTCGCATTCGATTCGTGCAGACGGCGTCGTCGCAGGACCCGCTGTCGCGGATCCCCATCCCGGGTCGAAGCCTACCGGAGGCGTCCCTCGCGCCCCCGGGGACGCCGCAGCCCCGCCTCGCTAGACTCGTCGGCGGCGCGGGCCTCGCCCGACCCCTCCCGTTCATCCGTCAAAGGAGATGCCATGCCCGTCGCTACCCCGGATCAGTACGCAGAGATGCTCGACAAGGCGAAGGCCGGCGGATACGCCTACCCCGCCTTCAACGTCTCGTCCTCGCAGACCATCAACGCCGTCCTCCAGGGGCTCACCGAGTCCGGCTCCGACGGCATCATCCAGGTCACCACGGGCGGCGCCGACTACTTCGCCGGTCACACCGTGAAGAACCGTGCGGCCGGAGCGATCGCCTTCGCGAAGTTCGCCACCGAGGTCGCCAAGAACTACCCGGTGACCGTCGCGCTGCACACCGACCACTGCCCGCAGAACGCGCTCGAGGGCTTCGTCTACCCGCTGATCGCCGCCTCCGAGGAGGAGGTCAAGGCCGGTCGCGAGCCGCTGTTCCAGTCGCACATGTGGGACGGCTCCGCGGTGCCCCTCGACGAGAACCTCGCCATCGCGAAGGAGATCCTCCCCCGCGTCAAGAACATCAACGCGATCCTCGAGGTCGAGATCGGCGTCGTCGGCGGCGAGGAGGACGGTGTCTCGCACGACATCAACGAGCACCTCTACACGACGCTCGACGACGCGATCGCGACCGTCGAGGCCCTCGGCTTCGGCGAGCAGGGCCGCTACATGGCCGCGCTGACCTTCGGCAACGTGCACGGCGTCTACAAGCCGGGCAACGTGCGCCTGCGCCCCGAGCTGCTCCGCGAGATCCAGGACGGCCTGCAGCAGAAGTACGGCACCGCCGCCCTGCCGCTGGACCTTGTCTTCCACGGCGGCTCCGGCTCGACCGACGAGGAGATCGCCGAGGCGGTCCGCAACGGCGTCGTGAAGATGAACATCGACACCGACACGCAGTACGCGTTCAGCCGCTCCATCGCCGACACCGTCCTCAAGAACTACGACGGCTTCCTCAAGGTCGACGGCGAGGTCGGCAACAAGAAGATCTACGACCCGCGCGCCTGGGGCAAGATCGCCGAGACCGCCATGGCCGCCCGCGTGGCCGAGGCGACCCGCCAGCTCGGTTCCGCCGGGCACTCCGGAAAGTAGGACACCACTCCGTGACGAACGCCGACGACCAGCCGGGCCGCGCCGAGCGCCCGAAGCCCCAGTACGGCGAGTACGCACCGCCCGGCTGGTCGTGGCAGCCCGCGGAGGACGCGGTCGTCGTCCCGGACCCGCGCGGCTCCGACTCGGAGCCCCGACCGGCCAAGACGCCGGCCCGGCCGGCGGCGGCGCACCCCGTCGACCGTCTGCTCACGATCGTGCTGCTGGCGCTCGGCGTCTTCTTCGCCGTGCCGACCCTCCTCGACCCGTCGAGCTTCGCGACGACGCTCGAGGAGCTGTACCGGAGCCAGGGCATCGGCACCTACGCCTCCCCCGACCTCGCCCGGGCCCTCGGTGTCGTCCTCGCCCTCGCGCAGTCGCTGATCGTCGCGTTCGCCGTCTGGATCTCGATCCGTCGGCTCCGCGCCGGCAAGCGCACCGTGCTGGTGCCGATCCTCGGGATCGTCGCGACCGTGGTGCTCTCGATGGTCGTCGCCGCGATCGCGATCCTCGGAGACCCGACCTTCGGCGAGTACGTCAACCAGATGTCCGCGCAGGGCTCCGCCGGTCTCGACACCTGAGCGATCGCCCACGCGAAGAGGCCGCCCTCCCTCGGGAGTGGCGGCCTCTTCGCGTGCGGGGTGCGGGAGTCAGCTCGCGGCGCTGATGCGTCCGCCGACGCCGCGGGCGTCGCGCTTGCCGGCGACGTCCTTCCGCAGCTCCTTGGGGAGCGAGAACATCAGGTCCTCCTCCGCCGTCTTGACCTCTTCGACATCGCTGTAGCCGGCGGCGGCGAGATCATCGAGCACCTCGCGCACGAGCACCTCGGGCACCGAGGCGCCGCTGGTGACGCCGACGGTGCGGATGCCGTCGAGCCACTCCTGCTTGATCTCGCTCGCGTAGTCGATGCGGTACGACGCCTTCGCGCCGTACTCGAGCGCGACCTCGACGAGGCGGACGGAGTTCGACGAGTTCGCCGAGCCGACCACGATCACGAGCTCGGCGCTCGCGGCCACCTTCTTGATGGCGACCTGGCGGTTCTGGGTGGCGTAGCAGATGTCGTCGCTCGGCGGGTCCTGCAGGTTCGGGAAGCGCTCGCGGAGGCGGCGCACCGTCTCCATCGTCTCGTCGACCGAGAGCGTGGTCTGCGAGAGCCAGACGACCTTGTCCGGGTCCTTCACGTGGATGTTGGGGACGTCGTCGGGGCTGCCGACGAGCGTGACGTGATCGGGAGCCTCGCCCGCGGTGCCCTCGACCTCCTCGTGTCCCTCGTGGCCGATCAGGAGGATCTCGAAGTCGTCGCGCGCGAAGCGGACCGCCTCGCGGTGCACCTTGGTGACGAGCGGGCAGGTCGCGTCGATGGCCTGCAGGTGGCGGTCGGCCGCTCCCTGCACGACGGCCGGCGAGACTCCGTGGGCGCTGAACACGATGTGCGAGCCCTCGGGGACCTCGTCGACCTCGTCGACGAAGATCGCGCCCTGGCTCTCGAGGGTCGAGACGACGTGCACGTTGTGCACGATCTGCTTGCGCACGTAGACGGGGGCGCCGTAGTGCTCGATGGCCTTCTCGACGGCGACCACCGCACGGTCGACTCCGGCGCAGTAGCCGCGCGGGGCGGCGAGCAGGACGCGCTTCGGCCCGTCGACGGGGACGTCGCGCAGACGTCCTGCGGCGCGGGGCATGCGCGGCATGGGCAGACTGATCGAGGCTTCACTCACCCCACGATCCTACGGGCCGGATCCTGTGCGGAGCCGACTCGTGCAGAACAGCCGCCTCCTCCACAGGTGGCGTCCGGTCGGCCGTCGGCGCGGCCGCTCGCTCGGGCGGCCACGGTGTCGGAGGCATCCCGTACCGTGGTCGGCGCGGGCCGGCCCCGCGCTCCCCCGCCCGATCCAGCGAAGGCACCGATGACAGACGCCCCTCCCACCGCCGACGCCCCGTGGCCGGTCGGTCTGCTCGCGAGCAAGATCAAGGGCTGGATCGAGCGCCTGGGCACCGCGTGGGTCGAGGGAGAGATCACGCAGTGGGGCGTCTCGGGCGGCAACGTCTACGGCAAGCTCAAGGACCTCTCGGGCGATGCCACGGTCGGGTTCACCGTGTGGTCCTCCGTGCGCTCGCGCCTGCCGGCCGATCTCGCGCAGGGCGACCGCGTGATCGCGCTCGTGAAGCCCAACTACTGGGTCAAGGGCGGCACCCTCTCGATGCAGGTCTTCGAGATGCGGCACGTCGGGCTGGGCGACCTCCTCGAGAAGCTCGAGCGGCTGCGCAGGCAGCTCGCGTCGGAGGGGCTCTTCGAGGCGGGCCGCAAGAAGCCGCTCCCCTTCCTCCCGCACGGCGTCGGCCTCATCACGGGCAAGGACTCCGACGCCGAGAAGGACGTCCTCCGCAACGCCCAGCTGCGCTGGCCGGCCGTGAGGTTCCGCGTGGTGCACGCCGCGGTGCAGGGCGATCGCACGGTGCCCGAGGTGCTCTCGGCCCTCCGCACCCTGGAGGCGGACGAGGGCATCGACGTGATCGTGATCGCCCGCGGCGGAGGCGACTTCCAGAACCTCCTCGGCTTCAGCGACGAGCGGCTCGTGCGCGCCGTCGCCGCCTGCTCGACTCCCGTCGTGAGCGCGATCGGCCACGAGGCCGACCGCCCGCTCCTCGATGACGTGGCCGATCTGCGCGCCTCCACGCCGACCGACGCGGCCAAGCGCGTCGTCCCCGACGTCTCCGACGAGCTGCTGCGCGTGCAGCAGGCGAGGCTCCGGATGACCAGCCGGGTGAGCGGGCTCGTCTCGCACGAGGTCGACCGGCTGTCGCAGCTGCGCACCCGTCCGGTCCTCGCGCAGCCGCACGTCCTGGTCGATCGCCACTCCGAGGAGCTGACCCGCTGGGTCGCGCGCGGAGCCGAGCTCGTCGAGCGGCGGATCGAGCGCGCCCACCTCGAGGTCGAGCGCCTCCACGGCCACCTCCGCGCGCTCTCTCCCCAGCACACGCTCGACCGCGGCTACGCGATCGTGCAGAACGCCTCCGGGCACGTGGTCCGCGCACCCAGCGATGCGGCGGCGGGCGAGTCCCTCGTCCTCACCCTCGCCGAGGGCGCCGTGTCGGCCCGCTCCGAGGGCGCGGCCGCCGACCCCGCCGGGCGCGGCTGACGCCGCAGACGCCGAGTCACCCTCCAGCACCGATCGATAGGATCATCCCCATGCCCGACGCCCGCACCGACTCCTCCGCCTCGGAGGGCACCGACCCCGGCGCCTCGTCGGCCGGCACCGCCGACCTCAGCTACGAGCAGGCCCGCGACGAGCTCGTCCGCGTCGTGTCCGAGCTCGAGCAGGGCAACTCGACCCTCGAGCGCTCCCTCGCGCTCTGGGAGCGCGGCGAGGCGCTCGCCGCCCGCTGCGAGGAGTGGCTGATCGGGGCCCGCGCGCGCCTGGACGCGGCCCGGTCCGGCGGATCGAGCGCCGGATGAGCCGCCAGAAGCCGCCCCGCGTCGTCGCCGAGCTCGGCCGCCCCGAGACACCGGCCGAGATCGCGGCCCGCAAGGCCGAGAACTCCCGGCTCTACCGCCAGCGCAAGACCGTCAACAACCTCGTCTTCTCGCTTCTCGCCACCGTCGGCGTCGTCGCCCTCATCGTGCTGGTCGTCCCGCGCGGCGACGGCACGGAGCGACCCGCTGTCGACGTGCCCCTCGTCGCCTCCCAGCTGCAGCTCGGCGAGACCGAGACGCTCGTGGTCCCCGAGATGCCCGAAGGCTGGTCGGCCAACGCCGCCGAGCTGCGCACCGACGGAGGGGTCGACTACTGGTACGTCGGCCTGCTGACCCCGAAGGCGGGCTACATCGGCGTGAGCCAGGGCTTCGACGCCGACGAGAACTGGGTGGGCTCGCAGCTCGACCGCGCCGCCGCGACGGGCGTCGAGCAGATCGACGGCCGCGAGTGGACGGTCTACGACCGCCGCGACTCCGGAGCCGACACGGGCAACACCCCGTACGCTCTCGAGACGACGGAGGGGTCGAGCACCTACCTCGTCTACGGCACCGCGGCGACCGACGAGATCCGCGAGGTCGTCGACGCCATCGCCCCGCAGATCGGCCAGGAGGAGACACGATGAGCCACGACCTGAGCGACCAGGACGCACCCCAGACCATCCCCGTCCCGCGCGAGTCGCGCCCGCCCGCGTGGGTGTGGAAGGAGATGCTGCGGGGCAACCAGCGCTTCGTCGCCGGAGAGCCCCGGCACCCGCGGCAGAACGTCGAGCGCCGCGCCGAGCTCGCCGCCGAGCAGAAGCCGCTCGCCGCCCTCTTCGGCTGCAGCGACTCGCGCCTGGCCGCCGAGATCATCTTCGATCTGGGCCTCGGCGATCTCTTCGTCGTCCGCAACGCCGGTCAGGTCATCGCCGACTCGATCATCGGCTCGCTCGAGTACGGCGTCGCCGTGCTCGGGGTGAAGCTGATCCTGGTGCTCGGCCACGACGAGTGCGGCGCCGTGAAGGCGGCGATCGCGTCCCAGGCGGCCGACGCCGAGCGCCTCCCGCCGCACATCGAGCACCTCATCGAGCCGATCATCCCCGCGGTCCGGCGCATCGTGGGCCCGCAGCCCGACGGCCGGGTCCTCGTCGATCCGTCGGCGACCGATGCCCTCGCCGTCGGCCGGGAGCACCTGCGCGACACCGTCGCCGAGCTGCTCCAGCGCTCCCCGCTCATCGCCGACGCGGTCGCCGCGGGCGAGCTGGCGGTCGTCGGCGCGAACTACCGCCTCTCGGACGGCACCGTGATCTCGGACGTGGTGCTCGGCATCGACCCGCCGCAGCTGAGCCCCTACCGCTCGGAGCAGGAGCGGACGCTCACCCCCCTCCAGACGGTGGCACCCGACGACACCCCCGTCCCCTAGACAGACCGACAGCCCGACGAGACACAGAGCAAAGGACGAGCACAGCGTGGTGGACAACTCCCCGACCGATTCCGATTTCCGCATCGAGCACGACACGATGGGCGAGGTGCGGGTCCCGCGCTCGGCGCTCTACGCGGCGCAGACGCAGCGTGCGGTCGAGAACTTCCCGATCTCGGGAGCCGGCCTCGAGCCCGCGCAGATCGCCGCCCTGGCCCGGATCAAGAAGGCCGCGGCCCTCGCGAACGCCGAGCTCGGAGTCCTCGACGCCGACATCGCCGGTGCCATCGCGGACGCGGCCGACCTGATCGTCGCCGGCGGCTACGACGAGCACTTCCCGATCGACGTCTACCAGACCGGATCCGGGACCTCCTCGAACATGAACATGAACGAGGTGCTCAGCACGCTGGCCACCACCGCGCTCGGCCGCACCGTGCACCCGAACGACCACGTCAACGCCTCCCAGTCCTCCAACGACGTCTTCCCGACGTCGGTGCACGTGGCCGTCACCGGCGCGCTGATCGAGAGCCTCATCCCCTCGCTCGAGCACCTCGCCGAGGCGCTCGAGGCGAAGGCCGAGCTGTGGTCCGAGGCCGTGAAGTCGGGCCGCACCCACCTGATGGACGCCACTCCCGTGACGCTCGGACAGGAGTTCGGCGGCTACGCCATGCAGATCCGGCTCGGCATCGAGCGCGTCCGCTCGGCGCTCCCCCGTGTCGCGGAGGTCCCGCTCGGCGGCACGGCCGTCGGCACCGGCATCAACACGCCCGCCGGCTTCCCGCAGAAGGTCATCGCCCGCCTCGCGGAGGAGACGGGCCTGCCCGTCACCGAGGCGCGCAACCACTTCGAGGCGCAGGGCGCCCGCGACTCCCTGGTCGAGGCCTCCGGCGCGCTCCGCGTGCTGGCCGTCAGCCTCACCAAGATCAACAACGACCTGCGCTGGATGGGCTCCGGCCCCAACACCGGGCTGGGCGAGCTGCACATCCCCGACCTGCAGCCGGGCTCGTCGATCATGCCCGGCAAGGTCAACCCGGTCATTCCGGAGGCGGTCCTCATGGTCTGCGCCCGCGTCATCGGCAACGACGCCACCATCGCCTGGGCCGGCGCCTCGGGTGCCTTCGAGCTCAACGTCGCCATCCCGGTGATGGGTACGGCGCTGCTCGAGTCGATCCGCCTGCTGGCGACCTCGGCGACCCTCCTCGCCGACAAGACCGTCGTCGGCCTCGAGGCCAACCTCGAGCGTGCGCGCGCCCTCGCGGAGTCGTCGCCGTCGATCGTCACCCCGCTCAACAAGGTCATCGGCTACGAGGCCGCCGCCAAGGTCGCGAAGAACTCGGTCGCGAAGGGCATCACCGTCCGCGAATCGGTCGTCGACCTCGGTTTCGTCGAACGCGGCGAGGTGACGGAGGAGCAGCTGGACGCGGCCCTCGACGTCATGTCGATGACGCACCCGGGGTGAGTCGTCTGGTCCTGTCTGCGCGAGCGCAGACAGGACCGCGGTCGGCGGAGCGCATGGAGGATTCCGCAGAGCGTGGTGCGAACGGCTGGGCGCTCTGACCGCTGATCGATCAGCCCTCGCAGAGGGCGTATCGAGATCCCGCGGGATCACGACGCAGGGCGGCGGGACCAGCCGGGCGCGCGCTCGGGGCGCGGGCCCACCCCGACGAGGAGGGCGGGGAAGACCGCCAGGGCGGGCAGCGCGCGCAGGAGCACGACGAGCGGGCGCGGCGGGCCGGACAGGCGGCCGCTCAGCGCCGGCATGATCAGGCGCGCGTGCAGCACCCGCTGCAGCGCCTGGACCAGTGCGGCCGGAACAGCGCGGCGGTGCTGCACGCGGGCGAGCAGACCATCGCCTCCGCACTCGAAGACGCCCCTGCTCAGCGGGCCGGCGAGCAGTCGCGCGGTCGCGACCGCGTCCTGCACGGCGAGGTTGATGCCGACTCCTCCGACCGGGGACATCGCGTGCGCCGCGTCGCCGATGCAGAGCACCCCGGGTGCCGACCAGCGGCGGAGGCGGTCCAGCCGGACGTCGAGGTGCTTCACCTCCTCCATCGAGGCGATCGACTTCACATCACCCGCGACCTCGGGGAGCAGCGCCGCCGCCTCCGCTCGGAACGACTCGATCCCCCGACCGCGCACCCGGGCGTCGGTGCCCTTCGCTCCGAGCCGCGCGACCTGGAGGTAGCCCCTCCGCGGGATCGCGATCGCCACCCGTCCCGCCGCCAGGCGCGGCAGCAGCGACTCGCCCACGTCGCGCCGCGTCGGGATCCGATACCACCAGACGTCGAAGCCCACCGCGGCCTCGCGCGCCACGAGCCCGACCGACCGGCGCACGGCCGACCACCGTCCGTCGCACGCCACGGTGAGATCGGCGAGCAGCCGCCCCGGCCCCGACTCCGCCGTGTACTCCACGCCGACGACGCGATCGCCCTCACGGACGACCCCGGTCACCTCGTGCTCGGTCAGCAGGGTGAAGGACGGCTCGGTCGCGGCCTCCTCCGCCAGCAGGGCGAGCAGGTCCCACTGCGGCACCATCGCGATGAAGGGATGGCGCACTGGGAGCCGCGAGAAGTCCGCCACGACCATCGGCGCACCTCCGGTCGGCACGCTCACCCGCTGGATCCTCGAGTGAGGCAGCGCGTCGAAGCGGGGGAAGAGCCCGAGGTCGTCGAGCAGACCCAGCGTGGTCGGGTGCACCGTGTCGCCGCGGAAGTCGCGGAGGAAGTCGGCGTGCTTCTCGAGGACCGTCACCGCGACCCCGGCGCGGGCGAGGAGCAGCCCCAGCACGAGCCCGGCCGGCCCGGCCCCGACGATCGCACAGGTCGTCCGCGTCTCCCGAACCATCGGACCCTCCTCCCGCGACCGCCGACTTCCGGTCTAGCACCGCGTGCCCCGACGGGCCAGAGTCTCATCCGGCTGCGAGGACGATCCAGAACGCGGCGAGCTGGAAGGGGCCGAACGCGATCCGGGAGCGATCACCCGCGAGGACCAGGGGCAGCGCCCAGAGCCCCGCCAGCAGGAAGGCCAGGCCCGCTCCCGCGATCGTCTGCTCCGCGCCGAGCGGGAAGGCCAGCCCGACTCCGAGCTTGACGTCGCCCATCCCGAGCCCACCGGCCAGGTGCAGCGCACCGAGCCCCAGCGCCACCGCCGCGGCGACGGGCACCTGCTCGGGCTGCTGCACGATCCCGACGACCAGGATCGGCACGGTGAGCATGTTCGGCAGCAGGCGCCTCCGGACGTCCGCGAGCACGAGCGGCACCGTCAGCACCGCGATCACGAGCGCCGCCCCACCCGCCCCTCGGTGCCCGACGAGAACGACCAGGGCACCCGCGCCGAGCACGACGGCGACCGCATCGAGTGCCGCGCCCTGTCGCATCCGGCGACCCTAGACCGCCCCGGCCGCCCGCCGCCGGAGTTGTCCACAGCCTCAGTCCCGAGGAGGCAGAGGCCCCAGCCAGGCGTTCGCGAAGGTCGAGTGCGCCGACTCGTCGTCGGAGGGGTGGAAGAGCCCGGCGAGCACGTCGCGGTAGAGCCGCGACAGCTCCGAGCGGCGCGAGTAGGCCGAGCCTCCGGAGGCGCGCACCGCGCTCTCGACGATGCGCAGCGCCGCCTCCGTGGTGCGGATCTTGACGCCGACCAGCGACGGGAACCAGCGGGCGCCCCGGTCGACGAGCCCGTCGACATCGGCGGCGGCCGAGCGCAGCGGCGCCTCGAGTCCGTCGAGCAGGATCGCCGCATCGGCGATGCGCCAGCGGATGTCCGGATCCTCGGACAGCGGCCGCCCGCCCGCCTTGAGCGACGTGCGACGTCGCGCCGCCTCCACCGCGAGCGTCAGCGCCCGCTGCGCGATCCCGAGGTACACGGAGGCGATCAGCAGCTCGAAGTTCGCGAAGATCGCGAAGACGAGCGGGTCCGCGGAGGGGCCGACGGGCAGCGAGCGGAACATCCGCGCCGCGGGCACCTCCACACCGTCCAGCACCGTCGTCCGGCTCTGGGTGGCGCGCATGCCGAGCGTGTCCCAGTCGTCGTGGACCCGGAGACCCGCGACGGGTGACCCCGGTGTCTCGCGATCGATGAACCCGTGCACGAGGCGCGGCTCGGGCCCGCTGTCGTCGCGCCCGAAGACGCCCAACCGGGTCCAGGCCGGCGAGAGCGAGGTGAAGATCTTGGTGCCGGTGAAGCGGTGGGAGCCGTCGGGCTGCGGCTCGGCCCGCGTCAGCGAGTCGAAGAGGACGAGGTCGTTGCCCGCCTCGCTGTTGCCGAAGGCGAAGACGTGCCCGTCCGCCGCATCCCGCAGC
The DNA here is from genome assembly GCF_009834225.1 of Rathayibacter sp. VKM Ac-2759. Lineage (NCBI taxonomy): Bacteria > Bacillati > Actinomycetota > Actinomycetes > Micrococcales > Microbacteriaceae > Rathayibacter > Rathayibacter sp. VKM Ac-2759. Next base: position 2,539,899 of record NZ_CP047176.1, read on the forward strand.
ACGTGCGTCAGCGAGTCGTCGCCCCGCTCGCGCAGGACGCGCGCCACGCCCGTCCAGACGAGGTGCATGTTGATCGCCAGGGCGGTCGCCGGCGCAGCGGTCGCCAGCCGGGTCTGCTCGGCCGCGACCTGCTCGAGGCCGAGTCCCGCGCCGCCGAGCTCCTCCGGCACGAACAGCGCCAGGTAGCCGATCGCCCGCAGCTCCTCCAGATCCTCGGCGAAGAAGACGTTGCGCTCGTCGTAGTCGGCCGCGCGGAGTCGGAAGCGCTCGAGGAGCGCGTCATCGAGGATGCTCACCGTCCCACGGTACGCCGCGCGGGGCACCACGGAGCTGCGGAGTCCCGGGGCACCGGACCCGATCACCTCGAGGGAGCCCCACCGTCGTCGCGGCGTCCCCGGGCTCAGGCGGACGACGAGACGACCGCGACTCCGATGACCACGGCGAGGAGGAGGGCTGTCGACCCGAACCCGACGAGCAGCGCGAACGTCGTCGGGCGGGTCTCGCGGAAGCTCATCGTCCCCGGGATCAGCTCGTCGACCTGCCTGGCGCTGAGCACCTCCCACGGAGGGGTCGTCCCGTCGGCGACGGAGGGAGAAGCGGCTTCCGCGCCCGTCGCCTGCCGACGACGATCGGGGCGGCGTCCGCCGGCCGAGGACGGGAGTCGCGGACCAGCGGCGCCGACCACCGCCTCGAGCGCGTCGATCTCCCACTCCGCACCACGGAGCCGGATCGAACGAGTCCGATCCGACAGGAACAGGATCAGCGAGGGAGGGAGGCGGACCGCCTCGCTGTTCGGACCGGGTGCCACCCATGCGAGAAGCGCCCTCAACGACGGGTCGGCGCGGTCGAAGGCGGTGACCCCTCCTCGAGCGTTCGTGTACTCGATGGTCTGAGGCGAGATCCGGAGGATCGCTGCGGAGTGGAATCGCCGGTTCCGGACCAGGAGGACACCGACGACGATCGCCGAGACGACCGCGGCGACGCCGAGGAGGCCCAGGTAGGCGAACAGCGCACCGCGTCTGTCGTCGGCCATCAGGACGCCCCCCGCCGCACCTGCCAGGAGGACCACGGCGGGGAGCACCGCGGCCGGCCTCAGACGCACCGACTCCTGCTTCTGCCGGGCCCTGGACGGCCGGAACTCCTGGAGGGGTCCGGGTACCGGGCGACCCGCGTCGCGAGACCCCATCAGACCGAGCACACAGGGCCGTCGGGGGTCCGGCCGGCTCCTTCGAGGACGTCGTCGGAGATGCCGCGCATGGGGCGATGCTACTGCCGACGGTCCCGTCCGCAGCGGGCGAGGGACCTCGGGAGGACCGCGGGGAGGATCCGGAGCGGATCACTCCCCGCGCGTCACGCCTACGCCAGCTCGTTCGACTCCAGCATCTCGGTGACGAGAGCCGCGATCGCCGAGCGCTCCGACCGCGTCAGCGTGACGTGCGCGAAGAGCGGGTGCCCCTTGAGCGTCTCGATGACGGAGGCGACGCCGTCGTGCCGCCCGACGCGCAGGTTGTCGCGCTGGGCGACGTCGTGCGTCAGCACCACGCGCGAGTTCTGGCCCACGCGCGAGAGCACGGTGAGGAGCACGTTCCGCTCGAGCGACTGCGCCTCGTCGACGATCACGAACGCGTCGTGGAGCGACCGCCCGCGGATGTGCGTCAGCGGCAGCACCTCGAGCATCCCGCGCTCGATCACCTCGTCGAGCACGTTCTGCGAGACGAGGGCCCCGAGGGTGTCGAAGACCGCCTGGGCCCAGGGGTTCATCTTCTCCGCCGCGTCGCCGGGCAGGAAGCCGAGGTCCTGGCCGCCGACCGCGTAGAGCGGGCGGAAGACCATGATCTTCTTGTGCTGGCGCTTCTCGAGCACGGCCTCGAGGCCGGCGCAGAGCGCCAGCGCCGACTTGCCGGTGCCGGCGCGGCCGCCCAGCGAGACGATGCCCACCTCCTGGTCGAGGAGCAGGTCGATCGCGAGCCGCTGCTCCGCCGAGCGCCCGTGCAGGCCGAACACGTCGCGGTCGCCGCGGACCAGCGTGATCTGGCGCTTGCCGGTCACGCGGGCGAGCGCCGAGCCGCGGTCGGAGTGGACGACGAGGCCGGTGTTGACCGGGATCTCGGCGACCTCGTCGGTGAACAGGCGCTCGCGATCGTAGAGCTCGCTCATCGCGTCTCCGGCCAGGGTGATGTCGTCCATCCCCGTCCAGCCCGACTCGGGGGCGAGCTCGGCCAGGTACTCCTCGGCAGCGATGCCGATGGAGGCGGCCTTCACGCGCATCGGCATGTCCTTCGACACGACGGTCACGAGGGCGCCCTCGGTCTGCAGGTTCATCGCGACGGCGAGGATCCGCGCGTCGTTGTCGCCGAGCTGCAGACCGCTCGGCAGCACCGACATGTTCGAGTGGTTGAGCTCGACCCGCAGGGTTCCGCCGTTGCCGACGGCGATCGGGAAGTCGAGCCGCTCGTGCTTGATGCGCAGCTCGTCGAGGTGGCGCAGGGCCTGCCGGGCGAAGTAGCCGATCTCGGGATCGTTGCGCTTGCCCTCGAGCTCGCTGATCACCACGACCGGCAGCACGACGGCGTGCTCCGCGAAGCGGAACATCGAGGACGGATCGGACAGCAGCACCGACGTGTCGAGGACGTAGGTGCGCTGGAGCTGATCCGTCGGAGCCGCGGAGTCGCGCTGCGCTCGGCGGTGGAGGCCGCCCTGCGCTGCGGTCTGCGGATCCATGCCCTGGGGAACTGTCACGTCGACTCTCCACACTCGGGGGCGCGGGCCCCCGACTCATGCTGCGAGCCGGCCCCTTGGGTGCAACTGGTGCACCGCGCAGTTCCCTTCGGTGGTCTGCGCGATATCGAGCCGTACTTGTGTGGCCGTCTCGACCAGGCGCTGTACCTGATGTCTCGAACCTAACCCCGCGAATGACAGCCGTGTGCTTTCTTGCGCTACGAACGTGTAACCAGTATGTGAACGGGCGTCGGCGGACGAGCCGTCAGTACTCCACCACGGTCGCCGCCGAGATGAGCGCCGACCGCAGGACGGCCAGGGTCTCGTCGGAGGTGCTCGCGTGCGCGCTGAAGCGCACGGTCGTGGGCCGGAGCCGCGCCGTGACTCCGTGCGCCGCGAGCGACGCCGTGAGCGGGGCGAGCTCCTCCGGTGCGGGCTCGACGACCACGATGCCGGCGCGACTGCGCTCGTCGCGCGAGCCGACGACGGCCAGGCCGAACTCGTCGGCGAGGTCGATGACCGCGCTCACCCGGTCGGCGACGCGGGCGGCGACGACGGGGACGCCCACCGCCGCGATGTCCTCGAGCGCGGCGGCGAAGCGGGCCTGCGCGATCGGGTCGGGGTTCGTGATGCTGAACGCGCCCGCACCCGATCGCGGCGCGGTGACCTCGTCCCACGGCTCAGGAGCATCGGCGCCGGTCCACCCCGAGAGCACCGGGTCGAGGCGGGTCAGCGCGCGGTCGCCGAGCGCGAGGAACCCCGTCCCCCAGCCGGCGCGCACCCACTTCTGGCCGCCCGAGACGACGACGTCGGCGAGCTCGTAGGCCGCGTCGACGACTCCGAAGCCCTGGATCGCGTCGACGATCAGGAGGCGGTCGCCGATGACATCGCGGATCCCCTCGAGGTCGGCGACATGACCGGTGCGCGAGTCGACCAGGCTGAGGGCGACGGCGGCGACCTCGGGCGCGAGCTGCTCCCGGACGCCCTCGGGCGTCACGTGCCCCGGAGTCCCCTCGAGCCACACCGGCCCTGCAGCGCCCCGCAGTGCGGCTGCGCGCGCCGCGGCGAACGGCAGGCTCGGGAACTCGCCCGGCGACAGCAGGACCGCCCCCGGCACTCCGAGCAGCGCGTGCATCAGCCCGGTCGAGGTGTTCGGCTGGAAGACGACCTGCTCGGCCGGGAACCGCAGGAGGGCGGCGACGGCCTCGCGCACCCGCGCGTCCTGCTCGGACAGCGTGTCGAGAGTCCCGGCCCGCGCCCGGGCGAGCAGCTCGGAGGCGGCGCTCTGCTCGGCCGCGGCGGTCGCCGAGATCGGCCCCACCCGCGCGAAGTCGAGGTAGCCGGTCTCCTCGCCGAAGGTGTCGAGGTAGGCCGCGAGTGCGGGATCGTGCACGGTCATGCGGGCCCTTCCGGTGTGGTCGATCAGCTGCCGAAGCGGCGGTGGCGTCCGGCGTAGTCGCGCAGGGCCCGGAGGAAGTCGACCTCGCGGATGTCGGGCCCGAGCGCCTCCATGAAGTAGAACTCGCTGTGCGCGCTCTGCCAGAGCATGAAGTCCGAGAGGCGCTGCTCGCCGGAGGTGCGGATCACCAGATCCGGATCCGGCTGCCCGCTCGTGTACAGGTGCTCGCCGATCAGCTCCGGGGTCAGCAGGCCGGCGACGTCCTCGATCGACGAGCCGCGCTTGCCGTGCTCGTCGAGGATGCTCCGCACGGCCTGGGCGATCTCGTGCCGACCGCCGTAGCCGACGGCGAGGTTGACGTGCAGCCCGGTGTGCGTGGCGGTGCGCTCCTCCGCGCTGTCGAGCGCCGCCACGAGCGAGGCCGGCAGGCCGTCGTCGGAGCCGACGTGCTGCACCCGCCAGTCGGGCTGCTGCGACACCTCCTCGGCGAGATCGGCGATGATCGCGATCAGCTCGGTGAGCTCGGAGGTCTCGCGGCCGACGAGGTTGTCCTGCGAGAGCAGGTAGAGCGTGACGTGGCGGATGCCGAGCTCGTCGCACCACTGCAGGAACTCGTGCACCTTCGCGGCGCCGGCCCGGTGCCCGTGCGCGGCCGTCTCGAGGGCGCGCTGGCGAGCCCAGCGGCGGTTGCCGTCGATGATCATCGCGACGTGGTTCGGCAGCGACCCGGGAGCGAAGCTCGACCGCAGGCGCTTCTTGTAGACGCCGTAGAGGAGGTCCCTCCCCACAGGCAGTCTCGACTTCGGCACAGGGACACGGTAGTCGATGGGGGCGACCGCTCAGGCACCGCGGGCCCACCGGGAGCACGACGTATCCTGTGCCGTATGACCGCGACGCCCCCCTCCCCCGAACCCGCCGAGGCGGAGGCGCGCGCCGCCGATCGCGCCGTGGCGCGGGACGACGCCGCGGGCCCCGACCTCCCGAACCTGCCGCTCGTCGAGGACGAGATCGAGCACGGCACCGCCTCCGAGGCGAAGCCGACCTGGCGCGGCTGGATCCACGCCGGGCTCTTCCCGCTCGCGATCGTCGCCGGCGTCGTGCTGATCACGGTGGCCGAGGGCACGACCGCGAAGTGGGCCGCCGCCGTCTTCACGACGACGTCCCTGCTGCTGTTCGGCAACTCCGCGCTCTACCACCGGTTCGACTGGGCGCCGCGGACGAAGGTGATCCTGAAGCGGATCGACCACGCCAACATCTTCCTGCTGATCGCGGGCACCTACACTCCGCTGGCGGCGCTGGCCCTTCCGCCCTCGCAGGGCACGCTCCTGCTGGTGCTCGTCTGGGCCGGGGCGCTGCTGGGGATCGGCTTCCGCGTGTTCTGGATCTCGGCACCGCGCTGGCTCTACGTGCCGCTCTACCTGCTGCTGGGCTGGGCCGCCGTGATGTACCTCGGCCCGCTGTTCGAGGCGAGCGCCGCGATGATGGTCCTCGTGCTGGTCGGCGGGCTCTGCTACACCGTCGGCGCCATCGTCTACGGGATCAAGAAGCCGAACCCGATCCCCGGGGTCTTCGGATTCCACGAGATCTTCCACGCGCTCACGGCGATCGCGTTCGTCTGCCACTGGACGGCAGCGCTGCTCGTGTGCCTCGACCCCGCCTACAACGCGGGCTAGCCTCAGCGCTCGGAGGCGTCGCGGTCCCGCTCCTCGGCGTCGAGCCGCTCGGCCACCTGGGCGCGGTACGTGGTGCGCCGGACGCGCCGGACCATGTCGAGCGCGAGGAGGACCGCCGCCCCGGCGATGACGAACATCACGAGGAAGCCGAAGAGGCCCGGCGTCACCGTGTCCTCGTTGAACTCCGGTCCCGGAGTCGGCATCGGGGTCGCCTCGGACGCCCTGACGAGCGCCGAGGCGACGGCGTCGAGTCCGGAGGAGAGCGCCGCGGGGATCATGCGTTCGCTCCGGTGCTCGTGCCGAGGTCGATTCCCGCGAACAGATCGGTCTCGGGGGTCGGCGCCTCGACGCGGCTCTCGATGAGCTGGAAGTCGTCGGTCGGCCAGGCGGCGTCGATCGCCTCGTGCGGGAGGAAGAAGAAGGCGTTGTCGGGAGCGACCTGGCTGGCGTGGGCGCGCAGCGCCGCGTCACGGCGGTCGTGGTAGCCCGAGATCGTGATCTGCGTCGTGGCGAGGTAGGGCGTCTCGTCGCCCCAGCGCTTCATCTCCTCGAAGGTCGCGAGCCGCGGATCCTCCGGGTCGAGCGAGCGCAGGTGCTCGGCGATCGCGTGCAGCTTCTGGCTGCTGAACACGCGGTCGTAGTACAGCTTCGACACGGTCCACGGCTCGCCCAGATCCGGGTACTCCTCGGCGATGCCGGCGGCCCGGAACGCCTCGACGGCGACCTGGTGCGCGCGGATGTGATCGGGGTGCGGGTAGCCGCCGTTCTCGTCGTAGCTGATGATCACGTGCGGGCGGAAGCGGCGGACGAGGCGCACGAGCGGCGCGGCGGCGATCCGCAGCGGCAGGCCCGCGAACGAGGAGGCGTCGACGGCGCCGTCCTCGGGCATCCCCGAGTCGACGAAGCCGAGCCAGGTGTGCTCGATGCCGAGCGCCTCCTGAGCGGCGGCCATCTCGTACCGGCGGAGCCCGCCGATGTCGCGCTCCGCGTGAGCGCGGGCCGGGAGCGCCTCGTTGAGGATCGAGCCGGCCTCGCCTCCCGTGCACGAGACCACCATGACCTCGGCGCCGCGATCGGCGTAGGCGGCGAGCGTCGCCGCGCCCTTGCTCGACTCGTCGTCGGGATGGGCGTGAACGGCGAGGAGGCGCGGAGCGTCCCGCACCTCCGAATCGACGGTGACCTCGACGGCCTGGGACACGATCGCTCGATTCCTCGGGGTTTAATGGGATCGACGCGGCAGCCCGCGCCATCCGTCCAGAGTAGACGCAACACCCGGGGAGTTCCGTGGCCGCCCGCACGTCCGAGACCGCCGAGCTGAGCGACGACGCGACGCTCGATCCGGACGAGGTCCGCGCAGCAGGACCGCTCGCCTCCCGCTACGGACGCACCGGTCGCACCCGGCGCGGCAACCGCTGGCTCTTCGGCGGCGTCGCCCTCGCCTTCGTCGCCGTCTTCGCCGCCTGGGTGATCTGGGCGGGGCTCGACGGAGCGCGTGACGGCGTCGATGTGCAGGACACGGCCCACACGGTGGTCGACGACCGCACCGTCGAGGTCTCCTTCGATCTGACCGCTCCGACCGGCACCGAGGTCGCCTGCGCGGTCCAGGCGCTCAACGAGCAGTCGGCCGTCGTCGGCTGGCTGGTCGTGGAGTACCCGGCCTCGACCGAGCGCTTCCGCTCGTACACCGAGACCGTCCGCACGACCGAGCTCGCGACGACAGGTTTGATCTCGTCCTGCTGGCTCCCGTAGGGTTGCCGGGTGCCCTGACGGACTCGTCGGGGCCTTGTCTTTTCCACCGCCGCCGGAACATCGGTCGACACGGCTGCCGGGCGCGGATGCGCTCAGCGGTACCGTGCGGCCCCGCGAACGCGGCCGTCATGTGAGGAGCCCACCGTGGCAGACCAGCCTCAGGTCACCTGGATGACCCAGGAGTCGTACGACCGCCTCCAGGCGGAGCTCACCGAGCTGTCCACCGCCGGACGCGAGGAGATCGCGAAGCGGATCGAGGTCGCCCGGGAAGAGGGCGATCTGAAGGAGAACGGCGGCTACCACGCCGCCAAGGACGAGCAGGGGAAGATGGAGGCGCGGATCCGCCAGCTCACCGCCCTGCTGCGCGACGCCGAGATCGGCACGCCGCCCGAGAGCCACGGAGTCGTCGAGGCGGGCACCATCATCACCGCCGAGATCGCGGGCGACGAGTCGCGCTTCCTCCTCGGCAACCGCGAGATGGCCGGCGAGAGCGACCTCGACGTCTACAGCCCGCAGAGCCCGCTGGGCGCCGCGATCATGGGCCTCGCCGTCGGCGACTCCACGAGCTTCACCGCCCCGACCGGCCGCGAGATCACGGTCAAGGTCGTCGACGTCGAGACCTGGAACGGCCACTGATCGCGTCCTGGTGGTCCGTCCGCGGCGTCGTCGTCGGGCGCGATGGACCACCCGGGCCGCGAACAGGGAGCGCCTGTCCCGCCCGCTCGCTGGTCGAGTAGCCGCCGCAGGCGGCGTATCGAGACCCACCGGCTCCAGCAGATCGGCGGTCCGATGACCCTTCTGACGCTGGCGGATCTCGATACGCCCGCTGCGCGGGCTACTCGATCAGCGGGCACTGCGACGAGCGCTGGGGCAGACGTGGACCGCACACTCGATCAGCGAGCAGCGACAATCCCGCGGGCGGGCGAGCACGCCGGGATCAGGCTCCCGACAGCCTCGGGTGGTAGCCGGCCTCGGTCAGCACCTGGAGGACGCGGTCGGCGTGCTCGGGGCCGCGCGTCTCGACGCTGATCTCGAGCTCGACCTCGCTGATCTGCAGACCGCGGCCGTGACGGGTGTGCAGCACCTCGACGACATTGGCGTTCGCCTCCGAGATCAGCTCGGCGATGCGCGCGAGCTGGCCGGGGCGGTCGGGCAGGCCGATGCTCATCTTGAGGTACCGCTCGGAGGCGGCGAGGCCGCGGCTGATGATGCGCTCCATCATCAGCGGGTCGATGTTGCCGCCCGAGAGGATCACCGCGGTGCGGCCCGCGTCGCGGACCTTGCCGGTGAGGATCGCGGCGATGCCGACGGCTCCGGCCGGCTCGACGACGAGCTTCGCGCGCTCGAGCAGGACGAGCAGTGCTCGGGCGATGTCGTCGTCCTCGACCGTCACGACCTCGTCGACGAGCTCGCGGATGATCTCGAAGTTCAGCAGCCCCGGCTTGGCGACGGCGATGCCGTCGGCGATCGTCGGTGTGATCGTGATGGCGGTGGCCTCGCCGCTCGCGAGCGAGAGCGGGTACGGCGCGGCGTTGGCGGCCTGGACCCCGATGACGCGGAGGGTGCGTCCCTCCTGCGCGGCCTTCTGCTTCGCCGCCGAGGCGACGCCGGCGATGAGTCCGCCGCCGCCGATGGGGACGACGATCGTCTCGACGCCCTCGGCCTGCTCGAGGATCTCGAGGCCGAGGGTCCCCTGGCCCGTGATCACGTCGGGATGATCGTAGGGCGGCACGAACACCGCCCCGGTGCGCTCGGCGAACTCGGCAGCGGCCGCGAGCGCCTCGTTGAAGATGTGCCCGCTGAGCACCACCTCGGCGCCGTAGTCGCGGGTGGCGGAGAGCTTGGGCAGCGCCACCCCGATCGGCATGAAGATCGTGGCCTTGATGCCGAGCTCGCGCGCGGCGAAGGCGACGCCCTGGGCGTGGTTGCCGGCGGACGCGGCGACGACTCCGCGCGCGCGCTCCTCCGGAGACAACCGAGACAGGCGGAACACCGCCCCGCGGATCTTGTACGACCCCGTCCGCTGGAGGTTCTCGCACTTGAGGAACACCGGCGAGCCGAGGACCTCGGCGAGGAAGTTGCTCGTCTCCATCGGGGTGGAGGCGATCACGGGCGCGATGACGGTTCGGGCCGCCTCGAACTCGTGGAGGGTGGGACCGACGACGCGGCTAGTCTGCATGCTCTGCGGCTGCTCTCTCGGGGGATGGGGTCGGCGAGCGCCAGGCACCGCTCGCGACGTACTTGACCATGACGTTCAGGGTGGCGACGAACGGCACCGCGAAGAAGGCGCCCGCGATGCCGGCGACGATCGATCCTCCGGCGACCGCGAGCACCACGGCGAGCGGGTGCACCTTGACGGCGGAGCCCATGATGAGGGGCTGGAGGATGTGGCCCTCGAGCTGCTGCACGCCGAGCACGACGATCAGCAGGATCAGCGCGATCAGCGGCCCGTTGTAGACGAGCGCGATGAACACGGCCAGCGCGCCCGTCACGACGGCGCCGATGACCGGGACGAAGGAGCCGAGGAACACCAGCACGCCGATCGGAATGGCGAGCGGGACGCCGAGGAAGAACGAGCCGAGACCGATGCCCACCGCGTCGACGAAGGCGACGAGGATCTGCACCTTCACGAAGTTCGTGAGCGTGATCCAGCCCGCGCGACCGGCGCCGTCGACCGCGGGGCGGGCCCTGCGCGGGAAGAGGCGGACGACCCAGCTCCAGATGTTGGGACCGTCGATCAGGATGAACAGCGTCGAGAACAGCGTCAGCAGCACGCCGGTGAGCACGTGGCCGACCGTCGAGCCGACGCTGAGCGCCCCGCTGACGAGGACGCCCGAGTCCTGCTGCAGGGCCGTGAGCGCCTGCTGCGCGTACTGGTTGATGTCGCTCTCGGTCAGGTGCAGGGGGGAGGCGAGCAGCCACGACTTGAGGTCGTCGTACGACTGGACCGTCTGCCGGCTGAGATCGTCGAACCCCGCGTAGACCTGCGTGACGACGAGGAAGAGCAGCCCGCCGATCACCACGATGATCCCGAGCTCGGACAGCACGATCGCCGCCCACTTGGGCCAGTGGTGCCGCTGGAGGAAGTTCGAGAACGGGACGAGCAGCGCCGCGATCACCGTCGCGAGCAGCAGCGGGATGACGATGAGCCGGAGCTCGATCACCAGCAGCGCGAAGACGGCGAGCGCCGCGACCACGACGAGGACGCGCCAGGACCAGGCCCCCGCGATCCTCATGCCGTCGGAGACGAAGACGCCGTCGGACGCGGCGGGAGAGGACGCGGGGCGGGCCTCGACGGCACGCGGCGCATCGCGCGTGACGCGCGAGCCGGAGGTGCGGCGGGACCGGCCGATTCTCATCTGCTCAGACTATGCCCCGGTGCATTCCGCACGCGGAATCGGCGGCTCTCACGACGCTGCGCGGACGGCGACAGGGCGCAGCGCCAGCACGAGGCCGACGCGCTCGCCGGCCTCGAGCCGCTGACCGGCCGCGTGCTGGACGACGAGCTCCTCCCCCTGCTCGGTCCGCACCGTCGAGCGCCGGACCGGTCCGAGGAAGCTGGACGCGACGACGACCGCAGGCAGCGCTCCGGGGGCACCGTCGGCCACGATGTCGATGTCCTCGGGCCGCAGGAACGCCGACACCGCACCGTCGGCGACGCCGGGGTCGACCAGCGGCAGGCGCGATCCGAGCACGGCGACCGCTCCCCCGGTCACCGTCCCCGCGACCGCGTTCGAGAGCCCGACGAAGTGGGCGACGAACGGCGTCGCGGGGCGCGCGTAGAGATCCTCCGGAGCGCCGAGCTGCTCGATCCGCCCGGCGTTCATGACGGCGACCCGGTCGGCGACGGCGAGGGCCTCCTCCTGATCGTGGGTGACGAAGAAGGTGGTGATGCCGATCTCGGTCTGGATGCGGCGGATCTCGTCGCGCAGCTGCACGCGGACCTTGGCGTCGAGCGCCGACAGCGGTTCGTCGAGCAGGAGCACCCTCGGCCGCGTCACGAGCGCCCTGGCGAGCGCGACGCGCTGCTGCTGACCGCCCGAGAGCTGGTGCGCGTAGCGGTCGCCGAGGGCGCCGAGCCCGACCAGGTCGAGCGACTCCTGGGCGAGGACGCGCCGCTCGCGGGCGGCGACCCCGCGGGTGCGCAGGCCGAACTCGACGTTCTCGCGCGCCCGGAGGTGCGGGAACAGCGAGTACGACTGGAAGACCATCCCCATGTCGCGGCGCGCGACCGGCACATCGGCGACGTCGTCCTCGTCGACCAGGATGCGACCGGAGTCGATGCGCTCGAGCCCGCTCAGCGCGCGGAGCGCCGTGGTCTTGCCGCAGCCGGACGGCCCGAGCAGCGCGATGAACTCGCCCGGGGCGACGTCGAACGAGACCCCGTCGAGGGCGCGGGCCGCGCCGTAGTGCCGGGCGACGTCGACGAAGCGCACGCGCGCTCCGGGAGCGGAGGTGGTCACGAGGTGCCTTTCGACGGGGCGCGGTCGCCGAGCGGCAGGCCGATCCGCGCGAGGCGGCCGATCCCGAGCAGAAGCGCGAACGCGAAGAGGAGGGAGAGGAGCGAGAAGATCACGGCGACGTAGGCGTCGGACTTCGAGACCTGCACGAGGCCGGTCTGCAGGGTCGTGCGGCTGAGGAGGGAGGCGATCGTGTACTCGCCGAGCACCACCGCGACGGTGATCAGCGCGGCGGCGACGAGTCCCCGGCGCAGGTTCGGGAGCAGCACCCGCGTCAGCACCGCGAACCAGCCGGCGCCGAGCGAGCGGGCCGCCTCCGAGAGGGTGATGGCGTCGAGCCCCGCGAGATCCGCCGCGACGGCGCGGTACGCGTAGGGCAGCACGAGCACGCCGTAGGCGAGGGCCAGGGTCCACGGGGCGGAGCCGACCAGCCGGGTGACCACGGAGTAGACCGGGGCGAGCCCCACGACGAGCACGATCGCGGGGACCGTGAGCGGGAGCAGGCAGACCAGCTCCAGCGCGCGTCGCAGGCGCGGGAGGCGGATCTCGACCAGGAGCATCGTCGGCACCAGCAGGACGAGCACGATCAGCGCGGTGACGACGGCGAGGATCAGCGAGTTGCCGATCCCCTGGAAGAGGGAGCGGTAGCCCCGCTCGTTCTCGGGGTCCAGGATCGCCGTCCAGTGCGAGAGGTCGTAGCCGCCGGCACCGCGGAGGGTGAACTCGGCCATCGCGATCAGGGGGACCGCGAAGACGATCCCGGTCACGACGAGGACCGTGCGGGACAGGAGGCGCCGCGTCACCGCTGCCACCTGCGCGCCCGGCGCTGGAGCAGCGCGTACCCGGACATCAGGACGATCATCACCACGAGCATCCCCAGGGCGAGCGCTCCGGCCAGGTTCTCGCGGCCGAGGACGGTCTCGCTGACGAGGGCGGCGCGGATCTGGAGCGGCACGATCTGCGCGCCCTGGCTGATCAGCGCGGCGGCGGTCGCGAACGACGAGAACGCGTTGGCGAACAGCAGCAGCATCGAGCCGAGGAAGGAGGGGGCGAGGACGGGGACCGCCACGCGCCACCAGTAGCTCAGCGCGCCTCCGCCGAGGACCGCGTTCGCCTCGGCCCACTCGGGCCGGAGCCCCTCGAGCGCGGGCAGGAACGTCAGGACCATCAGCGGCACCTGGAAGTACAGGTAGGGCAGCACGAGGCCGGGCATCTGGTAGAGCCAGACGCCGTCGGCGTAGAGGTCCACGCCGGCTCCGGCGAGGAGGGTCGTGACGAGACCCTGGACGCCGATGGTCGCGATGAACGCGAAGGCGAGCATGACGCCTCCGAACTGCGCGAGGACGCTGGCCGCCGCATCGACGACCGTGCGGAGCGGACCCCGCGGATCGGCGCCGAGCAGGGCGAGGCAGACGACCGCGCCGAGGACTGCGCCGACCACGGCGGTGAGCGCCGAGAGGCCGAGCGACGCGCCGAAGGCCGACAGGACGACGGGATCACCGAGGGCCGCGACGTTCGCGAGCGTCGGCCGGCCGTCGCCGTCCACGAAGCCGGTGCCGACCGCGAGGACCGTCGGGACCGCGAGGAACAGCAGGACGTAGACCGCGAACGGCGCGACCCCGAGAGTCTCGGGGAGGCCGCGCCGCCTCCGGGGCGCAGCGGCCCCGGAGACGGCGCGGAGGGAGGCGGAGGTCACTGGATCGCCGCGGCCCACTTCTCGGCCAGCAGGGCCGAGGCGGCCTCGGTCTGCTCGGAGGTGAACTGGACGAGGTCGGCCGGGGCGGCACCGACGGCGTCGAGCGCCTCCTGGTCGACCGTGCCGGCGTCGACCATCGCCGCCAGGCGCACCGGGTAGGCACCGGCCGCGAGGTAGAGGTTCTGCGCGGCGTCCGAGTACAGGTACTCCTGCCAGAGGCGCGCGGCGGCCGGGTGCGGCGCGTCGGCGTTGATCGCCTGGTTGTAGTAGCTGCCGACGGCGGTGCCGGGGAGGACCGTGGTGGTCCACTCGCGGGTGCCCTCGTTCGCCTTCGCGGCGGCGAGGTTGTTGTAGCTCCAGTCGAAGACGACCGGGGTCTCTCCGGAGGCGATGGTCGCGTCGGTCGGGTCCAGCGGCAGGAAGTTGCCGGCGTCGTTGAGCTTCTCGAAGAAGTCGATGCCCGGCTGGACGTCGTCGGCCGAGCCGCCGGACTGGACGGCGGCGAGCTGCACTGCCGCGGCCGCTGCTCCCGCCTGCGTGGGGTCGCCGTTGATCGCGACGGAGCCGCGGTAGTCGGCGCCGAGCAGGTCGTCGAGCGATCCGGGCGCCGGCACGGCCTCGGAGTCGTAGCCGATCGACATCAGGCCCGTGTAGTCGTTCACCCAGAGGCCGGTCTCCTCCTTGTTGTCGGCCGGGATGTCGTCCCAGGTCTCGACCTGGTACGGCGCGAAGAGGTCGGTGTTGGCGAGGGCGACGGCGGCACCGAGGTCGAAGACGTCGGGCGCGGTGTCCTGTCCGGCGAGGTTCTCCGCCGTGCTGATCTCCTCGGCCGACGAGACGTCCGGGTCGGCCGAGTTCACGGTGATGCCGTACTCGTCCTCGAAGCCCTGGATGAGCTCGCCGTAGTTGGCCCAGTTGTCGGGCAGCGCGATGACGTTCAGCTGGCCCTCGGCCTTCGCGGCCTCGATCAGGGCGTCGAGACCGCCGAGGTCGGCGGCGGAGGTCGCGGTCGAGGCGTCCGCGGACGACGACCCGTCGGAGGAGGCGCCGGCGTCGCCGGAGCAGGCGGTCAGGGTGAGGGCGAGGGCGGCGGTCGCGGCGGCGAGCGCGCCGGCGCGCGGGAAGCGCTGGATCTTCAAGGGTCCTCCAGGAGTCGGGTGGGCGGACCCGGCGGGTCGCCTCCGGAAACGTAGGAGCGCCTCTCGACGCGGCGGGGCCGCGGAGGTGAACCGGACGGGAACACCGGGCGGCGGGGCGGCGGCGGCGATGTCGGAGGCGTTCGCTAGCGTGGAGCGCACCATGACCGAGCAGCTCACTCCCGCGCTCGCGCGCCGCATCGCCCTGGCCGCCCAGGGCTTCGGCGCCGCGCCCGCGCCCCGGGTCGGCACGCGGCAGATCCTCGGGGTGATCGACCGCATCCGCCCGCTGCAGCTCGACTCGGTCAACGTCTTCGAGCGGAGCCACTACCTCCCCGTCTTCGCGCGCCTCGGCGCCTACGACCGGGGGCTGCTCGACGCGGTCGCGTTCTCGCCGAAGGGCCACTACCTCGAGTACTGGGCGCACGAGGCGGCGCTGATCCGCCGAGCCGACGTCCCCCTCTACCGCTGGCGGATGGAGCACTACCGCCGTGTCCGCCTCCCGGAGCACGAGGGCTGGGCCGCCGAGAACCGCTCGACGCTCGACTGGCTGCGCGCGGCGCTCGCCGACGGGCCGCTGCGCGCCTCCGAGATCGAGCACGAGGCCAACACCCGGACGGGCCCCTGGTGGGGCTGGTCCGACATGAAGCGCGGTCTCGAGGTGCTGTTCCGCTGGGGCGAGGTGGTGACCGCCGGGCGCACGCGCTTCGAGCGGTCCTACGCCCTCGCCGAGCAGATGCTGCCCCGCGAGGTGCTCGAGGCCGAGGTCCCGCCCGACGACGCGATCCGCGAGCTGGTGCGGCGCGCCGCCCGCGCGCACGGCATCGGCACCCTCGGCGATCTGGCCGACTACCACCGGCTGCTCCAGGCGCGGACCCTCGCGGCGGTGCGCGACCTCGTCGATGCGGGTGAGCTCGCGCCGGTCGAGGTCCGCGGCTGGGAGCGCGCGGGCCGGCCGATCCCGCTCTGGCTGCACACCGAAGCGAGACGTCCGCGGGCCCTCCGTGCCGACGCCCTGCTCTCCCCGTTCGATCCCGTGGTCTGGCACCGCCCGCGCGCCGAGCTGTTCTTCGACTTCCACTACCGGATCGAGATCTACACTCCGGCGGCCCAGCGCGTGCACGGCTACTACGTGCTGCCGGTGCTGCTCGACGACGTCATCGCGGCGCGCGTCGATCTCAAGAGCGACCGGCAGAACCGGGTGCTGCGCGTCCAGGCGGCGTGGCTCGAGCCCGGCGCCCCCGCCGACACGGCGGAGCGGCTCGCCGCCCTGCTGGTCGAGGCCGCGCGCTGGCAGGGGCTCGACGCCGTCGACGTCGTCGGTCGCGGCACGCTCGCGCCCGCGCTCCTCGCTGCGCTGTCGGTCCACCACGCGGAGGTGGTCGCATGAGCGCCGTCACCCCTCAGCGCCAGGGGACGATCGCACTCGCCCTCTCCGAGAAGTGCGTGGCCCTCCTCCTCGAGCGCGGCACGGTGAAGGGCGTCAGCTCGATCGATCTCGCGCACGCGGCGGGGATCTCGCTGCGCACCTTCCACCGCTACCTCGGCGGCAAGGAGGACTGCGTGCGCCCCGTGCTCTACGCGGCGATCGCGGCGATGGGGCGCGCGCTGACCGCCCGCCCCGCCTCCGAGCCGCTCAACACCGCGCTCGGCGCCGCCTTCGCCGCCGCGGCGTCGGGCCAGCAGCTGGAGCGCACCCTCCGCCTGATCCCACTGCTGACCGAGACACCCGCCATGCGGGCCGTCTGGGCGCAGTCGCTCCACGACGGCGAGACCGCCCTCACCCCGTGCATCGCCGAGCGGATGGGCCTCGCCCCCGCTCAGTACCCGCGCGCCGCCGTCCTCGCCACCGTGGTGCTCGCCCTGGTGCGCCGCGCCCTCGTCGACGCCGTCGCCACGGGCACCGACCCCGCACCGGTCTTCGACGAGTACCTGACGACGCTCGACGGCGGACCGCTCGCGGCGGTGACTCCGCCCGCGGCGTCGGCTCCGCCCGCGGCTGCGGCTCCACCCCCGGCTGCGGTGGAGGAGTACGACATCTAGAAGCGCGAGCCCATCTCGCTGAGGCGTGCGACGCGGTCGGCGATCGGCGGGTGCGTGGCGAAGAGGCGCGAGATCGCGCTCGGCTTCGCCGGGTCGGCGATCCACAAATGGGCCATGGAGGTGTTCTGGCGGCGCATCGGCCTGCCCGCCGACTCGAGTTTGAGCAGGGCGCTGGCCAGAGCATCCGGGTGGCGCGTGGTGAGCGCGCTCGTCGCATCCGCGAGGTACTCGCGCTGGCGCGAGATCGAGAGCTGCACGACGGTCGCGACGATCGGAGCGAGCACCATCGAGATCAGGCCGACGACGAGCAGCACCGGGTTGCCTCCGCCACCGTTGCCGTTGCGGTTGCCGCCGAAGAAGGCGAAGCGGAGGAAGACGTCGGAGAGGAAGCCGACGGCGACGACGAGCCCGAACACGATCATCGAGACGCGGATGTCGTAGTTGCGGACGTGCCCGAGCTCGTGCGCCATCACGCCCTCGAGCTCGGCGTCGTCCATGATCGCCAGGAGCCCGGTGGTCGCCGCGACGACGGCGTGCTCGGGGTCGCGTCCCGTCGCGAAGGCGTTGGGAGCCGGATCGTCGATCAGGTACACCTTCGGCATCGGGGTGCCCGTGGTGATCGAGAGGTTCTCGACGATGCGGTAGAGCCGCGGTTCGTCCGACTTCTCGATCGGCACGCCTCCGCTCAGGGCGACCGCCTGGCTCGCGGCGAAGAAGTACTGGAACACGGCGTAGGCCGCCGCGACGATCAGGACCACGACGACGATGGTCGTGCTGCGGTAGATCGCGGAGGCGAGCGCGCCGAGACCGCCGATGATGCCGAGGAAGAGCACGAGGATCAGGACGGTGTTGCGCTTGTTCCTCGCGATCGCGCTGTACACCGGGAGCCTCTAGAACTGGACGCGCGGGGGCTCCGAGATCGCGGCGAGATCGCCGACCTCGAAGAACTCGCGCTCCGAGAAGCCGAGCCGGCGCGAGAAGAGCGTGTTGGGGAACACCTTCACCTTGGTGTTCATCTCGCGCACGCCGCCGTTGTAGAACCGGCGTGCGGCCTGGATCTTGTCCTCCGTGTCGACGAGCTCGCCCTGCAGCTGGAGGAAGTTCTGGCTGGCCTGGAGCTGCGGGTAGGCCTCGGCGACCGCGAAGATCGAGCGGAGGGCCTTCTGCATGTGGTCCTCGGCGACGGACGCCTCGGCGGGTCCCTCGGCCGAGAGCGTCTCGGCGCGAGCGCGGGTCACCGACTCGAAGACCTGCCGCTCGTGAGCGGCGTAGCCCTTCACCGAGTCGATCACGTTCGGGATCAGATCGGCCCGTCTCTTGAGCTGGACCGTGATGTCGCTCCAGGCCTCGTCGACGCGGACGTTGAGGGTCACGAGCGAGTTGTAGGTCGCCCAGAGGTACACCCCGAGGACGACGACGAGGGCCACGACGATGATGAGCGGGACGAGCCATTCCATGCCGACAAGTGTAGGAGTGGGGCCTCACCCCTCCCCCGCCGGTTCGGCGCATTCGCAGTGTCGCCCGGGCCGCCCGGCGCCTGCTCCGGGGGCGGCGCACGTCGGGGCGCCCGCTCCTGCCGGCTGCGCGCTCGATCGGCGAGTGGGGCGGGGTGCCCATCCCACTGTCTCGCTGCCCGCGGCGTGCCTGCATGCGTCGCCTGCGTCGTCTCCCTGCCTGCCTGCCCGCCTGCCCGCTCTTCTGCCGGCTGCCCCAGCCCTCCCTGCCTGTGTCGCCGCTCGCCTGCTGCCAGCCCGCTCCTCCGCAGGGCCGCCGCCGCCCCGCCCGCCTGTCTCACTGCCCGCCAGCCCGCCGGCCTGCTCCCCTGCCGGTTCGCCGTCGGCCTACCCGCCTGAGTCGCTGCCCGCCGGCGTGCCCGCCTACGTCGTCTGCCTCGTCTGCCCGCCTGCCTGCCTGCCTGCCTGCCTGCCGTAGGTATACGCGCTTGTCTCGCTGTCCTCCTGTCCGCCTGCACGCCCGCTCTTCTGCCGGCTGCCCCAGCCCTCCCTGCCTGTGTCGCCGCTCGCCTGCCGCCAGCCCGCTCCTCCGCAGGGCCGCCGCCTCCCCGCCCGCCTGTCTCGCTGCCCGCCGGCCCGCCAGCCTGCTCCTCTTCCGGTTCGCCGCCGACCTACCCGCCTGACTCGCTACCCGCAAGCGTGCCCGCCTCCGTGGTCTGCCTCGTCTACCTCGTCTACCAGCCCGCTGGTCGAGTAGCCCCGGAGGGGCGTATGGAGACCCACTGGATCCGGCAGAGCTGCCCGCCTGCGTGCCTGCCTACGTGGTCTGCCTCGTCTGCCTCGTCTGCCAGCCCGCTGGTCGAGTAGCCCCGAAGGGGCGTATCGAGACCCACTGGATCCAGCAGAGCTGCCCGCCCGCAGCTCCGACTGCGGATGTCGCCACCCTCTGCGGCGGAGTGCTGGTCCGGCAGGACGCCAGACCAGTGGTCGTCGTCCTCCACAGGCGCCGATCGGGGGTGACTTGTCCGGTTCGAGCGCTTGGGCCGGTCCGGTGTCAGTGGTGCCTGATTCAATACTCGTATGGATGGAACGGGTGAGGCCTCAGCGGCAGTCGCGGCGCGGCTCGGCGCGGTCGACGAGCTCGCAGAACTCGCGGCGCGGGCGGGGTTCTCCGCGGCGCAGCTGCAGTTCACCCGCGCCACGGCCCTGCACCTCGCGCGTCGGGTGGCGTGGGAGATCCCGGAGGCGTTCGCCCGTGGCGGCCGGCTGTCGCGGAGCGAGTCGCACGATCTCGTGGAGCGGTCCATCCGCGCCGACCTCGCGACGCGGCAGGGCATGACCGAGCGGATGGTGACACGCAACCTCGAGCTGGCGCAGCTGCTGTTCGAGGACCTGCCCCTCACCCGCGCTGCCCTCTCGGAGGGTCGGCTGCTGTGGGAGGCGATCGAGGCGATCTGCGACGCCGCCGCCACCCTGCCCGTCACGGCCCGTGGAGAGCTGGACGAGCGCGCGGTGGAGGTGGCGCTGACGAAGAACCTCACCCAGCTGCGCCGGGCCGTCGCCCGGATGAGGGACGAACTGCACGACGAGCCCCTCGCCGTGCGGCACGTGCGTGCCCGGCGAGACCGGGGCGTGTGGGTCTCGCCGGAGATCGACGGCATGGCGACGCTGTGCGCGCTGCTGCCCGCACCTGTGGCGATGGGCGCGTACAACCGCATCGACCGCATTGCCCGCACCCTCCGCGACGGCGACAGCGACAGCAACGGCAACGAGCACTCCGGCGACGAGCGCACGCTCGCCCAGCTGCGCGCCGACGCGTTCGCGGACCTGCTCTGCGACGGCGACATCGCAGGCACGACCCCGGTCGACGACGGCCCGGCCGCCCCGCCGACGTTCGTGCCCGGAGTGCGCGCTGACGTGCGGCTGACGCTCGCCGCGAGCACCGCCACCGGAGCCGACGACACCCCCGCGCACCTCGACGGCTACGGACTCATCCCCGCCGACACCGCCCGCGAACTCGTCGGAGTCGGCGCCTCCTTCACCCGCATCCTCACGGACCCGGACACCGGCTTCGTCGCCTCCGTCGGCCGCACCCACCGTGTCCCACCGCACCGCATGCGCCTGCACCTCCAGCTCCGCGACCAGACCAGCCGCTTCCCCGGCTGCACCCGACCCGCGTCCACCAGCGAGGCCGACCACACCCTCGAATGGCGCAACGGCGGCGACACCAGCCTCGACAACCTCGCGTCGCTCTGCACCGCCCACCACCACGTCCGACACGGCGACCGCTGGACCTACCGCCTCCACCCCGACGGCACCGCGGAGTGGAGCACCCCCACAGGTCGCCGCGTCACCACACGACCGGCCGCACTCCCCGGACGCCCACCCGCACCACCCCCGCGACCACGGTTCGACGATGCACCGCCGCCGTTCTGACGCGCCGGCTGGCCGATCGACCCGCTCCAGCGCGCCAACACTGCGGGAGCGTGGTCAGCGCATCCAGCGTTGGAGTGCACCAGCGGACCCGCGCACCGTCCCGCGGTCGCGCACCGCCCACGTCCCGATACCGAGAAGGCCCCGCGGGCTCTCACAGGATCGCGTTCCCGACCGTCGAGCGGCGGCGAACGCGTGCGGTCCCCTCCCCGCGACCTGGACGCGGCGGTACTCCGCGGCGCTACTTGAGCGTCTTCTGCATCAGCACCGTGCTGAGCCAGCGCTCGAACTTGAAGCCCACGCGGCCCATCCGCCCCACCTCGACGAAGCCGTACTGCGCGTGCATGCCGAGCGAGGCCTCCGCGCCCTTGTCGGCGATCACAGCCATGATCTGCCGGATGCCGACGGCCTTCGAGCGCTCGAGCAGCTCGGCCATCAGCGCCTTGCCGAGACCCTTGCCGGTCGAGGCCGCTCGCAGGTAGATCGAGTTCTCGACGGTGAAGCGGTAGGCGCGCTTCGAAGACCACGGCGACACCATCGCGTAGCCGAGGATCTGACCCGAGGGAGAGACGGCGACGATGAACGGGAGCCCCAGCTTCTGGTTGCGCGAGAACTTCGTCCGCCACTCCTTGAGCGTCGAGTCGTCCTCGTCGAAGGTCACGACCGTGTTGCGCACGTAGTGGTTGTAGATCTCGCGGATGTCGGGGAGGTCGGCCTCCCGCACCTCGCGGATCTCGAACGAGAAGTCGGGCTCCGGCGCCGGGGCCTTGCGCAGGTGCGGCGGCAGGACGCGGCGCTGCTCGTACTCTTCCTCAAGCATCTTCTGCTCTCCTTCCGACGATCCGGGTCAGCACGATCCGGGTCAGCACGATCCGAGTCAGCACGATCCGAGTCAGCGTATCGACGTGCGGCGCCCCCGCGGTGTTCACTCCGCGAGGCTCCAGTCGACCGGATCCGCGCCGCGTTCGGCGAGCAGCTCGTTCGCCCGGCTGAAGGGCCGGGAGCCGAAGAAGCCGCGCGAGGCCGAGAGCGGACTCGGGTGCGCGCTCTCGACGATGCCGGCGTCGCCGAGCAGGGGACGGAGGTTCGCGGCGTCGCGCCCCCACAGGATCGCGACGAGCGGCTGGTCACGCGCCGCAAGAGTCCTGATGGCGTGCTCCGTCACCGCCTCCCAGCCCTTGCCGCGGTGCGACGCCGGCGCACCCGGGGCGACGGTGAGCACGCGGTTGAGCAGCATCACGCCGCTCCGCGTCCAGTCGCCGAGGTCGCCGTGCGAGGGCGTCGCCAGGCCGAGGTCGTCGTGCAGCTCGCGGTAGATGTTCTGGAGGCTCCGCGGGACGGGGCGGACGTGGCGCTCGACCGCGAACGACAACCCGATCGGATGCCCGGGCGTCGGGTACGGGTCCTGACCGACGATGAGCACGCGCACCTCGGCGAGCGGCGCCGCGAAGGCGCGGAGCACGTCCCTGCCCGCGGGGAGGTAGGGCCGCCCGGCGGCCACCTCGGCGCGCAGGAAGTCGCCCATCCGCGCGATGTCGGGGCCGACGGGCGCGAGCGCCTCGGCCCAGCCGCGATCGATCAGCCCGGCCTCGGCGAGCTCCTGCAGCTCCACGCGGGTCAGCTCGCGGCGAGCGTCGCCACGACGACTCCCGAGGAGCCTCCGCTGACCCGCCAGACGGAGCCGGCACCGCGCACCTGCAGCGCGCCGGTGCCCACGGTGAGGACCGTCGACTCGTCGATGGCCACGCCTCCGTCGACCAGGCCCGCTTCGACGGCGGCGACCAGGCGTCCGAGGGTGCCCCACTGCGCGGCGTGCACGTCGATCGAGACATCGACCAGGCCGATCCCCTCGAGGACGCTCACCTCGTCGAGCTCCTCCGCCGACGCCTCCGGGGCGACGGCGACTCCTCCCACGCGGAAGCCGCCGACGATCGCGCGATCGGCTGCGATGGCGGCGCCGGCCGAGAAGCCGGCATAGGGCACACCGGAGGAGACGAGATCGCGCAGCGTCGCGAACGCCGGCTCGAGGGCGTCGCGGAACGCGGGCGTGAGCCCCCCGCCGACGAAGATCCCGTCGACGCCGTCGAAGACCGCGGGGTCGAAGCGACCGCCCTCGGGCTTCAGCACGGCGACGGGCTCGAGCGGGCCGACCGCCGCGAGCAGCGTGGAGTAGTGGGCGTAGGCCTCCGCGCCCAGCCCGTCGTGCACGACGACGATCGCGATGCGCGGCCCCTCGATGCGACCGGCGTCGACGGCGCGGCTGCGCGCCTCGGCGAGGAACGCGCCGTAGAGCGCAGCGTCGTGCTCGGCGCCGCCTCCGCCGCCGATCAGGTGGACGCTCACTCGTCGTCCTCGGCGAGGGCACCGGCGACCGGGGGCAGGGCCGACCAGGGGAAGACGATCCAGCGCGGAGTGCGGCGCCAGAAGAAGTCGGGCTCGAGCACGGTGCGCGGCTTGGTGTAGAGCGTGACGGTCTGCACCTCGGCGCCCATCGCGCGGATGAGCTTCACCGAGAGCGCGAGCGTGTGGCCGGAGTCGGACACGTCGTCGACGAGCAGGATCCGCTTGCCGCGGACCGACGCCTCGTCGAGCAGGGGCGGGAGCACGACGGGCTCGGCCAGCCGCGCCTCGACGCCGGTGTAGAACTCGACGTTCAACGCGCCGCAGCTCTTGATCCCGAGCGCGTACGCCACCGCTCCGGCGAGCAGGAGCCCGCCGCGGGCGATCGCGACCACGAGCTCGGGCCGGTAGCCGGAGGCGACCACGTCGTCGGCGAGGTGGCGGGCGGCGTCGCCGAACTCGAGCCAGCCGAGGACCTCCTTCTCCGTGGCGGCGAGGAGGGCGGCGGAGTCGTCGGCGTCGGAAACCATGAGGGACAGGCTAGGGCGTCGCGACCCTCCGCGTCACATCCCGGCGCCCGCCGACGCACCCCCCGTCAGACCTTCGGCGCGAGCGGCCCCTTCACGACCTTGTGCGGCGCGGCCTGCGCCACCGGCTTGATCGTCACCAGGTCGAGGTTGACGTGCGCGGGCAGCTCGACGGAGGAGACGATCGCGGCCGCGACGTCCTCGGCGACCAGCGGGTCGGGCACCTCGGCGTAGACGGCGTCGGCGCGGGCGCGATCGCCGCCGAAGCGCACGAGCGAGAACTCGTCGGTGTGCACCATGCCCGGCGCGATCTCGATGACGCGGATCGGCTCTCCGGCGAGCTCGAGGCGCAGCACGGCCACGAGGGCGTGCGCCGCGAACTTGGCGGCGTTGTACCCGCCACCGCCCTCGTACGCGACGTGCCCGGCGATCGAGGTGATGGTGACGATGTCGGCGGACCCCTCGGAGCCCGCGTCGGCGATGCCCGCGCGCAGCAGCGGCAGGAGGGCGCTCGTGACGAGCTTCACCGAGAGCACGTTGATCTGGAACATGCGCGTCCAGTCGTCCGGGTCGGACGCCTCGACCGAGTCGAGCCCGAGGGCGCCGCCCGCATTGTTGACGAGGGCGTGCACCGCACCGGTCGCGGCGACGTGGTCGCGGAGCGCATCGACCTGCGCGGCGTCCGTGAGATCGGCGACGAAGACCTCCGCTCCGGTCTCCGCGGCGAGCGCCTCCAGCCGGTCACGGCGCCGCGCGACGGCGACGACCTCCCAGCCGTGGTCGCGGAACAGGCGGACCGTCGCCGCACCGATCCCTGAACTCGCTCCTGTCACGACGACGCGTCGAACCACGATCGTCCCCTTCCGTCAAGCCTCGGACACCACCGACCCCGTCGTCGCGCCCAACGCTAGTCTGACCGCGTGCAGCCCGCCGACCCGGCTCCCGCCACGGGCGGGGTCGCCGCTCCCCCGAAGCGACGCGTTCCCCTGTGGGACAACGCGCGCTTCGTCTGCGTGACGCTCGTGGTCATCGGGCACGGGATCCAGCGGCTCACCGCCAACTCCGACACCTCGCTGATCGTCTATCTGACGATCTACGCGTTCCACATGCCGGCGTTCGCGATCATCTCGGGCTACTTCTCGAAGGGCGGCCCGCCGAACAGCCGGGCGATGCGCCGGGTGATGACCGACATCCTGCTGCCCTACCTGATCATGGAGACGGTCTGGACCCTGGTGCAGTTCGCCGTGGAGGGCAAGCAGGAGTTCAACCCGACCAAGCCCAGCTGGACCCTCTGGTTCCTGCTCGCGCTCGGGATCTTCCGGCTCGTCCTGCCCTACCTGGCGCTGCTGCGCTGGCCGCTGCTGATCAGCGTGGTGCTGGCCGTCGGCGTCAGCTACTACGACAACATCGACTCGACCTTCTCGCTGGCCCGCGCGATCGGCATCCTCCCCTTCTTCGTGTTCGGCTGGCGCCTGCGCAGCTGGAAGCTCGGCTCGACTCCACTGATCGACCGCTGGCTCGACCTGCGGCCGGCTCAGCTGACGGTCTGGCGGATCGCGGCGGCGGCGCTCTTCGCCCTCACGGTGGTCGTGATGACCGTCAACATCGAGGCGTTCCGGGCCGCGGACCTGCGCTACTGGTTCTTCTACGACCGCCCGTACGACGCGCTCGGCGAGGCGGAGTGGTGGGCGGGCCTCGTGCGGCTGGGCCTCATGCTGGTCGCGGTCGTGCTCTCGCTCGCGTTCTTCAGCCTGGTGCCGCGCTCGCGCAGCGCGCTGACGACATGGGGGCAGTCGACCATGTACGTCTACCTGCTGCACTCGTTCGTCCTCTACCCGCTGCGGGAGTCGGGGATCCTCTCGGCGGCCGACAGCACCGTGGCCCTGGTCGCGGTGATCGTCTTCTGCGTCCTCGTCTCGGTGGTGCTCTCGCTCGGCTGGCCGCGCACGCTCTTCCACAAGCTCGTCGAGCCGCGCGCCGCCTGGCTGTTCGCTCCCGTGGTGGAGGAGCGTCCGGAGCGGCCCCGACGCGCCGACCCGACCGGCTCCAAGCGCGACGCCCCGGCCGCGCGCGACCGCGGAGCACGCTGATCGGATTACCGCGTGTGTCGGGTGCCCTCGACCGCGCGAGCGACCCCACCTAGGCTCGTCGCGGCGGAGAACGGCCTCCGCCCGCAGATGTCGACGACCCGATTGGACGCACCATGACCGACCCCACCCAGTGGCAGTTCGAGACCAAGCAGATCCACTCGGGTGCCGCCCCGGATCCGGTCACCAAGGCCCGCGCGACGCCGATCTACCAGACCACCTCCTACGTCTTCGACAACGCCGAGCACGCGAAGAACCTCTTCGCGCTGGCGGAGTTCGGCAACATCTACACGCGCATCCAGAACCCGACGCAGGCGGTCGTGGAGGAGCGCCTCGCGGCGCTCGAGGGCGGATCCGGAGCACTGCTGCTCGCCTCCGGCCAGGCGGCCGAGACCGCTGCGGTGCTGAACATCGCGCAGGCGGGCGACCACATCGTGTCGTCGTCGTCGATCTACGGAGGCACCTACAACCTCTTCAAGTACACGCTCGCCAAGCTCGGCATCGAGACGACCTTCGTCGAGAACCAGGACGACCAGGAGGAGTGGCGCCGCGCCGTCCGCCCGAACACCAAGCTCTTCTTCGCCGAGACCATCGGCAACCCGAAGATCAACATCCTCGACATCCGCTCGGTCGCGGACGTCGCGCACGCCGCCGGCGTCCCGCTGATCGTCGACAACACGATCGCCACGCCGTACCTCATCCGCCCGTTCGAGCACGGCGCCGACATCATCGTGCACTCGGCGACCAAGTTCCTCGGCGGGCACGGCACCGTCATCGGCGGCGCGATCGTCGACGGCGGCACCTTCTCGTGGACGGCCAACGCCGCGCGCTTCCCCGGACTGACCACGCCGGACGAGTCGTACCACGGCGCCGTGTACACCGCCGCGGTCGGCGACTCCCTCGCCTACATCATCAAGGCGCGCGTGCAGCTGCTGCGCGACCTCGGCGCCTCGATCGCTCCGGCGAGCGCCTGGCAGCTCATCCAGGGCATCGAGACGCTGTCGCTGCGCATCGAGCGCCACGTGCAGAACGCGCAGGAGATCGCGGAGTACCTCGAGAACCACTCCGACATCGCCACCGTGAACTACTCCGGTCTGCCGACCTCGCCGTGGTACGCGGCGGCGAACCACTACGCACCCAAGGGCGTCGGCGCGGTGCTGTCGTTCGAGCTCAAGGGCGGAGTGGACGCGGGTCGTGCGTTCGTCGACTCCCTGACGCTGTTCTCGCACCTGGCGAACATCGGCGACGTCCGCTCGCTGGTCATCCACCCCGCGTCGACCACGCACTCGCAGCTCAGCCCGGAGCAGCAGCTCACCGCCGGCGTCACGCCGGGCCTGGTGCGCCTCTCGGTCGGGCTGGAGAGCATCGACGACCTGCGCGCCGATCTGGCGCAGGCGCTGCAGGCGGCCCGAGCCGTGGTGGAGGCGTCGCGCGCGAACGCCTGAGTCCGCGTGCCGCGGGTGCGGGCGTAACAATGGGGCGGCCGGTCGGCGGCCCGTGACACGATGGACCCGCTATGGACTGGCAGCAGACACTCGAGGACACCGTCCCTTCGGCGTTCATCACCGAGCGCCAGCTCCGCTCGGTGATCGGCAAACCGCCCGCCACGGGGGCCTGGCGGGACGGCGACCACCCGGGTCACCGGCGGTTCCTCGACGCCGGCCCCTTCGACTTCGAGGCCGGCGGCCACCTCCCGCATCTGCGCATCGCGTACGAGTCGTGGGGTGAGCTGTCGCCCGCGAAGGACAACGCCGTGCTGGTGCTGCACGCCCTCACCGGCGACTCGCACTTAATCGGGCGCGGAGACCGCGGCCACGCCACCGACGGCTGGTGGTCGGGACTCGTCGGCCCCGGTGAGGTCATCGACACCGACCGCTTCTTCGTCGTCGCGCCCAACATGCTCGGCGGCTGCCAGGGGACGACCGGCCCCGCCTCCCTCGCCCCCGACGGGCACGAGTGGGGCGCCCGCTTCCCGTACACCAGCATCCGCGACCAGGTCCGCGCCCAGGTGCTGTTCGCCGATCTGCTCGGGATCGACCGCTGGCACACGGTGATCGGCGGGTCGATGGGCGGGATGCAGGCGCTCGAGTGGGGCATCGACCACCCGGAGCGGGTGGCCCGCCTCGCGGTCCTCGCGGCGCCTCCCCGCGCCACCGCCGACCAGATCGCCCTGAACTTCGTGCAGCTGGAGGCCATCCGCAACGACGCCGGATTCGCCGGCGGCTCCTACTACGACGCGGGAGACGGCCAGGGCCCGTACCACGGCCTCGCGCTGGCCCGGCGGATGGCGCTGCTCAACTACCGCAGCCCGTCCGAGCTCAACGACCGCTTCGAGCGCAGCTGGCAGTCGGGTCTGGATCCGCTCGGCGGCGGGGGGCGCTTCGCGGTGGAGTCGTACCTCGACTTCCACGGGAACAAGTTCACCCGGCGCTTCGACGCGAACAGCTACATCACGCTCGTCGAGGCGATGAACTCCCACGACGTCGGACGCGGTCGCGGCGGCGAGGCCGAGGCGCTCTCGAGGATCACGAGCCCCACCCTCGTGCTCGGCATCGACAGCGACCGGCTCTTCCCCGTCGACGGGCAGCGCATCATCGCCGCCCACGCCCCGGGCAACATCGACGGAGACGACGTGGCCGTGATCAGCTCGACCTTCGGCCACGACGGCTTCCTCATCGAGGACGACGCGGTCGGCGCCCACCTCGATCGGCTCCTCCGCCTCTAGCCGGTCCCGCAGGTCCGCTCGCACCCCGCGAGCCAGTGGCTATCGTGTGTCGGGGGCCCACCACCGCGTCACCAGGAGGGAGAGCGCCCGTGCCGATGATCCGCAGCGCACGCGAGCGCGATCGCCTCCTCCGCCAGTCCGCGTGCGGGATAGGCCTGCTCACCGACGCCGCCGCCTTCTCGCTGGTCCTCGTCCCCGGCACCCTGCACGAGAGGGCCGTGCCCTTCGCCGTCGCGCTGCTGCTCGGGCTGGCCGTCGCCCACATCGGGCTCGGCCGCACCGGCGGGAGGCTCTGGATGGTCCTGGTCGCGCTCGGCGGGCTGCTGCTCAGCGCCGGTCTCGCGATCGACCTCACTCCGAGCGGCGACTACGCGGGCTTCGTCCTCGTCAGCACGGCGAACGCCATCACCTCCAGCATCGCCCTCGCCGTGACCACCTCCCCTCGCCGCGTCGCGCTCCTGTTCCCGGTCATGGTGCCGAGCGTGGTCTTCTCGGTGCTGGTGGGCGGCGACGCGATGATCGCCACCGTCATCATCCAGAGCGTGCTGCCCTGGGGGGTCCTCAGCGGCTTCGCCCTCTGGATCAGCACCGCAGTGCCCCGGGTGGTGCGCAGGATCGACAGCATCGGCAACGCGCACCGCGTCGAACGGCAGGCCAGCGAGACGGAGGCGCAGCGCCGCCAGGGCGCCCGCCTGCTGCACGACACCGTGCTCGCCACGCTGACGCTGCTCGCCCACTCCGGACGCGGCGTCTCGGTCGACGCCCTGCGGCAGCAGGCCGCGGAGGACGCGCAGCTCCTGCGCCAGCTGCGCCTCGGCGGAGCTCCCACGCCGAGCGTCTCGGGGTCGTACCAGCTCACCAGCGTCACCAGCGCGCCGGCACCGAACGCCCTCGAGAACGTGAAGACCCGCTTCGGCCGGATGGGACTCGACGTCAACTGGCATGGCTCGGGCCAGGTCGTGCTGACGGGGGCCGCCCTCGACTCCTTCGTGCTCGCCCTCGCCGAGTGCCTCGAGAACGTGCGGCGGCACTCCGGTGTGAACTGCGCCGACGTGACCATCACGGAGGATCAGCGCACCGTCCGCGCGATGGTCACGGACGCGGGGACGGGGTTCGACATCGACACCGTGCCGTCGACGAAGCTGGGCTTCAAGGAGTCGGTCGTCGCGCGGCTCGCCGACGTCGGCGGCAGCACCCGGCTGTTCAGCTCGCCGGGCTCGGGCACCACCGTCGTGCTCGAGGTGCCGAAGTGACGGCGGGCGACTCCGACGGCATCGCCCCGCTCCTGCGCGGCGGCGGACCGTGGCGCGGACGCTCCTCGCGGGCCGCACGATCGGCGAAGGGCCAGCAGGAGGGCCTCGGCACCAGCTATCTCGGCAACGGCCTGAACGGGATCGCCGCGGCCCTGATGGCGTACGAGTTCCTCGTCTTCTTCGCCTCGATGGGCTCCTACGCCCGCCCGGGCCTCGTGCTGGTCGCCTGGTTCCTGCTCGCGGCCTCGTTCGCGACCGTCGTCATCACCATCCGGACGTCGGGCGACCGGCTGCCGACCCTCGCGTACGCCGCCTTCCTGCTCGGCATCGCGGGAGCGGTCGTCCTCGATCTGATCGCCGTCGTCGAACCGGGCAGCGCCGCCGTCGCGCCGACCGCCGCCGTCGCCGCCGCCGTGGCGCACGCCGCGATGATCGTCCACCGCCGGAGCATCGAGATCCTCGCCGTCGCGCTCGTCGTCGGCGTCGCCGAGCTCGTCACCTTCGGGGCGATGTCCCCCGGCGACCCGACCTCGTTCTCGGTGCGGGTCAGCGCGCTCGTCGTGACGATCGCGCCCGCGGTCGTCGTGGTCGTGATGATGCGCGGATTCCGCCGGATGGTGCAGCACGAGATCGACCGGGCCCTGGTGCAGAGCACCACCCTCGGGCCGCGCTACGCGGTCGGGATGCTCGCCTCCGAGGAGCTCGCCCGCCTCGACCTGGCCGCCGAGCGCCTGCTCACCGAGGTCGGCGACGGGAGCACTCCCCTGCCGCTCGATGCGCACCGGGCCGCGCTCGCCGCCTCCCTCGCCACACAGCTGCGCCTGCACCTCATCGAGGGGCGACGGGAGACGTGGCTGCACCACGCGATCCTCGAGTCGGAGCTGCTCGCACCCCTCGTCGAGCTCCACGACCCCGACGGCGCCGCCGGGCTCCTCGGCCACCAGCAGCGGGACGGGCTGCTGTCGGCGATCTGGCTCATCCTCGACGGATCGACCGCCGTCCTGCACGTCGAGGCGGGCCCGCCGCGCGATCCCGGCGCCGACGCCCCGCCGCGGACCCTGCTCGTGCCCCTCGTTCTCCGCTCGGAAGGCGTGCCACTGCGCGGTGTCGACCCTGCGACATGGGAAGCTATCGCACAGGTCGGCACCTTCCGCGAGCCGCCCCGCGACGGGGAGCTCGTGATCGAGATCGACTGTCTGGTCGAGAACCCCGCCGACCGATGAGCAGCATCCGCGACACCGCCCGCAGAGCCGAAGGACCCCGATGACCCACACCGCCGACCCGAAGATCACCCTCGCGGTGGTCGACGATCACAAGATGCTGCTCGGCGCCCTGACCGAGTGGATCCGCGGCGCCGCCTCCGACATCCAGCTCGTCGCCGCCGTCGCCTCGTGGCCGGAGCTGCTCACCCACCCCGAGTTCCCCGTCGACGTCGTGCTGCTGGACCTCGACCTCAAGGACAACATCCCGATCTCGGTGAAGCTCTCGACCCTGAAGACCACCGGCGTCAAGACCGTCCTGATGAGCACCTACTCGGAGCCCGCGGTCGTCCGCGAGGCCCTCGCCTCCGGAGCCCTCGGCTACCTCGTGAAGACCGAGGACGCGGACATGATCGTCGAGGCGATCCGCGCGGCCAAGGACGGCCACTCCTACATCTCCCACGAGCTCGACATGGCCCTCTCCACCGGCGACTCCGACGGCGCCCCGAAGCTCAGCGCACAGGAGCGCCGGGTGATGGCGCTCTACGGAGGCGGCGAACCGGTCAAGTCGGTCGCCTTCGAGCTCGGCATCTCGGAGGAGACGGCGAAGTCGTACCTCAAGCGGATCCGTGAGAAGTACCGCGTGGTCGGCATCGACGTCGGCACGAAGGTCGCCCTGCGCAAGCGCGCCATCCACGACGGGATCCTGATCGAGACGGACTGAGCTTGCTTGCACGGCGGTCCTTGCCCGCCGTGCCGCGGTCGGCTCCTCCAGGTGGTCGCGTCTCAGAGAGCGTCCTGCCACGCCTGCGGAGATCCGCTCGCACGCGGATTTCCGAGCGGCTCCACCCTGGGGCGTGCGCGGCCGCGGGCTTCGCCGCGGGTGGCGTTGCTTCGCGCGCCTGCTGGTCGGGTAGCACCGCAGGGGCGCGCGGCGGGGTCAGAGGGCGTTGATCGGGATGCCGTTGGTGCCGGGGGCGGCGGGCTCGCGCTGGGCGGGGTAGACGGTGCCTCGGGCGCGGTCGACGGCGATGCTCGCGACGGCCAGGAGGATGCCCGCGACGGTGAGCACGACGCCGACCCAGATCGGCGAGACGTAGCCGAGTCCTGCGGCGATGGTGACACCGCCGAGGGCCGCGCCGACCGAGTTGCCGATGTTGAGCGCGGA
Organism: Rathayibacter sp. VKM Ac-2759; assembly: GCF_009834225.1. Classification (NCBI taxonomy): domain Bacteria; kingdom Bacillati; phylum Actinomycetota; class Actinomycetes; order Micrococcales; family Microbacteriaceae; genus Rathayibacter; species Rathayibacter sp. VKM Ac-2759. The sequence goes on from NZ_CP047176.1 coordinate 2,571,959, forward strand.
GTGGTTCAGCGCCGCGGCGATCGTCTGGCTGTCGCGGGCGACGTCCATCAGCCGCGTCTGGATCGCCGGGGACGCTCCCGCCGAGAAGCCCGCGGCGAGGAACGTGAACACCAGCAGACCCGCGGGAGTCGTGGCGGTCAGCGCGAGGCCGACCAGTGACACTCCGACGCCCGCGAACAGCACCAGCAGAGCGCGCGTGACGTTCTTGTCGGCCGCCCAGCCGCCCACGAGGTTGCCCACCGTCATGCCCAGGCCGATCACGACCAGCACCCACGGCACGACGCCGAGCGGCAGTACGGTGACCTCGGTCGAGAGCGGAGTGATGTAGCTGTACATCGCGAAGAGCCCGCCGAAGCCGATGGCTCCGATCGCGAGGGTCATCCAGACCTGCAGCCGACCGAAGGCCTTCAGCTCGTTGCGCATCGTCGCGCCGGGGTTCCCCTCCTGGAACGGCACGAGCAGCCACACGGCGACGACGGTCGCGGCGAAAATCGCGGCGACGACGAGGTAGGCGCTGCGCCAGCCGGCGTTCTGGCCGACCCAGGTGATCGCCGGCACTCCGACGACGTTGGCGATCGTCAGACCCGAGAGCACGAAGGCGACGCCCTTGCCGCGCTTGCCCGGACCCATCAGGTCGGCGGCGACCAGGGACGCGATGCCGAAGTAGGCGCCGTGCGGCAGGGCCGCGACGAAGCGGGCCGCCAGCACGAGCGGGAAGGTCGGCAGCAGGGCCGAGGCGATCGTGCCGAGGGTGAAGGCGACGAGCAGGCTGAGGAGGAGGCGCTTGCGCGGCCAGCGGGCGGCGGCCGCCGCGATCGTGGGGGCGCCGACGACGACGCCGAGGGCGTACGCCGAGATCAGGAGCCCGGCCTGCGAGTTGGCCTGCTCGGAGCTCGCGGCGTAGACGCCGGGCAGCAGGTCGGCGGCGAGCTGCGGGAGCAGTCCCATCGCGACGAACTCGGTCGACCCGATGCCGAAGCCTCCCATCGCGAGGGCGAGCAGGGCGAGGCGGGTGCGGGCCGGAGAGAGTGTCGTCACCGGTCGAGGATACAGAGGTCCTGCGCAGAATCGAAACGATTCGAGCGAGTCGCCCGACCGTGGCGCGTCACTCGTCGAGCGCTCGCCCCAGCCGCTCGATCTTGGCGTCGATCTCGCCCGAGTACCCGGGACGGATGTCGGCCTTGAGCACGAGCGACACGCGCGTCCCGAAGGCGCCCACCGCCTCCGTCGCCCGCTTGACGACGTCGAAGACCTCGTCCCACTCCCCCTCGATCTCGGTGAACATCGAGGTCGTGCGGTTCGGCAGGCCGGAGTCGCGCACGATGCGGACGGCGGCGGCGACCGCGTCGTGCACGGAGGCGTCGGGGCCTTCGCCGCCCGACGGTGCGACCGAGAATGCGACGAGCATGAACGACTCCCTGCCGCGGTCGCGTCTCGACCGCTCCGAGGAGCCTACGAGGCGCTCACGCGCGACGCGCCGGTCATCGCGCTCGCGGAGGCCGCGACTCCGGCGTCCGGCGCGCTCCCCACCCGCCACAGCTCGCGCACGAGCCAGACGAGGAGCACGACGAGGACCACGTTCCGCGCGGTGAGCACGAGCACCATCGACCAGTGGGCGTAGAGCAGGAAGAGGTAGAGGTACGGGTACACCAGCTGCGTGAGGGCGCCGATCACCAGCGTCAGCTTCGCCGGAGTCGCGAACGATCCGTCGCGGCTCGCGACGAGGCCGGCGATGACGGGCGGCGCCAGCCAGACGATGTACTGCGGCGAGAGCACCTTGTTCGTGTCGATGAAGACGACGACGAAGGTCAGCGCGAGCAGCGGGAACAGCCGGGCGGGGGCGGCACCGGCGCGGAGGGCGCGCAGGCCCAGCAGCGCGACACCGATCATCGTCAGCGCGAGCAGCGGAGTCATCACCGCTGCGGCGATCTCGGTCCCCGGGCCGTGCATCTCGAAGGTGTTGATCTCGGCGGCGTACCAGACGTAGCTGCCGCCGGCGGACCCGAGCGAGGCCGCCCACATCCACGGTGTGCTGACGACGGCCTCGATCTGCAGGCCCCGCGTCGTCTGGTCGCCGACGAAGCTGAAGACCTGGTCGCCTCCGCCGACGAGGACCACGGCGAGCACGATGACGACCGACGTCGCGACCGGCACCAGCACGGTCCTCACCCGCCCGCGGAGCACGAGCACCGCGGCCGCGAGGATCGCCGCCGGCCACACCTTGATCCAGGTCGTGATCGTCAGAAGCAGCGCGGAGGCCGCCGGATGGGTGCCCGCCCAGAGCATCCCCGCGATCGCGGGCGGGACGGTGAACGCGTCGATCCGCCCCACCGCGATCGGGCCGAGCAGCACGAGGAAGAGCAGCCACCAGCGCGCCGCGGCGAGGCGGACGGGGACGCCGCCGCGCAGGAGGAGCGCGAAGGCGGCGGCGTCGACCAGCGCCACGAGCACCAGCCACACCAGGTCGTAGCCGGCGGCTCCGAAGAGCCAGGAGGAGGCGATCGGCGCCCAGGCGAGGATCGGGTAGACCCAGCCGGTGTCGATCCCGGCGATGCCGCCGCCGTCGACCGCGGTCTGCATCCACTGCTTGTAGACGATGCTGACGTCGCCCATCGGGAGCCCCGGTGCGAAGAGGGCCAGCAGCGACAGCAGCACGTGCACGAGCGCGAACCCGCTCCAGAGCACCGTGGCGGAGTCGCGGTTCTCGCGCAGCCACGCGACGGGGCGGCGGGGCGCTCGGGTTCCTGGGGTCGACACGGCGACAGTGTAGAGGGACCGGGCGGAGCGGCCCTGACAGGATCCGCCCCCGGCTGAGAGGCTCAGTAGCCGGCGAACGCGTCGGTGCGGATGCTCTTCGCCCCCGCGCCGCGGATCGCTCCGCGGACGGAGTCGACGAACGACGGGGAGCCCGAGACGAGCCCTGTGCGCCGCGGGGCGTCCGGGACGGCGTCGGCGAGCGTCTCAGCGCTCAACCGGCCGTTCACGTGGCTCCAGTGCTCGGGCAGCGCCGACGGGGTCTCGCGCGACACGAGGACCACGCGGGCGCCCGATGCGCGCAGCAGCTCGCGGTAGGCGACGTCCTCGAGGCGCGGGGCCGCGTAGACGACCACCACGTCCCGGGCCGGGCCGTCGGCGATCGCCCGCAGCTGGCTGGCGAACGGGGTGATGCCGATGCCGCCGGCCACGAGGAGCAGCGGAGTCGCGGGGTCGGCGGGGAGGACGAAGTCGCCTCCGACGCTCGTCGCCCGCACCGTGCTGCCGGGCTCGAGGGCGGCGAGGGCCCGCTTGAAGCTGCTGGCCTTCTCGGGCATCCGCGTCGCGATGGCGATCTCGCCGTCGCCGGGAGCGGAGGCGATGGAGAAGGTCCGGCGACTGCCGCGGCCGTCGGCGCGGTGCGGCAGATCGAGCTCCAGCCACTGGCCCGCCTCGAAGCGCACGGGGACGCGCGGACGGAAGCGGTACTCCGTGATCCCCGGCGCGATGACGCTCGACGAGGCGAGCTCGAGCGAGAGCCGGCGGCGCTGGCCGAAGGCGAAGGCGATCGCGTTGCCGACCACGAGGCCCAGCTCGGGGCTGGCGTAGAGGGGCCCGAGCTCGAACGGCACGCTCGCCAGCAGCGCGGCGACCACGGCGACGAGGAGCTGCTGCGAGCGGCGCGGCGCGAGGGTCAGCGGCTCCGTCAGCATGAACGCGCCGGCGAAGACGAACGGGTAGGCGGTGACGACCAGCGCGACGGCCGCCCCGAGCTCCTGGCCGTTCTGCACCGACTGCCAGACCGAGACCGCTCCCGCGACGGCGACGAAGACGAGGAACACCGCCCAGCGGCGCACACGGGCGACGACGAGCAGCGAGCCGAGCACCACCCAGGGCCAGAGGGCACCGGAGGCGATCCACCACACGCCGGCGTTGAGCCCGGTGAACGCGATGATCAGCACCGCCACCGCGGCCGGATTGAAGAGGTGGCGCCCGCGCCAGACCAGCAGGAACTTGGACGCCGCGGCGATCGCCCCCACCAGCGCGATGACGGCGAGGCCGACCGGATCGGCGGTCGGGAAGAGCAGGCAGGCGATGAGCAGGCCCGTCACGAGAGACGACTCGAGGTGCGCGCGGGTGCGGAACAGCCGCGCGAGGACGGCGCTCACCGCCGCCGTCGAGGCCACCGCCACCAGCGTGCTCGACACGAGCTCGAGCGGGGTCGAGAAGAGGAGTCCGGCGGCGGAGTAGCCGAGGGCGATCAGGAGGAGCGCGGCGAGCGTCGTCCAGACCAGGCGGTACATGGTGATGCGGCCGAGGGCGCGATCGAGGGTGCCGATCATCGGAAGACCTCTCCGGGGAAGCGGGGCGAGTAGTGGAGGGTGCCGTCGCTGAGGACGCGGACGAACTCGAAGTCGAAGCGCTCGGCGAGCGTCTCGGGCGGGCAGACGAAGAGGGCGGTGGCGAGGCCGTCGGCCACGAGGGCGGTGTCGGCGACGGCCCACGTGGCGACGACCGTGTCGACCGGCCGCCCGGTGCGGCCGTCGAGCACGTGGTGCAGGCCCTCGCCCCAGGTGCGGCGGTTGCCGGCCGAGCCGCAGAGGGCGCGGTCGGCCGGTACTGCGACTCCGATCGCGCGGGCGGGGTCGTAGGGGTGCTCGAGACCGACGCGGAGCGACTCGGCTCCACGGGAGCGCAGATCGCCGCTCGCGTCGACGACGGCCCGGTCGATGCCCGCCGACTCCAGCTCGGCGAGCACGAGGTCGACGAGCTGGCCCTTGCCGGCCGCTCCGACGTCGAGCACGACGCCGGCCTCGGTCACGACGCTCACGCCACCCGCGGCCCTGGCCCCGCTCCAGGAGGGAGCGGGCTCGGCCGGTCCGCGCGGGACCAGCGAGTAGACCGGGTCGTAGCCGAGCTGCTCGAGCGCGTCACCGACGAACGGAGTGACCGCTCCTCCGCTCAGCGCGAAGAGCTCGTCGTAGAGGGCGAACAGCGGCTCGGCCTCGGGCGGGAAGAGGTGCTGCCCCGGCTGCGTCCGCAGGGCGGAGGCGGCGGAATCGTCGCGGAAGCGCGACCAGGTGCGGTCGTAGGCGTCGATCCGCGCGGCCACCTGTGCGCGGGCGGCCTCGTCGAGCGGCTCCTCGGTGTCGATCTGCCAGCGCGTGCCGATCGCGTCGAAGCGCCACTCGTGCTCGAGTGCGTCAGGCCGCGGCATCGGCCTTGATCGTCTCGACGGCGTCGTTGAAGCCGCCGGAGGTGAGGGAGGAGCCCGACACCTTCGTGACGTCGAGCTCGTCGAGCGACTTGCCGACGACCTCACCCGCGATGCCGCTCGCGAAGCGCTCCTGGTACTGCTTGCCGGTGGCGTTCTCGGACTCGGGAGTGACGGTGACGGCCGTGACGACTCCGCCCTCGAGGGTGATCGAGACCCCGACGGACTCGTTGCCGCCGGGCGAGGTGTAGGAGCCCTCGGCGTCGTAGGTGCCGTCGGCGTACGCGCTGTCGCTCGCGGCGGCAGTGGAGTCGTCGGTCGCGGCAGCGGTGGGCTCGGTCGCGGCGGCCGTCGACTCCGAGGTCGCCGCGGGGCTGGTGGTCTCCTCCGCCGTGTCGGTGCCGGCGGTCGCGGTGCTCGAGCAGGCGGCGAGCGCGGCGAGGGTGCCGGCCCCGGCCAGGAGGGTGAGGGCGTAGCGGACGGGGGTCGTGGTCTTCGCGGTCATGTCTGTTCTCCTGGGATGGGGGCGGACGCGGCTGTCGATCCCGACGCTACGGACGGGACCTTCGAGGTTCCGATGAGGCGGCAGTGCGGCTCCGATGAGCGGAGCCGCCGGGGTGCCGTCTCTCCCTCTGACAACGGGGGCGCTCGACGAACGGTTCAGTCCCCGACAGAGGTCTCGGCGCTCGAGCGGGTCCTCAGCGCAGGAGCCGCGCCACGACGCCCGGCAGGTGCTCGGCGATGTCCAGCGCCGCGATCGGCCCGCCGCCCGACGCGGCAGCCCCGGCCTCGGCGTGCAGGACGGCCGCCGCGGCGGCGACCGCGGCGAGGTCCTCGTCGGACAGGGCGCGCCCGTCGCTCTCGGCGTCGGCCGCGCGGCCCGCGAGCAGCGCGCCCAGCACTCCCCCGAGAACGTCGCCGCTGCCCGCGGTGGCGAGCCACGGAGTGGATCCGCTCACCGCGCAGGCGGCCGACCCCGCGACCACGTGCGTCGTCGAGCCCTTCAGCAGCACGGCGACGCCGAACCGCTCGGATGCGCGCCGCGCCCAGCCGCCCGGATCGGCCGCGATCCCGCGGCGATCGACCTCCACCCCGGCGCGCGCGAGCATGCCGCTGAGCTCTCCGGCGTGCGGCGTCACGACGACCGGGCCGGCCGCCTCGCCGACGAGGTCGAGGGCGCCCGCGTCGAGCACCACCGGCACGCCCGAGCGGAGCCGCTCGAGGAGCGCGTCGCGCTCGGCGTCGGAGCGGTCCGCCGCGTCGGTGCCCGAGCCGATGAGCCACGCCTGCACCCGCCCGGTCGAGGTCACCACCTCGGGCCGCCGCGCGAGCACGAGCGCCGACGGCCTCTCGTCGCCGAGGTACCGGACCATCCCGAGCCCGGTGCGGACGGCCGACTCCACCCCGAGGACCGCCGCTCCCGGGTACCGCTCGGACCCGGTCGCGATGCCGAGCACCCCGCGGCTGTACTTGTCGTCGTCGGATCGGGGGGCGCGCACCGCGGCCTTCGCCTCGCGCGGCCCGAACTGCTGGAAGTCGCTCACCCGGTCAGCCTAGGTCCGCCCCCTCCCCGACCCGAGAGCGCGTCGCGGCGGTATCAGCCGCAAGGCGGACGAGGAAGCGATACCGGCGCCACCGCGCCCGACGACAACGCCGCGGATGGCACCACCACGAGCCGACGCGGGGCGGGGAGGTGGTGATCGCAAGGCGGACGAGGAAGCGATACCGGCGGTATCGCGCCCGAGGACAACGCCGCGGATGGCCCCGCCGCGGCGCGCTCTCAGCGGCGGGTGGCGTCGTCGACTTCGCCGACCAACTCCTCGATGATGTCCTCGAGGAACAGCACTCCCGTGGCTCGGCCGTTCTCGTCGAAGGCGCGGGCGAGGTGGGCGCCGGTGCGGCGCATGATCGCGAGGGCGTCCTCGAGGTCGGTGGCCTCGAAGATCGAGGCGAGCTGGCGGATCCGCTTCGCCGGGATGGGGAGGCGGAACTTGGGCCCCTCGGTGTCGCCGTCGAGGTCGAGGACGTCCTTGAGGTGGATGTACCCCTCGGGCGCTCCGTCCTCGCCGAGGACGACGTAGCGCGAGAAGCCGTGCTTGGCGACGGCGCGCTCGACGTCGGCGGGGCTGGCGCCGGCGGGGAGGCTGACGATGCCGTCGAGTGGGAGGGCGACGTCGTGCACCTTCTTCTCGGTGAACTCGAACGCGGCGAGGAGCGTGCCGGTCGAGTCGCGCAGCGTTCCCTCGCGGGTCGACTGGTCGACGATCGTCTGCACCTCTTCGAGCGTGAAGGTGCTGTTCGCCTCGTCCTTCGGCTCGACGCGGAACAGGCGAAGCACGCCGTTCGAGATCGCGTTGAGCGCGACGATGATCGGGCGGAGCACCCGGGCGATCGCGACCAGCGGAGGTGCGAGCAGCAGGACGGCCTTGTCGGGCATCGAGAACGAGATGTTCTTGGGCACCATCTCGCCGAGCACGACGTGCAGGAACGACACGATCAGCAGCGTGATCACGAAGGCCGCGGTGCCCGAGAACTCGTCGGGGATGCCCACGGCGTGCAGGGGGACCTCGAGCAGGTGGTGGATCGCGGGTTCGCTGACGTTCAGGATCAGCAGCGAGCAGACGGTGATGCCGAGCTGCGTCGTCGCCAGCATCAGGGTGGCGTGCTCCATCGCGGCGAGCGCGGTGATCGCGCTGCGGCGTCCGCTCTCGGCGAGGGGCTCGATCTGGGAGCGGCGCGCCGAGATGACGGCGAACTCCGCTCCGACGAAGAAGGCGTTCGCGGCGAGCAGCACCACGAGCCAGGCGATTCCGGCCCAGTCACTCATGGTCGGCCTCCTTGCGTCCTCGGTGCGGGCGGCCGGCGTCGGCCAGGGGGTCGGGGATCTCGTCCGGTCCGGCCTCGGGGTCGGGGGTGTACCGGATCCGGTCGATGCGGCGGCCGTCGAGGCGCTCGACGCGGAGGGATCCGCCGTCGACCGCGACCTCGTCGCCCACGGCGGGGAGCCGGCCGAGCTCGCTCATCACGAAGCCGGCGACCGTCTCGTAGGGTCCCTCCTCCGGGATGTGCACGCCGGCGCGGTCGCGGACCTCGTCGGGTCGGAGCATGCCGGGGAAGGTGGTGGAGCCGGGCAGCTTGACGACGTCGGCGCGCGAGCGGTCGTGCTCGTCGGCGACCTCGCCCACGAGCTCCTCGACGAGGTCCTCGAGGGTGGCGACGCCCGCGGTGCCGCCGTACTCGTCGACCACGACCGCGAGCTGGAACCCGCGGCCGCGCAGCTCGGTGAGCAGGACGTCGAGCTTCATCGTCTCGGGCACCCGCAGCGGCTCGGAGCGCAGCGCCGTGACCGGCACCTCCGAGCGCTTGCCGCGCGGCACGGCGACGGCCTGCTTGACGTGGACGACTCCGACGATGTCGTCGATGTCGTCGTCCGTGATCGGGAAGCGCGAGAGCCCCGTCGTCCGGGCGAGGTCGAGCACGTCCTGCGCGGTGCTCGCGCGCTCGACGGTCGAGAGCCGCAGGCGCGGCGTCATCACGTCCCCCGCGGTGAGAGCGGAGAAGCGGAGGGTGCGCCCGAGCAGGTCGGCCGTGTCCTCCTCGAGGAGTCCGGCGCTCGCGGAGTGGCGGACGAGGCTCGAGAGCTCCTCCGCGCTGCGTGCGCCCGAGAGCTCCTCCTTCGGCTCGATGCCGACGAGGCGCAGGAGGGCGTTGGCGCTGCCGTTGAGCAGCGCGACCGCGGGGCGGAACACCGTGGTGAACGCGGTCTGCAGCGGCACGACGAGCTTGGCCGTCGCGCGCGGCAGGGCCAGCGCGAAGTTCTTGGGGACGAGCTCGCCGAGGATCATCGACAGCAGCGTCGCGATGACGATCGCGACGACGGTCATGATCGGCGTGAGCACGTCGTCGGGGAGGCCGAGACCGCTGAACGGCTCGCGGAGCAGCGTCGAGAGCGCCGGCTCCATCGTGTAGCCGGTGAGCAGCGTCGTCAGCGTGATGCCGAGCTGCGCGCTCGAGAGGTGGGTCGACGTCACGCGCAGGGCGGCGATCGTCATGCCGAGGCGGGTCTCGCCGCGATCGCGGCGGGCCTCGAGGTCGGCCCGGTCGAGGTTGACGAGCGCGAACTCGCTCGCGACGAACACGCCGGTGCCGAGCGTCAGGAGGAGCCCGACGCCGAGCAGGAGCCACTCAGAGCCCACGGGGGTCACCCCCGCTCACGCAGAGGGGGGTCGAGGCGTGCCGGACGAGCCGGTCCGAGGGCGGATGGGCAGAAGGGGGGTCGTCCATTGTGGCGTCGAGTCTACCGGTGCGCCGCCCCGCGCTCAGCGCCGGATCAGAGCCATTTCTTGCGCTTGAACACGGCGTAGAGCACGAAGCCGAAGACGAGCATCAGCCCGATCGCCCAGGGGTAGCCGAGCCGCCAGTGCAGCTCGGGCATCTCGTCGAAGTTCATCCCGTAGATGCCCGCGACCAGCGTCGGCGCGAAGAGGATCGCCGCCCACGACGAGATCTTGCGCACCACGTCGTTCTGGGCGAGGCCCGTCTCGGTCTGCCGGCGCGAGACCAGCGTGGAGTGCACGGTGAGCGCCTTGTCGAGGATCGCGCGGAGGGAGTCGACCGCCTCCGTCACCCGGATGGTGTGGTCGAGCACGTCGCGCAGCGACCGGTGCAGCTCGACGCGCTCGGGGCTCGTCGCCGCCGTCGAGTCGTCGGCCAGCAGATGCAGCAGGGCCGTGAGCGGCTGGACCGACCGCTGGAAGTGGATGACCTCGCGCGAGAGCCGGTAGATGCGCTCCGAGAGGCCGTCGTCCGACTCCGTGCCGAAGAGCTGGTCCTCGATCTCGTCCACGTCGCCCTGCACGCCGAGCACCACGGGCGCGTACTCGTCGACGACCTGGTCGAGGATCGCGTAGAGCACCGCCTCCGGGCCGCGGCCGAGGAGCGCCGGGTCCTCCTCGAGGCGGCGCCGCACCCTCGCCAGGTCGGGCGAGTCGGCGTGCCGGATGGTGACGACGAAGTCGGGTCCCACGAACACGTGCAGCTCGCCGAACACCACCGCTTCGGCCGCGTCGACGTAGCGGGCCGGGCGCAGCACCACGAACAGCCCGTCGTCGTAGCGCTCGAGCTTCGCGCGCTGGTGCCCGCTCAACGCGTCCTCGACGGCCAGCGGATGCAGACCGAACTCCTCGGCGACCGCCTCGACCTCCTCGCGGCTCGGGCGGTAGAGCCCGATCCACGCCATCCCGCGCTCCTCGCGCATCAGCTCGAAGGTGTCCTCGAGCGAATCCGGGTTGCGGATGCGGTGGCCGCCGACGTACACGGCGTTGTCGACGATGGTCATGCGCTCGGTTCTAGCACGCGGCGGCCGCTCACCAGCTGACCGGCAGCGCCTTGCCCTCCTCGTAGCCGGCGGCCGACTGGAGGCCCACCAGCGCGCGCTCGTGGAAGTCGGCGACGCTGCGCGCGCCGGCGTAGGTGAAGGAGGAGCGCACCCCGGAGGTGATCATGTCGAGCAGGTCCTCGATCGAGGGGCGGAGCGGGTCGAGGTAGATGGTCGACGACGAGATGCCCTCGGCGAAGAGGCGCTTGCGGGCGAGCTCGTAGGCGTCGAGGCGGTCGAAGCGCTCCTGGACCGCCTTGGCGGACGCCATCCCCCAGCTCTCCTTGTAGACCCGGCCGGCCGCGTCGCTCCGCAGGTCGCCGGGCGCCTCGATGGTGCCGGCGAACCAGGAGCCGATCATCACCGAGGAGGCCCCGGCCGCCAGTGCCAGCGCCACGTCGCGCGGGTAGCGCACCCCGCCGTCGGCCCAGACGTGCGCACCGAGCTCGCGGGCGCGCTCGGCCGTCTCGAGCACCGCCGAGAACTGCGGGCGCCCGACGGCGGTCATCATGCGGGTCGTGCACATCGCGCCCGGTCCCACTCCGACCTTGAGGATGTCGGCGCCCGCGGTGACGAGGTCGTGCACGGCCTCGGCCGTCACGATGTTGCCCGCGGCGATCGGCACCCCGAGATCGAGGGCCGAGACGGTGCGCAGCGCGCGGAGCATCCCCTCCTGGTGGCCGTGCGCGGTGTCGAGCACGAGCACGTCGACCCCGGCCTCGACGAGCGCCCTGGCCTTGGCCCCGACATCGCCGTTGATGCCGACGGCGGCGGCGACGCGGAGGCGGCCGTCGGCGTCGAGCGAGGGGTCGTAGAGGGTGGAGCGCAGCGCGCCCGTGCGCGAGAGGGTGCCGACCAGCGCGCCGTGGTGCAGCACCGGGGCGAAGTCGAGATCGGCCGCGGTCATCAGGTCGAAGGCGGCGCGGCCGGTCGGCACGTCGTCGGCGTCGATCGCGGGAGCGGCGCCGTGCACGAGGTCGCCGAGGACCGCGTCGGGCAGCGCCGTGGCGAGGCGCGAGGCCGGGACGCAGCCGAGGATCGCGCCGTCCGCCTCCTGCACGACGAAGCCGTGGCCGGCCACCGCGGGCAGAATCGCGAGCGCCTCCTCCACGGTCGTCCCCGGAGCCGCGGTGAGAGCGCCGGAGAAGGCGACCGGCTGCTCCTTGACCCAGCGGATCGCGGCGTCGAGCGCCTGCAGAGGCATGTCCTGCGGCAGCACGCCGAGGCCGCCGCGGCGCGCCAGAGCGGCGGCGAGCCGGGGCCCCGTGACCGAGTTCATGTTCGACGAGACGATCGGGATCGTCGCGCCTGTGCCGTCTCCGGGGGCCAGCGACACGTCGAGCCTGCTGGTGACCGAGGACCGTCCGGGGACGAGGAAGACGTCGGAGTAGGTGAGGTCGCCCGAGGGCGTCCCGCCGTAGAAGCGCATGCCACAGACGCTACTCCGACCCGCGCGCGGGGGCCGTCGCACCCGGGATCCGGGCTAGGCTTGACGACCGGGACGGGACCAGGCGACGGCGCCGATCCAGGCGGACGAGGACGACCTCCTCCCCGCAGGGAATCCGGCGTCGAGGGATGCGGCGGGCCCGTCCGGATGACCGAGAGCGCGTCAGTGCGGATCGAGCACTGGGCGGACGAATCAACGGAGAGAGTGGGCGATCGGCTGTGTCGAGCCAATTGACCGGTGTGGGTACGGACCAGGGCGCGGAGGACTTCGGAGCCAACGAGTGGCTCGTGGAGGAGCTGTACGAGCAGTACAGCGCCGACAAGGCCTCGGTGGACGAGTCCTGGTGGCCGATCCTGGAGCGCTACGGCCAGCAGCTCGCCGGCAAGGCGACCGCGACTCCCCCGGCGGCCGCGGAGCCCGCCGCCCCGGCCGAGAAGCCGGCCGAGAAGCCGGTCGAGCGCGTCTCGTCGAGCGCCGGGGCCACGGTGACCCATCCCGTCGCCACGCCCGCGTCGCGGACCACGTCGAAGCAGCCCAAGGCCGCGCCCATCCCGGCGGACGCCCCCGTGAGCAAGCCCGCCGAGGCCGACACGACCCCGGCCGAGGAGGACGTCGTCTCGCCGCTGCGCGGCATGGCGAAGAGCCTCGCGACCAACATGGACGCGAGCCTCAGCGTCCCGACGGCCACCAGCGTCCGGACGATCCCGGCGAAACTGATGATCGACAACCGCATCGTGATCAACAACCACCTGCGCCGCACCCGCGGCGGCAAGGTGTCGTTCACGCACCTGATCGGCTGGGCGCTGATCCGCGCGCTCAAGGAGTTCCCGAGCCAGAACGTCTACTACGACGAGCCCGACGGCAAGCCCTCGGTGGTGGCCCCCGCGCACGTGGCGCTGGGCATCGCGATCGACATGCCCAAGCCCGACGGCACCCGCGCGCTCCTGGTGCCGAGCATCAAGCGCGCCGACACGCTGAGCTTCACCGCCTACCTCGCGGCCTACGAGGACCTCGTGAAGCGCGCCCGCGGCAACAAGCTGGTCGCCGGCGACTTCGCGGGCACCACGCTCTCGCTCACGAACCCCGGAGGCATCGGCACGGTCCACTCCGTCCCGCGCCTGATGAAGGGCCAGGGCTGCATCATCGGCGCCGGCGCCCTCGAGTACCCGGCCGAGTTCCAGGGCTCCTCCGAGAAGACGCTCGTCGAGCTGGGCATCGGCAAGACCATCACGCTGACCTCGACCTACGACCACCGCGTCATCCAGGGCGCGGGCTCGGGCGAGTTCCTCAAGATCGTGCACGAGCTGCTGATCGGCAAGCGCGGCTTCTACGAGGACATCTTCTCGGCGCTGCGCATCCCCTACGACCCGATCCACTGGTCGACCGACATCGCCGTCGACCTCGCCGAGCGCGTGTCGAAGACCTCGCGGGTGCAGGAGCTCATCAACTCCTTCCGCGTGCGCGGCCACCTCATGGCCGACGTCGACCCGCTCGAGTACGTGCAGCGCTCGCACCCCGACCTCGCGATCGAGAACCACGGGCTCACCTTCTGGGACCTCGACCGGGAGTTCGTCACCGACGGCTTCGGCGGCGCGCGCCAGCTCAAGCTGCGCGACATCCTCGGGATCCTCCGCGACTCCTACTGCCGCACGGTCGGCGTCGAGTACATGCACATCCAGGACCCGGAGCAGCGCGCCTGGATGCAGCAGAAGCTCGAGCGCGGCTACGAGAAGCCCGGTCACGACGAGCAGCTGCGCATCCTCGGCCGGCTCAACGAGGCGGAGGCGTTCGAGACGTTCCTGCAGACCAAGTACGTCGGCCAGAAGCGCTTCTCGCTCGAGGGCGGCGAGTCGCTCATCGCGCTCCTCGACGCCGTCCTGCAGGGCGCGGCCGACGACGGCCTCGACGAGGTCGCCATCGGCATGGCGCACCGCGGCCGGCTCAACGTGCTGACGAACATCGCCGGCAAGACCTACGGCCAGATCTTCCGCGAGTTCGAGGGCACCCAGGACCCCAAGACGGTCCAGGGCTCCGGAGACGTGAAGTACCACCTCGGCACCGAGGGCACCTTCCGCGGTGCCGGCGGCGAGGAGATCCCGGTCTACCTCGCGGCGAACCCCTCGCACCTGGAGGCGGTCAACGGCGTGCTCGAGGGCATCGTCCGCGCCAAGCAGGACCGCAAGCCGATCGGCACCTTCACCACCCTCCCGATCCTCGTCCACGGCGACGCCGCGATGGCGGGCCAGGGCGTGGTGGTCGAGGGCCTGCAGATGTCGCAGCTGCGCGCGTACCGCACCGGCGGCACGATCCACATCAACATCAACAACCAGGTCGGCTTCACGACCCCGCCGCACGAGGCCCGCACCTCGATCTACTCGACCGACGGCGCGAAGACGATCCAGGCGCCGATCTTCCACGTGAACGGGGACGACCCCGAGGCCGTCGTGCACGTCGGCCAGCTCGCGTTCGAGTACCGCCAGCGGTTCAACCGCGACGTGGTCATCGACCTGATCTGCTACCGCCGGCGCGGCCACAACGAGGGAGACGACCCCTCGATGACCCAGCCGCTGATGTACAGCCTGATCGAGGCCAAGCGCTCGGTGCGCAAGCTCTACACCGAGGCGCTCGTCGGTCGCGGCGACATCACCGAGGAGGAGTACGACCGCGCCCACCAGGACTTCCAGGACCGCCTGGAGCGCGCCTTCGCCGAGACCCACGCGGCGCAGACCGGCGCGATCCCCGTGATCAGCGCCGACGGCGACTCCGTGGCCGACCTCGAGCTGCCCGACGCGCAGCAGGGCGAGGACTACCCGGGCGAGCCCGAGGTGACCGGCGTGAAGAACGAGGTGGTCACCCGCATCGGCGACGCGTTCAACTCGCCGCCCGAGGGCTTCACCGTGCACCCCAAGCTCCAGCAGCTCCTCACCAAGCGCCAGGAGATGAGCCGCTCCGGCTCCATCGACTGGGCGTTCGGCGAGCTGCTCGCGCTCGGATCGCTGCTGCTCGAGAACACCCCGGTGCGCCTGGTCGGCCAGGACACGCGCCGCGGCACCTTCGTCCAGCGCCACGCGGTGCTGCACGACCGCGAGAACGGCCAGGAGTGGCTGCCGCTGATGAACCTGTCGGACCAGCAGGCCCGGCTGTGGATCTACGACTCGCTGCTCTCGGAGTACGCCGCGATGGCGTTCGAGTACGGCTACTCGGTCGAGCGCCCCGACTCGCTCGTGCTGTGGGAGGCGCAGTTCGGCGACTTCGCGAACGGCGCGCAGATCGTGATCGACGAGTTCATCTCCTCGGCCGAGCAGAAGTGGGGCCAGCGCTCGTCGCTCGTCCTGCTGCTCCCGCACGGCTACGAGGGCCAGGGCCCCGACCACTCGTCGGCCCGCATCGAGCGCTACCTGCAGATGTGCGCCGAGCGCAACATGACCGTCGCGCGCCCGTCGACGCCGGCGTCGTACTTCCACCTGCTGCGCCGCCAGGCGTACTCGCGACCGCGCCGTCCGCTGATCGTCTTCACCCCGAAGGCGATGCTGCGGCTGCGCGGGGCGTCGAGCCCGGTCGAGGACTTCACCTCGGGCCGCTTCGAGCCCGTGATCGACGACGCGCGCATCCAGGACGCGTCGGCCGTGAAGCGCGTGCTGCTGCACGCCGGCAAGGTGCACTACGACCTCAGGGCCGAGCTCGAGAAGAAGCCCGACGACGGCATCGCTCTCGTGCGCGTCGAGCAGTACTACCCGGCGCCGATCGAGGAGCTGCGCGGCATCGCCGAGCGCTACCCCGACGCGGAGTTCGTGTGGGTGCAGGACGAGCCCGAGAACCAGGGCGCGTGGCCGTTCATCGCGCTCGAGGTCGCTCCGGCGCTCAGCCGCTCGATCCGCGTGGTCTCCCGCCCGGCCGCGGCCTCGCCGGCCGCCGGCTCGGCCAAGCGCCACGCCTCCGAGCAGGCCGACCTGCTGTCGCGGGCGCTCACCCGGTGATGTCCGGCTGACGTCCGGAGACGACGGAACCCCGGTGCGTCGAGGGAGCCTGCTGCTGCAGGCCGCCTCGACGGACCGGGGTTCCGTCGTTCGTGCCGGCGGGCGCTAGACGCGCGCCGCTGCCGTCGTGTGCGACGCCTGGGCGTCGCGGAGCATGCCGAGCACCTGGGCGCGGAGGTCCTCCGGGGCCGTCTCCTTGCAGGCGCGCTGCACGGCGACGGTCAGGACGACCCCGACCTTCGCCTCACCGGAGCAGTCGGGGCAGTTGGCCATGTGCTCGCGGATGTCCGCGGCGTCCTCTTTGCAGAGCTCGTTGTGCAGGTACTCCTCGAGTTCTGCCTTGGCCTTCGTGCAACCGCAGTCGGTCATTTCGTGCTCCCGGTGGTGAAAGCGGCGCGGATCCCGCGCTCGCGTGCGTAGTCGGTGAGTCGTTCGCGCAGCATGCGCCGACCGCGGTGCAGTCGGCTCATCACGGTCCCGACGGGCGTCTTCATGATGTCGGCGATCTCCTGGTACGAGAATCCCTCGACGTCGGCGAAGTAGACGGCGAGCCGGAAGTCCTCCGGGATCGCCTGCAGGGCCTCCTTGACGGCGGTGTCGGGGAGGTGGTCGATCGCCTCGGCCTCGGCCGAGCGGCTCGAGGTCGCGGTGGTCGACTCGGCGCCGCCGAGCTGCCAGTCCTCCAGCTCGTCGATCGCGCTCTGATAGGGCTCGCGCTGCTTCTTGCGGTACGAGTTGATGAACGTGTTGGTGAGGATGCGGTAGAGCCACGCCTTGAGGTTCGTGCCCTGCTCGAACTGGGTGAAGGCGCCGAACGCCTTCGCGAACGTCTCCTGGACGAGGTCCTGGGCGTCGGAGGGGTTCTTCGTCATCCGCAGGCCCGCGGCGTAGAGCTGGTCGATGAACGGCAGCGCCTGCTCCTCGAACAGCGAGCGGACGTCGACCGGCGCCTCGGGGGCGACGTCGTCGAGGGACTCCTCGACGGTCGCCTCGATCGTCTGCTCGGCCGGGGTCTCGTGGGACCGGGCCGATGCGGGCGCCTCGTCGGCGGTGAGGGGGCGGGGTGAGTCGTCGCGTGTCATCACCAGCGATTCTAGGCCGCGAGGTGCCGGGCGACCCGGGGTTGCCCCGCCGCGCAGCGCTCGCGCGGGAGCGCGAGGCGGACGGACGGCCAATGACATCGACACTCCGCACCACCTCTCTCCTCGCCTGCTGACCGTGTGCCCGCCGACTACTCTGATAACCCATGGTCTTCTCGCGTTATTCCGCTCCCGAGTTCGATCCGTACGGCGACGCCCGAGCGCTCCCCGGCGAGGAGGACTGGTCGGCGCCCTCCGCCGCCGGTGCTCTCGACGCCGTCGTCGAGCTGCCCGGCTCGAAGTCGCTGACGAACCGCGAGCTCGTGCTGTCCGCGCTGGCGACGGAGCCGTCCACGCTGCGCGCTCCCCTGCACTCGCGCGACAGCGCCCTGATGATCGAGGCGCTGCGCTCCCTCGGCACGACGATCCGCGAATCCGGGGCCACCGGGGCGTTCGGCGCCGACCTCGTGGTCGAGCCCGCGGAGGAGCTGCTCGGCTCCACCACGATCGACTGCGGTCTCGCCGGCACCGTGATGCGCTTCGTGCCGCCGCTCGCCGGCCTCGCGCTCGGCCCGACCACCTTCGACGGCGACGCCTACGCCTACAAGCGCCCGATGGGCGCGACGATCGCCTCGCTCCGCTCGCTCGGCGTCGACGTGGCCGACGACGGGCGGGGCTCGCTCCCGTTCACGGTGCACGGCTCCGGATCGGTGCGCGGCGGCGACGTCGTCATCGACGCCTCCCGCTCGAGCCAGTTCGTCTCGGCGCTGCTGCTCGCGGGTCCGCGCTTCGACGAGGGCCTCCGCCTCCGCCACGAGGGCGAGCACCTGCCCAGCCAGCCGCACATCGAGATGACGATCGCCGCCCTCGCCGCCCGCGGAGTCGAGGTCGGCACGCCGGCACCCGGCGAGTGGGTCGTCGAGCCGCAGCCGATCGCCGGCGCCGACACCGTGATCGAGCCCGACCTCTCCAACGCCGCTCCGTTCCTCGCCGCGGCCCTCGCGACCGGAGGCCGGGTGCGGCTGCGGCACTGGCCCGCCGAGACCACCCAGGTCGGCGCGCACCTCGAGCGCATCCTCCCCCTCTTCGGCGCGAGCGTCGAGCGCGACGGCGGCGACCTCGTCGTCACCGGCGGCGACGAGATCCTCGGCGTCGACCTCGACCTCTCCGAGGGCGGCGAGCTCGCTCCCGCCCTGGCGGCACTCGCAGCCCTCGCCACCGGCCCCAGCACGCTCACCGGCATCGGCCACATCCGCCACCACGAGACCGACAGGCTCGCGGCACTCGCCGCCGAGATCAACGGCCTCGGAGGCGCGGTCACCGAGCTCGAGGACGGCCTGCGCATCGAGCCGGCCCCGCTGCACGGCGGCCGCTGGAGGACCTACTCCGATCACCGCATGGCCCACGCGGGCGCCCTGCTCGGACTGGTCGTGCCCGGCGTCGCGATCGAGGACATCGCGACGACGTCCAAGACCCTCCCGCAGTTCCCCGCGCTGTGGTCGACCCTGGCGGGATCGGTCTGACATGTCGTGGTGGACGGACAGCGGCCTCGACGCCGACGGAGCGCTCGACGACTTCGACGGCTACGACGAGTCGGACGCGAAGGTGCGGCCGAACCCCAAGGGCACCAAGCCGCGCACGAAGCAGCGCCCCGCGTACGAGGACGCCGAGACCGCGATGGTGCTCGGCGTCGACCGCGGCCGTTACACGGTCATGATCGGCGACGGCACCCCGGAGGAGCACGAGTTCACCGCCGCGCGCGCCCGTGAGCTGCGCCGCCAGGCGATCGTCGCGGGCGACCGGGTCGACGTCGTCGGCGACTCCACCGGCGACGACGGCACCCTCGCCCGCATCGTCCGGATCCGCGAGCGGTCGACGCTGCTCCGCCGCAGCGCCGACGACACCGACGCGATCGAGCGCGTCATCGTGGCGAACGCCGACCAGATGGTGTGCGTGGTCGCCGCGGCCGATCCCGAGCCGCGGACCCGGCTCGTCGACCGCTACCTCGTCGCGGCCTTCGACGCCGGGATCACCCCGATGCTCTGCATCACCAAGACCGACCTCGCCGACCCCGGCCCGTTCCTCCGCAACTTCGAGGGCCTCGACCTGCGCGTCTTCCTCTCGAGCCAGGACGAGCCCCCGGTCGACGAGATCGCCGAGGCGCTCCTCGGCCACGAGACGGTCGTGGTCGGCCACTCCGGAGTCGGCAAGTCGACGCTCGTGAACAAGCTCGTCCCCGACGCCCACCGGGCGATCGGCCGCGTCAACACCGTCACCGGGCGCGGGCGCCACACCTCCTCCTCCACCGTGTCGCTCCGGGTCGAGCGCGGCGACCGCCACGGCTGGGTGATCGACACCCCGGGCGTCCGCTCGTTCGGACTCGGGCACGTGAACGTCGACAACATCCTCGGCGCCTTCACCGCGCTGGCCGAGATCGCCGAGGACTGCCCGCGCGGCTGCACGCACCTCCCCGACTCCCCCGACTGCGCGATCATCGAGGCGGTCGAGGAGGGACGGCTCGGCCCGACGGGCCCCGAGCGACTCGACTCGCTCCAGCGCCTCCTGACCACCTTCGCGCCCTCCGACGGAAGCAGACGATGACGAACGCCGCCCTCCCCCCGATCCCCGCCGAGCAGCGTCTGTCCGCCGGCGACGCCGCCCCGGAGTTCACCCTCCTCGACCAGGACGGCAGCCCGGTCTCGCTGTCGGACTACCGCGGCCGACGGGTGATCGTCTTCTTCTACCCGGAGGCCGACACCCCCGCCTGCACCAAGGAGGCCTGCGACTTCCGCGACAACGCGTCCTCGCTGCGCGACTCCGGCTACGAGGTGCTCGGCGTCTCGCGCGACACTCCGGAGGCGCTGCGCCGCTGGGCGGACGCGCAGGGCATCGACTACCCGCTGCTGAGCGACTCGGACCGGGCCGTGCACCTGGCGTGGGCGGTCTGGGGCGAGAAGAGCATGTACGGCAAGACCGTGGTCGGCGTCCTCCGCTCGACCTTCGTCGTCGGCGCCGACGGCGTCCTCGAGTTCGCGCAGTACGGCGTCCGCGCGACCGGCCACGTGCAGGCGCTCCGCAAGAAGCTCAAGCTCGCCTGACGCGCCCCTCCCGCGCGGTCAGAAGCCCTCGTTGACGCGCGGCGCGTAGTCGGCGCCGAGAGCCTCCAGCTCGTCGGGGGTCAGCTCGACGTCGACCGACGCCACGGCGTCCTCGAGGTGCTGCATCTTCGTCGCTCCGACGATCGGAGCCGTCACCACCGGCTGCTGCCGGACCCAGGCGAGCGCGACCTGCGCGCGCGGGATGCCGCGCTCCCCGGCGATGCGGGCGACGGTGGCGGCCGTCCGGCGGTCGCCCTCCTCCTGCTGGTGGTAGAGGGTCTTGCCGTAGAGGTCGGTCTCGGTGCGCGAGGTCGTCTCGTCCCAGTCGCGGGTGAGGCGGCCGCGGGCGAGCGGGGACCACGGGATCACTCCGACGCCCTGATCGAGGCAGAACGGGTGCAGCTCGCGCTCGTCCTCGCGCTGGACGAGGTTGTACTGGTCCTGCATGGAGACGAAGCGCGTCCAGCCGCCGAGGTCGGCGGTGTACTGCGCCTTGGCGAACTGCCAGGCCCACATGCTCGAGGCTCCGATGTAGCGCGCCTTGCCCGAGCGGACGATGTCGTGGAGGGTCTCCATCGTCTCCTCGATCGGCGTCTCCGGGTCCCAGCGGTGGATCTGGTAGAGGTCGACGTAGTCGGTGCCGAGGCGGCGCAGGCTGTCGTCGATCGCGCTCAGGACGTGCCGGCGCGAGAGTCCGCCGCCGTTCGGGCCCTGGCGCATCGTGCCGTGGACCTTGGTCGCGATCACGACCTCCTCGCGGACGGCGAAGTCGGCCAGGGCCCGGCCGACGAACTCCTCGCTCGTGCCGTCGGAGTAGACGTCGGCGGTGTCGAAGGTCGTGATGCCGAGCTCGAGCGCCCGGCGGAGGAACGGCCGCGACTCCTCCTCCCCCATGCTCCAGGCGTGGGCGCCGCGCTCGGGAGCGCCGTAGCTCATGCAGCCGAGGATGATCGAGGAGACCTGCAGGCCGCTGGAGCCGAGTCGGGTGTAGTCCATGGGGAGGCGTCGCTTTCGCATCGGGGAGGGGGCACCTCAGCCTCGCACCGGGCGGGGGCGGGCGCTACCCGGTCGCGGTGGGGTCGCGCCGCGTGGCGGCGACGACGCTCGGCAGGAAGATCGTCACGACGGCGACCAGCGCCGGAGCGAGGAGCGCCCAGCCGACGTCGGGGACGGCGTACTGCCCCTGGAACGCGCCGAGCGCCACGGCCATCAGCACGAGCTGCATCGTCAGGGCGGAGCCGCGCATCCAGCTGCGCCGGCGGATCGCTCCGAGAGTGGTCGCGACGACCCAGCCGAGGGCGATGACGGCCAGGACGACGATGGCGACGCCTCCGCCCACCGTGTCGGCCGTGGTGGTCACCAGCTCGATCAGGAGCCAGGCGGTGACCGCCCCGACCCCCACCGTCTCGAGCGCGAGCACCACGATGAGGACGAGGAGCCCGAGTGGCGGCGGAGCGCTGTTCGGGCCGGTCGGGAGCCGG
This sequence comes from Rathayibacter sp. VKM Ac-2759, assembly GCF_009834225.1. Taxonomy (NCBI): domain Bacteria; kingdom Bacillati; phylum Actinomycetota; class Actinomycetes; order Micrococcales; family Microbacteriaceae; genus Rathayibacter; species Rathayibacter sp. VKM Ac-2759. Next base: position 2,593,606 of record NZ_CP047176.1, read on the forward strand.
TTCTTCTCAGGCATCACAGCCACATCCCATCCTGGACTCTTGATTCGGGCGTACCACCGTGAGAGGCTACTTGAGTTCGTTTCACCGCTCACAGGGTCGTGGGTTTCCGCCGATGTGAACAACCCGATCCGTTCGAGCCGTGAGGTTCGTGTGTCCGCCCGAAGGGTGCGACAGGAAGCCGGGTGAGCTCGTCCGGAAGAACCGAGCCGCCCCCGTCCACCCCCTCGAATCGCCTTGCGCAGCTGCGCGGGGCTTCGTGGCGTGCGCCGGAGGGTGTGCTGGGGCTTCCCGCCGAGATCGATCGTCGGCGTGATCCGATCATCTCATTCGAACACTGCGTGGTTCCTCCACGCACGCCTGCACACAAGGAGCACCTGCATGGACTGGCGCGACAAGGCCGCTTGCCTCACCGCTGACCCCGAGCTTTTCTTCCCGGTCGGCAACACCGGACCCGCCGTCGACCAGATCGAGAAGGCCAAGACCGTCTGCGGACGCTGCACGGTCACCGAGGTCTGCCTCCAGTACGCCCTCGAGACCGGCCAGGACTCGGGCGTGTGGGGCGGCCTCAGCGAGGACGAGCGCCGCGCCCTCAAGCGCCGCGCCGCTCGCGCCCGTCGCGCCTCGTAGCGCGCCGCACAGCGACACGAGACCCCCGCTGCCTCAGGGCAGCGGGGGTCTCGTCGTTGCGGCGCGCGGTTCGGCGTGCGTCAGATCTTGGGGCGCGCCAGCCAGCGCAGCGGCATCTCGATGGTGACCTCGGTCCCGCGCCCGACGAGGGTGTGCCAGTCGATCGTCCCGCCGAGCTCGCCCTGAATCAGCGTGCGCACGATCTGCGTGCCGAGCCCCGAGCCGACCTTGCCCTCCGGCAGACCCACTCCGGTGTCGCGCACCTTGACGGTCAGGACGTCGTCGGTGCGGGTGGCGACGATCTCGACGTCGCCCTCGCGGCCGGCGAGCCCGTGCTCGACGGCGTTCGTGACCAGCTCGGTCAGCGCCAGGGCGAGCGGAGTCGCGTACTCGCTCGGCAGATTGCCGAAGCTGCCGCTGAGCTTGGGGTGCACCGTGGTGTTGTGCGTCGAGGCGACCTCGGCGATCAGCAGCAGCACGCGGTCGAAGACCTGGTCGAAGTCGACGTTCTGGTTGAGCCCCTCCGAGAGCGTGTCGTGCACGACCGCGATGGCGGCCACCCGGCGCATCGCCTGGGTGAGCGCCTCGCGGGCCAGGTCGGAGTGGGTGCGCCGGGCCTGGATCCGCAGCAGCGAGGCGACGGTCTGCAGGTTGTTCTTCACCCGGTGGTGGATCTCGCGGATCGTCGCGTCCTTGGTGATCAGCTCGCGCTCCTGGTGGCGCAGCTCGGTCACGTCGCGGCAGAGCACCACGGCGCCGACCCGCTCGCCCCGGTCGCGGATCGGGATCGCACGGAGCGACACCGTGACTCCGCGGGCCTCGATGTCGGTGCGCCAGGGGGCGCGGCCGGTGACCACGAGCGGCAGCGATTCGTCGATGACGAGCTTGCCCGTGAGCAGCTTGGTGGTGACCTCGGCGAGCGACTCCCCCTCGAGCTCGTCGGCGAAGCCGATGCGGTTGAACGCCGAGAGCGCGTTGGGGCTCGCGAAGGTGGTGATGCCGTCGACGTCGAGGCGGATCAGGCCGTCGGAGGCGCGCGGAGCACCGCGTCGCGGCCCGGTGGGCGCCCCCAGGTCGGGGAAGTCTCCCGAGGCGATCATCGAGAAGAGGTCGTTCGCGCAGTCGTTGAACGTCAGCTCCTGGCGGCTGGGCGTGCGCGTCTCGCTGAGGTTGGTGTGGCGGGTGACCACCGCGATCGGGCGGTCGGTCGTGGCCTTCTCGGAGGCGTTCAGCCGGCGGATGACCGGCACCGCGCGGACGCGGGTGGGCGTCTCCTCGAACCAGTCGGGCGCCGAGGTGTCGACGATGCGCGCCGTCTCGAACGCCTCGACGACCTGCGCGCGCCACTCCGACTTGATCCGCTGCCCCACGAAGTCGCGGTAGAAGAGCGTCGCCGCACTGGAGGGCCGCGCGTGCGCGACGGCGACGAAGCTGTCGTCGGCGGTCGGCACCCACAGCACGATGTCGGCGAAGGCGAGATCGGCCAGCAGCTGGGCGTCGCCGACGAGCAGATGGAGCCACTCGACATCGGCGTCGGTGGAGCGGCCGTGGGCGAGGACGAGGTCACTGAGGGTCGACACCCGACAAGCCTAGGCGCTCGCCCGCGCCCCGCTCCCGCCGAGCGGACCGTGCGCCGGTGGCGGATCGGGACGAACGGAGGCCGCGCCGCGGGGACCGCACGGGTGGCGTCCGACGCCGTGTTATCCACAGTGTCGCGTCGGCGCACATGTGAGCATCCCTCGACTGCTTCGATGAGGAGGTCCCAGCGCCCCACCCTGAGCGCATCACGCACCGTCCGAGCCGAAAGGTGACCCGACCCATGAGTCGCTCGTCATGCCACTGGAGCATCCTGCATGAGCCGCCCTTCGAACGCCTTCGACTACAGCACTCTGCCCCTGGAGGCGGGGGCAGCCGCCTCCAGGCCGCCCACCGTCGGCTTCTTCGCGGCCCAGCCGACGACGCGGGCGGAGCTGCCCGACCCCGAGCCGATCCTCGAGCGCCTGACGCTGCTCGTCATCGAGATCCTGGCGGGCTCGCGCGACATCGACCAGATCGCGCGCTGGCTGACCGACGACGTCTACCGGCACCTGCAGAAGCGGGTGGTGCTCGCCGCGCGCTCCCGCGCCCTGCAGGGGCGACCGGCGCACCGGATCCCCTTCACGGTGGGCCGGGTCGTGGTCTCGGAGCCGCGCGACGGCATCGTCGAGGCGGTGGTCCTCGTCCACAACCGCGTGCGCACCCGCGCGGTCGCCATCCGGCTCGAGGGCATGGACGCCCGCTGGCGGGCGACCGCGATCAATGTGCTGTGAGACCCGGAGCGCCGGTGCCGCGCGCGTCGGGCGCCCGCGGCGTCGTCTCGGCGCCCGCCCGGCACCGAGCCTGAGCGATCCACGGAACGACGAAGGCCCCGCGCTCCGCATCTGCGGAGCCGGGGCCTTCGATCGTGCGGGTCAGCGGCGCTTCTGCTGCGCGCGGCGCTCCTGGCGGTTGTTCGGGACGTCGTCCTCGGCGGCCGGCTTCTGGCCGAACGCACCGGTCGTCGCGGCCTCGTCCTGCGGGCGCGCCTCGCGGGCCGCGGCGGCGCTCGCCTTGGCGGTGGCCGCCTGCTGCACCTGGCCGCGCTGGTTGCGCACCTCGACTCCGCCCGAGTCGCTCGGCGCCGAGTAGCTGAGCTTCTCGACCGGGGCGACCGGCTCCGCGAGCCCCTTGGCGGCGACTCCGGCGACCTCGCCCTGCTTCTGCGTCACCTCGACCTCGAGGTTGAAGAGGAAGCCGACCGTCTCCTCGCGGATCTGGCCCATCATCTGCTGGAACAGGGCGAAGCCCTCGCGCTGGTACTCGACCAGCGGATCGCGCTGCGCCATCGCGCGCAGGCCGATGCCGTCCTTCAGGTAGTCCATCTCGTAGAGGTGGTCGCGCCAGCGGCGGTCGATCACCGAGAGAACGACGCGGCGCTCGAGCTCGCGCATGGCGGGCGCACCGAGCTGCTCCTCGCGGCGCTCGTAGGCGATCTTCGCGTCCGAGAGGATCTCGCGGCGCATGAACTCCTTGTTGATGCGCCCGCGGCTGCCCGCCTCCTGCACGACCTCGTCGATGGTGAGGCTGATCGGGTACAGCGTCTTGAGCTCGGTCCAGAGCGCGTCGAAGTCCCAGTCGTCGCCGTTGCCGGTGCCGGTGTGCACCTCGAGGATCTCGTCGATGACGTCGACGAGGAACTTCTGCGTGCGCTCGTGCAGGTCGTCGCCCTCGAGGATGTGGCGGCGGTCGGAGTAGATCGCCTCGCGCTGGCGGTTCAGCACGTCGTCGTACTTGAGGACGTTCTTGCGGATCTCGGCGTTGCGCGCCTCGACCTGCGACTGCGCGCTGCGGATCGCCCGCGAGACGACCTTCGACTCGATCGCGATGTCGTCGGGGACGTTGCCGCGCCCCATCAGGGCCTCCGCTGCGCCGGAGTTGAACAGGCGCATCAGGTCGTCGGTGAGCGAGAGGTAGAAGCGGCTCTCACCGGGGTCGCCCTGGCGGCCGGAGCGGCCGCGGAGCTGGTTGTCGATGCGGCGCGACTCGTGCCGCTCGGTGCCGAGCACGTAGAGGCCGCCGGCGGCCTGGACCTTCTCGGCCTCCTCGCCCACCTTCGCCTTGACCTGGGCGAACACGTCGTCCCAGGCGGCCTCGTACTCCTCCGGGGTCTCGGACGGGCTGAGCCCCTTGCCGGCCATCTCGGTCACGGCGAGGAACTCGGCGTTGCCGCCGAGCATGATGTCGGTGCCGCGGCCGGCCATGTTGGTGGCGACGGTGACGGCGCCGAGGCGGCCCGCCTGAGCGACGATCGCCGCCTCCCGAGCGTGGTTCTTGGCGTTCAGGACCTCGTGGCGCACGCCCTTCTTGGCGAGCAGTCGCGACAGGTACTCGCTCTTCTCGACGCTGGTCGTGCCGACCAGGACCGGCTGACCCGCGGCGTGGCGCTCGACGATGTCCTCGACGACCTGCTCGAACTTGACCTGCTCGTTCTTGTAGACGAGGTCGGGGTTGTCGAGCCGCTGCATCTTGCGGTTGGTCGGGATCGAGACGACGCCCAGCTTGTAGGTGGCCATGAACTCGGCAGCCTCGGTCTCGGCCGTGCCGGTCATGCCGGAGAGCTTGGAGTAGAGGCGGAAGTAGTTCTGCAGCGTGACGGTGGCGAGGGTCTGGTTCTCGGCCTTGACCTGCACGCCCTCCTTCGCCTCGATCGCCTGGTGGATGCCCTCGTTGTAGCGGCGACCGGCGAGGATGCGGCCGGTGTGCTCGTCGACGATGAGGACCTCGCCGTTCAGCACGACGTAGTCCTTGTCCTTCTTGAACAGCGCGCGCGCCTTGATCGCGTTGTTGAGGAACGAGATCAGCGGAGTGTTCACCGACTCGTAGAGGTTCTCGATGCCGAGGTAGTCCTCGACCTTCTCGATGCCGGGCTCGAGCACGCCGATGGTGCGCTTCTTCTCGTCGACCTCGAAGTCCTCGCCCTCGACGAGGCGCTTGGCCAGGGTGGCGAACTCCGAGAACCAGCGGTTCGCCTCGCCCGAGGCGGGGCCGGAGATGATCAGCGGGGTGCGCGCCTCATCGATGAGGATCGAGTCGACCTCGTCGACGACCGCGAAGAAGTGGCCGCGCTGCACCATGTCCTGCGCCTGCCACGCCATGTTGTCGCGGAGGTAGTCGAAGCCGAACTCGTTGTTCGTGCCGTAGGTGATGTCGGCCGCGTACTGCTCGCGACGCTGCTCGGGCGTCTGACCCGACAGGATCACACCGGTCGTCATGCCGAGGGCGCGGAACACGCGCCCCATCAGCTCCGACTGGTACGAGGCGAGGAAGTCGTTCACCGTGACGATGTGCACACCGCGGCTGGCGATCGCGTTGAGGTAGGCGGGGAGCGTCGCGACGAGGGTCTTGCCCTCACCGGTCTTCATCTCGGCGATGTTGCCCAGGTGCAGGGCGGCCCCGCCCATCAGCTGCACGTCGAAGTGACGGAGGCCGAGCGTGCGGCGCGACGCCTCGCGGACGGCGGCGAAGGCCTCCGGCAGCAGGTCGTCGAGCGACTCGCCGTTCGAGTAGCGCTCGCGCAGCTCGACGGTCTCGTTCTTCAGCTCCTCGTCGCTGAGGTGCGTGAAGTCCTCTTCGAGGGCGTTGACGGCTTTCGCGTAGTTCTCGAGGCGACGGATGACCCGACCCTCCCCGACGCGAAGGACCTTTTCGAGAACTGAGGCCACGGGGTACTCCAAAACGTAGAAGACAGGGGTTCCGCACCGGAGCGCGGACCGCGACCCAGCCTAGCCGGGGAGGGCTGTGCGCGGCCCGAGGTCCTGTCCGCCGTCGGCGGACGCGAGCGGGCCCCGGCGTCCAGGACGCCGGGGCCCGCTCCAGAGGGGGGCGAGGGTCAGACCGCGGCCTGCTCCGCGAGCTCGTCCGCCTCGTCGCCGAGGCCGATCACGCCGTAGTCCCAGCCCTTGCGGCGGTAGACCACGCTCGGGCGGCCGGTGTCGGCGTCGATGAAGAGGTAGAAGTCGTGGCCGACGAGCTCCATGTAGTCGACGGCGTCGTCGACGGTCATCGAGACCGACGCGAAGACCTTCTTGCGGATGACGACGGGGCAGTACGGCTCGTCCTCGATCTCGTCGTCCGCGGGTGCCGGCTCGGCCTGGACGGGCACGACGCCCGTGCTCACCGCTTCCAGGATGGCGGCGTCGGCCGGCTGGAGGGCGACGACGCTGAAGTCGTCGGCGGCGGCGTCCCGGAGCGAGACCGGGCGATGCTGGCCGCGATGCACCTTCTTGCGGTCCTTGGCTCGTCGCACCCGTTCGAGGAGCCGGCCGAGGGCGACATCGAAGGCCGCGTACTTGTCGGCACCGCTCGCCTCCGCCCTGACCACGGGGCCCTTGCCGATCAGCGTCAGCTCGACCCGGTCTCCTCCGGGGGCGCCCTTGCCCTCGCTGTGGCGGCTCGCCTTGATCTCGAGCGCGAGAGCGCGATCGGAGAGGTGCTCGACCTTCTCCGCCTTCTCCGTCGCGTACGCGCGGAAGCGATCGGTGATACCCACGTTGCGTCCTGTGATGTCGATGTCCATGACAACCTCCCAGTCGAGTACGGCGTGCCGCCTTTCTCGGGCGGACCGTTCACGCCGTGTCCTGAGAGCGTAGACCCCGGCCACTGGAGTGTCACCGAGTGTTCATCCGAGGATCATCGGGGACCCCGGTGAGTCCCCCGTCAATCGCTGACGACGGCGCGCGGAGGTCGCCGCGACCGCGACCGCTCCGCGTACGCTTCCGCCCGCCGCCTCGACGGCGCGCCGCATCTCGAGCAGGGTCGCGCCCGAGGTCACGACGTCGTCGACGAGCAGCACCGGTGGGAGGGCCTCGAGCGGGCGGCGGGCGCGGAAGGCGCCGTCGAGGTTGCCGCGGCGCTCCAGACGCCCGAGGCCCACCTGGTCGCGCGAGTGCCTGGCCCGCCGGAGCGGTCGCGCGACGCGGCCTCCCGCGGCGCGGACGATGAGCTCGACCGGGTCGTAGCCGCGGCGGAGTCGCCGGCCGTACGACCCGGGCGGGACGACGAGCACCGCGGCGTCGCCACCGAGGGCCAGGCGCAGCGCCGGCCGCAGCAGCACCGCGAGCGGAGGGGCCGCCGCGACCCGCCCCTCGTCCTTGAGCGCGAGGACGAGTCTGCGCACCACTCCCGCGTAGTCCGCGCCGGTGACGACCTCGAGCGGGCGATCCTCCGGCCCGAGCGCCCGTCGCCCTGGCCGCCCGGCCGCCGCGAGCTCGCCGCGGCACTGCTCGCAGGGCCCGGCGCGGGCGGGGCTCCCGCAGGCGGGGCAGTCGACGGGGAGGAGGACGGCGAGGGCGTCGAGCAGGGAGTCGCGGAGCATGCGCAGAGCCTGCCGGAACCGCGGGCGACGTCACGCGCCGATCGTGCGGCTCCGTCGCGCGGCGGCCTGTGGAGGAGGATCGTGCCGGAGCGGTCAGGACCCCATGCCGGTCTGCACCGCCAGCACCCGCACGTCGGTGGCGACCGTCTGCCACGCCGACCCGCGCTGCTGTCGCAGCTCGCCGCCCTCGGCGAGGATCCGGATCTGGGTGGACGCGTTGCCCGCCGCGATCTGCCGGGTCCCGGTGGTGGTGCCGAGCGACGTGGCGCCGCCTCCGATCTGGTTGAGCGTGACGGCGTCCTCCCCCGTCGAGGCGCGCACGACCGAGACGACATCGAGCTCGTCCGTCCAGCTCGCGGCGATCGCCGTTCCGAGGGTCGATCGGAGCACCACGGGCTCGCCGACCGCGAGGGGCTCCCCCGACGCCGAGCGGGTGATGCCGGCCATCAGCACCGTCGCCTGCTGGCCGTCCTGGGCGAGGGCCAGCAGGCGCGTGCCGTCGCGCGAGACCGCGACCGAGGCCAGGGAGTCGATCTCGGACCAGGCCGTGGCGACCTGGTACGACGTCGCTCCGTCGGGCGAGTAGGCGACGAGCTGGCTCGGCGAGGCGCCGGGGATCGACCAGACGTAGCCGAGCGGATCCGTGCTGGGGGCGATCAGGCCCGACCGGGCGTCGAGCAGCACGTCGTTCCGCCCCGGAGCCACGAGCGTCACCCCGGCGCTCGAGAGCACCGCGGCGGACGCATCGGAGTCGGCTCCCCGCTGCTCGCCCAGCACCACGGCGGTCGGCGACAGCGCGCGCACCCGGTCCGAGACCGCCGTCTCGGCGAGTCCCGAGGAGCCGAGGAAGCCGAAGGCGTCGTCGGTGAGCACGAGCGGCCGGGTGTCGACCCGCGGCGAGGTGGGGAGTCCGTTCGTCTCGCCCGCCACCTCGATCGGGTTCTGCTCGACCGAGAGCGTCACTCCCGTGACGTTCGAGACGTTGCCGAGGCTGCGGCTCAGCTGAAGCGCCATCAGGCGCCACTGCCGCTCATCGGCCTCGAGCGCCGCGGAGTTGAGGTCGACGACGGCCCGCTGCGCCTCGACCGGCACGGTCTCGGCGGCGAGCGCCGTCCCCGACGGGAAGGCCGAGACGGCCGCGCCGGAGTCGCGCAGCCAGACGGTCGGCCCGCGCAGCAGCTCGGTGACGATCGTCGTGCTCGTCGAGCTGTCGGCGCGGGACGCGAACCAGCGGAGGTCCGGCACGAGGAAGCTGTAGCTCGGGTCGAAGAAGTAGAGCGTGTGCGTCGAGAAGACCTGCTCGAACGTGGTCCTGTCGATCACCACTCCGCTCGGCGGCGCGCTGATGCGCCACTCGCCGTTCTCCTGCACGAAGCCGTAGTCGAGGCTGAGCGCGGCGGTGGTCGAGACCTCGGTGTACACGCCGCTGCCGTCGACCTCGGCCACGGGGGTGATCGTGAGGGTCAGGGTCGACGTCGACGGCTGGACCTGCGAGCGCTGGCCCTCGTCGACGGTCACGTGCTCGCTCGGCGTCCAGTCGGCTCCGGAGGAGAGGAACTCGCGGGCGATCTTGTAGTTGTTCTGCGGGCTGGAGGCCGCGTCGATGAAGCCGTTGAGGATGTCGCGCTGCGAGGCCCCGGCGGCCGGTCCGGACGGCAGGAAGTCGTACTCGAGGTCCTGCGGTGCCGAGTCGGGCTGCCCGACGCCGACATCGCCGCTGCGGGGGATGCCCGCGCAGCCGGCGAGGGCGAGCACGAGCAGGAGGGCGGTGGCGAGGGTGCGGAGCATCGTCACGAGAGCGCTCCGTCCGGGGTCGGCAGCGGCGGCATCACGATCGGGCCGGTGAACGCCTGCTCGCCCGCGTCGATCGGAGGCAGCGGCAGCGGCGAGGAGTCGATCCGCTCGCCGCGTCGGCGCGGGATGGTCAGGCGGAAGCACGCGCCGCGGTCGGGCAGGGACCAGACCTGCAGCCAGCCGTGGTGCAGCGCGGTGTCCTCCTGCGCGATCGAGAGGCCGAGGCCCGTGCCGCCGAGGGTCCGTCGGCGCGAGGGGTCGGCCCGCCAGAACCGGTCGAAGACCCGGACGACCTCCTCGGAGCTCATGCCGTGGCCGTAGTCGCGGACGGCGAGGGCGACTGCGGACGCGTTGCTGTCGACGGTGACCACGATCTCGCGGCCGTCGCCGTGCTCGATGGCGTTGCCGAGGAGGTTGCGGACGATCCGGCGGATCCGGCGGGAGTCCATGTCGGCGTCGAAGTAGCCGCCGGGCGCCGAGAGGGTGAGGGCGGAGCCGTTCGCGGCGGCGATCCCGCTCATGTCCGCGATCTCCTCGCTCGCCAGCCGCACGAGGTTCACCGGCTCCAGCTCGAGCTCGGCCGACCCGGCGTCGTGGCGGGAGATCTCGAGGAGGTCGGCGAGCAGGCTCTCGAACCGGCCGATCTGGCCGTGCAGGAGCTCGACCGTGCGCTCGGCGACCGGCGGGAACGCCTCCCTCTGGTCGAAGAGGACGTCGCCGGCCAGCTTCATGGTGGTGAGCGGTGTGCGCAGCTCGTGCGAGACGTCCGAGACGAAGCGCTGCTGGACGCGGCTCAGGGTCGCGAGCTCGCTGATCTGGTCCTGGAGGCTGTCGGCCATGCCGTTGAAGGAGCGGGCGAGGGTCGCGATCACGTCCTGCCCCTTCTCGGGGATGCGGACGTCGAAGTCGCCCGCCGCCAGCCGCTGGCTGGTCTGGGCGGCGACCCTCACCGGCGCGACGACCAGGCGCACGACGACCCAGCTCACGGCTCCGATGAGCAGGACCAGCAGGATCCCGGCGATGTTGAGGACCTGCTGGACGAACTGGAGCGTCCGCTCGGCATCGGCGAGGGAGTAGCCGATGTAGAGCTCGTACCGGCCCGCCGAGCTCGGCAGCTCGAGGGTCGAGCCCACCAGGATGCCCGGCTGCTGCTCGCCCGACGAGTCGAGGGTCACCGACTGCCAGTACTGCCCGTCGACTCCGTCCTGCACGCGCTGGCGCAGCTCGTCGCTGATCACCCCGTTCTGCAACTCGCGGTTGTAGATGTCCTGCGGCGCGAGGGAGGACGCCTCCTGGTCGGGCGAGCGGACGATCGCGATCAGGGCCGACGAGGACGCGTCGCGGACCGCGGTGCGCACCGAGCTCATCACCTCCTCCATGTCCTGGCGGGTGGAGACGGTGGCGGCGTCGAGGTAGCCCTGGGCGGCGCGCGTGGCGCGGGAGGTGTCGCCGGTCACCTGGCTGAGCCGCGACTGGAACAGGTTGTCGCTGATGCTGTACGAGAGGTACGCGCCCGTGGATCCGATGGCGATGCCGCTCAGCAGGACGGTGATCGCGACCGCCCGGAACTGCAGCGAGCTCCGCCACGCACCGAGGATCCTCCGCGGCCAGCGGCGGACCGCCGGGACCCGGAACCGACGCGCGAGCGACACGGTCAGCTCGGGAGCACGGCGCCGGCGCGGTAGCCGACACCGCGGACGGTCATCACGATCCGGGGGTCGTCGGGGTCCTTCTCGACCTTGGCGCGCAGGCGCTGCACGTGCACGTTCACGAGGCGGGTGTCGGCCTTGTAGTGGTAGCCCCAGACCTGCTCCAGCAGCATCTCGCGGGTGAACACCTGCTGGGGCTTCGAGGCGAGGGCGAGGAGGAGGTCGAACTCGAGCGGGGTCAGGCCGATCCGCGCCTCACCGCGGCGGACCTCGTGACCGGCCACGTCGAGGCTGAGGTCCCCGACCTGCAGCACGGCGTTGGCCGCCACCTGAGCGGGCCGCAGCCGCGTCTTGATCCGCGCGACGAGCTCCTTGGGATCGAACGGCTTGACCATGTAGTCGTCGGCACCCGACTCGAGGCCCTGCACGACGTCGGAGGTGTCCGACTTGGCCGTCAGCATGATGATCGGCACGCCCGACTCGGCGCGGACCTCGCGGCAGACCTCGATGCCGTCGCGGCCGGGCAGCATCAGGTCGAGCAGGACGAGATCGGGCCGGGAGCGGCGGAACGCGTCGAGCGCTCCCGAGCCGTCGGCGCAGAAGAAGACGTCGTACTCCTCTGCCCGCAGCACGATGCCGATCATCTCGGCGAGGGCCGCGTCGTCGTCGACCACCAGAATTCGCGCGCTCATGAGCCTGTTCTTCCTCGTCTCGGGTCGCGCTCACCCCCCTGGGCGTCCGCGGTTACCGGCTCAGGCTAACCGACGGGGCCGGGAGGGCGCCGGGCGCGCGGCGGCGGGCGCGCACGGGCCTGTGACAGCATGGGAGGGATGACCGATGCAGCTCAGTGGCCGCCGCCCTCAGGGCCCTCCGACGCCCCTGACCGCGACGTCGTCGCGCCCGCGCCGCCGGCCCCGCCCGCGGCCTGGTCGTCGACCGGTTCCTGGCAGCAGCCGGGGCCCGCTTCGGGACCGGCGCCGGCGTGGACGCCGCCGCCCCGGCCCGGTCTCATCCCGCTCCGCCCCCTCGGCTTCGGGACCCTCCTCGGCGCGCCGTTCCAGGTGCTGCGGCGCAGCCCCCGCACCACGCTCGGCGTCGCCCTGCTCGTGCAGGGGGTCGGCTCCGTCCTCGCACTCGTGATCTACGGAGTCGTCGCCGTCCTCGCCGTCGGGCGCGTCGAGCAGGCGGACGCCGCCGACCAGGACGCGGTCGGCGCGGGCGCCCTCGCCGTCGTGATCCTCGCCGCGCTCATCCCGCTCGCCGTCGCTCTCGCCACCGGAGCCCTGGTGCAGGGCGTGGTGGTGCTGGAGGTCTCGCGCGGGGTCCTCGGCGAGCGCCCCACTCTGCGGCAGCTCCTCGGGCGCCTCCGCGGCCGGTTCTGGGCTCTCGTCGGCTGGACGGTGCTGCAGGGCGTCGGCACGGCCCTGCTGGTCGCGGCGGCGGTCGCGCTGGCCGTCCCGCTCTTCCTGCTCGGCGCGCAGAACGGCGGCGCCGGCACGATCGTCGGCGGCGTCCTCGTCCTGATCGTCGCGGGTCTCGCGGCCTCGGCGCTCGGCGTCTGGATCGGCACGAAGCTCGCCCTGGTGCCGAGCATCCTGGTCGTGGAGCGGCTCCCGATCCGTCGCGCAGTGGGACGCTCCTGGGGCCTCGTGGTCGGCGGGTTCTGGCGCACCTTCGGCGCCCTGGCCCTCATGCTCGTGATCGTGCAGGCCGCGAGTCAGGTGGTCGCCACTCCGCTGAGCCTGCTGGTGCCGATCGGCGGTGCGCTGATCGCGCCGACCGATCCGGACGCGCAGATCGTCACGTCGCTGATCGTCGCCCTCCTGTCGGTGGCGGTCGGCCTCGTCATCGGCGCCGTCGGCACGGTGCTGCAGTCGGCGGTGACCGGCCTGGTCTACCTCGACCGCCGGATGCGGCGCGAGGGCTTCGATCTCGTGCTTCTGCGCCACGTCGAGGACCGCGCGGCCGGACGGCCGACCCCGGATCCGTTCCCGGCCCCCGAGCGGGCGCCCCGGTGATCCCGGGCCTGCTCGCGGGCGCGCCGCTCGACCCCCACTCGCAGGAGGCCCGCCGCCTCCTGCTCGAGGAGCTCGCCGATCCGCGCTACCGCGCCGCGGAGCCGACGTGGTTCGACCGCACGGTGCAGGCGATCCGCGACTGGTTCTTCTCCCTCTCGGTCCCGACCGACGGCGCCGGCGTGCCGGTCGCGGCGGTGATCGGAGTCGCGGTGCTGCTCGCGCTGGTCGTCGCCGCGCTGCTCATCGCGGGGGCGCCGAAGCGGCGCCGCCGGAGCACCGTCACCGGGGCCGTTCTCGCCGACGACGACGGGCGCTCCGCCGACAGCATCCGCACCCTCGCCGAGGCGGCCGCCGCGCGCGGCGACTTCGACGAGGCCCTCGTCGAGCGCTTCCGCGCACTCGTCCGCGCCCTCGACGAGCGGACCCTGGTCAGCCACTCCCCCGGCACCACCGCCCACGGATTCGCCCGGCGCGCCTCCGCGGCCTTCCCCGGCTCCGCCGACGCCCTGCGGGCCGGCGCCGACGACTTCGATCGCGTCCGCTACCTGGGCCGGCACTGCGGCGCCCCCGAGTACGAGCGCCTGCGCGACCTCGACCGCGCGCTCGCGGCGGCGACTCCCGACCTCGGTGGTGCCGTCGATCCGCTCGCGTCCCTCGCCCCGCGCCGATGACCTCGACCGCTGACGTCACGAGCCCGACCCTCGGCGCGCTGCTGCGGCGCGGGCGCGTGTGGGCGCTGCTGCTCGCCCTGGTGGCCGTCGGCACCCTCCTGCTCACCGTCGCGACCGGCGCGCCGACCCCCGCTCCCGACCTCGACCTCGACAGCGCGGCTCCCGACGGAGCGCGAGCGCTCGCCCAGGTGCTGCGCGAGCAGGGGATCGACGTCGTCCGCGCCGACGACCTCGGCACCGCGCTCGACGCCTCGGGCGACGGCGCGACCCTGCTGATCGACGACCCGAGCGCCGTCCTGGACGAGTCGCAGTACGCGGGGCTCGGCGGCGCGGCCGGCGCGATCGTCCTCGTGCAGCCCACCGGCGCCGCGCTCGACGCCCTCCTGCCGCAGGCCGCCTTCGCCGGCGCCCCGCTGGAGGAGGGCAGCCTCCCGGCCCGCTGCTCGCTCCCCGCAGCCGAGCGCGCCGCGAGCATCCCCTCCGGCGGCAGCACCTACCGCATCCTCGAGGGCGACGCGGTCGGCTGCTTCCCGGCCGGCGACGACGCCTTCGCCCTGGTCACCGGCACCGGCCCGGGAGGTGCACCCGTCACGGCGATCGGGGACGCCGACCTCCTGCGCAACGGCACGATCGACGAGGAGGGCCGCGCGGCCCTCGCGCTGGGACTGCTCGGCGCCGAGGACCGGCTGGTCTGGTACCGCGTCGGGCTCGACGACCTGGTCGGCTCGACCGCCGCCGACCCCGCCGACCTCGCTCCGGGCTGGGTGACCCCGGCGCTCCTGCTGCTGGTGGCCGTCTTCGTCGCCTCGGCCGTCTGGCGCGGCCGCCGCTTCGGCCCCCTGGCCGTCGAGCCGCTGCCCGTCGTCGTGCACGCGAGCGAGACCGCGCGCGGTCGCGCCCGGCTCTACGCGCGCGGCGACACCCGGCTCCGGGCCCTCGACGCCCTCCGGATCGGCACGCTGCACCGCGTCGGCGCGTCGCTCGGGCTCTCACCCTCGGCCGGCGTCGACGAGATCGTGCCGGTCACCGCCGAGCTCCTCGGCCGCGACCCGGCCGCCGTCCGCCGCCTCCTGGTCGACGATCTGCCCGCCGACGACGCGGCCCTCGTGTCGGCGTCCGACGAGCTCCTCCGCCTCGAGAGCGCCGTCCGCGCCGCGCTCGTCCCCTCGACCACGCACCCCGACCGCCGACCGGAAGGCCCCCACCGATGAGCGACACGTCCCTCCCCCCGACCGGCCTGCCGCCGATCGGAGACGACGACCTGCGCGTCGAGCTCGACCGCGTGCGCACCGAGGTCGGACGCGCCGTCGTCGGCCAGGACGGCGCCGTCTCGGGTCTGCTGATCGCGCTCCTCGCCGGCGGCCACGTGCTGCTCGAGGGCGTCCCCGGAGTCGCGAAGACACTGCTCGTGCGCGCCCTGTCGGTCTCGCTCGGCCTCGACACGCGCCGCGTGCAGTTCACCCCGGACCTGATGCCCGGCGATATCACGGGCTCGCTCGTCTACGACGCCTCCACCTCGGGCTTCGCGTTCCGCGAGGGCCCCGTCTTCACGAACCTGCTCCTCGCCGACGAGATCAACCGCACGCCTCCGAAGACCCAGGCGGCCCTGCTCGAGGCGATGGAGGAGCGCCAGGTGAGCGTCGACGGGCGGACGCTCGCGCTGCCGGATCCGTTCCTCGTCGCGGCGACGCAGAACCCCGTCGAGTACGAGGGCACCTACTCGCTTCCCGAGGCGCAGCTCGACCGCTTCCTCCTCAAGCTCGTCCTCGAGGTGCCGCCGCGCGATGTCGAGGTCGAGGTGCTGGCGCGCCACGCGGCCGGATTCGATCCGCGCGACCTCGCCGCCGCGGGCGTGCACCCCGTGCTCGACGCCTCGCGCCTGCACGCGGCCCAGGAGGCGGTCCGCCGCGTCGGCGCCGGTCCCGACGTGCTCGGCTACATCGTCGACGTGGCGCGCGCCACCCGGCAGAGCCCGAGCGTGAAGCTCGGCGCGAGCCCCCGCGGCTCGACAGCGCTGCTCGCCGCGTCCCGCGCGTGGGCCTGGCTCAACGGCTACAGCTCGATCACCC
Organism: Rathayibacter sp. VKM Ac-2759; assembly: GCF_009834225.1. NCBI lineage: Bacteria > Bacillati > Actinomycetota > Actinomycetes > Micrococcales > Microbacteriaceae > Rathayibacter > Rathayibacter sp. VKM Ac-2759. Next base: position 2,609,326 of record NZ_CP047176.1, read on the forward strand.
CCGATCACGTGCAGGCGATGGTGCTGCCCGTCCTCCGGCACCGCATCCAGCTCCAGCCGGAGGCCGAGCTCGAGGGCGTGCGCACGGAGGCGGTCCTCGGCGGCATCCTCCAGCAGGTCCGCGTCCCGGTCTGAGCCGTGCACCTCACCGGGCGCTCCGTCCTCGTCCTGCTCCTCGGTCTCGTGCCGGTCGTCCTCTTCGGCGGGCGCGCCGAGACCGCGTTCGGCGTGCTCGGGCTCTGGCTGCTGCTCTGGCTCGTCCTCGTCGGAGTCGACCTCGCGGTCGCGGGATCGCCGCGCGCCGTCGTCGTCGAGCGCCGGGTCGCGGACCGGGTGCGCCTCGGCGAGCGGGCCGAGGCGGCCCTCCTGATCGCGAACACGGGCCGGAGGCGGATCCGCGGGATGGTCCGCGACGCCTGGGAGCCGTCGGCGGGCGCGGTCGCGACCCGTTCGCCGCTGCGCCTCCCGCCCGGTGAGCGGCGCTCGGTGACGACGGTGCTCGTGCCCCGCCGGCGCGGCGAGCGGCGGGCCCTGCACGTCACGGTGCGCTCGGAGGGGCCGCTCGGACTGGCCGGCCGGCAGGCCACCCTCGCCGCCCCCGCGGTGATCCGCGTGCTGCCGCCCTTCCGCTCGCGGCGGCACTTGCCGTCGAGACTGGCGCGCCTCCGCGAGCTCGAGGGACGCACGAGCGTGATGATCCGCGGCCAGGGGACCGAGTTCGACAGCCTCCGCGAGTACGTCCGCGGCGACGACGTCCGCTCGCTCGACTGGCGTGCGACCGCGCGCCGACGCGAGCCCGTGGTGCGCACCTGGCGGCCCGAGCGCGACCGGAGGGTGATCCTCGTGCTCGACACCGGGCGCACCAGTGCGGCGCGCATCGACGACGAGCCGCGCCTCGACACCGCGATCGAGGCGTCGCTCCTGCTCGCCGCCCTCGCCGCCTCGGCGGGCGACCGCGTCGACGTGCTCGCCTTCGACCGGACGCGGCGCGCCCGCGTCCACGGCGCGACCGGCACGGAGGTCCTCGGCCGCGTGGTCGACGCTCTCGCCCCCGTCCAGCCGCAGCTCCTCGAGACCGACTGGTCCGCCGTCCCCGCCCAGGTGCGCACTCTCGCCTCGCAGCGCTCCCTCGTCGTCCTGCTGACCGCGCTCGACTCCGTCGGCTCGGCCGAGGGCATGCTCGCCGTCCTCCCCCAGCTCACCCGGCAGCACACCGTCGTCGTCGCCTGCGCCCTCGATCCCGAGCTGGTCGAGCTGGCCGCCGATCGCAGCGACCGCAGCGCCGTCTACACGGCCGCCGCGGCCCAGCGCTCCCTCACCGACTCCGACCGCCTCGCCGCGGCCGTGCGCCGGCTCGGCGGCGACGTCGTCCTCGGGAGTCCCGAGCGGCTCCCCCCGCTCCTCGCCGACCGCTACATCGCGTTGAAGGCCGCCGGGCGGCTCTGAGGCCGCGACTCAGCTCTCGGCGATGCTGCGGGAGCCCGCGCCGAAGCGGTCGAGGTCGCCCGTCTCGCCGGCCCGCGCGGCACGGCGGCCGACGACCACCGTGTAGACCAGGAACGCACCGAGCGCGACCGCCCCGATGCCGATCTTGAGCCACCACGGCCACGGAGCCGGGGTCACGAAGCCCTCGATCACTCCCGACACCAGCAGCACGAAGACCAGTCCGATCGCGACCGTGAAGAGACTCCGCGCGTCCTCGGCGAGGGCCTGACCCCGGGTCCGCGGGCCCGGAGCGATCCAGGCCCAGAAGATGCGCAGGCCCGCCGCCGCCGCGACGAAGACGGCCGTCAGCTCGAGCTGGCCGTGCGGAGCGATGTAGAGGAAGAACGTGTCGCCCTCGCCCACGTGGAACATCACCGCGATCGACGTGCCGAGGTTCTGCGCGTTCTGCAGCAGGATGTACGGCACGTAGACGCCGACGATGCCGAAGGCGACGCACTGGGCGGCGATCCAGGCGTTGTTCGTCCAGACCTGGCCCGCGAACGAGGCCGCCGGGTTCTCGGAGTAGTAGTCGATGAAGTCGTTCTGCGCGAAGCGGCGCAGCTCCTCGTCGTCGCCGAGGGACGCGAGCAGACGAGGGTCGCCGAGGATCCACACCGCGTACAGCGTGGCGACCAGGGCCGTCGCCAGCGCGACCGCGAGGGTCAGCCAGCGGAGGCGGTACAGCGCCGCCGGCAGCGACAGCACGACGAAGCGCGAGACGGCCGCCAGGGGCTCGTCGCCGGTGCCGGTGAGGCGGCCGCGCGCCCGCGACAGCGAGACGGCGAGCCGGGTGCCGACCGCCGTGGAGCCCGCGGTGGAGGTGATGGCGGCGAGATCGGCGGACGCCGACTGGTAGCGCTCGACGAGCTCGTCCGCCTCGTTCCCGCTCAGCCGGCGCTTGCGCGAGAGCTCGTCCAGGCGCGTCCACTGAGCGCTGCGCGCGGCCGAGAGAGCGTCGATGTCCATCTGTTGAGATGATAGCCGCGACTGTTTCTCGGCCGCGGCCCAGGACCGACCGGGAGGAACCGATGGACGACGACGGCGAGTCCGGTCTGATCACCGGCGAGGCGATCGCGCTCGACGTCCCGGTGACCTCGTTCGTGCTCCGCGCCTCCGGAGCGATCATCGACCTGCTCGCCGAGCTGGTGCTCGCCTTCGGTCTGTTCTACCTGGTCGCCTCCCTCGCCGGCGAGGGAGGCCTCGACGAGGCGGCCCTCGCGGCCGTCGCGATCGCGGCGCTCGTCGTCTCGGTCGTCGTCGTCCCGGTCGTCGTCGAGACGGCCACCCGCGGTCGCTCGCTCGGCAAGCTCGCGGTCGGTGCGCGGATCGTCCGCGACGACGGCGGCGCGATCGGCTTCCGGCACGCCCTCGTCCGCGGTCTCACCGGGGTGCTCGAGATCGTGATGACGCTGGGCGGGCTCGCCGCGGTGGTCGGGCTGCTCTCGCGGCAGTCGCGCCGTCTGGGCGACATCCTCGCGGGCACCAGGAGCCAGCTCGAGCGCGTCCCCCGGGTGGAGCCGCTCGAGGTCGAGGTGCCGGCGCCGCTGCGGGGCTGGGCCGCGACCGCGGACGTGGCGCGCCTCCCGGACGCCCTGGCGCGGCGACTCGCGCAGTACCTGCGCCAGCGCGGACGGATGACCGAGCCGTCGCGCTCGCAGCTGGCGGCCTCGCTCGCCCAGGAGGCCTCGGCGTTCGTCTCCCCGCTGCCGGACGCGCCGGCCGAGGAGTTCCTGCTCGGCGTGGCCGCCCTGCGACGGGCTCGGGAGGCCCGTGCGCTCGGCCTCGCCGATCAGCGGCTCCGTCGTCTCGCGCCGGTGCTCGCCGACGCGCCGCGCGGATTCCCCGAGCGCGAGCCCGCCCGGCCCCTCGATCAGCCCGTCGGAGGCGACGGCTCGCTGTAGCGCACCGTGCGCCAGCCCCGCGGCACCAGCAGTCGACGGTCGTGCTCGGCGCAGAGGTCGTAGCCGTGCGGGTCGGGTGCCGGGCTGAGGGGGCCCACGGCCACGAGCGAGTCGCGGTAGTCGTACGTGAGGGTCACGGTGGCGTCGGAGCGGCACCCGGTGCGCGAGCACAGGCGCTCGTGGTCCGCCGCGCCCTGCCCGTTCATCGGGCTCAGAGTAGCAAGGGCCCGGGAGGCACCGGCTCCCAGGCGCATAGGCTTGGCGCATGCCCCGCGCTCGTCGTTCCACCGCTCGTCAGGCGACCACTCTGCGCAGCGGATCGCGGGACAGGCACGGGCGCGGCATCCGCGGCCAGGTCACCGGACCGCACCTGCCGCCGCTGCAGACCCGCACCGACTTCTTCGAGATGACGATCGGCTCGGCCATCGACTACCTCCGCGGCCTGTGGCCGGAGGAGCTGGCCGGCATCCACGTCGACGTCGCCACGACGCCCGACGTCGACCCGGCGCGACTGCACGGCACGGGCATCGCCCGGTGGCGCGTGGACCACGCCGCGCGGCGCATCACGCTCTACCGCGTGCCCATCGAGCGGCTCGCCAAGCTGCACCGGCGCGACGACTGGCACCAGCGGATGCTCATCGAGAGCTATGTGTTCCGCGCGGTCGCCGAGCTGCTCGGCCGCGACCCGTGGGACATCTCCCCGGACCGCTTCCGCCACCACTGACGGCAGCGGCCGGTCCGACCGGCTCCCGCCTCAGTGCGAGTACACCGTCACCGGGGACGAGAGCGGCCCGGGCGGCACGACCGGGTACGACGCGATCCGCCCCTCGTTCGCGATCGAGACGGAGGCCTGCACCGGCTGGTCGCTCGAGACGACGACCGAGTCGGTCCCGAGCTCGGTCGACGCCGCCGCGTACGGCCCGATCTCGAGCGTGCGCGAGCCGGAGGCCGACTCGATCACGACCGACGCCGAGGAGTCGCTCGCGTTCGCGAGGTGCAGTCGCGCGCCCGCCTCGCCCGTGTTCCCGACGCCGAAGGGCACGGAGGTCGAGGTCCCCGAGGCGAACCACGCGAAGTCCGTCCCCGCGGAGCCGGTCGAGGTCGAGCGCCCGGCGGCGACGACGGGCTGGTCGGAGGAGAGGGTCACCCGGTACGAGCCGTCGGCCAGCCCCGTGAGAGGGACCTCGCCGACGCGTCCGGCGGCCACCACGACCTGGGTCGAGGTGCCGAGTCCGCTCGGGTCCTCGTTCGCGACCTCGATCGAGACGGTGCTGTCGGCGTCACCGGGGGCGAGGATCCGCAGCACCGGGGCGCCCGCTCCTCCGCTGCCGTCGTCGCTCGCGGTGTCGGCGGGGGGCGAGGCGACCGTGAATCCCGAGACGACCGTGACCGTCGACGGGTCCGCGGAGGGGGACGAGGTCTCGACGCCCTCGGGCGTCAGGCCCGAGATCGCGGTGGACTGCAGGCTCGCAGCGATCTCGCCGCCGCGGGCCGTCACGCGGACGACGGGCTGGACGACGTCGGGCGCCAGCCCGGCGAGGGGCAGCGTGCGGACCGCCCCCGCCGGCACGACGACTCCGGTCGCGCCCGTGGCCGACACGAGCCCCTGCTCGCCGTAGAGGGTGAGGTCGACGGTCGCCGCGACCTCGCTCGCGTTGGCGAGCACGAGGACGGAGGTGCGGCCGACGTCGGTCGATCCGGCGACGATCCAGCTGTCGGCGGTCGGCTCGGCGCAGCCGTGAGCCGACAGACCCGAGACCGACTCGTTCGCGATCGACTGGGTCGTCACTCCGCCCGGAGTCGGGTCGGACTCGGCCGGGACGCTCAGCCCGTCGATGCCGGAGCCGGGGTCGGCCACGTCCGCCTCGGTCAGCGCGGTGGAGCCCGACACCGAGTCGGACGGCCACACGGCGGTCGCCGAGCCGCCGAAGGAGCGCAGCTCCTCGGGCTCGCCGGCGTCGATGAGGTCTCCGGTGCAGACGAGGGCGCCGTCGGCGGCGACAGGGCTGACCACGACGCCCTCGGCGGCGCGGCTCACCTCGGGCAGAGGGAGGACCTGCGGGAGGACGACCGCGGCGGCCGCGATCGCGAGACCGGCGGCTCCTGCCGTCGCGCGCAGTGCCGACCGGCGGCGGCGCGCCGCGGACGGCGCCTTCCGGGTCGCCGGGGCGGACTCCTGCTTGCGGCGGTCGGCGCGCTTCGGGCGGCTCTCGGGCGCGGCCTCCGCCGTGGTCTCCTGGTCGGTCGGATCAGACATCGTCGTTCCCGTCGTCGAACTGGCCGGTCGCTTCGCCCGGTTCGTCGTCGATCCCGGCGACGGCACCGCCTGAGCGGGCGCGCTCGAGGGACAGTCCGGTCGGCACCGCGAGGAGGAGGGCGACGAGGAAGACGAGGAGGACGCCGATCGTGTAGGCGATGCCGAAGGGACCGACCACTCCGCTCGGGGCGGGATCGGCCCGGACGCCGTCGTCGTCGACCGCGCTCCAGAGGAGGCCGTAGCGCGTGTCGCCGACGGCCGAGAAGGCCGCGTTCCCGTCGAGCGAGACGGCGGCGCGGGAGCGGACGGCCGAGGCGGCGTCGCCGACCTCGGCTCCGGCGGGGTCCGTCAGCACCACGAACCGGATGCCCAGCTCGTCGAGAGCGGAGTCGACGTCGAAACCGGTGCGCGAGACGAGGTTGCCGGCGAGCTCGTCGATCGCGTCGGTGCTCTCGGCGCCGGTCGCGGCGAGGGTGGACTGCTGGTCGAGTGTCGCGCCTGCTCCGCGCTCGAGGCGGGCGAGGATGCCGCCGTCTGCCTGGGGGACGAGCACGATCGTGCCGACCCGGGGGTCGTTCTGCGCCTCCGCCGCGACGTACGCCGGCAGCGAGCGGTCCGACGTGGTCGAGACCTCGCTCTCCCCGTTCGGGAAGGCGATCGCCAGCGGGGCGACGGCGACGATCGTGGCGGCCGTGACGACCAGGGCCGGGACGAGGCGGAACGAGGGCAGAGCGGCGACCGAGAGGGAGAAGCCGATCACGAGCCCGAGCCAGTAGAGGCTGAGACCCGTGCCGCTCCAGACCGCCACCGACTCCGATCCGCTGGTCGCGACCTGGAGGCCCTGCGCGAGCGTCGCAGTGACGAGGCCGAGGGCGGCCACGCCGACTCCGCCGAGCGCCGAGAGATTGTTCGGGAGCAGGAGGGAGGCCAGGGCGGCCACGATCAGGGGCAGGATCAGCACGGCCGTCGCGATCGGCGCGGCCGCCTCCGAGATGCCGAGGTTCTGGAGGAAGCCGAGCCAGCCGTCCGTGAACTGCGAGGGGAAGCCCGCGAGGAGCGAGAACAGGTCGACCCGCGCCGAGGCGAGCGGGACCCCCGGGTCGGCGAGGATCGCGAACCAGTCGCCGCGCCCGCCCTGCGCGACGATGATCGGGAACAGCAGGGCCAGCCCCGGGATCGGCAGACCGGCGAAGCGGCCGATGCGGCGGCCGGCGGTCGCGAGCACGACGATCCAGACGGCCAGCAGCGGCAGCGCCAGGATCGGCGCGCAGGCGACGACGACCGCGGCGAGGATCGAGGCGGTCGCGGAGGAGGACCAGGAGCGGTAGGCGCCGAAGCCGGCGAAGAAGAGCCAGGGCAGCAGCACGTGCACGAGGATCGCGGCCGGGCGCCCGTCGGACTGCGCGGCGAAGAAGGCCGGGGCGAGGATCCAGACGAGGGACCCGACGGCCCGTGCGATCGGCCGCGGAGTGATCCGCGCGATCATCAGCCACGCCCCCATCGCGGCGAGCGGCAGCGCCGTGAGGTAGAGGAGGACCATCGAGAAGCTCGGGGCCCAGAAGGTCAGCGAGCCGAGGACCGCGAGGACGGCCGCGAAGGGGTCCGCCGCGCCGATGAAGCCGGCGCCGAGGTCGCGCCAGCCGTAGGCCGCGTTCTGCCAGAGCTCGCCGACCGTGGGCGAGAGCGTGAGGAGCCCGCCCCCGCTGATCGCGGTCGCGGCGATGAGCGGCGTGTAGAGCACGAGGCCCGCGAGGGCCGCGACGAGCACGATCCACACTCCCCCGCCCTGGAAGAACTGCAGCGGGTGGCGCTCGCGGCTGGCCTGGACGCGGACCGCGTCGTGCCGGACCGAGCGGAGCTGGCGGACCACGTCGAGCGGGATCCGCAGAGGCGCGATCGCCTTCCAGCCCACGTTCTTCGAGGAGCGGAGCAGGCGGCGGGCCCGGAGCACCTTGGTGGCGCCGAACGCGACGACGACGGCGGCGAGCAGCTCGCCTCCCACGAGGCCGGGCTGCTTGCGCAGCAGGCGGACGACGGCGCGGCCGACGGCGAGCGGCACCAGCGACAGCCAGTGCAGAACGAGCAGGGCGACGGGCGCGTACGCGAGCCGGCGGTGGAGCTGCGCGGTCCGGTGCTGGCGCGCGCGCCGACGCTCGCCGCTGTCGATGCGGCGGCCGTCGGGGCGCTGGAGCCCGATGCGGGCGGTGGTGACCCGGGCGTCGGGCACGCGGCTCACGCGGTGACCGGCGAGGCGGGTGCGGATCGAGAAGTCGAGAGCGTCGTCGACGACGGGGAGTCCGGGGTCGAAGCCGCCCAGCTCCTCCCAGAGCGAGTGGCGGACGAGCATGCCGCCCGCCGCGACGGCGAGCACATCGGGCGTCGCGTCGTGCTGTCCCTGGTCGAGCTCGTCCTCGACGAGGTGGACGGTCGTGCCGTAGCGCGTGATCGACTCGCCGTAGCTGCGGATGTAGCCCGAGCGCGTCCAGTCCATGACCTTCGGCCCAGCCACCGCGACCGAGGGAGCGACCTCGACCGCGCCGAGCAGTGCCGCGAGGGCGCCGGGCTCGGGGGCCGAGTCCTGCGCGAGCAGCCACAGCCACTCGTCGTCGCCGGCCGGGGGCTGCATCACCCGCACCGCTCGCCCGACGGCCTGCCCGAACGGCAGGTTCTCGGCCACCTGGACGAGCTGGTTCGGACCCCAGCCCGAGAGCAGCTCCCCCGTCGTGTCCCGCGAGCCGCCGTCGACGAACACGGTCGCGTCGGGTCGGCGGGTCTGCGCCCGCAGCGCCGCGAGGGTTCGTTCGAGGTACGCCGCGCCGTTGCGCGCGACGAGGACGGCGGTGACTCGTGGATACATCGCGGACCACCCTAGGCGATGGCGACCGCGGGCCCGCCTGCGGCTCGCCGCCCTCCGCCGCCTCTCCCCCTGCGCTCACGATCGAGAGGAGAAACGCCGGCCAGCCCACGCGTCCGCGACGCCACAGCCACCTGAGGGGCGAGCCGCGCCTCGAGTCGCACCGCACGCCCCGCCTCTAGGCGAAGCACGCGATGGCTCGGCATCGCGTGTCCCGCCGGGAGGGCGAAGAAGAGATGCCTCGGCATCGCGTGTCCCGCCGGGAGGGCGGAACTCAGGCTCGGCGTCGGAGCTTGCGGCGCTCGCGCTCGGAGAGGCCGCCCCAGATGCCGAAGCGCTCGTCGTTCTCGAGGGCGTACTCGAGGCACTGCGCGCGCACCTCGCACGAGGTGCAGATCTTCTTGGCGTCGCGGGTCGAGCCGCCCTTCTCGGGGAAGAAGGCCTCGGGGTCGGTCTGTGCGCAGAGCGAGTCGACCTGCCACGAGAGGGCGCCGCCGGGCGCCTCGGTCTCGGTGTCGATGCCGGGGCGGACGCCGGGGACGCCGAGCCGGACGGGGTCGACGAACCAGTCCTCGGGGACTCCGGTGCGCCCGGGCACGCCGCTGCGACGCGGTTCCCCGGAGAGATCGTCGGTCATCGCCATACCGTCTCCTGCCCGCCTGCGTCCGATGCTCGGCATGCCGCTCCTCACCGGAGCTGCCGCCAAGGTAATTACACCGGTGTCATTCGCTGAGGTCAAGTCGCGGACCATAAACCCTCAACCCTCCGTGGAGGGTTCACGACACACCGGCGTGTCGAGACCGTGTCCGATCTCGCGGGCGGCGTCAGGCCGTCGCGCCGCTGCGCGCGCGCCAGGCGCTCTCGACCATCTCGGCGAGGGAGTGGCGCATCTCCCAGCCCAGATCGCGGGCCGCGTTCTCGCCCGAGGCGACGATGCGGGGCGGGTCGCCCGGGCGTCGCGGGGCGACCTCGGGAGTGAACGCGATGCCGGTGCTGTCGGCGATCGCGCGCATGATCTCGCCGACCGAGGCGCCGGTGCCGCTCCCGAGGTTGTAGACCGGATCGATCGGCTCGCCGGCCGAGAGGCGGCGCGCCGCGGCGACGTGCGCGAGTGCGAGATCGGCCACGTGGATGTAGTCGCGGACGCAGGTGCCGTCCGGAGTGGGGTAGTCGTCGCCGTTGATCCGCGGGGTGCGCCCCGCGAGCAGCGCCTCGAAGACGAGGGGGAAGAGATTGTGCGGGCTCGTGTCGTACACGTCCGGGTAGCCGGAGCCGACGACGTTGAAGTAGCGCAGCGAGGAGTGGCGCACTCCGTGCGCCCGGCCCGCGTCGGCCAGCAGCCACTCGCCGATCAGCTTCGTCTCGCCGTAGGGCGACTCGGGGCTCTTCGGAGTCTGCTCGGTGACGAGGTCGACGTCGACGGCCCCGTAGACGGCCGCACTCGACGAGAAGACGATCGACGACACTCCCGCCCGCTCCATCGCCGCGAGCACCCGCATCGTCGCCGTCACGTTCTGCTCGTAGGTGTGCAGGGGGCGCTGCACCGACACGCCGGCGTACTTGAAGCCCGCGACGTGCACGACGCCCTCGATCGAGTGCTCGGCGAAGACGCGGTCGAGCAGGGCCTCGTCGAGGATCGAGCCGCGGTGGAACGGCACGCCCTCGGGGACGAACGACTCGTGCCCCGAGGAGAGGTCGTCGATGACGACGGGGTCGATGCCCTGCTCCGAGAAGGCGCGCACCACGTGCGCCCCGATGTACCCGGCTCCCCCGGTGACCAGCCATGCCATGCGCTTCTCCTCGCTGTCGGGCGCCCGCGCCGCGCGCCGGAGCCACCCTATCGGCGCCCGGCGAACCGTCCGATGTGGCAGGAAGACGATGGGTGGCACTATCCTGCCGCCATGCTGCGTTCCGTCGCCCTCGTCGCCCTGCCCGACCTCGCGCCGTTCGAGTTCGGGGTCGTCTGCGAGGTGTTCGGCATCGACCGGAGCGAGAGCGGCGGCCCGGCCTTCGACTTCACGATCGTCACCGCCGACCCCGGTCCGGTCCGGACGAGCCTCGGCTTCGACATGGTCATCACCGAGGGCCTCGAGGCCGCGGAGGGCGCCGACCTCATCGCCGTCCCCGCCCACCTGATCGGGCCGGTCGACGAGCGGGTGCTCGCGCTGCTGCGCCGGGCGCACGCTCGGGGCGCGTGGATCCTCAGCGTCTGCAGCGGTGCGTTCACGCTCGCGCAGGCCGGACTGCTCGACGGGCGGCGGGCGACGACGCACTGGATGCACGCCGACGAGCTTGCGCAGCGGTATCCCTCGGTGCGGGTCGACCCCGATGTGCTCTTCGTCCAGGAGGGCCGCATCGTCACCAGCGCCGGCACCGCCGCCGGGATCGACGCGTCGCTGCACATCGTCCGCGAGGAGCTCGGCGCCGCGGTGGCCAACGTGGTCGCCCGGCGGATGGTGGTGCCTCCGCAGCGGCACGGCGGGCAGGCGCAGTACATCCGCACGCCGATCGCCGAGGTGCGCGCCGACTCGTTCGCCGGCGTCACCGACTGGATGCTCGACAACCTCGACCAGGACCTCACGATCGACGTCCTCGCGCGCCGCGCCCTGATGTCGCCGCGCACCTTCGCGCGCCGGTTCCGGGCCGACCTCGGCACCACTCCCCTGGCCTGGCTGAACCGCCAGCGCCTGCTGCGCGCCCAGCAGCTTCTGGAGGAGAGCGATCTGCCGCTGGAGACCATCGCCGGGCGGGTCGGCTTCGGCACCGGCGCCGTCATGCGCCACCACTTCGTGCGGGTGCTGCAGACGACCCCGGCGGCCTACCGCCGCACCTTCGCGTGCGCCGAGGCGTCCTGAGCGGAGCCGGGCGAGGGGTCAGACCGTCGCGATGAAGAGCGTGCCGCTGCCGGTCACGGCGAGAGACCGCTCCGACGGGGTGATGTAGACGCTCCCGCCGCGCTCGACGCGCGACTCCCCCTCCGCGCCGCGCAGCGTGAACGAGCCCGCGGTCGCGATGGCGATGGCGGGGCCGCTCAGCGGGACCTCGACGGGCTCCTCCGACACCGGCTCGACGACCGCGAGCACGAAGTCGGGGACGTCGGGGCGGTAGACGCGCAGCCCCGGGGCGGGCGCCTCCGGCTCGAGGTACGGAACGGGCAGCGGCGAGAACTCGAGCACGTCGACCAGCTCGGGGACGTCGATGTGCTTGGGGGTCAGCCCGCCGCGCAGCACGTTGTCGGAGGCGGCCATCAGCTCGACGCCCGTTCCGAGCAGGTAGGCGTGGATGTTCCCCGCCGGGAGGTACAGCACCTCGCCGCGCGCGAGGCGCACCCGGTTGAGCAGGAGCGACAGGGCGATCCCCGGGTCGCCCGGGTAGCTCTCGGCGAGATCGCGCACGGTGGCGGCCTCGAGCCGGTCGTCGTCCGCGGAGGCGGTGACCACGGCGGTCACGAGCGCCGCCACCTCCGCCCGGTCACCGCCGTCGAGCAGCCAGGTCACGGCGCGACGGAGCGCCTCGCCCGGGTCGCCCTCGAGGGTGCTCGCGAAGGCCGTGATCGCCTCCGCGTCGGCCCCGGAGGCGCGCCCCGCGAGCTCGGCGAGGAGCGCCCGCGTGCCGTCGAGCTCGCGGAAGCCGCAGAGCGCGTCGAAGCTCTCGCTGAGCGCGTAGATCAGCTCGGGCTTGTGGAACGGGTCCTTGTAGTTGCGGTGCGCGGCGTCGCGCGGGATCCCGGCCTCGTCCTCCTCGACGAAACGGCGCCGCGCCGTCTCGGACGAGGGGTGCGCCTGCAGCGAGAGCGGGCCGCCGGCCGCGAGGATCTTGAGCAGGAACGGCAGACGCGGGGCACCCGAGACCGGATCGACCGAGCCCTGCACTCCGGCGAGCGCCGCCTCCGGATCGTGCGCGACGAACTCCGCGAGCGTCGAGGCGCCGACGGAGGCGGGATCGAGGATCCGCGACGGGGAGCCCGGGTGCGCGCCCAGCCAGAGCTCCGCCTCGGGCGAGCCGGACGCCGGGGTGCCGAGCGCCTCCGAGATGCCGGTGAGCGAGCCCCAGGCGTAGTCGCGGGGGGTGTTGCCGATCGGGATGAACACGGTGCGGCCGCCTTCCGTCGTGGAGTGGGGTCGGAGCCGCGCGCCGGGGCCGCTCCGCCCCGACGCTAGCAGGATCTACAAGGGCGACCGCCGAGGGGAGCGACCCTCTTGGCGCTCTCCGCCAGCGCGCATGGCGCTCCCGCTCCGCCTTCGTACGCTGGAGCAACGCCGCATCGCCGCCGCTCCTCCGGCACCCGACGATGCGCCACGAGAGCAATGGAGCGATCACGCATGGACAGCACCACCTTCGAGATCCTGGCGGCCGACTTCTACGGCTTCGAGGGGCGGCTCACCGCCGACGAGAAGCAGCTCCTCGTCGGCGTCCGCGCGTTCCTCGAGGAGCAGGTGCGCCCGATCGCCGACGACTACTGGGAGCGCGCGGAGTTCCCCCGGCAGCTGATCCCCGGCATCCACGCGACCGGGGTCGTCGGCCTCTCGTGGCCCGAGACCCGGGCGATCGAGAACTCGGCCGTGTTCCGCGGCTGGGTGGCGCTCGAGCTCGGCCGGGTCGATGCGGGCATCGCGACCTACGTCGGCGTGCAGAACGGACTGGTGATGGGGACCGTCGGCGTCGCCGGCTCCCCCGAGCAGCGCGCCGAGTGGCTCCCGAAGCTCGCCTCCGGCGAGGTGATCGGGGCCTTCGGCCTCACCGAGCCGCAGTCGGGCTCCGACTCGGCGCAGGGGCTGCGCACCACCGCCCGCCGCGAGGGCGACTCCTGGATCCTCGACGGCGCCAAGCGCTGGATCGGCAACGCGACCTTCAGCGACGTGACGGTGATCTGGGCGAAGGACCTCGCCGACGGCCAGGTGAAGGGCTTCCTCGTCCCCACCGCCACTCCCGGGTACCGCGCGACCGCGATCGCGCGCAAGCAGAGCCTCCGCACGGTGCAGAACGCCGACATCGTGCTCGAGGGCGTGGTGGTGCCGGAGTCGCTGCGCCTGCAGGGCGCGAACTCCTTCCGCGACACCGCCAAGGTGCTGCGCCTGACGCGCGCCGAGGTCGCGTGGCAGGCCATCGGAGTCGCGATCGGCGCCTACGACGCGGCTCTGCGCTACGCGAAGGAGCGGGTGCAGTTCGGCAAGCCGCTGGTCGAGCACCAGCTCGTCCAGGACCTGCTGGTCAAGAGCATCGGCAACATCACCGCGAGCATCGCCCTCGCGACCCGCGTCTCCGAGATGCTCGATGACGACGAGCAGCGCGACGAGCACTCGGCCCTCGCGAAGGCGTACACGACGAGCCGCATGCGCGAGACGGTGGCGTGGTGCCGGGAGGTCATGGGCGGCAACGGCATCGTCCTCGACTACGGCGTCGCGCGCTTCTTCGCCGACGCGGAGGCGCTCTACTCGTACGAGGGCACGCGCGAGATGAACACGCTGATCGTCGGGCGTGCCATCACCGGCAGCGCGGCGTTCGTCTGAGCCGGCCCGGCCCCCGCGCTCCCTAGACTGATCGCCATGATCCGTCGCGCCGCGCCCGCTGCTCCTCGAGCACTCGCGGTGGCGGTGCTCACGGTCATGGTGGGCGGTCAGGCGCTGCGGAACCTCCTCGGCTGGTGGGGCTGGGGGGTCGTCGTCGCCTCGCTCCTCGTCGCTCTCACCGTCCTGGTGATCCGCGAGAAGCCGCGCCTGCGCTGGAGCCGGACCCCGAAGTCGCTGGTCGCGTTCCTGGCCCTCGCCGTGCTGTCCCTGCTCTGGTCGGCCTACCCCGGAGCCAGCGCGATCGGGGTCGTCGCGCAGCTGGCGACCACCTTCGGCGGCGTGGTGCTCGCCCTGACACTCGGCACCGGCTCCTTCGTCACCGCCCTGGGGCGGGCGCTGCGGATCACGGTCGGCCTCTCCCTCCTGTTCGAGCTGGTGATCGCGGTCGTCGTCCGCCGGCCCGTCCTCCCGCTGGTCATCGACCTGCCGGCCGGCCGCATCCCCGACGCGTTCTACTGGTCGCTCGCCGATCTCTTCACGGGCGGGCCGATCCAGGGCGTCGTCGGCAACCGCAACCTGCTGGGCTTCGTCGCGCTGCTCGGCTTGATCGTCGTGGCGATCGAGCTGGCCGCGCGCAGCATCGGCCGACGCTGGGGCGCGATCTGGGTCGTGCTCTTCGCCGCCACGCTCCTGCTCACCCGCTCCTCCACCGTGCTGCTGTGCATCGTCGCGGTCGCCCTGGCTCTGGGCTTCGCGCTCTGGGCACGGCGCCGCGGGGAGTCGGGGCGCCGTCCGGTCTACCTCGCCGCGCTCGGCGTCGCCGTCGTCGCGGTGGCCGGCACGATCGTCGGCTGGAGCGCGCTGCTCGGGCTCCTCGGCAAGAGCGACGACGCGACCGGCCGGCTCGACATCTGGCGCGCCGTCTGGGGGCTCGCCTCCGAGCGCCCGGTGCTCGGCTGGGGCTGGGTCAGCTACTGGGCCCCGTGGGCCGCTCCGTTCGACACCCTCGCCGAGCGCAAGGGCGTGCTCTACCTGCAGGCGCACGACGCCTGGCTCGACGTGTGGTTCCAGCTCGGGATCGTCGGGCTCGTCCTCTTCGTCGCGCTGGCCGCCTCGACGCTCTGGCGCTCCTGGTTCCGCGCGGTCGACCGCCCCCGCCGCAGCGCCACCTCGACGCTCCCCTACTCGGCGACCTCGCTCGCACCCCTGCTGATCGTCGTCGCCCTGCTCGCGCAGTCGCTCTTCGAGAGCCGCATCCTGATCGAGGGCGGCTGGCTGCTCCTCGTCGCGCTCGCGGTCCTGACGAAGCAGCCGGCGAACGAGACGGAGGACGCGCTCACCGCCGAGCCGATCCCCCTCGCCGTCGAGCGCTCCGGACGATGAGCCGCCGGACGCCGTCCGCGCTCCCGGCGTCCCTCGCGGACGCGCTGGTCTCCCCGCAGTTCGCCGCGGCGCTCGCGCAGACCTCGCTCGTCGCCGTGCTCTGCGCCCCCGCGGTCCGCGGAGTCCTCGGCTGGCCCGGCTACATCGCCGCGATCACGACGCTCACGATCCTCGCCGGCGGGATGCTGGTCCTGCGTCGCGGGACGCTCGACTGGGAGGGGCTGCTGCCCACGAGCATCCTGGTCTTCCTCGGCTGGATCGGGCTGAGCGTGCTCTGGAGCGGGTACCAGTGGGCGACCGTCTCGAGCGTCGCGTACCAGTTCGCCCTCGCGTTCCTCGCGATCGCGATCGGTCTGACGCGCGACATCATCCAGATCATCCGCGCGGTCGGCGATGTGATGCGGGTCGTCCTGATCGCCTCGCTCGCCGTCGAGGTGCTGGCGGGCGTGCTGATCGACCGCCCCCTGCGCTTCCTCGGCGTCGAGGGCCTGCTCGCGTCGGGCGGACCGATCCAGGGCCTCGTCGGCACGCGGAACCAGCTCGGCCTGGTCTGCCTGCTCGCGATCGTCACGTTCTCGATCGAGCTCGTGACCCGCTCGCTCGCCCGCGGCCCCGCCGTCGCCTCCATCGTCCTGGCCGCGCTGACCCTCCTGTTCACCCGCTCCGCCGTCAGCGCGGGAGTGCTCGTGGTGGCGGCGGTCGTCGCGCTCGCGCTGCGCTGGGTGCGGCGCGGCGACGGCACGCAGCGGCGCACCCGCCAGTACGTGACGCTGGGCATCGCTCTCGCCGCCGCGCTGACGGCGTGGATCTTCCGCTCGCGCGTGATCGATCTGCTCAACGCGGGCAGCGAGTTCGAGTTCCGGGTCAGGCTGTGGGAGCAGGTCGGACGGTTCTTCGACCTCGCCCCGATCATCGGCTGGGGCTGGGTGGGCTACTGGCGCACCGACCTGTACCCGTTCACCGCCATCGACTACCTCTCCGGCCGCCCGCACTCGTCGAGCCTCAACGCGGTCTTCGACGTCGCCCTGCAGGTCGGCGTCGTCGGGGTCGTGCTGTTCCTCGTCCTCGTCGGGCTGGCGCTGTGGCGCTCCTGGCTGATCGCCTCTGAGCGGAAGGCGGTCGTGCACGTCTGGCCCGTCCTGGTGCTCACCGTGCTGATCGTGACCGCGCTCGCCGAGAGCTCGATCCTGCTCGACGC